>UQGP01000030.1 GCA_900540625.1 uncultured Porphyromonadaceae bacterium | reverse complement strand
GGCTAGCCCCGTAGTGAGAGGCTAATGTTTTTGCACTTCGTTTAAGAATCTACAGGGGAATTCGCAAATAAGCCAAATCAGACAACCGTTGGAGTATTTACAAACAATTCGCATTCTAAATGCCTCGACAATCGAAATACGTTAAATTCGGCCTAACAGACTATCTCATAACACATAACCGAAAAATTAGCCCGAAATTGAGCGCATAAACCATCCGTTCACGTATAGGCGGACAGGAAAAACGCGATTTGAGGTTAAACAATGTTAAACAAAAGTGTGTGAATAAGCCGATAGTGTTATCTTTGTAAACACAAAAAAAAGGACCTATGGACGAGCGCACAACTTTCCCCCAAGACGAAGCCGAGCAAAAGCCCAGCACACACATTTCGGCGACCATCATAACAAACAACGAGGCCACCATCATCAAGCGTTGTCTCAAATCACTTGAAGGCATCGCCGACGAAATTATAGTCGTGGACTCCGGCAGTACGGACGGGACTCCGGACATTTGCCGCAAGGCCGGATGCCAAGTATACCACCGTCGTTTCACCGGCTACGGCATCCAACGTCAGTATGCCGCCTCGCTGTGCAAGTACACCTACATTTTGGCCATAGACGCCGACGAAGTACTGGACGACGAATTGCGTCAATCCATTATGAAACTCAAAAAAGAAGGATTGACCCACCGCGTGTACGCCTTCAACATTATGGAATACTACTTCGGGCACAAAGTACGACATACCGGACTGAAACGCAGCGGAATGATACGACTTTTCAACAAACGCTACGCCCAATGGAACCTCCGCGATGTGCGCGAACAGGTCACCTTCCCCGAGTCATTACGTCCACAAAAACTCGAAGGAACACTGCTGCACTTCCGTGCCATCAACTACTCGCAAATGCTACTTAAAGAGCTATCCCAGGCGCGTTTACGCGCGGCAGCCCTGGCCGCGCGCTACAACCGAATCAGCCCCCTGCGCCCCCATATAACAGCCATAGCCACCTACTTCAAATACTACATCGAAAAAGGCGGATGGATGGACGGACGCACCGGCGCAATGATAGCCCAAGGACGCGCCTACGGCACATATATGGCATGGAAAATAGCACGTAAAACATTGCGTGAAAACGGATTATGCTGATAGCAGACATACTGGCGCCGCGACATAACGACAATGCCCGAAAAGCCCTGCACGCCGCCGTCAACGCCACCGGAAATACAATCACTGCCATCGAGACATCCGCGCCGAGTTTTGCAATATCCATGCAACTGGCCTCAGCGCTCAAAAAAAGTCGTTATGACGTAGTCATAGTCCACACAAACCGCCAAGCCATAGCTGCAATTTCGGCAAAAATTATCGCCGAAAGATCCAACGCCGGATATGTAATCGTCTATCAACCCGTACGTTGCGAAGACATCCCGCGAAACATTCCCTCCGAAATGATCGACAACGTATCACTATGGTTGTTCGAAGACGCGACACAAAAAGAACAATACACCCGGTTGGGAGTACGCCCGGACAGGAGTGCGATACTTGCGCCCACGTCCTTCGACACCGAAATGACGCCGCCAATAATTCGCGCCGAGTATGACGGACAGACGCCTCTCAACATACTGTGGCTCGGAGAAATAACCGATTACGCACTGCTACGCAACGCCGTAGAAGCCGTACGCCGGCTACCCGATGTCAGGATACAATTCACCATCTGCGGCACAGGCAAAGCCCGACATATTATGCCTATAGTGCGCGACACACGAGCCGACAGCGGCCACACATACCTCTGGAAAGGCAACGAATACGACACCCGGCAAGAGCTTGAAGCGACACATTTAGTCATCGCCGAAAAGGCATACGTTACCGCTGCACAGATAGACTGTATGCGCTGCGGAATACCTGTGTATGAGGCTGTTGACGCATCTGCACTCCAAGACAATATTGCCGCTGTGTCGGCCGACCCCGAGACCCTTAACGCCGCCGGGCAGGCCGCCCGTCAAGCCTACCAAGACACCTACAATCCATTGTTTCACGTGAAACAATTCATCAAATTAATCGCCGAGTCAACCAAATGACAAAGACCCGAACACCGAAAATACTGCTGCTGTCACACGATTGCGATTTGGTACTTTATCAGACATTCAAAGCACTGAACGACAGCGGCAAAGCCGACATAACCATAGCCGCGCCCGATCAAGACGTGCTACCTGTAGACATGAAACGCATGGCGATGCCCGACATTAAATCCAAGTTTACGCTCAAGGCTATCTGCGGGTTACGGCGAATCATCAAAACACTTCGCCCCGACATTGTATTTGCCGTAAGCACCTCGGCGCTGTCCACGGCCATACAAGCCACTCGATGTATGCGCCACGCCCCTGCAATAGTCGGATACCGCGGCACACAAGCACACGTGCATCCCTTTGACCCGACATATCGTATGGCGCTGCTGAACAAACGCGTAGCACATATCGTGTGCGAAACCCCGGATATACAGGAATATTTGGCCCGATACATCCCGGCCGACCGTCTCTCCGGGCGTCCCAAACCATTTATGCGCCAATGGGTGCAAAACGCTATGGCACAACCCGTTGCCATAGGGCACGACGACGACCAAATCAAAATAATATATGTCGGCATCACCAAAGGACGTCCACACAAAGGCCTGCCCGTACTGCTCAAAGCCGCCGAAATTCTGGCCGCCGACGGGCTGAAAATTTCGCTGACAGTCGTTGGCGAAGCCGAGGCCGACGACATCCAATCGGCGCCGAAAGGCATAGTAACCTTCACCGGCAATCGCCCCGATGCGATGCATTACCTACCCGAAGCCGATGTCTTTGCACTGCCGTCACTACGCGATGCCTCGCCACGCGTAATCCGCGAAGCGCAAGCCTGCGGCATACCCTGCGTGGTCAGTGACATCCCCGGCGCCCGCGACCTTATCATCACCGGCGACGATCCCAGCGGCATACTTGTGCCGCCGGGCGATGCACAAGCCATGGCCCAAGCCATCAAAGATATAGCGCTAAATCCCGACGTACGCGCACGCATGTCCGCCGCCGCATTACGCAACATCGACGACAACTACGCCATGACCGACTACGTGGACTATTTCGACAACCTATTCCACAAAATCGCCGAGCGTTCCTGAGACCTGCGGGCGCGTCTGATTGCGCCGCAACAACACATAAGTCGACAAAAATGAGAGACGTCGACAAATACATATAAAAACCACCGATAGAACAACCGAACAATATATGTCCGCACGCATACAGACCTTCGTAAAGACCTTGACCAAAGCCCTGACGCCGCACCCGTTGAGCGGACGCGGCGTTATGACCACGGTCGTAACCGTATTATACTTCAAGTTTCTGTTTTTCGACCTGATATGGGCCTTGGGAAGTACATTTTCCGGCTTCCAATTCCCGATAGGATACCTCACCAAACTGGCTCTGGCGACACTGCTGGCGTTGCCGCTGCTGCGGATACGTCGGCGGTGGTATATAGTGGCCGTCTACATCATTACAGACCTGCTGCTTATAGCCAATCTGATGTACTTCCGCACCTACTTCACCATCATCCCGGCCGGCAGCTACCTCCTTGTAAGCAACCTCGCAGACTTCACCGACAGCGTCTGGGAATCGCTGCGATGGTCCGATATCGTATTCCCGCTGACGACGCTCGCCGCCATTGTGGCGCTAAGCCGCACCGACCTACGCAAAGTGCTTGGAGACAGCACCAAACGCCTTTGCCGTCGTATGGCACTATGGATGCTGGCCCTACCCATGGCCATTGTAATAATATACGTGGCCTGTTTGGGCGGATACAAAAAAGCCTACGACAAATTGATGTACGACTACAGTACCTGCGGCGCCGCGGTATACACCATTCCCGGTGCCATGGCCTACGAATGGATGCGCGGCACCGTCGAACTGACGCCCCAACTACGCGCCGAAATCAATCAATGGATAGCCACCCGTCCGGGCGCAAAATACATTCCGCCGCGACTTCAACCCAAGGATAACGTCATCATCATCCTATGCGAAAGCCTCGAAAGCTGGGTATTCGAGACCGCTGTCGAAGGTCAGGAATTGACCCCCAATATCAACGCCCTGCTGCGTGACAGCGCCACACTGTATGCGCCGCACGTTCTGTCTCAAGTCAAAGGAGCGCGCAGTATCGATGCCCAACTGATACTTCACACCGGACTGCTGCCCGTCGAATACGGGGCATACTCCTACCGCTTTCCGCACAACGTCTATTGCAGCCTCGACAAAGCGTGGAAGCAAAAATACGGCAATGACGCCCACGTGATGTCCTTCACCGTGGACAAGCGCACGGTGTGGAATGTAGCCATTGTGGCACAAGACTTTGGATACGAAATCTACGACAAACCCAACTTTGTACTCGACATCAAGACCGGGCCGCGCGGACGCTTGGGCGACACCTCGTTCCTGCGTCAAAGCGCCCAAAAGATTGCAGACCCGTCCATGTGGCCGCCGCACGGACACACGATGCTGCAATGCGTCACCTACTCGGGACATACCCCCTTCGTCATACCCGACGAACTCAAGAAAGTACACTTCAGCAACGCCATACCCGAGCGACTGCGCCATTACATGGAAGTGGCCAATTACACCGACCGAGCTATCGGCGACTTTGTGCGCCGGCTCAAAGCCTCCGGGCAATATGACAATACGACAATCATCATCACCGGCGACCACGAAGGCATAGGCGTGGACCGCGCCTCCTTCGTCAAAAATCCCGCCGTAGCCGCCTGGCTCTCGCCCGAGCAATACGTGCCCTTAGTGGTGCTTAACAGCCCCGTGGCCGGGCGTCACGATGCCACCATGGGACAAATTGATTTGTACCCCACCCTTCTCGACCTTCTCGGGCTCGACGACTACGGCTGGCGCGGCCTCGGCCAAAGCATCCTCGACCCCGACAAATTGCCCTTCACCATCAACGCTCAGGGCAAATTTGTGGGCGACACCTCCGGCGCCGATAAAGCCGTACTCGATCACCAGCGCCGCATGTACACCATCAGCGACCTGATAATCAGCTCAAATTACTTCAAGAAATAACGACGGGCAAAGACACAGCACGATGAAAGCCAAGATAATAATATCACCGCAATACAGCCGGATGGCACCACTGATACAGGCAATAGCCTCCGACGGTGTTCCGGCCGATGCCATCGAAATCTACCATGCACGCAACTCCGTCTACGCATACACCTGCGAAGACGGTACGCGCCTATGTATCAAGGATTTTCACGCGCCGTCAATCATCAATGCACTGGTGTATACCCACCTGCGGCCCGGCAAGGCCCGGCGTTCCTACGAAAATGCCCGACGCCTCATCTCCATGGGTTTCGACACTCCCGAGCCCGTGGCATACATCGAAATCCACCGCGGGGCGCTGCTCACGCACAGCTACTACATCTGCCGTCAAATCGACGGGGCCGAGGACATGCGATTGTGGCACCTGCGCGATGCCCGGGCAATGTCCCCGGTGCTGGACGATCTGGCACAATACATGGTACGGATGCACCGCGCCGGAGTATACCACAAAGACTTCTCGCCCGGCAATATCCTATACCGCACCGAAGACGGCGTGCGCCGCTTCTACCTCATCGACATCAATCGGATGAAATTCGGCGTCCATAGTCCTAAACGACTGATGGACAACTTCAGCCGCATAGACATCGAAAGCGCCGACGCCACCGCCGACCTCGCCCGCCGCTATGCTCTTGCCGCCGGAATCGACCCCGAAGCAACCGCAGACCGGGCGCGCGCACAATTGCAAAAATACCTGCGCAACAAGCGCCGGCACCACATGCTCAAAAGACTCTTCAAACCCTCAAAATAAGACACATGACAACACCGACAGTCACTCTGCACTGCAACAATACCGGCACGGACATCTCCGTAGCCCAAGGCTCATCCCTATACCAACTGGCCACGGAATTGCGGGACAATCTGGGCTTTGACCCGATATGCGTACGCGTCAACAACAAAACCGAACCGCTCTCCTACCGCGTATACAACCCCAAGACCATCGAGATGCTGCCTCCCACGCACGATTCGGGCAATCGCGCCTACGTGCGTTCGCTGTGCATGATGCTGTACTGCGCCATACGCAGGCTATATCCCGGAGCCAAGCTCAAGATGATGCACAGCATCTCGCACGGATACTTCTGCCGCGTCATCGGCCTCGAAACCACCGAAGATACAGTCCGCGTCATCGAAGCCGAAATGCGCAGGCTACACCAAGCCGACATACCCTTCGTGCTGCACGAAGCGCCCACCGCACAGGTCATCGAGATCTTCAAGGCTCAGGGGCTTGACGACAAAGTCCGACTGCTGACCACCATCCATGACCTCTATACCAAGTACTACACCCTCGGCGATATCGCCGACAGCTACTACGGATGTCTGGCCCCCTCGACCGGACATATAGGCGTATTTGCGCTCACCACATACAAAGATGGGATGCTGCTGCGCTCCCTCGACCCGTCCAACCCCACGCAGACGCCCGAGCCCATAGTACAGGACAAGATGTTCAAGGCCTTCACCGACTATCTTGACTTCAACCGCATACTCGGCGTGAGCAACGTGGGCGAGCTGAACCGCGTAGCCGCCGACGGACGCACACGCGACCTAATCAACGTCGCCGAAGCCCTCCACCAAAAATATATCAGCGCCATAGCCGACGAAATCACACGCCGCCACCGCCAAGGAGGCGCACGCATCATACTCATAGCCGGGCCTTCGTCCTCAGGCAAGACCACGACCACCAAACGCCTGGCCATACAACTGATGACCAATCTGTTGCGTCCGGTGATGATTTCGCTCGACAACTACTTTGTAGACCGCGAGCACACGCCGCGCGATGCCGACGGCGAGTACGACTACGAGTCGTTGTACGCCCTGGACTTGGCCACCTTCAATCGCGACCTCCAGGACCTTTTAGACGGCAAGGAAGTAAGCCTTCCCACCTACGACTTTGCCACCGGAACACGCAAATACAAAGGCAACAAAATATCTCTGGGCGCCGACAGCGTCATACTCATCGAAGGCATCCACGGCCTCAATCCCGAGTTGACCCCGTCCATAGCCGAGAGCGACAAATTCCGCATCTACGTCTCGGCGCTGACCACCCTCACCATAGACGACCACAACTGGGTACCCACCACCGACAACCGCCTGCTGCGACGCATTGTACGCGACTACAAATACCGTAGTATCGGCGCAGCCGAGACCATACGTCGCTGGCCCAGCGTACGTCGTGGCGAGGAAAAATGGATATTCCCATATCAGGAAAACGCCGATGCAACCTTCAACTCATCGCTGCTTTTCGAGCTCGGTGTCATCCGCCAATACGCCTGCGAAATTCTCGGCGAAGTATCCTGCGATCAGCCCGAGTATGCACAAGCCTACCGCCTGCGCAAGTTCCTGAGCTACTTCCCGCAAATCGACAACCGCACCCTGCCGCCTACGTCGCTGCTGCGCGAATTCCTCGGCGGATCATCCTTCCATTATTGAGCCACGCGAGAGGCGCAAAGTCCTCCCGACAAGCGGCGCTTTCAAAAAAAACGCGTACCTTTGGGTATGGAAAAACTACTGATAGCTTTTGACGGCAAACGCGCCGTACGCAACTCCACCGGCCTGGGCAATTACAGCCGCTACGCCATCGATGCGCTGTCCGCGGCCTACCCCGACCACGATTACGCCGTGATGTCTCCCGGCGGCGATACCACGCGCCTCGCCGCCATCCTCGAGCGTCCGGGCGTCAGCCTTGTCGAGCCCGCCAAAGCCATCGACCGCCGTTTCGGTGCCCTATGGCGCACCTTCGACATTACCGGCCAATTGGCAGACATCGGCGCCGACATCTACCACGGACTGTCCAACGAATTGCCGCTGAACATTCGCCGCATTCCGTCACTGGCCTCGGTAGTGACCATCCACGACCTGATATGGCGTCGCTGTCCCAAGGACTACAAAGCCATGGACCGCGCCATCTACGACTACAAATATCGCCACAGCGCCATCAACGCCACGCGCATCATAGCCATCAGCCGCTGCACACGCGATGACTTAGTAAACGACTACGGCATCGCCCCGGCCAAAATCGACATCGTGTATCAAGGCGTCGACGCCTCCTTTGTTCCTGCCGGTGAGTACGCCCGCATAGACATCCGCCGCCGCTACAACCTGCCCGAACGGTACATCATCGGTGTAGGCACCATCCAAGCTCGAAAAAATCAGCTGCTGACCGTACAAGCGCTGGCCGCATTGGACAGCGACATCCACCTGGTGCTCGTCGGTCGCCGCACCCCATATACTCGCGACATCGACCGCTATGCCGCCGCCCACGGCTTGCAAAATCGCCTGCACATCCTCGAAGGTATACCCTTTGCCGACCTTCCGGCGCTATACAGCGCCGCCACATGTGCCGCCTACCCCTCGCGCTACGAGGGCTTCGGACTGCCCGTGGTCGAGGCCCTGAGCTGCGGAACTCCGGTGGTTGCCGCCACCGGCAGTTGCCTCGAAGAAGCCGGCGGTCCCGGAGCAATGTACGTCGACCCCGAAGACCCCGAGGCCATGGCCGACGCAATGGCTCGAATATGCGGCGACAGCCGTTGGCATCAGTCACTGGCCGACAGCGGACTGAGATACGTACAGCGCTTCAACGTCGAGACCTTTGCCCGGCAGACTATGAATACATATCTCAAAGCCCTTGACGCCGTACGCCACGCATAGGCCGTCACTCTCTCCACACCAACCACTTACGCATACACACGACACAATGACGCAACAAGACAACGCAACACAAGAGAAGACACTGCTTATAGTCGGAGCCGGCGGATTTATCGGCGGATTTATAGCCCGACGCGCCCTCGAATTGGGCTATGACACCTGGGTGGGCGTACGCGCCTCCACCTCGCGGCGCTACCTCGACGACCCGCGCTTGCACTTCGTAGTACTCAATTACGACGACCCCGAGTCCGTAGCCGCCACTCTGGCCGCTCAAGCCCCCGACGGACGCTGGCAATATATCATCTGGAACCTCGGCGCCACAAAATGCGCCAATTTCCTGGACTTCAACCGCATCAACTATCAGTACTTCACCGACTTTGTGGAAGTGCTGCGCCGCGACGGACGCCTGCCGGACAAGCTGCTGTATATGAGTTCGCTCAGCGCCCTCGGTCCCGCCGAAGAAGACTCCGGCCGCCCCTTGGACGACAACACCATTCCACAGCCCAATACACGCTACGGCGTCTCCAAAATTAAGAGCGAGACCTACCTGGACACCCACCCCGATGTGCCGTGGATAGTCTTCCGCCCCACCGGTGTCTACGGCCCGCACGAAAAAGACTACCTGATGATGATCAAAAGCATCGATGCTCATTGGGACTTTGCCGTCGGATACAAGCGCCAGATGCTCACCTTCATATACGTAGACGATTTGGTACAGGCCATGTTCGACGCCATAGCAGCCCCCACCCAAAAGGTGCTGCACCACAAATATATCATCAGCGAAGATCGCTCATACTCGCAGAAAGAATTCCGCCAAATTGTGGCACGACATCTGCACCGTCGCGCCATCATCCCCATATGCCTGCCCATGTGGGCAGTGTATGCCGCCAGTGTTGTCGCCGAGAAAATAGGTGTGGCTCGCGGCAAGGCCTCCACACTCAACCGCGACAAATTCAAAATTATGCGCCAACGCAATTGGACCTGCGACATCACGCCCGCACAACGTGACTTCGGATTTAATCCGCAATTCTCGCTGGAACGCGGCATCGAAGCCACCGTAGCGGCATACCTCGAAGGTAAAAAACAAGCCAAAAAGCACAAAAAATGAGCGAGACACCACGACAACCGCGGCCGCTGTGGCTGACGATATTGTGCGTATGCGTGGCCCTGACCGGCATCACCGGACCCATATTGGTACTGGCGACAGCGACAGACAGCCCCTTGCGCCCGCTTATGTGGGCCTTTCCGGCATATACGGCAGCCACCGCCGTGTGCGCATGGATATGCTGGAACCAGCGAAAAGAGACCGCATGGATACTTATTGCCGTAGCCATACTTGCAACAGTGGCAATAAGCATGGCCGCCACATTACAGCCAACTTCCATATACTCAGGGCAGTAGCCAAACACTGTCGAGCCGGCGAAAAAATTTTTTAGTTTTTTTCTGCAAAAAATTTGGTGGGAAACGAAAAGAGCCGTAACTTTGCATCGCAAAAGCAAAACGGTCTGCCTTGCGAGAGACCGAAGTCGGCAGAGGTCGACGCCAAATTTTGAAATCGCAAGAAAGGAATTTTTCCACGGTGTGGTAGTTCAGCTGGTTAGAATACCTGCCTGTCACGCAGGGGGTCGCGGGTTCGAGTCCCGTCCATACCGCCAGAGGAGAGAGGAGAATGAGTAATCGTCTAATTGACTTCGGTCAGTTTTCGGCTACTCATTCTTTTCATATGTACGCTCCACTAATACGCACACGCCGCCATGCCTGCCCTGACGGATAGGCACGCCCCAAAGCACCACAAAAGACAATGACCAAGCGAAACGAGCCTCTACATCTGCCGTCCTGCTACTGCGCGGGCATACACGAAGCCGGATGCGATGAAGCCGGCCGAGGATGCCTCGCCGGACCCGTATACGCGGCAGCCGTAATCCTGCCCGACGGCTTCACACACCCATGGCTCAACGACTCAAAACAGATGAGCGCCGCACGCCGCACGGCCCTGCGCAATGTCATCTTGTCCGAAGCCATAGCTTACGGCATAGGCGTGGTGGACAACACCGAAATCGACCGCATCAACATCCTGCGTGCCTCCATTCTGGCAATGCATCGCGCTCTGGACGCCCTGTCCATAGCTCCCGGCGCCGTTATCGTCGATGGCAACCGCTTCACGCCCTGGCGCGATGTCCCGTGGCAAACCTTCGTCAAAGGCGACGGACGTTTCGGAAATATCGCCGCCGCCTCCGTGCTGGCCAAGACCGGCCGTGACGCCTTTATGGACGAGGCCGCACAGCGCTACCCTATGTATCACTGGGACTCGAACAAAGGATATCCCACCGCCGACCACCGCGATGCCATCGCCCGATTCGGACCTTCGCCATTACACCGTATGACCTTCCGTCTGCTCCCCGACCCCACCCTCCCGGGGCTGTAGAATTCGGCACAAAACACACGGGCAAGAATTCTGCGGCACAAGTGCCGAAATATTTTTGGAGACACGTGTCACAAACCGCTACCCTATCCGTCATATATGTGGACAACGACACAAAACAAATGAACAAATGAACAACCGAACACTCACACTCATCATAGGGCTTGGGCTGGCATCCTTGGCAGTCATAGCTGCAGAAACACCCAGTCAAAGCAACCGACAAAATTCCACCCCCGTACTACGTACCACACAGGAAAACGTAGGAATCCTGCTCAACGGCTCAAACCGCGAAGGAATATTGTGGCACGTGTCACCCGAAACAAACCCAGACATCTTTGACACCTCGGCAGGCACAATATCTTTTGCATCCGACATCGACACCGTAACCTTGGAGGTAAAAGAGTGGCAATCGGCACCGCTGGACATCCTGACCACCAATGGCGACACGGCACATGTGCTTGTCAAGCGCTCTGCCGCCGACCCCTATACCAATCCCAACCCCGAGTTGCTGAAAATCGCGCCCTCCGGGCTGCTGTCGCGGCAGCAAGTCCAATTTGACATCGACGCGCTCATATACACCATAGATCAGGTGCATCCCGACATCTTCTCGACATGTCGCCAAGCCGACTTGATGCGTGCCGTCAATGCCGCAAAGAAATCCCTACCCGACTCGCTGACCATCACCGAGGCTTACAAAGTTATGGCTCCGTTAGTGGCTATGATCGGCGACGGACACACCAATCTTTTCTTCCCTGGTCAGCAAGTATTTGTCAACGCCAAGGCGCTGCATATGCCGGTGTACATGGATGTCGCTTCCGACGGCACAATCACCTGCCAATCAAGCCTTGACTCCATAATACCGTGCGGTGCCAAAATTCTATCCGTCAACGGCATTCCGTCCTCCGAAATCATCGAATCGATGCTGCCCTACGTCAGCGGCGAGCGGCGGCCCTTTCGTCTGGCACGCATCAACAACTCCTTCTCAGGCTTGTATTACACGCTATACAAAGCTGATAGCTACGATGTCGAGTACCTGCCGCAAGGAGCCAAGCGGCCAATGCGTCACACATTCGAGCCGGTAGACTTCACCGAAGCCAAACGCCGCTGCCCCACAAGAAAGAATGTATACAAAAAAGACTACTCATTCACCATCGACGAGACAAAAAATGTGGCCATCATGGACTTCCCCGCCTGCGAGGACGTAGACAATATCGAGGCCTTTGCCGACTCGATGTTCAGCACCCTGCGCCGTCGACATATCGACAATCTCATCATTGATGCGCGAGCCAATGGCGGCGGTAGCAATTACGTAGGCGACGTACTGCTGAAATACATCAGCCCCAAACCCTTCACCCAGATATCCAAAGGATTGATAAAAGTTACACCAACCACACTAAGATTGCTTGGCTCATCTATGAGCTCCACCACGCTGACATACGGCGAGGCTGACTCGACCTGGTACAACACCCCCTATACGCGCGAACAGGGACACTATGACGGGCGTGTCATAGTGCTGTCTTCCAACGCCACATTCTCGGCCGGTGCGTCCTTTGTCTGGACCTTCAAGGAATGTGGCGCCGGGATGGTTATAGGCGAAGAAACCGGAGGCATGAACGTCTGCTACGGCGAGATACTGGCATACGCCCTACCCGTCTCCAAGATGGTCTGCGGCATCTCCTACAAACGTTTTTGGCAGATGAACGCCGAAGAAGACGACATACACGGCGCCATACCCGACATCGCCGTCAAAGCCAATGACGCCCTCGATACGGCCTTGCAATACATCAAGAACCACAAGCACACATCCTCCATCGACGGCAAATAAGGCAATCATCAGAACAACCGCCACAGCCCCGAGCCGTCGAAGCAAGACAGTCGTCGAAGCAAGACAATATCCCCCACGGAAGATACCATACCCGTACAGACGTTCGGTATTCGGTCGCCTGTACGGGTATTGGCAAATACCGACCTATTTGCTGTCACCCGGCAGCGTCTTTTAGATTTATTGGCATAGTTTGGCGGCGTTTTTGCCTGTACAAGAAGCTGACATCGCGAAAAATTCGTAAATTTGCATTTCAAATGCACCAATATACACACCGGGAGTCGGTAACGACACCCCACACCACCACACGAATATGCAATTAGATACAATCATAGCCCGGGAAGTTGTGGCAGCCGTCAAGGCACTATACGACATCGACACCACTGCCGACCAAGTACAGACCCAAGCCACACGCCGCGAATTCGAAGGCAATATCACTGTTGTGGTATTCCCATATGTCAAAGCAGCGCGCAAGGCGCCCGAAGCCGTAGCCAACGAAATCGGCGCCTACCTTGCCGAGCACTCCGAGGCCGTGGCAAGATACAATGCCGTCAAGGGCTTCCTCAATATCGTCATAGCACCCACATTCTGGGACAAAGTCTTAGCCTCCATCGAGACCACAAAAGACTTCGGCATCAAGGCCGCAACCGCAGACTCGCCGTTGGTGATGATCGAGTACTCCTCGCCCAACACCAATAAGCCACTGCACCTGGGCCATGTCCGCAACAACCTGCTGGGCTACTCGTTGGCTCAGATACTCAAGGCCTGCGGCAATCGCGTGGTCAAGACCAATATCGTCAACGACCGCGGCATCCATATATGCAAGTCCATGCTGGCCTGGCAGAAATGGGGCAACGACGCCACCCCCGAAAGCACGGGCAAGAAGGGCGACCACCTTATCGGCGACTTTTACGTCCTCTTTGACAAACACTACAAAGAAGAAGTCAAGGCCCTGATGGAAAAAGGTATGAGCGAAGACGAGGCCAAAAACCAAGCCCCGCTGATGCTCGAAGCACGCGAAATGCTCCGCCGCTGGGAAGCCAAAGACCCGGAAGTACGCCGCCTGTGGAAGATGATGAACGACTGGGTATACGCCGGATTTGACGAAACATACCGCCGCCTCGGCGTCGATTTCGACAAGATATACTACGAAAGCGACACCTACCTCGAAGGCAAAGAAAAAGTCCTCGAAGGCCTCGAAAAAGGCATAATGTATCGCCGCGAAGACGGTAGCGTCTGGGCCGACCTCACCGATGCCGGACTGGATCACAAGTTGCTGCTGCGCAGCGACGGCACCTCGGTGTATATGACTCAGGACATAGGCACGGCCAAACTCCGCTACCAAGACTTCCCCATCGACAAGATGATATACGTGGTCGGCAACGAGCAAAACTACCACTTCCAAGTGCTGTCGCTGCTGCTTGACCGCCTCGGATTTGCCTGGGGCAAAGACCTCGTACACTTCAGCTACGGAATGGTCGAGCTGCCCGATGGCAAGATGAAGTCCCGCGAAGGCACCGTCGTCGACGCCGACGACCTGATGGCCGATATGGTGAACACAGCACGCGAGGTGGCACAACAGGCCGGCAAACTTGACGGACTCAGCGAAGCCGACATCGATGCCATAGCCGAAACCGTCGGGATGGGCGCTCTCAAATACTACCTGCTCAAGGTAGACCCGCGCCGCAACATCACCTTCAACCCCAAAGAATCCATCGATTTCAACGGCAACACCGGCCCCTTCATCCAATACGCTTATGCCCGCATCTGCTCGGTGCTGCGCAAGGCTGCCGACAAGGGACTCACCATAGGCGACTACAGCGCCGTGGTGCCTACCGAGAAGGAAGTATCGCTGATACAACGCCTTGCCGACTTCCCCGATGTAGTGGCCGAGGCCGGACGCTCCTACTCGCCCGCACTCATCGCCAATTACGTCTACGATGTGGTCAAGATGTACAATCAATTCTACCACGACCACACCATCCTGGGCGAAGAAGTCCCCGCCGTACGCTCGCTGCGCCTCGAGCTGTCGCGCCAAAGCGCACGCGTAATTCGCACAGCCACAGCGCTGCTGGGCATCAAGGTCCCCGAGCGTATGTAAAGCATAGCGGCCTATAATAGCCGGAATAGCTATTATAGGCCGCTATAGGCCATCGCTCTCATTATTCTTATAGATCCCATTATATCCACAATCCTCCCTCCCCACCAATACAGCAAAATCCAATCTCCTAACACAAAAATAAAAAACAATGAACAACTACCCTCCCCAATTCAACGGTAACACCTACGGAGCACAGGCCCAGAGCACTGTGTACACAGCCTCCGTATCCTCGGTGATGAAACAAGTCTACGTCCGCATGACCCTGGCACTCGTTGTCACGGCCTTCGTGTCACTGTTCTGCGCCAACTCGCTCGGTTATATGCTCTTCATCGCCCAGAATTCATGGGCCATGTGGGGCCTTGTCATCGCCGAACTTGCTCTCGTCATCGGCATCAGCGCCGGCATCAATAAACTCAGCTCGGCCACAGCCACCGTCCTGTTCTTCCTCTTTGCCGTAGTCAACGGTATGATGCTTGCCCCGATATTCCTTGTATACACCGGCGTCTCCATCGCCAAGACATTCTTCATCACCGCCGGCACCTTCGGCGCCATGAGTGTCTACGGCTACTTCACCAGCAAGGACCTCAGCCGTATAGGCTCGTTCCTGTTTATGGCTCTGATCGGTCTTATCATTGCCAGCATCGTCAACATCTTCTTACACAGCTCCGGTCTTGAATGGGCCATCACCTTCGGCGGCGTCCTCATCTTTGTAGGTCTTACCGCATGGGACACCCAGCAAATCAAGCGCATGGCACAAGAAGCTCCGTCGACCTCGGTAGGCCGTCTGGCCACCCTCGGCGCTCTGAGCCTCTACCTGGACTTCATCAATATGTTCCTGTACCTGCTGCGCATCTTCGGCGACCGCAACTGATAACTGACAACCCTCATAAACGCCATTAGGGGTTACGACTTCCTAATGGCGTTTTTTTTTCGGATATATCGTCGCAATCCGACGCCACGACACAGCGGCCGCCGCGACACCCGACACCATCCAAGGCGTCGCACTATGGTTGTGCGCCTACACTCACCCCGATTACAGCAATGGCTTCAAAGAATATATACAAAGAACTGCTACAACTCGGCGGCCCCATACTTGTGGGACAACTGGGTATGATTGCCGTAGGTTTTGCCGACAATATCATGGTCGGACACTACTCAACGGCCGCACTGGCCTCGGCATCATTTGTCAATAATGTGTTCAACGTTGCCATATTGGCTTGTATAGGCTTTACGTACGGCATCACTCCGCTCGTAGGTCGGCTCTTCGGCGCCGGACGCACCGGAGACATCGGCGCAAGCCTGCGCGTGGGCCTGCGCATCAACGTCCTGTACTGCATCATCGTCATGGCCCTGATGACGGCGCTATACTTCAACATCGGTCTGCTGGGCCAGCCCGAAGAACTACTGCCGCTCATACGCCCGTACTTCCTGATAAGCCTTGCCGGACTGCTACCCATCACGGTATTCAACGTCTTTGCGCAATGGAGTTACGCCGTAGGCAATTCGAAGATGCCCATGTGGATAATTCTGGCAACCAACGGCATGAACGTCTTGGGCAACTACGCCTTGATCTACGGTAACTGGGGAATGCCCGAACTCGGACTTACGGGTGCCGGTCTGAGCACGCTTGCGGCGCGTGTGACGGCCCCCGTAGCCATTCTGGCGATATTCTTCATGCGGCGACGCAACGAGGCTTACGCGCGCGGATTTCGCCGCATAGGCGGCCCTTACGAAGAACCGCGCCGCTCTATGGTATGGCGCACGTCCTTCCCGGTATCCATACAAATGTCTTTGGAGACAAGCGCCTTCTCGGGCGCGGCAGTGATGGCCGGATGGCTTGGCGCCGTAGATCTCGCTGCTTTCCAGATTATAGTGATAGTGGGCACCCTCGGCTTCTGCATCTATTACTCGCTCGGAGCAGCCATAGCCGCCAAAGTCGCCGTAGCCTCCGGCATCGGCGCCGAAGCCAACGCACACATGCGACGCATAGCCTCGGCCGGATACCGCATAATGCTGATACTTATGGCTCTGTCCTCCATAGTATTTGCTCTATGGGGCAAGGATATTATGGGCGCCTTCAGCAACGACCCCGCCGTAGTCACCGCCGCAGGTATGCTCATACTGCCGCTGCTGCTGTATCAGCTCGGAGACGCCACACAAATCACCTTCGCCAATGCCCTGCGCGGCACCGGACACGTTATGCCCATGCTGTGGATAGCCTTTTTCTGCTACCTTGTCCTCGGACTGCCTTCGACATATCTGCTGGCCTTCACCGCCGGCCTCGGACTTTGGGGCATCATCCTCAGCTTCTCTATCAGCCTGTTTTCGGCCGGTGTACTGTTTCTGGCTTATTTTGTGAGGGCTACCGGAAATCGAAGTTCCAAGCGCTCTCAGAACCATTGACGCATGCGGTGCACCGCCGCGCTTATTGCCAGCGTGATTGCCGCCGCAGCCACAAGTGCAGCGCCATAGGACAATTCGAAAGACAGGTGCGGCGCAAGACGATGCATACCGGCGATAACCGGGACATGCAGCAGAAAAATTTCCATGGAAATGCTACCCAAATAGGATAGGGGTCGCGAAGCCATCGCGCGCACCCCTGCCAAAGCCTTGCCATCGGTGAGCGCAAAGACACAAATAACGACAGCGATCGGCAACCAAAAGATGGCGCCGAGCTGCCAAGGCAAACCGACGCAGGCATACACAGGCGCCAATGCCGCCACGAGCGCCATAGAAGCCGCCTGCAGCGCAAAGATGGCACCGGATGACAAATTCCCCATCCTCGCCCGAAAGACGCCGCAGAAGCGAAATATAACCATCCCCAAGAAAAAGTCCCACACGCGCGCCGGAGGGAAGATATACAGCCACCGCGTGGCGGCATCCTTGTCCGCCCCGGCAGCAGCGGTCACAACGTATGCCGCAACCATAAGCGCAAAGCCGACCGCGACCGTGGCCGCAAGAGTATGCAAACGCATGGTCGCCACGCGGCGTGCCAACCACGGAAACAAGAAGTACAGAAACACAAGAGTCGACAGAAACCACGCCGGCCCGTTGGTCGCAAAATAGGCCTCCGAATTCCAGCTTTGGAGCAGCAACGCCGATAGAATATCAGCCGTTGTGTCGGCAAAAGCCCACGGCATGGTCACAAAAGCCACGGCAAGCGCCACCAAATGCATGGGATAGATGCGCCACAAGCGTCGCCGCATAAATCGTGCAAGGTTCAGCGAGCCGGACGCCGCACGCGCCCCATAGCCGCTCATAAGCCCGTATCCGCTGAGCGCAAAAAAGAATGCGACGCCACAGTCGCCGCCAAAGTCAAAGGCGCCGATACCGCTCCATTCGAAGTGCGACATAAAGACCAGCGCCACGAATACGAAGCGTAATCCTCCAAAACTGTATATTGCTTGCTGTTGCATACGTCGGTGGTGGGGAAACCGGAGGCGAGGGTGGGTGAGAGTGACATGGGAGCTATGGGAAAATGAGAGCTATGGCATTGCTCCCATTATTCCCATCATACTTGCCCTTGAAAAAAAAAGCGGGGCAGGGGCTTCGGTGCCCTCTGCCCCGCAAGGGTTGTCGCTTTTGAATTATTCCAACCCTTTAAGAGTGTTCACACGTGCGTCAGACGGTGAGAATTTCTTTTTCTTTGGCCGCAAAGATTTCGTCAATCTTTTTCATAAAGCGGTCGTGGATTTTCTGAGCTTCTGTCTCGGCGTCTTTCTCGACATCCTCGGGCATGCCTTGTTTGACGGCCTTTTTGAGGCCTTCGATAGCATCGCGGCGGGCGTTACGTACGCTTACCTTGGCTTGCTCGACTTCGCCTTTGCACTGCTTGACAAGCTGTTTACGACGCTCTTCGGTCAGCGGCGGGATGCAGATGCGTATCACCTCGCCGTTGTTTTCGGGCATGATGCCGAGGTCGCTGTTGATGATGGCACGCTCGATTTCTTTGAACATATTTTTCTCCCAGGGTGTAATGGCGATAGTGCGAGCATCGGGAGTGGTGATATTGGAGACGTTGCTCAGGGGTACGGCACTTCCGTAGTAGTCTACACGGATGCCTTCGAGAATCTTGGGGTTGGCACGTCCGGCGCGGATGCGTGCCAGGGTTTCTTCGAGATAAGCCACCGACAGTTCCATCTTCTCGGAAGCCGGGGTGAGGTATGTCTTAGGGTCTGTCATTGTTGTATGTTTTTGGTGGTTTGTGTATCGGTTGAATGTCGTCGCGATTAATACGATCAATATACGAGCGTACCCACAGCCGTATCGCCTTCCACGGCGAGAGCCAGGTTGCCCGGGACGTCCATATTGAATACAATAATCGGCATACGGTTTTCCTTGCACATGGCAGTAGCCGTAAGGTCCATCACGCGCAGGCCGCGAGTGTAAACCTCATCGTAAGTGATGCGGTCGAAACGTGTGGCCGTAGAATCCTTTTCGGGGTCGGCGGTGTATACGCCGTCCACACGCGTACCCTTGAGCATCACGTCGGCGGCAATTTCGACAGCGCGCAAAGCCGCACCCGTATCGGTGGTGAAGAAGGGATTTCCGGTGCCTCCGGCAAGGATGGCCACCTTACCGCGATTGAGCGCTTCGATGGCGGCGCGACTGCTGTAATATGTCCCCACGGGGTACATATTGGTGGCGGTGAATACGCGTGCCGGGCAGCCTATGCTCTCGAGAGCGCTGCGCAATGCCAGCGAATTGATGACCGTAGCCAGCATACCCATCTGATCGCCGGTGACGCGGTCAAAGCCACGCGTAGCCCCGGACAATCCGCGGAAGATGTTGCCTCCCCCTATGACTATGGCCACTTGTACGCCGCTGTCAGCTACGGCCTTAATCTGATGGACGTAACTCTGGAGGACATTGGTGTCGATGCCTGTACCGGCCGAGCCGGCGAGGCTTTCGCCGCTAAGCTTCAAAAGTATCCTGTGGTATTTGGATTGCATATCCGTATGGTGTTGTTAGGTGTGCAGTGTCTTTATACTTTCTTTGTACTCGCAAAAGTAAACAAAATTCTTCGCCCGCGCAAATATTGCATTCATTCCACCTCGACCTGTTAGATGATAGCGTCCGGCCATACGCTGCATCAAGATGCACCATGCCGATTCCAACCCGCCGGCCTTAACGCCTCGAGCCATCTGCAAAACAAGACAAACGCCAATATTAACATCCTCTAACACTTTCTCTCGTCTCAAATCTTCAATTGAGGTGTGAGATATATTATTGAATATAACCGTATTAGTATTATCTCTCTAATTTTTTCTCTATCATTATTGTGTTTTGTGGGTAGAGATAAGATAATACGTTGTCCAACGATTTGAACCGCGTCTTCCTATTATTCCATCCTCTTCCAAACCTAAGATCTGAGCTTTAACACGTTTCTCACTGATCTCTGACCCAATGCGCTCTTGAATATCTCCAATCCGAGCTTCTTTATAGAGTTTAAGATCCTCTATAATTAATTCTTTGAGCCTATAGTCCTCAATTCTCTTTAGAGACGTTTTGCCTCTAAATTCTGATTTTTGAAGAAGGGTTGAGTTTACACGATACTCCAATCCTCGGCTTCTGACATTGCAGCTTATAACAAGGCCCTGCCTGATTAAATGCTGTAGCCAAGGGCGTAATTCATCGGAGTTATTCAATTCCAAGAGCTTCTCCAGTTCTCTTGCTGTAACAGATTCATGCATGGCAATCAATCCAAGACATATTTTCTGTTTTTGCCTGAGTTGATAATTCCTGTCTGCGAAATCCATCAGTTCAAGAACTTTGCTACTCTGTATGCGACGGCACACCTTCACTGAGACAAAATCATTGCCCTCGTAAACAATGGGTACATTTTTGCCTTGTTGCAAAAGTATCTCATACATCTTATCGTAGCCCGAGCCCTCAATTTCTACATACTTGAGTGCCCGCATTAAGGCAGCAAAATTCGGATTTCTCTTTTTGGACTTATGGAGGATATTGTTAGGCGTCACTCCATAAGGAAGACGTCCGGGGTTGATAATCTCGAAATAGTCCGGATGGATATTGATAAATATATCGCCGGTTATGGCGTAGGAACGATGGATTTCGGCGTTACATATTAGCTCACGCACGACATCCTTATCATAAGCCATAACATTCTTACGGAATAATCCGTCACTAACTTCTTGGCTTTCATTCCAATCCGGTATGCTTTCCCAAACTTTTTCAATGATTTCATCCGGGCCATAGACAAAATCATCCCATGTCCATTTATTAATTTTCTCGCCGTATTCATCAAATTTAATACATTGGAGAGTAGGTGCATTGGAGATTCTTTGCCTTTGTAATTGCGAACCTAAAAAAGACACTCCAAGATATGTCATTAAGTCTTTATTCTCAGCCAATAAGCCAAAATACCTGAGCAATTCCGTATCTGTTTTTTCCTTGACAAAATCGGAAACACGATTAGACGTTCTGAGCGAGTGCAGGATATAAGTCAGTCTTTTTGTGTCGCAGTCTGAAAGTGCATAATTTGAGACACGCAATTCCCAGCTATAACATCCTTTTTCTTCTGAAAGCCTATGTAAGTCTTCTCCGGTTATAGGTTCAGAATTATCTCCATTTCTCATAAAAACTTTGCCGTCACTTGTAGTGGCCATGACGACCGAGCGACGAATAAAGAGAAGTATTGTTTCTCCTCCGTTATCATATTTCTTCTTTTCGGCGGATATTTGGACTCCGTTAGTTTTCCCGTTAATATTGTTTACTAACATTGTCATCAACGAATCCTGGATTCTTTGGAGACAATCAGGAGTCTCCATGCCATCCTCAATACCAAACTCTAAAATCCCCCCTTCGGCATTACTAAAGGCCACAACGTCTTTGACGATTTCCTTCCAGTCAATCTTCTTGGAAGCAATCGTCAGTAACGACTTTTTGTCATACAAAGAATTCTCCGTCATTTCTCTAATAAATTTGTGTATATAGTCTTACGTCATAGACCTAAGCATCTTTTCGATAATTATAATATCGTTAATCAACAAGCCGCATCTCTCTTATTAGTCGCTTGTCAATATCAGCAACGCTCTGACTTCAATCGATGCCCAACGCGGCGCCTAAGTCCTTGATAAAAATGAGATATAAACTAGTGCAAATTTACGAAAAAAATTTAACCGGGACTATTTTTCAGTGTGTAGGTTAAACGAACCTGAGCGTAGAGTCCACGGGCAAATGCATTATTACGAAAAGTGTTTGAATAAATCCGTCTCGGAGATGAAAAGTTGGGCTTATATGCCAAACAGCCTCTTGTATCTGCTTACAAGGTGTTACTTTGTTAACTTTGGCATATTGTAGGGTGACAAAAAAGCAGGCTCGGAAATAAATCCAAGCCTGCTTGAGGAGTGGAGTATAGCGGACTCGAACCGCTTACCTCAACACTGCCAGTGTTGCGCTCTACCAGATGAGCTAATACCCCTCGCGTTTTGCAGTGCAAAGTTAGCGCCTTTTGGCTAATTGTCCAATATGGCGGCGTAATAATTAACGTTTATTAATATCTCTATCTTTGCTTATCCTTTGTCAGATACATTTTCTTCGCTTACCGACGCTCTAATACAGAGTGACTGCTCCGCTCTACTGTTGCCCGTTGGATGAAAGGTTTTCACGTGTTTGGCCGAAGGATTGCCCGGCATAGTCTCAGATGTTGCGCAGGATGGTCCATGCGACAAGTGCGACAAACACGACTATCGGAGTCCAGCGGCTGTCGGCAAAGCGCCGCAGCAGCGAGTGCGGACGCGTATGCGGCGCCACGGCAAGAGCCGCCATAGCCGGTATGGCAAAGAACACTGCAGCATTGTAATTCCACGCTGCGTCAATATCGCCGTGCATAAGTGCATGCAGCGCCCTGAGAGTGCCGCAGCCGGGGCAGTCGTATCCGGTGAGCATGTGCGAAGGACAACGGGGCATCCAAGCGGTGTTCTCCGGGTTGAAAATGAAGATGACGATGAGGGCGGCCACGATGACCGCAGCGATCAATGCCACGACCAACCGCCGCATCCTCGGAGAACGCGCCACAAGCAACCGCCGCCGATGCCGCAACCTCTGAGGGCGCGGTATCGGCGGCGGGGTGTGGTGCGTAAAAGTCATCCGTCGCTACATTGCCAAGCTCCAAAAAGCCGGCTGAACCAGCGTAATGACAACGCTGCCTATGATGCCGATTACAACTGCGGCTATGGTCCATATTTGGGCGTTTTGTGAAGCGCGATATGCGCCGTCATAGTCGCCACGAATCCATTTGTCGTTGACCTGCGCAGCATACACTATGGCCACAATACCAAGAGGCAGGCAGCACAATATGCACGAGGCTATGGCCCATCCAAGGTACGTTGGCGGTTTGATGCCGTTGTTGCGTTGCGACATTCCGGGCGTAGGCATGTGCGGCACCGGACCTGCCGCGTTGAAAAGCGGGGCCGTCAACGGTGCCTGCGAGGCCGGCATCCAGTCAGCCAACCCCTCATACCATACCGGGGTATCAGGCGTTAGCGTCATCATTGTCAGCTGCGGCAACGTGTACGGGCCTTGCTGCTGACCGTTGCGATGGATATATATGAGAGTTTCAGCCATAAGTCAATGCTGCTTTTTGAGTGATAACTTTACGAAGAGGCAAGGCGTATTTTAGAAGAACTTGGTGGGCGTGCCCAGAATGTCGGAGAGCAGATTGTTGGCCAAGCGCGATGCTCCGATGCGGAAGTAGTGGTTGTCCAGCCATTCCTCGCCGAGGACAGCCTTGATGACGGTGTAGTATTGTACGGCTTCTTCGGTGGTGGCCACGCCGCCCGAAGCCTTGAAGCCCACGCGCTTGCCGGTCTTCTCGTAATACTCCTTGATACATTGTGCCATGACGTATGCGGCCTCAAGTGTGGCGCCGGGATATTCCTTGCCGGTGGAGGTCTTCAGGAAGTCGGCATCGCTGTACAGCGACAGTACCGAGGCGTCGCGTATTGCCTGAGCGGATTTAAGCGCCCCGGTTTCGAGGATAACCTTGAGTATGGAATCGCCGGCAGCTTGTTTTTGCTCGGTGATTTCGTCACACACGCTCTCGTAGTCACCATCGAGGAAGGCGCCAACGTTGAGGACGATATCGATTTCGTCGGCACCGTCTTTTACGGCGAGAGCCGTCTCGGCAATCTTAGTCTCAAGGAAGCCCTGTGAAGCGGGGAAATTGCCGCTGACGCACGCGATGTCAACCTCGCTGACATCGAGGACGGCGCGTACCACCTGCGCAAAATTGGGATATACACATATCGCTGCAACGTTTTTCAACTCGGGGTGTTCGGCCTCGAAGGCGTTGACGCGCTCGGTGAAGGCGGCTACGCTACGCTGCGAATCCGTGGCCTTGAGCGTGGTCAGGTCGATGGTATTGAACAGGAATCGATAGACGTCCTGCGTCATGTTTTCCTTGAGGTGCTCATCGAGTATGCGTTTCACCTCGGCGGCCACAAAGGCATCGTCTGTCGTCACCTTGCTGGCGGCTATCGCCTGGTGGTACTTGTCAATTTGTTCGGTCATGATTTGTAGAGTGTTATGTGTTGTTATTGTTTCAGTTTGGGATTATCGCGATGGCGGTTTGCATCACGGGCTGTTTTCTTGGCGATGTTGCATCGCAGGGCCTCATCGAGGTCTACGCCCGTCTGGTTGGCAATGGCAGCCACCACCCATAGCACATCGGCCAGTTCGTCGCCAAGAGCCGAGGGGTCCTCGCCTTCTTTGAACGACTGGTCACCATATATCCGAGCCATCAGCCGCGCCACCTCGCCGGTTTCTTCGGCGAGGATGGCGGTATTGGTCAATGGCGAGAAATATCGCACACCAATGGAGGCAATCCACCGATCCACCGTCTTTTGGAGGTCGGCTATGGTCATCTGTGCATTTGGTGTATCCATCTCGGTGCTTGGTTTAATGTCTGTGTCGAAATGTCTGTAATTGTCTCGGCTATAAGTATCAGCGAATGACAATCTTGGAGACAGACCTGCCCTGACGGCGCACGTATATGCCATGGGTGAGGTTGTCGGCGGCGACTTTTATGCCTTGGAGATTGAAGTATTCGACGGGGGCGTTGGCATCGTCCACAGCGATATCTTCCACTCCGTTGGAGAGAGTCAGCTCGATGGTGTTTGACACAGCCGAACGCGAAGTACCGACATAAGCGCGTACGCTGTAACGGTACTTGTTGACGCTCTTGACGGCAGCAATGCGCATCGAAGTGGCGCCCGCTGTGCTTACAGCGTCATACCCGTCAAGGATGTATGTCGAGGCTCCGTATGTAACGGCCACATCATCTATGGCAACGTTGCCGCGCTGTCCTTTGTTGTAGTATATGCGCAGTGCAAAGGTGTTGGCGGGGATTTCGTCTACCGTAACCGCAGCGCCCTTATTGTTGTAGGTGTTGACGGCAATGGTCTTGAATGTTGACCATCCCTCTCCGTCTTGACGCTCGATGCTGAGTGTGCAATCGCTCGTGGCCGTCTGTCCCTTGAGCCATAGCGATACGGACTTGATAGGGTTGGGGAAAGTGCGAGTAGCCAGGTATGCGCCGTCTTGGTTGAGTTTGAGCGATGGGGCATCCTTACCGCAACTTGCTGCCGTAGTATACACACCATTGACATTTGAGCTCCAACCATCGGGGAAAGTGGCCGTCGTTGAAGATGTGCCGAAATCGGCGGTCTCAGTCTTCGGCGCGCCTTCGCCCACAGCCCATACCGTCAGGCGATAGTCGGTTGCACCTTCGACAGGCTGCCAATTGGCAACGAAAGAATCGGATGTCTTTTCCGTGGGGGCGAGAGCCACAGGTGCCGGCACGGGAGTGCCGCCGCCGCAGACGTCAAAGGTGATGATACTGCCGTCCTCCTCGATATTGGTAATAGGCACATCGACACCCACGCCGGCCCAGGTTTTCAGCGCCGGAGTTGTCTCAGATGTGAAAGATGTATTCTTTGACGTGCCCGGAAAGGTATATCCGGCCAAAACAGACTCGTTTCGGCTGTTGGCAGTGCCACATGCTTCCTCGATGTCCACATATTGGTGCGTGGTATTGTTGACCGTATTATTCTGGAACACCGAGGTTTTGTAGTCGATGTGCCATATCAACATTCCGTGTCCGGGAAGGTACTTGTCCCAACCTTTCTGCTGGCGATTTTCAAGCAGGAAGAATTCGTTGGGATTAACAGCGCCGGTTGTGCCGTAAGTGTGAATGATACATCCCTCATTGGAGTCTTCGATGTGATTGAGTGCCACCGTCTCGGCGTCCTTGAGCTCTTTGAGATCGATCCATCCCATGGCATTGCGCTCGTATACCGAATATGTCGGCGGAGTGCGACCGTCGTTATTGTAAGGGCCGTAGTCAAGGACGCTCCAAGCGTTAGGGGTAATGTCGCCTGCGACAGAGTTATAGTTGGTGCAATACAAGTCAGGGAGACCGAGGACGTGGCTGAATTCGTGGATGAAAGTACCTACGCCGTCCGGGCGAGTCTGCTCCCATTCGTTGGAGGTGGCGTATCGGTTGACTTGTTTGCCGTTGGCACTGTATGTGACACCGAAGTCATTGATATGTGCCGAGTGAGGCCATACGGTTTCTTCCGAGCCGTACGAAGCCTCGCCCTGGCCGGCGTAGAACACGTATACATTGTCTACGTATCCATCGTTGTCGGCATCGTACTTGCTCAGGTCTACTTGATCTTTGAGGGCTGCAAGGGCATGTGTCACCATCAGATGCGGCTGCACATCATTGCCGTAATAATCGTTGCCGCCGTAATAGCTGCGGTTTTGACCGAGTGTCACCGGGCCGTACACATCGAAGATGGGACGGAATTGTCCGTTGGAGCTTTCGCGGAAGTATTCGGCTGCGCAGCCGGTACCTCCGTATTGGTTAAATCCGTCCTTATTAAGCATATCATCGAAGTATGTCTTGGGGTCGGAGAGGGTGAATTTGACGTCTTTGTACTGTACCAGCAGTACCAGCGCACGTACTTCGCCGTTGGCGGGGAAGTCTGTGAAGCGACCTATTCCGCTGCTGGGGTCGCCGTTTGAGCGAGCCGGAGCATTAAGCCGCTGCGGTTTGACAGCGGCATTGCGTGCCTGAATGCGCTGTGCGCGCAGTTCCGAGGTATTGATGTCGCTGAGGTTGGTGACATCAAGGTCGGGAGCGTCTTTCTTGGTGACGGAAATGCCGGTGGAGATGATGCGGCCGTCGGTTGCGACCTTTGCATAGCAATAACGGCCATCGGTATCGCGGCTGACGATATTTCCGTCATTCGTAACCATGTAATGTAGATATTCGTCACCGACGATGCGGACTTCGATAGTCGTTCCGTCGGGCTGTGTCACTGTACGCACTTCGCGCTTGGCGGGCACGGCGGCGGCACTGAGGGCAAGACCCAAAGTCGCCAGAGTGACGATTTTACGTTGCAATTTCATAAGATGTGTGTTTATGGTTTTATGTGTGTATATGTGTCAATTGCAATATCGGGGTGACCTCTTATCGGAAGGCCGACAACCGATGATTAACTTGCAAAGTTAATGATTATTTGTTATATATGACATCAAATGTTTGTTAAATAGACGGAAAGGGCGCAGAAACGGAAGTTCGGACAAAGCCCGCATCCATCATCAGGGCGATGCTGCGGAGCGCTCATGCAGGTATCCCGCCGTAGGATGTGGCGGGGCAACGGAAGTGGTCACCGGATGGCAATCTTGGCGGTACGGCCGTCTTCGGCGGCTACGACATATATGCCCCGTGCAAGGCCGGAAACGTCGGCATTGCCGGCGACGGCACGGCGGCGAGCGATGCCGTCAAGCGAGTACACCGTAAAGCGCTCGGCGCCGACGACATATAGTACATCACCTTCTTGAACGACTTTCAGCGTCGGCACAGCCGTATCGACCGCGATGTCTTCAACGCCCTGGTTTTGGTCATACAATCTGACGATGGCCAGCCCGTTGGCAGGACAGTACTGGTAAATATTGACACAGTAGCCGTTGATGAAGCCTCCGATTTCCGGAATAATCCAGTTGGATACGGAGTAATTGCCGCCCTCTGTATAACCCTTGTTTCCGAGGGGGTCAAAGGAGGCTATGGCCTTGTCTGTGGTGAGGTTGCGTATAGTGAGGCCGCCGAGATAGTTTTTGCCCGAGTTGTGCACCAGGAATTCGTGGCCGCGATACACGAAGTATGCGAAACCGGTGGTGCTGTTGCGAGCCGGAGCGGTGGTGCCGGCACGCGTGGTGGACACGGCAATGTTGTCACCTCCGCAGTAGCGGTATATGCCGGTTCCGCGCACTTGGTACAACCAATTTTCGGAGTCATCCTCGATGGGGTAGACATACCCGGCAGTAGTACCGGTCATGGCAAGGCCGTCTTTGGAAACGCATTTGACGACTTTGCCCCGAGACATGCAGATGATATTGACCGCCGCGGCCTTGTTGGGGTACAAGTATATATGCCCGTCGTCGCCGAAGACATCTCCCGAAGCACTGATGAAGTTGGTCTGGCCGGCTATCGGCACTTCGCAAGTGACGGATACGGGCTCGGATTCTACCGTATAGTCGTTAACGCCGCTTTCCGTCAGCCTATATATCAGAAACTCGTGCGTTGTACCGGTGGAAAGGTCGTTGCGCACAATCACATTGCCCCTGTCGTCACGACAGCATCCGTAGCCGGCGCCTCCGGGCAGTGTGGTCAGGTTGCCTTTGATGTCGAATACATTGAGTGTCTTTGTAGAGCGGTCGTTGATATAGAACCGACCTCGTACGGCTGTACCCTGCTGGGCGTTAGTGCCGTCTATAATCTCGGCGGTAGCATCACCCGTGGCGACACTGCGCTGCCAGATGCGTTCGGCCACAAAATCTGCATTCTCGACCGGTTCGGGTATTATTTCATCGTGCATCTGCACCGAAGCCACATGGCCGTCGACGGTGAGCACATGTACCCTGATGCCGCAATAGCACGGCTCAGCACCTATGAAAGTCTCGGCTGTGGACGTGACTCCTGTGGCAATGGAGACAACCTCGTCCAGCGGCTCGGCCTTACCGGCATAATATGCTGCAAAAGACATCTTGCCGCTATCGTCCAAGGATGCCATATATGGTTTGGAACCGCGGCGAAAAAAACAGCGAGCCACAACGGCCGCTGTCGAATCAAACTCGGTATACGCCTTCATCTCGCCCGTTTCACGGTCAAAAGCGTATTCGCGACACAATCGCTCCTTGTCGGATATCACCAGGATATGGTCGCGCGATGTAGGTGTCACCACCACGCGGCAATCGGCAAGCGCTGCGGCGGCAATATCGGTGGCGGCGACAAACGATTTGGTCATCTTGCCGTCCTTGATGTACACGACACAGAAAGTCAATGTCGCGGCATCCCCGATTCGTGCCGGTAAATACATCCGGATATCGTCACGATTACCCGAAACGGCAAAACGTTCGTTCAATTCTACATCTCCTGCTGCAACAGCCTGCCCGGGCGCAGTGATTTCGGCAAGCACACGCGGTTGGGCCTCGGCGTCATCCCAGGTATATACCGTGAGGGGGTTGACGCCTGTCGATGCGGCCTTGACCTCGGAGACCGCCAGCAGATAACCATCGGCGGTATAGGCGATAGACTTGACGGCGACGTCCACGGGCATTTTGCGTTCCTTGAGCTTGAGACCATAGTAATCAAAATCGTATATGGCTACGCCCCCGTCTTTCTCCACCAAGACGCTCCACATATATCCGTGCATAGCGGCCATGCGCATTGTCGTACCGTTGATAACGTCCGGCGTCGGATAAGGGCCTCCGGACTGAGGCTTGTAATTGCCACGAGGTAGCAGCTTATTGACGGGGTAGTCCACCTTATTGGGGACTATGGATGCCAAAGGGTCAAGCTCGGACACCGTCTTGGGATCAAGATAGTCGGTGGTGACGAAATCACAGCCCCAATTGCCGTATTTCACGTAATCGGCATCGGAATTCAGTGTCCACATATTGACCTTGAGTCCGGCTTCATGGAATTTCTCGACGGTGGACTTATCGAAGTATCCGGCCTGAATGTCAACGTCTATACCTTGGGCCACGCACCAGTCAAAATGATTGGCCCAGTACTGCCCCGTCAGGAATTGCAAGGTGATGTCGGGATAGTTTTTTCGTATATACTCCAGACATGGTTTCATGGAAGTCAGAATGATGCACTTGTCGCGAAAGCCTTGCTCTTCGATGAATTTGATCAGCAACGGGATATTGGAACAATCGTTTGAATTGATGCCGGTGGCCCATTTGAGCTCGATGAGCGGCCGCACGTTGTACTGACGGCAGACATCCAAGTACTCCTTGGCCGAGCATAGACGCCCTGTATAGGCCACTCCACCACGTGTCTGCGACAGCGGCTCGGCCTGCAACTGTTCGAGCGTCGATGAGGCGATGCTCAGGGTGCCGCCAAGGCGCGTGAGGTCATCATCGTGCGTACACACAAACTGCAAATCTTTGGTCACTTTGATGTCTGTTTCCAAGTACTGATAACCCATCTTGGCGCCGTTCGTAAACGACTCCACCGAGTTTTCAAGCCCATATAGACTGCCACGGTGTCCCACAAATATCGGTTTGGCCGAAACGGCCGACATCGACATAACCATGGCAAGTGTCAACATTATTCTTTTGATCATAGTCGTGGTAAAGGTTATCGGTTATCGTAGATATAGTTTTATCGCCCAAAGATATACATTATTTCTGATATTACCATCATCCGCACCTCGCATTGTATATTTTGTAGAGTCAAGTGGCAAGTGCAAAATTAATGAATCATTTTGTAGAACTCA
>UQGP01000029.1 GCA_900540625.1 uncultured Porphyromonadaceae bacterium | reverse complement strand
AGCGGATGCAAAGTTACGCCTTTTCCCGTTACCGGCAAAACTTTCTCCCCTTTTTTTCTTGAATTTTAACGGAATTTAACTATTAAACAAATACAGTCATTACAAAAAGAAAGCCAACCGCAGTGCCAGACGCGAGTATACAAGCGTATTAAATAGCATTTTATCAATTCAGCCATTACACTCCGGCCCTGCAACTCAAAAATAAAGCGCCGACACCTTTTTTTTAGCGATAAAGCCGGGCGGGCCGACGAAGCCGGCGCCCTCGTTATACAATATGAAGGTAGACGTCAATTTTGACGTTTGGAGGGATTGAGGTTGGTCACGCCCCAGTCCTCGCGTTCGAAAGAACGCATCATGCAAGCACGTCCGATGTGACGCGCATCGATTGCATCAAGACCCTCGAGGTCGGCGATGGTGCGAGCTACGCGCAATATGCGGTCGTAAGCGCGCGCCGAAAAACCGTATAGACGTATCGCCCGTTCGAGTATTGCTCGACCACGGTCGTCTATGGCGCAGAATCGGCGTATCAAATTGCTGTTCATCTGCGCATTACAGTGTACGCCCTCGATATTGGAAAAACGGCGGCGCTGGATTTCGCGGGCAGCAATGACGCGCGCGCGAATCTCGGCGCTACTTTCGGCCGGAGCGCTGTCGGCGAGGGTATTGAAGTCCACCGGCTGGACCTGTACGTGCAGGTCTATACGGTCTAATAGCGGCCCCGAAATACGATTTTTATAGCGCAAAACAGCACCGGGAGGGCAGGTGCACATACGCGTAGGATGATTGTAATAGCCACACGGACAGGGATTCATGGATGCCACGAGCATAAAGCGTGCCGGGTAAGTCACCGAGTATTTGGCGCGGCTGACGCAGATGTCGCCATCCTCGAGCGGCTGTCGCAACACTTCCAATACCTGACGGTTGAATTCAGGGAACTCGTCCAAAAACAATACCCCGTTATGCGCCAGCGAAATCTCGCCGGGCATGGGATTGACGCCGCCGCCCACAAGTGCGACGGGCGAAATAGTATGGTGCGGTGCACGGAACGGGCGACGCGTAAGCAGATGGCTTCCGCCGGGCAATTTCCCGGCAACCGAGTGTATTCGCGTGGTTTCCAGCGCCTCTTCCAGGGTCAACGGCGGCAAAATCGTAGGCAACAGCTTGGCCATCATCGATTTGCCCGAGCCGGGCGAGCCTATCATCAGAATATTGTGGCCGCCGGCACACGCAATTTCCAAAGCTTTCTTGACCTCTTCCTGGCCTCGCACATCGCTGAAATCCAAAGCATTGTCATTGTCCGTCGTAGCAAACAGTGCGTCCACATCACTGCGCGTGGGGGCGATGTCAGCCGCACCGCATAGCAGATTGGCCACCTGCTTGAGATTTTCGACACCGATGACATCGATACCGTCGACGACGGCTGCCTCCGCCGCATTGTCTCGCGGAAGGATAATGGCGTCGAAACCTGCGTTACGAGCCAGAATGGCCATACACAAGGCGCCGCGTATGGGGCGGACGCTGCCGTCAAGCGACAACTCGCCCATAATCATAAAACGGTCCACCGAGGGCGCCGAAATCACCTCATTGGCTATAAGATGCGCAATAGCAATGGGCAGGTCGTATGCACTACCCTCCTTCTTGACATCCGCCGGGGCGAGGTTGATGGTGGTAATCCCGGTAGGCACGGCGTATCCGCTTTCGCGTATGGCCGAGCGCACACGGTCCACCGACTCTTTGACGGCAGTGTCCGGCAGGCCCACGATAGTAATGATGGTCGATGGATTGTGGACAGCGGTCAGTTCTATGTCCACGCCTATGGCATCTATGCCTTGAATGGCAGCGCCGTGTATCTTGACAAGCATACGGAGATTATAATTAGCGGATTACAGCCTATTTATCTATCTTCTTGAGCGCCTGTGATATGGATGCGCCACGATAAATCTGCGAGCCGACACTATCCGTGACGATGAAGTACGGAAGCCGGGGTATGGCCAGCGGCCTCAGCGCTGCCGAAGCTATGCCTCCCGTACCCCATGCGGCATCCCAAGTGGCGGTATCGTTGCGCGTACTGCTCTGCCATGCCAGGGTGTCGGTATCCAGCGAAATATCTATTATGCCCAATGCTTTGTCGGTGTGAGCCTTGCGAAGGCGTCGCAGCGCCGGGACGATACTATCGGCGCGTCCGCTGTTTTCGTCCGAGAATACCAGAAGGCTAAGTCTGTGTTTACGCGGGCTGAAGGTGGTCACCGTATCACCCTGAGCCATAAGCGTCAACGGAGAAACGCGACGTTTGCCGGCGCTTGTATCCGCATACGTCAGCAGCGTGGCAAAGGCATCTGTCAGCGCCGTCGGACGAGCCTCGGGCGCGATGGAAGACAACAACTTAGACGCTCCCTCCGGGTCGGCCGAAGCGTCATATACGGTGGTGACAATCAGTGTTGAGACGATGTCTTGCGGATGAGCCTTGACGTATTTTGCGACCAAGGCGTTGATAGCCTTACTGTTGCGACCGTCAAGAATCTTGGCATTGGCGTTGAGCCATTGCGCCCAGCGTATGGCGGCCTCGTTGCCTTTCTCGACTTTCATCGCTGCCGGCGATTTGGGGTCTATGGTCACGTCTATTTCATCGCCATTCACGGCATAGAAGCGCCCGAGCAGTCGGTAATCGTTGTCCAAAATCTCGACAACGGCGCCCTCGGGCGCACGTCCCTTGAAGGCAAACGAGCCTCGATCGGCCGGGAATATCGAGCTTTGGAGCGCCCCGTCAACGTAGTATAATGCTCTGAGATTGATGGTTGCATCGCCTTTGACGTGGCCTTTGACTTCGAAAGAGTCCGGTCCGGAACATCCCGGCAGGATGGCCGAAAGTAGCGTGAGGAGTGTTATGAGGATGGTTTTGTGCATACGTGGCTGAATTAGGCGTGGCAAAACATCGCCTTTGGGTGTTAATTCTTTATCATGTTTTGGACGCGAACAAGGCCGTCGACAAAGGCGTGCACTTCGTCCAAGGTGTTGTACACTGCAAATGAGGCTCGTACACAACCTTCGATGCCGAGTGCCGTCATCAGCGGCTGAGCGCAATGGTGTCCGGTACGAACGGCTATGCCGAGTTGGTCCAGCAGCATCCCGGTATCATAGTGGTGTATGCCCTCGAGGAGGAACGAAATCACGGGCTCTTTGTCGGGCGTGGTGCCGAAGATGCGTACGCCGGGTAGACGGTCGCGCATCAGACGCGTGGCCTCGTCAAGCAGCGTATGTTCGTGGGCGGCCATTGCATCGATGCCGATGCTGTCAATAAAGTCGAAAGCAGCATCGAAGGCGGCCACGGCGGTAAAATCGGGCGTTCCGGCCTCGAATTTGAAAGGCAAATCGGCAAAGGTCGTATGGTCGATATCCACGTGTGCAATCATCTCACCGCCACCCTGATACGGCGGCATCCGATCCAGCAATTCGCGTCGCCCGTATAGGACGCCGACGCCGGTGGGGCCGTACATTTTGTGCGACGAAAAGGCGTAGAAATCAGCGCCGAGGGCGGCCACGTCTATGCGCATGTGCGCGGCTGCCTGAGCCCCGTCCACCAGGACGACGGCACCGGCGGCATGTGCCAAATCGGCGATACGGCGCACGGAATTGACCGTACCCAAGACGTTAGAGACATGGCAGACAGCGACAAGGCGCACGCGACCCTCGGATAGGATAGCGGACACCGAGTCGAGATCCAGCGCCCCATCCGGACGGATGCCGGCGGCGCGGACTTTCAACCCGTTACGTTGGGCCGCCAATTGCCAAGGAACGATATCCGAGTGATGCTCCATGACCGTCACGAGGATTTCATCGCCGGGCGAGAGCAGTCGGCAATAGGTATCGGCCACAAGATTGACGGCCTCGGTGGTGCCGCGCGTAAAGATGATTTCCTGATCCGAAGCGGCGCCAAGTCGAAGTGCTACGCGATGGCGCACGTGCTCGAGACGGTCTGTCGCCTCCTGCGAAATGCTATGGACGCCGCGGTGGACGTTGGCATGATGGCAGGTATACATCTCATTGAGAGTGTCGAGGACGCGTGCCGGGGTCTGCGAAGTGGCGGCATTGTCCAGATAGACAAGCGGACGATTGTTGACCTTGCGGCTGAGTATGGCAAATTGGCCGCGGATATTTTCTATGTCTAATTTGGTGTCGGACATTGTCTTGTGATATATTATTGCGGACAAATATTGCAGTCGGCGCATCCCGAAGGTGCGGCATCTCGACGCAGGCGATTGTCAACAAGCATCTGCAGACGCAGACGCAGCGGCTCCAGTCGTATTGCGTCCAAGATATCCGCCATAAATGCTTGGATAAGCATCGTGCGCGCCTCGGCGGCGGGGATGCCGCGGCTTTGCATATAGAACATCTGGCGCTCGTCCAGGCGCCCGGTGGCGCTGCCGTGACCGCATTTGACGTCGTCACAGTATATTTCGAGCTGCGGCAGCGAGTGCATACGAGCACCGTCGGACAGCAGAACATTGCGATTGTTTTGTTCGCCGTTGGTGTGATGCGCTCCCTTGGCTACATGTATCATGCCCTCGAAAGAGCCGCGGGCTTGGTCATCGACTACGTAGCGGAAATTTTGCAAGGTGGTGCAGCGCGGCGCCTTGTGGTAGACCACCGAATTGTTGTCGGCCACCATGGAGCCATCGGCCAGGGCCATACCGTTGATGTTGCACTCGGCGCCCTCCCCCTCGAGGGACACGGCGATGTTGTTGCGACTGGTGCCGCACAGCAGAGTAACCGGCGCCATGGACAGGCGTGCGCCACGGCCGGTACAAACTCCGGTACGACATAGGCGCGAGGTGTCCGAGGCTGATTCCTCGAGCGTATATAGTGACAGCGAAGCATCTTCGCCGAGGTATACCTCCGTGACCTGCGAGATGGTAGACGCGGCAGCGCCGGGGGCGGTGTGGTCGCACAACAGTAGCGATGCATCGGCGCCGGCTTCGAGGACGATGAGCATACGGCGTACAGCCAGGGTCGGTGCGGCGGCATTGAGCACCTGCACCAGCTGGATGGTACGATCGACATGTACGCCGCGTGCAACATGTACAAGGATGCCGTCCTGTGCCAAAAGTGTGTTCAGGGCCACGGCGGCACGATCGCCATTGCGCATGTCTTCAATGTCTACAATGGTGCCATAATGACGTTGCAGCACTTCGGGCATCAGAGTGGCGGCACGGCGCAGGCTGCACACGGTGACACCGGCGCCAAGGTTGGATAAGCCGGGTTGATCGTCTGCAAAAGTATCATTGGCCACGATGCCGACGGCTGTACTGATATTGGGCACACGACAACGGAAAGCATCGGCAGCGGTAGCACTAAAAGGCAAGCGCGAAATATTGACGCCTAAGTCGGGCGCAAACATCCGGCGCAGCGAGGTATACAGATAGGGCCGGCTGCCATCACGAGGCAGCTCCACGGAGGCGCACACCTCGGCGGCACGGTCGCGCAGGGCGTTCATCACCGCCGGCGAGCCGCTCTCGAGAAGGTCGCGGTGCTCGCGGGCCAAATCGATGTATTGTTGTAATGGATTGGCGTTCATGCTCTGCCCTTTCATTAGACTTCGTCCACTTGTTCCTTGATCCAGTCGTAGCCGCGCTGCTCAAGTTCGAGCGCCAACTCGGGGCCGCCGGTGTAGACGATACGTCCCTTATATAATATATGTACTACGTCAGGCTTGATGTAGTCCAACAAGCGCTGGTAGTGCGTAATCACTATGGTGGCGTTGCGATCGGTACGCAGACGATTGACTCCGGAGGCAACGATGCGTAGGGCGTCGATGTCGAGGCCCGAGTCCGTCTCGTCCAAAATGCTCAGCCGAGGCTCGAGTACTGCCATCTGGAAGATTTCGTTGCGTTTTTTCTCGCCGCCGGAAAAGCCTTCGTTCACCGAGCGCGAGGCCAATTTATTGTCCAACTCGACGACGGAGCGCTTTTGGCGCATCAGTTTCAGGAAGTCTGCGGCGCCCAGTGGCTCAAGGCCTTGGTAACGGCGCTTGGCATTGACAGCCGCACGCATAAAGTTGACCATGCTCACCCCGGGTATTTCCACTGGGTACTGGAAGGACAGAAACAACCCCTCGTGACTACGATCCTCGGGCGACAGCGCCAGCAGGTCGGCATCGCCCAGAGTGGCAGTGCCGGCAGTCACCACAAAACGCGGATCGCCGGCCAGTACGCCGCTGAGTGTGCTCTTGCCCGAGCCGTTGGGCCCCATGATGGCGTGCACCTCACCCGGACGGATGGTCAGGTCGATACCCTTGAGAATTTCCTTACCCTCGGTCGTAGAGGCTCGTAGCCCCTTGACTTGTAATAATATATCGTTGCTCATATGTATATGCTGTATATCCGATTTCTCAGCCGATAGACCCTTCGAGGGTGATGGAAAGCAACTTCTGTGCCTCCACGGCAAACTCCATCGGCAATTTATTCATAACTTCTTTGGCATAGCCGTTGACTATCAGTCCCACAGCCTCCTCGGTGGGGATGCCGCGCTGATTGCAGTAAAACAGCTGCTCCTCGCTGATTTTGGACGTCGTGGCCTCGTGCTCGACCACAGCGTCATCGGTGGCGACATCTATGTCGGGAAAAGTGTGCGCACCGCATCTGTCTCCAAGCAGCAGCGAGTCGCATTGCGTGTAGTTGCGCGCCCCGGAAGCCCCGGAAGCCACGCGCACCAGGCCTCGGTAGCTGTTTTGGCTGCGGCCGGCGCTGATACCCTTGCTTACGATGGTCGAACGCGTATCACGTCCCAAATGTATCATCTTGGTGCCCGTATCGGCTTGCTGGAAATTATTGGTCACAGCCACGCTGTAAAACTCGCCCACGCTGCCGTCCCCCTTGAGGATGCACCCGGGATACTTCCACGTGATGGCGCTGCCGGTCTCCACTTGCGTCCACGAGATTTTCGAGTGGTCGCCGCGACACAAACCGCGCTTGGTCACGAGGTTGTACACGCCGCCACGACCTTCGCGGTCGCCGGCATACCAGTTTTGCACCGTCGAATACTTGACCTCGGCACGCTCCTCGGCCACAATCTCGACGATGGCCGCGTGCAACTGATTCTCGTCACGCATAGGCGCCGTACAGCCCTCAAGGTAACTCACATACGCATCGTCGTCGGCCACGATGAGCGTACGCTCAAACTGGCCCGTGCCCGCAGCATTGATACGGAAGTACGTAGACAACTCCATCGGACAGCGCACCCCCTTGGGGATATACACAAACGACCCGTCGGAGAACACCGCGCTGTTGAGCGCCGCATAGAAATTGTCCGTATACGGCACCACCTTGCCCAGGTAGCGCCGCACCAAGTCGGGATAATCGCGCACAGCCTGCGAAAACGAGCAGAAGATAATGCCCATCTCGGCCAACTTCTCCTTATGCGTTGTCTTCACCGACACGCTGTCCATAACCGCATCCACGGCCATGCCCGACAGCGCCTTCTGCTCGTCCAGCGAGATGCCCAGCCGATTGAACGTATCCAAAATTGCCGGGTCCACTTCCTCCAGGCTCTTAGGCGCGTCCGACTTACGACGCGGCGCAGCGTAATAGCTCAACGCCTGAAAATCAATATCCGGCATCTGCAAATGCCCCCACTTAGGCGGCGTCAACGTCCGCCAATGCTCGTATGCACGCAGACGGAAATCGAGCAGCCAGTCCGGCTCGCCCTTCTTTTGCGAAATCAGGCGCACGATATCCGCATTCAGGCCCTGCGGAATGATATCCGTATCGATATCACTCACAAAGCCATACTTATACTCGCCGCCCACAGCCTCGCGCAAAGCCTCGCCCGAGCCCTCAGCCGCCGCACCCTCGCGAGCGGCCACGGCACTGACCACGCCACGGCCCGTTTCAGCCGCGGCAGAATTTCCGCCGCGCGCGCCATTGCCCCAAGCATCTATATCGTGAGTATCCTTATTCATATTATTCGATGACAAATCATTCATTATCAAAAACATTCATTATCAGGATGCGGTTCATCTCTCGACCTCCGTCCGAAGCGTCCGTTCTGAGTGCCTCCGCTTGAGGTTCGTCCGAAGCGCATCCGTTCTGAGTGTCCCGATTATATGCCCGTGGGACGAGCATACAGAACCACGTCCCGAGACGGCATACCGCCCGGACGCATCCCTTCTTATTCACCCACAAAAATACAACTTTTTTCCGTAACCGCAATCACCCCCTCCGCCGAGCAAAACTTTCCCATTCCGCATGCACAACACCAAACCCGCATAGACACAGGAATGCCGCACATACCGGCATTTCACCTTTTATCGTCAGTTTTTCTCCTAATCGGTATGTCAAACATTTCCTCTGCCACATCGATCATCGTATCAAGAGCCTCTGCCCGCATTTTCTGCTCTCGAAGCTCCTTGCGCAGCCGCTCCGCCTCCGCCCGCAGCTTGTCGTAATCTTCCTCGCCGGCTTCTGTTCTTTTCTTTCTCATGATTGTTATCTCTGGATGTTCTGACGCAAAGTTACACACAATATATTCAATTGTGCAAACTTATTTCCCTTTTACTTCTTTTACTTCTGCGATTTCTCCATATCTGAGATCTATTTCCACATAAAGTCGCAAGACTTCATCGCAAATGGCTTGCCGCTTTTGTCTCGGCAGACTCTGAAATCTTATCATCTTTTGACTCTTTTATGAGTCAACTTTTTTCAGGGCGAGACAAAATGCCCGAAAAATGCTCGCGACTCAAGCTCATCATTGGGACACATCCTTTGTTGCAAGCTTACACAGCTCTTCCATTTCATCCTTATCGAATTCTTTGATTAAGGAACACCAAACTATAGTGGGGACCTTTATAGAAAACACCTCCGCAATCAGTTTAGACGTAAGCAACAAATCCTCATTAACCGTAATTAAATCAAAAACAAAAATTGAACCATAGTCAAAACCGTCCGCTATCGATGCAAGTTGCTCTATGTTAATATATGGAACCCCAGTTTTCTCAAGACAAGACTTTAAATATGCATAATGGAAATTATACGTTCCATCACTCCATTTATACGCCGTATGATTATTAAAAACCACAAGCAGTTCATTGCCGTCAGACAGCATCTTGATAAATGCCACTATTTCATCATACACAGCGTCATTGCAATGCCATCTTCCGTCCTTAAACTTCTGCAATGTCTGAGGCTGTACCATATGGAAATTCAATTGTTTTTGTTGTTCCTCATAAAACGGAGATTCACAATCATAAAAAAACTGATATATGTTAAAACTATCGTTCACAACCGCTCCTGAAGGCAATGGCCTTTTGAATGCAACCTCATATTGATAGCAGCAAAATTCATTCTTCGACCCATCATATAAGTTAAAAATAGTGTCGCAATAATCCGATTGCTTCTTAATCCAAGTTTTATATTCCGACGCAACAACATACCGTTTCTGAATTTGTTGTATCCTTTTATCCAGCCTTACTATATCTTCATCTAACAATGGCTGTTTTGTTATCTTAATTTCTCGAATAGCATCAGTATTATTAAGACAGATGGACTCTGCTATTTTCTTTACCCGTTGTCTTTTTTGCCAATCATCCTCAGTTATCATTGAAAGGTGCAATATGTCCTCAAACCTCATACACTCAAGCAACACCTTACATCTATTTGCTACAGGAGAGAACAATTTATACTCACAAAAATGCGGTTGCTTACTTACATATGAATAATACTGGAGAATATACGCCGACATAACATCTGCATACTTCGTAGAAACAATTATTAATTGATTAAGCCTATCTGACCATTCAAGCCACATTTCTTTCGGAAATGATGATATAATCTTTTTATCAGATTTATTTAGGCTGCCCCAATCTTTACCAACTAAGGCCATCACTTTTATTTTGCGACTTGAGAATATATCATTCTCATTCACATTCTCACTAATTTTGTTAACAGCAAAAACACTAGCTATAACAATACTTAGTATCAACAGGACACAAACAATAAGACTCATTCGGGACGATCAATTTTTGGAATAATCTGAATGATAAATCTTTTATTATAGTCCTCTATAACATTATCTCGATTAATGCCATTAAACCCACTACCAGCTATAACAATCTCTGTATTGTATTGACGAAAGTCAAGACCCTTAGATTTCCATCTATTATACAATGCTAAAGCACGACAATAACTCAATTTATATACTTCTACATTATCCGGATTATATGAACCGTCTTGCATCTTTTCCCATGGAATGGCGGCATTACCTTCAATCACTAGCTGATAACTAAATCGACGATTTGAATTTAGTTCACTAAGAATTCTTATAAGATCATTTCCAACACGATCGACAAGAGGGAGAAAAACTTCTTTTATTTTATCATCAAAGGGCATAAAAATCTCCTTTTCTTGAAAATCTTTAGCATAAAACATCTTTCTATTGGAATCATATTCAAGACAGGTAGATTTTGATAATATTTTAAACTGCTCTTTTAGTTGAAGTATGCTCTCTAACTTTTCGGCCTTACCAACAGCTGCATCTTTCGCCCGCCTTAATTCATGATTAACGCCATTTACCTTAACAAGGCAGACAATAAACAAAACCAACATAACAAAAAACAGACTAGTCATTAAGTCTGAATAGCTTGTCCAAAAAGAATCGCTTTGTTTCATATTAGTCATTCTATACGTTCTTTATCGCTTTAACTGCTGCCATCATCTCCTTTACGGCAATGAGAAGATCTGCATTCAACCTTGACTGATTAGCTTCAGCTTTAGATTGATACTCTTTCATGGCCTGAATTTCATCCTTAAGGTCCTTATAACATGTTGCCTGAACATTTGCATACTTTACAAGCGAATCCAAAACTTCTTCAAGATTTCCAAGAGCAAGGAATGAATCTTTATTCGTTTCCGTAAACAAACGAATGTATTCTGTAGAGGCTTTTAGTTGACTATTCAGCTCCTCTGTTACAGCTTTCGCATCAGCCGTTAAGATATCAAACTCCTTTCGCCAAATCTCACGAGCCTCAGCCCCGATAGGGAAATGTTGTTCTATTGATGCCTTAAAGGCCGTCTGCAGCGCTGTTGTAACGCCTTGATTTTCGACCACTATAGCTAGCGCCTTGGCAAAATCATCAAATGAACATATAATATTGTCAATCCGAGAAAGTGCGATATCTACTTTTTCAATAGTAGAATTTAAATCTTCTTGATACCTGTGAAACGTGGAGATTGCTTGTGCTGACTGATTTAGCTGCTTAAATGCATCCGCTATCGTAGTTGCAATCTGAAGTTGATTCATCTTATTAACTTCAACAAGCAACAAGTGCTGTTTTTCTATGTTGTCATTAAGAATTTCGGCGGAGGCATTATATGCAGATAGATTTCCTCCGAATTTCCCGATAAACTCACCTAAAACACTTTTAAGAGAGTTTAGACTAGACGCCATACTATTCGATAACGATGGCATCAATTCTCGGCGCAAGAAATCAAAATAAGATATTTTGTCCTTATCGCAAATTCGCAATGCGTTTTTATGCTCAACAGCAGAATTCCATGTCATAAGTCCCAGCCCTACAAAACTTGCGAACATCGCAATAACAACACCCACAAGTAAAGCTTGTATCGGAGACGATGTTACCTCAGCAGAGCCCTTGCCAAAAATAACATCGATATTAGACACAACACCCACGAGTCCCACTATTATGCCGATAAAAGTGCCACCAAGGCCAAGGTATAGCGGCACATTTATAGTATTCTGTATCTCTGTTTCCACGGCCATTACTTTGCTGTTACAAATACTTTCAAGTATAGTAAAATCAGCAGACGTTCCAACATTCTTACAAAGATAGGCGTTAGTTTCATCAATAACTTCATTGAATAAGAAGCCTTCGCGTTCTACGTCCTTAATTAAGTCAACATCTACATATTCATCTTGTGGAATTGATGAACATTCTTCATACGCGTCGGATGATAGTGGGGTATTATCCATACGTTTACGCGGATTCTTTAAGAAATACTTTAGCGCAGACGGTGTTTCTATATCGGATTTTTTTATAGAAGAATGGATTATAGATAGTTTACTTATATCAGGAAAAAAACATGTAAGTTTACTGATTTTTGCCCTTGTATCTAAAAACGATTTAATTTGAAGTGCAATAACAACAAGAACGACCATGATTGCTACAGCCAAAAGTATTATCTCAGAATCTTCCATGATTATACATATAATAATTTATATTAGTATTGTTTAGATATTTGTTATTATCTATCCTATTTTGCGCTCTTCCGGAGCTTTCTGCGAACTAAGTACCTTATTGTCATTCAAGTTCGGGTATTTTCCTTCTATATACATTTTTAGTAACCCAGCATGAGACAAAGGGGCAGTCAGATCTCTATAATCATCATTAGTATTATAATCTAAAAAGACTATATCATGATTTATAGCTCTTTCTGCAATTCTCTTTACAATAGCCTTAACTTGCGGCACATTGTCAAGAACCCACTTATACGAAGGAAGGTATATTTGTATTCGCGCCTCAAAATAATCTAATAATTTTTCGCCCCAAACGCCCTGGCGATGCCCAAGTGGTTTACCAAAACGCCTAACCGTTCGCTTCATACCTTTCATTGTCGCATTTTGAAATTTTGAAACGTCCACATCATACAATTCAAAAACCTTCAGCCCTTGCCAAATCCCCTCAACTGACATTGAATAAACATTCGGTGTGAACGGAACAGGGATATTACCATGTGGATAGAATGGGCTTAATAATCTCGCATATGCGTATATAGAGACCGATGTAATATCCAATATATCAGCCTCCGGATATTGCGTCTGAATACGCTCAACCTTTCTTCTCTTACTTTCAATATATATCATTCTACACCCTTATTGGATTGTCTATATTTTCAATGTATTCAATCGGGATAAACGTTTTCACCATACATTCAGCTTGATGCTCCTGAAAGATTTCATCTTCACGTTTTACAAATGTTTGCTTTACTGCATATATGTTTACTCGACATAAATCCTCGAATGAAGGTCCATGCGCAACATCTTTCGCCGCAGCATTCATATTTGAAAACTGTGTATCTCTAAATCCAGCAACCTCAATTTTGATTTTTAACAAAACAAGATTCGCGCCCCTTTTCATCAAAGAATATTGCATCGGATGATCAGAGCAAAAACTCAAGCGTACATAGTCCTGTAGCCCATGCCTTGAATCCAAAGCTCTTGACATCTGATCTCCACCAGCATTTGGTATACGAATGTTGTTGTTTTGACAATAATACCAAGAATATAGCCCACCATGTTTGCGTATTGATACCAAGTTCATCTCATCAGTGAAATGATAGAAATACTTTATACCTTTAATTCTTAGGTAATTTAAGAAATCCTCGGCATTATTCTTTTTGCATGTTACAATTTCTAATAATCTCTTTCGCTCGAGGATTCTTTTCTGATTCTCTACTTGAAGCGTCTCTTCGTATTCACGGGCTTTTTGCTCCCTTCGCACCCGTGCTATTTCTAAATGCTCTTTTTTAAGACGTTCTTGCTCTTCCTTTTTCCTACATTCCTCTTCTTCTCGTTCTCGCTCAATTCGTTTACGTTCAATCTCTTTATAACGTAATTCTTCTCTTAACGATGAAATCTTCCTCTCAAGCCTATTATATGAGTCAAAAAGATCCTGATTATTCAGTTCCTTAATCGTTGAATAAGTTTCTATCAACAAATTCTCCGCTTTATCGACCTCGTTACTATTAAGAAGCATTCCAACACTCTGCATATTGCGTGCCACTTGATTACGAAGACCTTCTATCCTATTCCTTTCGCGTTCGATGCGTTTTTCTTTTAATGAACGCATCGAGACTTCCATACATAAGTCTTTTGGCTCGAATATTCGTATCTCCCTACTGACCTTTTTAGTATCAACCTCAAAGTCAGAATTATCTAAATACTTTGATTTGGATGCCTTCGTTATTCTGTAATCCTGCAATTCTCTAATCCTACGAGATATCTCTGAAATCTTCCTCTCATGGACTGGAATAAAAAGGTTTTTAAGAAAAAGTAATATTCTCATAATAAGTCAAATCAGTCAAGCAATATGACAATCCAATATTATAAGAAGAAAGGCAATGCTCTATAGACTTCTCCGGATTCGAGCGGGTACAAAAAAAGCGTGAGAGTCTGTACTTTTGCTCGCTCTCACGTTCCGAGGCCTTCGCATTGCCCATCTTCGTAGAACGAGCAAATATGCAGAAGCCTCACGCGTAATATGTGTAAACACACCAACAAGCGGCATTCACATGCGTGTCGTTGGCGGAATATACATATCCACAGGACATCCACTGTTTGCTGCATCCTTGACGAAGATTTCTGAAAGTTGCGAAGTTTCGGAACGTCAAGAAAGAGCGTCGAGTAAACGCTTTCTATTATGTTTTTTGCATCCCTTCCCGCTTAACCCCGGACCGGGCTTCTGCGTTTCGGTCTGCATCCGCAAAGTTAGTTATATTTTTTTTATATTGCAATAAGGGGGAGAAAATTTTTTCGGAAGGATTTTTTGCGAGAAATTTTGCGAGAATGGGAAAATATACGTAACTTTGCAGCGCTTAAGGCGCGGAGCGCCGCGCTTGGGCATCACGATAGTCTTATGGTGTAATGGTAGCACTACAGTTTTTGGTTCTGTCTGTCTAGGTTCGAATCCTGGTAAGACTACTATCTGAGAAGAAGGAAACCTCAAAGCCGCATGGCCGAATGGTTTCTTTCTTCTTTTTTGCCGATGGGTTGTCTCGGAGTTTTATACGGGACTATCTCGGTGGGGTATACGGGACTATCTCGGGTTACGGGCTTTTGTTCGTACCGACCCCGCCCATCTATTTGATTGGTATACTTGTGTGCAATTTTTGCGCCGATTGCGCCGCAACAGACATCAAAAAGGGCATTAAAAGAGCCGAAATTCGGACAAAATGCCACAAATAGGCTTAATTAAAGATATTTAACGTGGAAAATTTGGATGCAATCACAGCATTTGTCTACCTTTGCATCAGAAAAATCTAATACATGGTTTCTCATAGGGTAATATATAGATATAGTTTTTACTAATTAACACACAAACAAATCCACGAAAAGCAACCCCGAGCGGCGCCATCCGGGCGTCCTCGGACAGCAAGGCATAGAAATGTGCCGCGCACAAATTCGAACGCGTCAACACGCGTTTTTTTTGTGCCTATACGCTTCCATAATGGATATTGTGGGAATAATGTAAGCAATAGGAATTATGGGAACAATGGCACAATTCTCATAAATCTCATCCATCTCCTCATCCCATAATTCTCATACATTCTATCACCCGTCTCATAAATCCCATCCCTCTCGTGATTCTCATAATTCCCATAAGACTTACCCCTCTTACAGGATTTACTATCTGATCAGTCGAGCTTGACGGGAACTACGGCGTGGCGGTCCATATACCACAGGTATCCTTTTATGGGATACTCGGGATATATCATGTGAAGGATGCGGCAATATTCGTGGACTTGCCGATGATGGGCGGGATATTCACGGGTGGTGAATTTGAAATCGACGACTTCCATAACGCCATCGTGTATCACCACGCGGTCCGGACGCAGCAGCCGGCCGAAGTCGTCCTCGTCATCCGGATGCACGGGCGGCACAAATATGGGCTGCTCCTCCATGCTATCGTCCGTCTCCACAAACCAACGGCGCAGCCCGGCATCATTGGTGCCGCCATCACCGAATAATGCACGTAAATCGTCCAGATAAACTTTGTAATTATGCGTATGACGCAGGTAATGAGCACTGGCACAGCGACACAGCGGCGTCACCACCGCATCATCATATACATCCTCGGGGCGGCGTATGCCGCTGAGGACTTCGTGCAGCACCTTGCCGCGTATGGCAGCCTGACGCACCTCCTCGTTCTCGTATATTCCGTCCACCAGGACATGCGCTTCGGGGGGAGCCGGTTCGTCATCCTCGTCATCGAAGCCTTCCTCGCCATCATCTATGCGCGTGATTGCATCCACACGCGTGACTATGGCTGTATCGTCGCGTATGTACGTGCCGTAGTTCAGGTCATCGGCCGTATCATCCTTCGTGTCTTCACCATAATCCGGATGCGTATCGGCGCCGTAGACATACTCTGTCGCGCTCTCGAAATGCTCGGCCAGAGCCTCGATGACCGCCGGGTCGCGGTTTTCGTAACCATCGGGCACGGGCGTATTGCCGTCAATGGCGGCGACAGCGCTGACCAAGGAGACATCAAACGGCTTCCCGGCATCCAATCCGGCGGCGATGATGGCCCCCGTATTTTCGTCGCGCGACAACGCCTGCGACGACTTTGCGCTGACATATATATCCAGCTCGCGTTCGGGACGCGTAAGCGCCACATAAGCCTTATTGATGCTGTCGGTAGCCTTGGCGCGACAATTGGCCATATACGCATCTTTGAAGCCGGTATTATACTCATTCATATCCTTGCTATAGCGTATAAACACCGCCGGGGGCAGCACCTTGTCCGGGATTAGACCCTTGAGGGCTTTCGATGCCACCCATTCGCTTTCGACTTTTTTCGCATCAATAAGGTTGAAATCCATATACGGCAGATGCACACACGGATACTGCAAGCCTTTGGCCGAGTGTATGGTGACGACGTTGACGGCGTCCGTGTCGCCCGAAGCCTTGACCGTGGGATGTTTGGATTGCCTATCCCACCAATCCAGGAACTCGTAGATATCGTTGCCGTACAGGTTGGAGTAATCCATCAGCGTGTCCGACAGGGCGCTCAGGTACACCATTTCGCGCTGCGCCATTTCCTGCGGCACAAAGGTGGCGACAATCATATCCGCCAAGGACATCAGCGTCGACGGATGCAGCGCCAAGATGTGCTCCAGTTGCTCGCGGAAGTCGTCACTCAGGCGGTCGTTGGCCAAGTCGTCCATAACCTCCTCGATAGTTTTCACAAGCGCACCATCGTCCGCATCAGCTCCGCCGTTCGTACCGTTGCGATACAAGGCCAGCTCGAAGCGGCACAGCATCATCGAAGCACGCACGCGGCGTGTCTTACGACCTTTGCCCGCTGCCTCGGCCGTCAGGCTCCACAGGTTGGCAATCAGGCGAATTATGCCGATAACGAGAGCCACACTTCGGGCGCGGTCAATCTCGAGCGCATCGGCAGACATCACCGGGATGCCCGCCTCGATAAGCGCGGCGACACATTCCGACGCCTGATTATTTGTGTCGGTGAGTACGGCAATATCGCCCCAGCGATATCCGCCATCATTGTGCTGACGGAGAATGTTTTTAATCATTGCAGTCGTCACCGACTCATCCTCGGTGACATTAGCATTCTCTGTCTTCTCGGCGTCCTTTTCCTTCTTGGGCGGGATATGGATGCGCACCACGCCGTGCATATCGCGGTGACGTGCCGGGATGTCCTGTATGACATTGCCGAAGCTGTCAAAGAGTCCTCCGCCGGGCAATGTCATCTTCTCGGCGATGTAATGGAACAGCGTATTGTTGAAACGCACAATCTCGATGGCGCTGCGGTGATTGGTATTCTCGCCCGGATTGACACCTTTCAGTTGGTAGTCATCGGGGAATTCGTCCGCAACCTCGTGATGCAGCAACGATGCGTCCGAATTGCGGAAGCGGTATATCGACTGCTTTTCGTCGCCGATAATCAGGTTGTCAAATCCCGAGGCAAGGCTATTGCTCAGCAACGGGCGGAAGTTGTTCCACTGCAAGCGCGAAGTATCCTGGAATTCGTCTATCAGGAAGTGCCTCAGGTCGACGCCCATACGTTCGTACATAAAGGGCACATCATCTTGCGTCACAAATCGGCTTATAAGGTCGGCAGCATCGCTCAACAACAAGACATTGTTGTCTCGACGCCATTGCTCGACGCGGTCCAGCACCAATTTCTGCAGTCCGTACATGCCTATGTATTTTCTCAGCATCTCAAGAGTCTTGATGTCAGCCCAATACTTGGCATAAGAATTGAGCGCAGCCAGGATTGGCTGTGCCTCGGCAGGCGTGGGCGTGTAATCTTTGAAAATATCCGCCGGGCCGAACGGCATCTCTTCGAAAACGGCCGCCATCGCCCTCTTATAGTATTCGGCTCCGGGATTCGACGGCTCATTATTCTTCAAAATATTAGAGATTACGCTCTTTAGCTTGCGTCCACCCACGGCATTCCTCGCCGCATCCATCTGCATGGCCAATTGCGCTTTAAGGCTCTTGATTTTGTCGTCAACGGCTTTTCTGAAATCACGTATGGCATTGCTTTGCTCCAGCCATCGGCTCATAGCCTTGCTGTGTTCGACAAAGCCCTCGTCAAAAAAGCTGCTGACAAACTCCACAATACCGCGCCGTACCGAGCCCTTGGTCTGGAAAATATTGAAATCCGTACCCTGTCGCACCGCTTCTTCCATCTTGCGTAGAATCCAGCTATTCAACGGGCTAAACTCGGTTTTACGTTGATGCATATCTGCCATATTGAACTCCTCGAGCAGTCCGTCTATGGCAAAATTGATGACCGCGTTCGAGTCCATAGTGATATCGTAATCGCCTTGGCGCTCGAATTCAAAAGCCATCGAACGCAATACATTCTGGAAAAATGCGTCGATAGTGCTGACATGAAACTGGCTGTAATCGAATATAATCTGACGCATAGCGTCATTAGCCGCCTCGGCCAACTGCCGACGCGTACATCCGAACAAATCCATCAATGCCGCCGCATACGCAGCATCTTTTGTCTCATCGGCCAAATCCTGCAGCTCCTTGAGTATGCGCTGCTTCATCTCCTCCGTAGCCTTATTCGTGAAAGTCACCGCCAAGATATGCCGATGGCGGCGACGTTGCACGCCCTCGCCTTGCGGCAGACAGTCTTTGTGGTTTAGGTGGTATACACCGTCAGCGTCCTTGACGCCCAACAGCAGCGTAATATACTGCAGCGTAAGCGTATAGGTCTTACCCGAGCCGGCAGAGGCTTTATATATGGTCAGATGGGACATATTGTGTTCGGATTTGGAAGATGGCATATTTTTATGGTTAGTGGGACGTGGTATTGAGGTAATATATCAAGCAATCGGAGCGGTTTAGGGGCTAAAAGACACCTTCGGCGAGTTTCAGCCCTTGGTCTTGAAGCCGAGACCCGGCAATATAGTGTGCAAAGCATCCCGACGGTCGCCCTGTAACAATATTTCGCCGCCACGAGCGCTGCCTCCCACACCGAGGCGGCGGCGCAGTGTTCCGGCCAAGGTGTCTACATCGTTGTCAGCCATACCCTGCGGGCACACCACGATTGTGGCCGGATGGCCGCCACGACCCTTGCGTTCGTATACAATTTCGAGAGTCTGCGTTTTGGCCTTCGCCGCTTCGACGCCATCGTCGGTCGTCTGTGCCGAATCATCCTCGCCGGCCGGTACGGCGCCGCGAAGCGCAGCCAATGCGTCTTTCCAGTCGTCACTCATGGCAATGCACGTCTATGCTGTCGGGTACATAATCCTCGTAATCGCGCAGATCCGAGTGCGTGCCCAAGGCCAAGCGATGCGCCATATTGGCAATGCTCTGCTCCTCAACGCTCAGACTATTGAGAAACAGTGATACTGAATCGGCGCTGACGGCAGCGGCGCGGCGGAAGCAGTCGGAGGCACGAGCCATATTCAATTCGTTGTCGCAATCGTTGTCCGCCGCCGTGGCATACACGACCGCAATGCGGCACATTTGATTGACGCTAATCGCCGTACTATCCGTTTTTTGCAAGATATCGCGGCATATCTCCGCAGCCTCTCCATAGCGTCCCTCGCGCATAGCACCTTCGGCCAGCGCAAGGTCGCCTTCCGTGTCTATTGTGCCTACACAAGACGGCAGCACAACAGTCAGTATAATAAATGCAGGCAGCAATAGGCGCCGCAAAAAACTCTTGGTAATGGTATGGTCGGTAAGAAACATCTTGGGGTGTTTGCATAACGGCGCTCCCGGCATGGAAGTGCCTTTTGACAGATGCAAATATACGCCATTTTTTCGGTATAGACGCCATCGAAGAGCATAAAAAAGGGCGACCGAAATGCCCGGTCGCCCCTATTCTCTTCAGTCGTATTGACTAAATTATTGTCTTATCGGTGATTGGGAGAAATGTGTGTACAGGTCGGTGATACAGAAGTATGCCGGGTTGTTCATGTACGAAACTCCGTTGTAAGTGGAATTGTCAGTGGATTCCATCTGGAATACGAGCTCGTCCACGGTACCCAGTCCGGAGAGATCGACGCCGAGCCAAGTGTCAAAGATAGTGCCGTTGTAAGCAAGGGGAACTTTGAGGGAGGACACGCTCACACCGTTAAGACGTCCGTAAATGATAAGGTAGCAGTGGTCGTTTTCGCCGAAGGCTTTGCTGTATGCGCTGCCATTCTTCATAGCGAAGTATCCCCATGTGGTGTTGGCGATACGGGCGCTGAGCAAGACAACCTCGCTGTCAAATTTGATGTAGCAGCTGGGGTCGGCGATGTCCTTGTCAAGCGGTTCGGATGTATCCCAATAGCCTACGAGGTAGTTGGGAGTGGTGTAACCCTTGCCGGGCATTGCTGCAAACTGGTGGTCTACCCAAGTGCCGTCAGCGGTGTAGTCCTTCAGGTCCGAGACCTTGGAGGGGCAGAAGCCGGTCCATGAATAGGTGGTGACGCCGCCATACTCGTATCCGGATACCTTGTGCGATACCGTTACGCCGGTATACTCGAGAGGTCCCTGCTCGGGATTGAGCACTTCGGCCCAATAGCCGTTGGCGTTATACTCTCCGGTTTCGCGGCCGAAGTTGTATACCAAGTCGATGCCATCGGGGTCGTCATTGTCGTCGTTACATGCGGTCATACCAAATGTAAGGCATGCCAAAGCAACGAGTGTCAAGAGGTTGTGAAGATGTTTCATTGTTGTATTTTGTTGTAGTGATTATTCTTGTACAACGCAAAGGTACATATTTTTATTGACATAACGGCTATCCGACGATTTATCCGACGGCTCAAAATACTCAAAAATAGGTATTGTCAGACTTCGCTTGCGGCTGTAATTTTGCATTGTCAATCAAAGACAATTCGGCGAACGCATCGCCGAACGATTCCGAGCGGAGTCGTAGGCGTCGATGATATTGACAAAAGATTTTGTATATAGAGGATAATTACGTAATCAAGGGAAAACACACACCACAGCACAGCCGCGCTTTACGGCAGCGGCTCGCCAAAGACTTAGGGCGCGAAGTGATTCGCGCCCATTTCTATGCCCCTGACCATGCAACGCCCCAGCCGATCCGCAATCTCGCAGGCACAAAAAAAGGCCTGTACCTCAATCGGGTACAGACCTTTTTTTATCTGAGTATATGCGGATGGCGATTACTTGCCTACCACAACTTTACGGGTTTCGGAACCGGCCTTGACGATATACATACCGGGCGCAAGGCGTACGGCGACACCTTGGGGAGCATACGCAGCTATACGACCTTGGAGGTCATAAACTACGGCATTATCTGTGCCGGAGACTACCAAACCTTCCGAAGTCACATTGACAGCCGGGCCTTCGCCACCGGCTATATCGTTGACGGCCGAGAAGTACGGCGTCAAATCGGTCGGTTGAGACTCACCGGAGCTATATACGGCGGTGATAAAATAGCGACGATCGACGATGCTTGTTTCGGGGATATTGAAGGACGTTGTCGCTGCGTCCACCACCTCGGTGTTGACGCGGCCGACTCCGTTTTCGTAGACATTGTAGCCCAGCAGCGGGTTGGACACAGCCTCGGTGATACGGACATTATCGATCCATATCGCACTGGTAAACGAAATCTTGGAAATGAAATGTATGGCCACGCGTTTGGCTTCGGACGGGATGCCGGTTATGCTGATGGGTACAAAAGTTTCCGAATTGATAAACTGTCCATACGAATGGCTCGATTTCAGTGTATTCACCTTGTTTGTAAAGGCGGCTGAAGGATTGGCGGCGTCATAGTCTGCTTCTGTGGAGTAAAGAATTTCCATAGTGTAGTAGTACGACGAGGACGTGAATTTCTTTGTCGCAACAAGGAAGTTGAGATCCATTGTGGCGCCGGCCTTGCAGTCAAGCACGGGCGAAATCAGCCAATCATCCTGCTGCTTGTTTGCACCCAAAGTCAGACCGATGACATTGTCACCATCGCGGCCTTTAGGCACAGACGGTTTTTTGACAACCAAGAAGGCACTGCCGGAAACCATATAGTAGCTATCGCCGGCAGCCTGGTCGAGGTCAAGGGCGGTGAAGCCGTCAAACGGACCTGTAAAGCCGCCTTCGCAACCCTCAAAGGATGTGCTGACGCTGAGCGGGGTGTGTCCGTCACCTGCAGCGTCCCAGGAGACTTCTATCGATCCGTCGGCAAGCTGCTTGGCATCGGGATTTGTGGGCGAGGCCTCTTCGACAAAAGCCACAGCCACCTCAGCCGCAGTCGAGATATTGTTCTCGGGCTTTTCATCGCCGTCATATACGACTTGGAGCGCAAACGAATAGCTATCGGCAGCCTGAGCCTCGATAGCCGTAACAGGAACTGTCAAATCCACAGTGGTTGATCCGAACGATGGAATGTCCACGGTGGTCGGCAGAGCTATGGACTCGGGATAGTCAGTCACCAGCTTGAGAGTGTAATCGGCGGCGCTGACAACCTTTGCGCTGTTGTTGGAAATGGTAAACGAAAGGTTGATATCATTGCCCGAATATACCGATGTCGGAGCGACGACAGACGAAACTTCGAGGTCTTTGTCGGCCGGAACGAACACGCGCACCTTATCAATGACAGTGTTCTGTCCATAAGCGCTCAGCGACAGAAATGCTACACGGAAAGTTTTGCAACCATCAGCGATAGCCGCTGCAAGCGGAAATTCGACCTTCTCCCAATCCTGAGTGGTGCCCTTCAACGTAATCAAAGCATCGGGAACATTCGTCCAATCGCCGTTGTCACAGGACACCTGTATTTGTATTTGATCATTGCCGGCAGTACGGTATACGTAGAATTCGATGATGGGGCTGCTGCCTGCTACATATTTTATAGGTGCGGAGGCAAGGCGTGCCGAGCTGCCGCGTGTAGCGTCCCAAGATCTGTAAATGGCGAAGCCGCCGTCTTGGTCTATAGACTCGGAGACGATGGGACGTTTCGCGGTGCTCGAGGCCACAGCCTCCCAATTGATTGTGCCGGAAACAATATCAGCCGTCCAAACCTTGCCAAAGGATGCTCCGGCAAAGGAGTCTGTAAACGGGAGCGTCAGAGAACCGACAGCCAAGGTCTTGGTCTTTACTTCTTCGGAAGACTCACCATTGAGCACGGCTACAACGGAATACTGCAAAGATTGCAAGTCATCGGATGTATAGTTGTCGATGAATGTCGTGGCAGTACATGCTTCGGCAACGATGGTCGGCACATCATCTACAATACGCGTAACGCGATAGGTGAGTGACGACGGGTCGAGAAACGCACCATGCACACCGGTTGCGGGAGCCTTCCACGAGAGCGTGTACGAGCCATCATTTGCGGATACCGCAAGATCGGTAACAGGATTAGGAGTCTCTTTGCCCACGTATGTCGAAGCTGTGACGCGTTCGCTGGTATTGCCGGCACTCTCAACCGTCACCGAATAGGAGACTGTACCTTCACTGCAATCGTTGTCTATATACGAGACGTACTCGCCGGCAGCACCACGGCCGGTCTTGACTGCTGTCTCACCATCGCCGCGGAAGATGCTATACTTGAGTGTTCCGTCAAGCGGCTGTCCGCTTATCGTGGCCGAGGGAAGCGTAAATGACACCGTAACCGAGGCCGAGCCGTCGGATGCGGGCACCAGCGTAAGACCCTCGGCAGCCAGAGGAACGTTCGATGATCCGACCTCAACGACTTTGGTGTCGAAAAGATACATCCCGTTGGTTTCGCCGAGGAAGTACAGCTTGTACTGCCCGTCGGCATCGACATGGAATTCTACGGTCTTTTGTGTGGCCGTGCTTTTGTTGGCATAGGCCAAATTGTCGTAGCTGGCCAAGACCTTATACTTGCTCAAGTCGTTGCCCTGCCCCAGACCGATGGTTAACGAAGTGGTCTTGCGCGAATTATAGGCTGCCGGGGACACCTCGATGCGATAGAGTGTGAATGCCTTCAGCGTCACTTCCGGAGTGATAAGATAGTCCGAATAATAGGGCTCAGTGATGCCGGAATTGTACATATACGGGTATTTCCCGTAGTTGTTGAAAGACCAGGCGTTGTAGTCGTCGTGGTCGTACTTAAGGCTGGTCTGTGTGCAGTTGTCAAAGGTCGTGCGGTCCGTCAGGTCCAACACGGCTTCCGTAGTCTGCGCCGATGCGCCGACAGACAGAGACATAGCCGCCGAAAGCAATGTTATGTATAAGCTTTTCATTTTATTTCTTGTTTTATTTTTTTAAGAAAGCGGGGACGCATTTTCGGTGCAGTCCCCGCCATTATTAAGCAGGACTGATCAATCCCGCGATGGATCGCTTTGTCACGACAGGTGCTTTTTTTTAGTCGTGAACGGGGCGTATCTGAATACCGCCGGCCTTGGAGCTGAAGGTCACCTGAGGAGCATTGAACTTGTTGCCTACACCACGCGAAAAGCGCAGTGTTACAGCTATGCTCGTCATCTTCTTGCCGGTTTTGTCGGTATTGACATTAGCGTTACCGGTCATATAGTATCCGCTCTGGATGGAGCCGCGTGGCGCACCTTTGTAGCCCTGCATTCCGCAAGCAGGCAGGAAGATGCTTTTGCCGTTGGGGCCGGTAACGGTATATCCGTATGTTTCGGCTGTCCATGTGCATTTTTCGAGGAGTTCTTTGATTTCAGCCTCGGAAGGCAGACGCCAACCATTGCCCCAGAGTGCTTTGGCTGCATCGTACTGAGTATTGGAGATTTGGTCGCCTATTTCGATATATTCATCGGTCAGAACGTTATACCATTTGTAGTTGTAGACATGGCTGTACTGCTTTTCGGTAAGCTCGCCCCAGCAGATAAAGTCTCCGGTCTCGGAGGCGGCTTTGGCGCCGATGTTGAACGGAGCCCATTTTACGGACAGGCCGAGGTCTACCGGCTCGGAGGGTGCGGTATATGTGGGCAGCGTCTCGGCTGGCACGGGACCATATACGGGACGTATCGAGAAGCCTACATCGGGATAGTCATATCCTTCGGCCGAGCGGTTGGAGGCATCGATGTTGGCGCGGTAGTTGCGGCATTCCTGCGTGATGTCGGACTGCTCGTATTCGGTGGAGGTCCAGTAGAAGCATCCGAGCTGGTCGTGGGTATGCTCCGAGCCCACCATATTGCCGGCGGCGGGCAGGAAGATGCTGTTGCCGTTGATGCGCGAGGTGACTACGGCACCGGTTACGCCGTTCATTCCGGTCCAAGTGAATTCGCAGTTATTGATAAGTTCGCGCCACTCATCGCGTGTAGGTATGCGCCATTGGTCACCCCACTTGACATGTGCTACGTCATAGTTCGTTCCGGTGATTGTGGCTCCCAGTTTGTAGTACTCTTCCCACTGATCGTGGTCTTCACCTTCCCAGTCGCAGTACCACTTGTAGTTCTCGAGGGTGTACTCGCTCTTAGGCTCGATTTCGCCGTAAGCGTAGAAGTTGCCTTCTTCCCAGGGGTTGGAGGCGCCGACATTGTATGTAGCCCATTTTACGGATAAGCCGAGGTCTACCATCTTGGTTGACGGATCTACCTGACCTTCGTTGATAAAGGTGATTTTGGACACCTCGGACACGTTTCTCAGTTCTTCGGTGCCGTCCTTGTATTCTATTTTCATCATCTTCTGCTGGGCATTGGCCGTGCCGAAGCCTACAGCGGCGACGAGTACTGCGTAAAGTATCTTGTTCATTGTGTGTTAGAGTATGATTTTGAATGCTGTTTTATTGATTGTAACGATGTAGACGCCCTTGTTGAGTTCCGAGCGACTGACACTGAAAGACTCGGGGATCGTGGTATTGAGTACACAACGTCCGTCAAGCGAGTAGATTGAGAGCACGCTGCCGGCCTCGGCGTTGGATATGAGCAGTGCGTCCTGCGTCACACGCAGGGTCACGGCCGGTGCCACAACGTCGTCCACAGCATCGTATTTTACGAAGTCGATGAATTGGATGTCATCAAAATCGAAAGTCACGGGGTCTTGGCCTTTGGTCGCGATTGTCGCTCCGGTGTCAGTGTAGGTCACCTCCGGATTGGACGTGAACAGAAACACCACAGGGTCGCCGTTGGTCGGTGTAACCCTGACGGCGTCAGGCTCCACTTCCGCTGCAAAACCGCAAATGCTCACCAATATGGCCAGCAAGAAAGTAATTTTTCTCATAAGCAGTGTTGTTTGATTGGGTTATACTTTTTATGTATTCTGAAATGTATCTTTCGAAATGTATCTACCTTGGACGTACATCCATGTAATATATACATGTAATATGTAGAATTGCGGCAGGTGTATGACACCTGTCGTATCAGAAATAATGGTGTCGCCTAACGGCGATATCATGTAGAATGTCTAATAGTGTATCCATGCCTTGGATTACTATTTAAAAATATTTTTCGGTCGCAAAAGTACACTTAATTATCATATCACACAAGACTTTTGCAAAAAAAACAGTCGCACTTATGGAATTTTGTTTTTTCAGGCAATCGTAAAAAATACATTAACCACCTTATTAGCAAAATGATACATTAAACAACAACGCATCGAGATAAATTCGGAAAACCACATCTTTCGGCTTATTCCGGTCAGAGTTCGGCGTTTTTACCGACTTTTTGTTTTTCAAGCCGATTGTTTTTAGCGGTCGCCCTTCATCGGCTATTTTCGGTAATTCGTATACAGGGACACGATGCGTTTCTTTCATAGACAGTAATAGTACATACCGATAACGGCACAAAAAAAGCGAGGAACTTGCGGATGTTCCTCGCCTTCATGCGCTTCAAGATGGACTCGAACCAACGACCCTCTGATTAACAGTCAGATGCTCTAACCGACTGAGCTATTGAAGCGTGTATCATTTTTATACAACAGTGCGCAACCGCGATGATTGCATCCTGCGGCGCTCCCCCTCCGGGGATTTGCGGTGCAAAGTTACACAGAATTCCCGTACACACAAAATTTTTTTCAAAAAAACAAGCAACTTTTTTTCGTCCGCATATTTTGGGAAGGCGACCAACGCCTCGACACCATGCCTCGAGCATATAAAAACGGCACGAGGGCGTTCGATGGAATTATCGAACGCCCTCGCGTTTATGCCTTATAAAAGCCGGAGATTAGCGCACTAAGACCTTGACGGCCTGAGTGCCTTGGCGGCGAATATACAGACCGGCTGCGGGCGTATCGCTGACGCGACGACCTTGCAGATCGTAATATTCGACGGGGGCGGCGGCATTGTCGTTATCGACAACAATGTCATTGACTGCGCCGAGCTCGGCAGGAAGTTCGAATTTGGTGATAAGCGAGATAAATGTCGATCCGAGATTGCGCACTTCCATACAGGCAGGCTGTATACCGTTTTTGCCGCGTACATCGCATACGGCGATACTGGCAGTCGGTGCATACGCTATATTAGTGGCAGTGAGCATTCCGGCAACAGCGCCGTCGCCGGCGATACCGGCTACAAGCGTCCACGCATCGTAAGTATTGGCCTTGAGCGTAGCGGCGTCATAGGGACGCAGGAATGCGCCAATACCGCCTTTCATTGTATATCCGTAGACATACACTTTACCGGGAGTTACATCGGTCGTTATTACGTCCAGATACCCGGTGAGGCCGACGTATGTAGCTTCGCCGAAGGAGTCCATCGAGCTGACGCCGACATTCCAATTACCGGTAGCGGCATCAAGACTTGCAAGAAATCCTTCACGCACTTTGGTGGTGCTGGTCACGGCTTTGTCCTCTGCCCCTTCGGGATAGAATTTGCCGGAGAATTGTCCGCAGACAAAGACTTTGCCCGCAGCCACGGCAAGACCGGGGTTTTGCAGGACACAATTGTTGTTGACTTTTTGGCCTACGATATTGGTATGCCATACGCCGGTAAGATCGGCCTCGTTCAGACAGGTGGCGAAGTAGTTGGTGACGCCGGTGGCGCTCAATGCCTTGCCGGCGAATGTGGCGGTAAAGTCGGCACCCTCGACAACATTGTAACTACCCAAAAGGTATACGCGCGAATCCTTCACCGCTATACTGTTTATCGTGCCGTTGGTGAGGCCCGAACCCTGAGCCTCGAGCGATGACAGCAGGCGTCCGTCGGGCGTAAGTTTGAACAGGAACATATCACCGGCAGCCTTCTGTGCATCTCCGGTCCAGCCTTCCAAATACTTTGGCGCAAGGGTGACTTGCTTACCTGCAGCATCTTTAAGGTGCAGCGTCGAACGGTAATTGCCGCCTACAAGGATATTACCGTCGGCGGTGGCTACAATGTCTTTGACAAATATAGCCGAGGTTACGTCCTTCTCCAGTTTCAGAACCTCCGGGTCGATAACGCCGTAAGACAGCAGTTTGCCGGCGGCGCTAAGATGCGCTACAACAGCAACGTAGTGTGCCGTCTCGGTGGCGCCGTAGACCTCGGTGGCAGTTCCTTCGGCATCGACAATCACCAGCGGTTTGGAGCAAAGCTCGCCCTCGTCATGGCGCATAACCGTGACAAAGGACAGCGAGCCGTCGGGCAGCAGGGTGATGCCGCCGTTGCCGGAAGCTGCGTCGCCATAAGTGCTTACGACTGACCAAACCTTATTGCCGGAAGCATCAAGGCGCATGATTACGAGGTTATTGTTGGCACTGCCACGGGTGGTGGCTACGGGATTGGAGATGATGGCGTCACCATTGTACGACACAACATCGGAACTCGTCTTGGTGGCACCGGCGCCCATCCAGTATATCGCCGAGCCGTCGTCGGTAACCGCAAGGGCGTTATTGATCGTACCGGTAGAGGCGGTACTGTTCACCGTATTGGCCCATTGTCCGGCCGGAGCCGTGGGCGCAGCCATTGCCGGGACAAGGCCCAAAAGCATTGCTGCAAACGTCGTAGTAAATTTCTTCATAAGCATCTGATATTGTATATATTGGATAATTATCTGCTACATCGGCGCATATTTGCATCGGCGCCACAACGGATTGTCGCAAATTGCGTGTTCCACCGCCGGGACGGTGTCATTACGTTGCAAAATTAATCATCACCGACCACAACTGCAAGTATTTTCGCATCAATCTGCGCCGACGGCATCTTTTGTATACCCGAATATGGCGAACAATGACAAATTGCAGCCCCAAAAATTAAAGGGCTATAAGCCAAATAAAACGACGCGAGGACATTCGACATATTCGTCGGATGCCCTCGCGTTTATATCATCTGCGGCCTAAGGCCGACGATTTTAGCGAATGAGTACCTTGGTGGCCTGAGTGCCTTGACGGCGAATGTACAGACCGGCAGCGGGAGTGTCGCTGACGCGGCGACCTTGCAGATCATAGTATTCGACGGGGGCGGTAGCGTTGTCGTTATCGCTGATGATGTCGGATACCCCGTCAAACAACTGCTCGGGAAGACGGAACTTGGCTATCTGGATGGCGAAGGACGAGCCGGTATTTGCCGTTTCGAGTCCGGCAGCACACATACCGCCACGGCCGCGTGCATCTGTGAATGCAAGGCCGGCCTTGGGTTTGTAGGCGATGTTGAAGGACAAAGGTATTGCGGCATTGAAGCCGTTGCCCTTAACGCCGGTTACCAGCGACCACGAGTCTTCGGGATCGGCCTCAAGTGTATTGGCGTTGTAAGGACGCAGGAAGACGCCGATGGTGTTCTTCATCGTGTAACCGAAAACGTAGACCTTGTCCGGAGTGGTGGTGTTGACCAAAGCATCCTGGTAGGCGGTGAGGCCGGTGTAAGCGGCGGCGCCGAACGAAGCGGGAGAGCTTACGCCCTTAATCCACTTGCCGGTAACGGCGTCAAACTTGACGAGCATACCTTCGCGCATACGGTTGGTGCTGGTCACGCCGAGTTCTTCGTTGCCCTGGGGATAGAATTTACCGTTGTACTGACCGCAGAACCATACATTGCCGTTGCCGACGTTGATGCCGGAGTTCTGCATGACGCACGAGTTGTTGCTGTCTTTCTCGCCCACAATATTGGTGTGCCATTCGGAGGCAAAGGTGGTGGCGTCAACAGCCGCAAGATAGAGGTTTACAACGCCGGTGTTACACAAAGGCGCGCCGGCCAGTGTGGCTGTAAAATCCTCGCCCGAGACAACGTCATACTTGCCGTAGAGGTAGAGGATGCCGCGGTCGTATACGACATTGCTGATATGGCCGTTGTTGATGCCGGTGCCCTGTGCTTCGAGCGAGCCGAGGATACGGCCTTCGGGGGTAAGTTTGAGCAGATACATATCACCGGCAGCCTTCTGTGCATCGCCGTTCCAACCATTGATATACTTGGGCGTGAATGTCACCGTATTGCCGGCTTGGTCCTTGAGGTGCATGGTGGCGCGGTAGTTGCCACTGATAAAGATATTGCCGTCGGGGGCAACTGCAAGGTCGTCCACGAACAGGCCGGCACGTACTTTTTTCGTGCTTCCGTCAGCCGGGACTTCTATGGCGTCGACATCAATGACGCCGTAGCCCAGCAGTTTACCGTCGGCAGACAGATGGCCTACGATGCCTACGTTGCGGTATTCATCGACAGCGGGATACACGTCCGTAGACACGCCCGTCCCATCTACGATTGTCAACGGATGGGCCAGCATATCAGCCTTTTCGTCATGGCGCATAACTGCGACAAAAACGATAGATCCGTCAGGAAGAATATCGAGGCCGCCGTTATTACTGGCAGCATCGCCGTACGAGCTGTAAAGGCTCCACACCTTCTTGCCCTGTGCGTCAAGACGCATGATTATGAGGTTGTTGTTGGTGTTGCGCTGCACGTCCACGGGACTGCTGAAGATTGTTTCGCCGGCATACGTGGCGGCATCACCGGCGCTGTGCGTGGCGGCCGAGCCCATCCAATAGATGGCCGAGCCATCCTCCGTGGCCTTGATGCTGCGGGTCATCGAACCCGAAGCGAGAGGACCGTTTACGAAGTTTGCCCATTCGGCAGTGGGAGCGGCGGGAGCTGCCATAACGGTGGCCGCACCCAAAAGCATTGCTGCTAATGTCGTTGTAATAAGTTTCATAAGCATTCTGTTGTTAAATCTGTGTGTTTTCAATTGTTTTCACCCGTCAGTCATTGGTCCCTCATAAAGAAGGCCCTGCTATAAAGACGCGGTTTTTGTCGGCGCAAAATTACACATATACAACTTAATATAAAAACATTAAGCGCCAAACAGGCCAAAAATACTCACAAATGGGTATGTCGGCTTGCGTCTCGCACCAACCGATTGCACAATTTGAGTATGCGATTACGGACAGCCGGAAAACCGCAAATCTACACATCGCAGCTTTTGGATAATAACGTCCTTTTCAAAAAAAACGCATCAAACAACTTCCCTCAGGTCGTTTTTTTCTGTAGATTCTTAAACGAAGTGCAAAAACATTAGCCTCTCACTACGGGGCTAGCCC
>UQGP01000028.1 GCA_900540625.1 uncultured Porphyromonadaceae bacterium | reverse complement strand
GAATTGCCAAATTGTTCACTGAGGAGTTTTGGGGTACGCATTGACGAAGTCAGGAAAAGTGGGTAATAGACGCTCTAAAGAACACTATTTTGCATATTTTTTCTTCACTTTTGACGTTATTTCCGAATTTAATCACTATCTTTGCAGCATCGACAATCGTCTATAGTTCGGCATTTGCTTCACATTATTACACAAAAGTGATTGAAACCTCCGACAAAACGACACCCAAACGGACCCAAAACAAGCAACAACCCTATGAAAAAGAGAATAGCATTAATTCTTACCTACATATTCTGCATAGCATCGTCCTATGCAGTAGAGCCCCGACTGGTACAGCAGTTCGAATTTGAAGGTCGAGCCGGACTTACACTGCCGTTAGGAGGATATCACGGCGGCGACAATCAGACATCTATGTCATTCGGGTTAGAATTACGCTACAACACCGAGGAACTACACTGGGATTGCGGCGTATTCTTGCAACTTGATGCCGCAAATCGGCACTTTGATATACCGAACCGTCCGAATGGATACTGGCATCAAACTAACCGCACATGGGCATACGGCATAACAGGCGATTACAACTTCAAACAAGGTTATCAGATAAATCCTTTTGTTGGGATAGGCGTAGGCGCTGCATCTATTGATCAAGTAGGCTCTTTAGGCTGTCAAACAGTCTCGGCCGAAAACGCCTTCATACTCATGCCGCGCGCCGGCATCGAACTGTTCCATCACATACGCCTGACGGCGCACTGCATGATTGTGCGGCGAGGATTCCATACGGCAGCCCTCACCATAGGTTTCGTCATCGGCGGAAGACCCAAGAAAAAGGAATAAGCACATTTTACTCCCATACAACAAATCGGCGGACGCTTGCGAGGCATCCGCCGATTTATTTCTGTGTCCGTCAGGGTTATGCCACCGAGACGGGTATGCCCGTGTCGGCGGTAATGCGTGCGGCTATGGCGGACAACTCGTCACGGCCGACCTTGACAAGTGAATGTTCGGGGGTCTGACGGTCGATGGAATATAGCATAATCGACCGCGGACGGATGCGGCGGTAGGCATTGCACAGCGCTTCGATTTCGGCATCCGTGGTATTGTCTATGGTCGTACCGTCGTGCGTTCCGCGCGTCAGCAACGTCTGCACTATTGCCTGTCCGGCGAATTGTTGGAGACATCGGATGACGCCCTCGGGCGTCGTCGCCGGTGACGTAGGGCGATTGAGGGCTCGGAAAGTAGCATCGATAGCGCTGTCCAATTTGACGATATTATTGTCCACACGACGCAAGGCGGCGGCAACCGTGTCCAGCCCGGCGCGGGTGCTGTTGGTGAGGACACTGACCTTAGCCTGCGGATAGTAGCGGTCGCGTAGTTCGAGGGTGTCGTCTATGACTCCGGGGAATTCGGGGTGCAATGTCGGCTCGCCGTTGCCGCTGAAGGTGATGACGTCCAAAGGAGCCGATTCGGCCTGCATTTTTTGCAGTTGTGCTTCAAGCATTTCGCGCACCTGCTCGCGCGTAGGCAGTCCGGTGGTTCCGGCGCCCTGTGCATTGTATCCGGCCTCGCAGTACAGGCAGTCGAAGGTGCAGACCTTGCCGTCGTCCGGCATCAGGTTAACACCGAGCGATACGCCGAGACGTCGGCTATGTATCGGCCCGAATATAGTGGAATGGAATAAAACAGTTTGCATATCGATGTATCTATTGGGCGTCGGCGGTAGTGATGCACGTCTCAGCTCGTATATTATATATTGTTATTTCAAACATTTGGTCTCCTTCGGCTATCACTAACGGTCATTCGGAGACGACAGCCGTAGGCGGACGGCGGCGCACAAAGAAGCGCGTCGACTGGGCGGCTATCAGCCCCGTAAGCGCGGCCATGGCGGCCACGACAAGCAAGTCCACCGGGTCGAGCCTTACAGGGTACCACGTAATCGACATAATATCCTGTGCCTGTTCGCCGGCACCGAGGCTGAGAAAATGTCCGTACTGCTGCGCCAGTGTCAGAGTCACACCCAGCACCATACCTATGGCAGCGCCCACAGCCGTAATCAGCCACCCCAAGGTGATGAACACGCGGCGCGTCATGGCGTGCGTGGCACCGAGGCAACGCAGAGTCTCCATATTACGGCGCTTTTCGAGTACGACAAGCGACAGCGTCGAGACTATATTGAACAGCGCGATGACAAGTATGAAGGCTAACATCAGAAAGGTTATCCATTTTTCGATGGCAATCATGCGAAAGGCGGTGGCCCGTTGTTGCAGCCGCGTCTGCACATCATATTGCGGCCCTACGACATCGGCCACGACATCGCGCAAGGCATCCGTATCGACATCCGTGTCCGTGAAAACTTCCACGGCCGTGGCCTGCGCATCATATTCCATAAGGTCGCGCGCCACCGACAGCGGCACCAATATATGGTCACGGTCGATATCGTTTTGCTGTGTGCGGAAGACTCCGCTAACGCTGAGGATGGCGCCGCGGAATGCCGTCATAGGATTGGCGGGATTGATGCGCCCCACCCTGCGCGGCACATACAGACGCACGGGATGATCGGCATCCGGCGCCGCCATTAGCGAGTTGGCCACGCCTACCGAGATGGTGGCGGCGGCAAAGTCTTCGTCCAAGGCATCGGGGACATTCCAAGCCAAGGCGCCGTCGATGATGGACTCGCCAATAGTAGATAGCGTGTCATATCCATGCGGAATACCCTTAAATACTACCGGAACTTGATGCTCGCCGGAGATGAGCAATGCACGCTCGGTGACTACCGGGACAGCCGTAACACCGGGCACGCGTGCCGCAATGACGCGACACAGACTGTCGGCATCGGCGATGGCTCCACCGCTACGCGGCGATACGCGCAGCGGCGCATCTAATACGGCCATATTGGCGGCAGCCAGGTCGCCGAAGCCGTTGAATATAGATAGCACCACCACCATAGCGGCTACGGCCACAGCGATACCGGCCATCGACACAAAGGTGATGACATTGACCGCATTGTGCGAGTGACGCGCCCGCAGATAACGGAAAGCTATGCGCAGCACCGGCATCGAAGCCATAGCGCGTCAGTCGTTAGTCTTGGCAGTGTCCGCGCCATCGTCTCCGGCAGCAGCGTCCGCCTCGGTATTGCCTATGCCGTCGGTGGCGAGAAGGCGGTCGATATTCTCGGCATAGTCCAGCGAATCGTCCACGAAGAATGTCAATTCGGGCGTCTTACGCAGCTGATAGCGCACGCGCTGAGCCAATTCGTAGCGTATAGTCTTGGCCGAGGCATTGATACTCTTGATGATTTCGGCAGACCGCTCGGAGGGGAATATGGACAGATAGGCGCGAGCCACCGACAGGTCGGGGCTGATACGCACGGCGCTGACACTCACCAGCGTGCCATGGGTCTTGGCGGTCTGTAGGCGAAACAGCTCGCTAAGCTCCTTTTGCAGAAGCCGCGATATTTTGGCTTGTCGTGTTGTTTCCATATTATGATGTGTTTGTTTATTAATATACAATCTGTGAGGGTTCTGTGTTCAGCGCACGCGCCGCATTATCGTCATGCCGTCGCGTATGGGCAGAATAACTTTTTGGAAGCGCGTATCGGCCGCTACCGCATCGTTGAAACGCGCCAAAGCGCGCGTCTGCGCATCGGCATGCGCGGCATCATCGGCCAGCACCTTGCCACTCCACAGTGTATTGTCAGCAAGAATTATGCCACCTATGGGCACTCGGGCGGCCACCATCTCCAACATCTCGAGATACAGCCGCTTGTCGGCGTCTATGAGCACCAAATCCCATTGGCCGGGCAGGCGCGGCACCACCTCCATGGCATCGCCTATATGCAGACGGATGTCGACACCGCGTGCATCGGCCGCAAAAAGCGTGCGCAACTCGTCCTCGCGCTCATCGTCCACCTCGACCGTGTCCAAGGTGCAACCCTCAGGCATACCCTCGGCAAGGCACAGCGTCGAGTAGCCGGTAAAGGCGCCGATTTCGAGTATACGGCGCGGTGCAACCATGGCCGTCAGCATCTTCAACAGTCGCCCTTGCACATGGCCGCAGCACATGCGCGGATAGACATGCCGCAGATTGGTACGACGCCATAGCGCCTCCAATTGCGGCGGCTCGACGTCTATATGTCGGGCTATATACTCTTCCGCTTCCATACCACAAAGTTACGAATTTTTTCGGCCTCGCGGCATATACGCCATATCCATCATCGACCAACGACCTCAAAAAAAAGCGGACACAACCCGAGAGCCGCATCCGCTTTTATTCTTTTATGTATGTCTACAGATTACATCTTAGCTTCTTCGCCTTTGAGCAGAGCACATACAACGCACCAGGCGATGGCTACGATGAGCGTAAGCCACCAGCCGAAGGCCAACGACAGGAAAGTCGTGCCAAGCAAAATGCCGAAAAGCAGAAAAACGCCGGTCGTGATATAGGCAAACAGCGGATTCACAACTTTCTTCGAGTTTATCATACAAGCCGATACTATCGGAAGTATTACGATAGCAAGCGACATTATAAGCAGCAATGAGCTGTCTGGCGTAAAGCATTTTATACCCATAACCGAGGCAAATCCTAATACAGATACCTGCGGAAGTATTAGGTATAGAACGGCTACCAGAATACCGCCTCCGGCGGTTACAATGAATTTTTGCTTTGGGTCAAGGGCGAGTAGTTTTTTCTTTAATTCGTCCATGTCTTTTGTGTTTTTTGGGGGGGGTGGATAATATGGTTTATGTGTCTGCCTTAGCTTGGTAAGGGAGCTGCTTCACGGCACTTTTTGCCGTATCCGCAGTCCTTTGACAAACAATTTCTGCAAATTAAGCGCTTTTTACTTCAATCACAAAACTTTTGGCAAACATTAACTTATTTTCACATATAATCCGACGCAAGGTCTTACTGTCTGAACACAGCCATAACTCCATCAAAAGCGCGGGCGCAGCCGTCAAGCCGCGTCCGCGCCATTATACGTGCGTATGTCTATGCGTTATTTCGCCGTAAAGAAATGTACCGGAGCATCGCCGCGCCCTCGATACCCGGCATCGGTCATAAACGGCCATCCCAACAGCTTGAAGCCGTATTCTTTGCCGGGTTCGGTCTTGATATACACCGTCATGATGCGGCGGTCTTTGTCAAACTTGGCTCCACAGATATCCGGGAAAATATCGGGATTATTATCATAATAATCGCAGGCCATAGGGTTGTTAACCACGGGTTTGTCAAAGAAAACCTTGACAGCATATCGGTCCGAGGCAGGCACGTTGCGAGTGCCGTCGGCCAACGAGCAGCCGAGCACGGTTATCTGCCCGCGACGCAGCTCGCAATAGCGCTGCGTTACATCAAGACCGTTGACAGCAGCCACTATGAGCGGAGCGGCCTGTGACAGTGTCTTATAACGATCGCGGTTGTTGCGGTATTCGGTCATCGCGTTCACAATCTCGGGCACTACCAAGAATCCGCCGGCCACTTGACTCTTAATGGCTGTCTCGACATCCGCGCTGTCTTCGTCGCATTTGGCGTGCGCCAAGGCATATTGTATTTCGACCGAGCGCACCATCGACTCGCACAACATTGTACGAGCGCCGCCATAAGCCTGAGCAGCAAGCTCTTCTTCCATCAGGTCGGCCGCCAATTGAGCGTTACCGTTAAAGGCCGAGATATTGTCTTCTATGATCGGGTTGCACATCGGATGCGAAAACTCATGAACTATCAGGCTTTCAGTGTTATGGAATACCGGTATCCCGTTATCGTCCAATTTCCAACAGCCGATTATAATAACCGACTCGGCCGGCATCCCGGCACGTTGGCACGTCACCCCATAGTTGCCTATATTGAGCAGACTTACGGACAATCGTCCGCGTATTTCCGTGCCATAGAATTCTTCGAGCCAAACCAAGTCAACATTGGAGAGCATGGCTTCAACATTAGCTATTACCTTATCATAAAATGGCTTATTCGACACATAGAAGTCGTGAAATCCGCTCTGACGGTAAGCATCATCCAGTAGTCGCGCCATCTCGACATCCTGTCCCGCCGACCAACGACTGTCCAGCTTGGACAAATCCGAGCCTGGCAGCAGCACCAAATGCCCGTTCTGTATCGCCGTATGTGCCGCCAATGCGGCCACTGCGTCATAACTCAGTCCCTGTGCGCCGCGCAATTCGTTGAGCCGCGCCACTGCCGGATGGTCCTTCAACGGCGCCATCACCGAGTCCAGCACGGTCACATACTGCTTATTAACATTATTCACATACTCCCCGAAGCCGGCGATGCGGCACATTGCGCTGACAAATTCAACATTCTCGTCCACGGATACCTTGACCGCCGAAGCACTAAGCCCCAGGACAAGGCACAGCATCATTAAATACTTTCTCATTGGTAGATTTGTTTAATATACTTATTAGATTGTGTATTCCGGTCAATTCATGTCTTCGGCAAGCCCATTACGGCGACTCTTCGGAGTGCTCCGAATTACCGAGGACGGCTTCCCGGATTGGTTTCATTATTCTTGCACTTGTTTTGTCGTCTTATTATGAATTGTTTCTTTGGATGACCTCCACATATTAGACGCAAAAAGGGGCGTTTTGTGACACCACATCACAAAAAAGTGATTACCGAGCTACTCGACCAATATATTAAGTTCGGCAACACTGCCCTGAGCTTCGCTGTCGGCACAAAGTTAAACAATAGTATCCGATATAATATCATTGAAATACTACTTTTATTTATGATTATACCGTGAGACATAGGCAAGACTCCCGTGCCATTCTCTGACGAGTATTCGCGGCTCTCGACTGCCGGAAAACGATAACGCAGACCGGAATCCCTCCAAAATGTGCTTTTTTACGTGTTTTTAGGTCCTTGCAGGCGTTTTTGGCCGTCAGCCGTGGCCCTGTCTCAAGAAAAAAGTGTAAATTTGCAACTTGAATATATGCCACATACCGTGAGCAACGCTTCGCTCCGGCCGACAACAGCCACGCGACACCTGCCGCAAAAACGCCGTGACATACATACGACACACAATTTATAGACAACCGAACCTCATGCGAGTAAAAATACATCACGAAGGCGTCCATATACTGATAGCACTATTTGTGTTCAGCGCCGCCGTATGCGTGCCCCTGTGGCTGTGCGTACGTCCGTTGACACTTGCCATAGTATTCACTGCCGTACTGGGCACCCTGTATGCCCTGGTTACCAACTTCTTCCGGTCGCCCAAGCGCCGTTTTCGCGGCGACCCGCTGCGTGCCGTGGTCTCCAGTGCCGACGGCCGCGTAGTGGCACGCGAGGAAGTATACGAAGACGAGTACCTGCACTGCCGCTGTATCCAGCTATCCGTATTCATGAGTATCGTCAACGTCCACGCCAATTGGTTTCCCGTAGACGGCGAAGTGGTGTACACCAAGCACCACAAGGGCCGCTTCCTGGCCGCATACCTACCCAAATCGAGCACAGAGAACGAGCGTTCGACAGTGGTTATCCGCACCCCGGACGGGCAGGAAGTGCTGATGCGCCAAATTGCAGGCGCCGTCGCCCGTCGTATCGCCACATACGCCGGACCGGGCGTCGAGGCGTCCATAGAAGACCACATGGGATTTATCAAGTTTGGATCGCGCGTGGACCTATACCTCCCCATAGGCACCGAGGTCTACGTCAATATCGGCGACAAGACCGTCGGCGGCGTCACTCAGGTGGGTATGCTTCGCCCTGAAATCGACCCGAGATTGGCGTCCAAATCCACCAAATGACAGCCCGGCCCGCCACATTACCCAAGATTATGAAACGCATCATCGCCCAAATACCCAACAGCATCACCTGCCTCAACCTCCTCAGCGGCTGTATAGCCATCATCTTTGCCTTCAAGGCCATGGACCCCATAGCAGGTCTCTACGGGTGGCAGTGGTGCGCAATCGCCATAGGCGCTGCCGCCGTCTTCGACTTCTGTGACGGAGCTTGTGCCCGCCTACTCAAGGCTTACAGCAACATCGGCGCCGAGCTTGACTCGCTCAGCGACCTGATAAGCTTCGGCGTCGCACCGGCCATGATGATGCTAAACATCTGCCTGCATTACACACCCGACAGCCCCTTATGTTATGCCGCACTCGCCATTCCGGTATTCGGAGCACTTCGCCTGGCTCGCTTCAATGTCAGCGATGTGGGCAAAACCACCTTCCGAGGCCTGCCCATACCGGCCAACGCAATATTCTGGATAGGCGTGGCCGGATGGATTGACCAATATCAATGCCTCCCGGGCGGCCCCGTTGCATTGGCTGTACTTTTCGTACTGTTCGGCCTAACAATGGTGTCACACATTCCGATGTTCTCACTTAAATTCAAGAACTTTGCACTGGCCGAAAATTTCCGTCGTTACGTCATTATTCTCGCCACAATAGCGTTTGTCGTAATCTACGGTGTCTCGGGACTGCTCTGGAGCATCATTCTGTACCTACTGATTTCACTGCTGGCCCGCAAAGACCAATAAGTGCTCACGGAAGCCGACAGCGGTCGGCGCAAAGGCGGATGCCGACATCGAGCGGACGCCGACACATCCAAAAATCACTCTCAAACCTCTTAGATTATGTCGTTTTTCGGGATTATATTTTTCCTGCTTTTTATATTCATAATACTGCCGTTTCTCATCTTTCTGATACGGACAGCATTCTTTGTACACCGCGCACGCAAGGGCATACGCGATGCCTTTCGCGGCACGAATGACGCTTACGGCCAAAATGGCGGCGGACAAGACGCCACTGCATCGCGGCGCAGCAAGAAGATAGACCCCAACGAAGGCGAGTACGTCGCATTCGAGGATATCACCATATCCGCCACCGAGACCTCGGACAACAAACAACAGCACACCCGCTACACAGTTGAGCAACAAATCGTCGATGCCGAGTGGGAGGACATCCCCGACAGCAAGTAAGCGGCGCACCCGATGCCGCCCCTTGCCGCGGCATAGATACCCGATGCCCGCACCACCGGCGACATCGGCATACACACTCGCCGCACCGATACGGCTATACGCATACAGCTATGCCCGCATACGTATGACACACAAGCATATACACCGCACATGGCACGCACAGATTATTTCAAGTTTTTAGACGCCTTGGCCGCCAATAACGACCGAGCATGGTTTCAGGCACATCGCGCCGAGTATGAGGCCGTCCGCGACCAATGGCTCGACGATCTGCAAAAACTTATAAACACCCTGAGCACCTTTCGCCCCGAATTGCACAACCTCGACCCCAAGGATTGCACATATCGCATATACCGCGATGTGCGTTTCAGCCCCGACAAATCGCCCTACAAACGTCATATAGCCGCGCTGATAGCTCCCAACGGGCGACGCTGCGTGGACGCGTGTATATACCTGCAAGTTGCAGCCGACGGCTTTGACACAGGCGTATACGGCGGCCTTTGGATGCCCGATACGGCACAGAAACGCAAAGTGCGCTCGGCCATCGATGCCAATGCCGACGAATTTACCGAAATAGCGGCCGCACTGGACTCCAACCCGGCTTTTACGCCACAGTGGTGGGGCGAACACCTGAAAACTGCACCTAAGGGGTGGCCCAAAGATCACCCGATGATTGAGTACCTGCGCATGAACGAATGGGGACGCTTTGCGCCGATGTCGCGCAAGGCTTTCGCCTCGGCATCATGGGTGGACACCGCATCCGAATACATACGCGCCCTCATGCCGCTGGTCGATTTTCTCAATTTCTCGATACACGAAGACAACGCCCTATGACCGACGGCCAAGCCCCTCGCATCACCATATTCACGCCCACGTATAATCGCGCATATATACTCCCGCGACTATACGAAAGCCTTGTGGCTCAGACTTGCCGGGACTTTGAATGGATAGTCGTGGACGATTGCTCGACAGACGATACCGAGGCGCTACTCAACAGTTGGGCCGCCGAATCACGCATCAATATGCGCTACTTCCGAATGGCACAAAACCACGGAAAACACGCCGCCATCAATAGGGGCGTCACCGAAGCGCGCACACCGTGGTTCTTCATTGTCGACAGCGACGATCATCTGCTTGAAAATGCCGTCGAATGGGCAGTGGCTTGCACCGACCGCGCCGCTTCCGACCCGGAGATTGGCGGAATCAGCGGCACGCGTATACACCTTGACGGCACGCGCATAGGCTCGCCTAAATCCTTCGATGACCTCGAATGTCTGCCGACCGAGCTGACACTGAAATACGGCATTTCGGGCGATATGGCCGAGATATGGCGCACGGACGTGCTGCGCTCGCTGCCATTCCCGGTATATGAAGGCGAGAAATTCTGCCCCGAGGCACTTATATGGTTCCGCATCGCCGATCGCGGCCTCCGCGTCCGATATTATTGCCATCCGATATATGTCTGCGAATACTTGGGCGACGGCCTTACCGCCTCCATAGTGCGTCAGCGCGCACACTCACCCAAGGCTTCCGCGCTTTTCTACTCCGAAATAGCTCATCGGCCAATCGTCTCAACGGCACAGCACATCAAAGCCGCCATCAATTTCTGGCGCTTTGCGCGCGGTCCCCTATCCTCTCGTCTTCGCCAAATCGGCGGCGCCGCCCTGCCGCTTCTCCCGCTCGGCCTGCTCATGCGACTACGCGACCGCCTGCGATAGCCACCACGGCACCATCAATCCCGGAGTCATCAGACGGTATTGAGAGCCATAGGCGCACTCAGCAAAACAAGTTCAATAAGAGGAATGTCATTACTCCCATCATTTCCACCATTCCCATCACCCTCATCTCTCCCATCATTCCTATTACTCCCATCATTCCCATAAAATAGCAAAAGCCACCAGTTTCAACAACTGATGGCTATGCAATACTTGAAAATGCGTTACAAGTCGTGGTTTTTTGGATTTAAGGACCTTCGAATTTCTTTTAACTCAAACAAATTATCAATCACTTGTGGATGTTCTTATCCGATGCAAAGGTACACTATAAATCTTAAACGTAAATGCTTTTTTGCGAAAAAATTCAGTTAAATAACGTTAATTAATTCGCTTGTACCATTTTTTGATACACCCAACCCTAAGAGGGTTCCCCTGCACAAGCGACATTTCGGACCTCCATCCTTGTTCTGTGCACCTGTGCAGGGCCTTAGCTTTATTCGACGGTAAAGGTGTAGTTTTCTTTTAGTATGGTTTCGCCGGATCCGCGGTCATCAATTTCGACACACAGCGTCATTGTGCGTCCGCGATAAGGACGAAGGTCCGCCGTCGGAATGTATATTTCGGCGTCATTATAGGCCACACTATTGCTCTGCGGCTCGGCGGTGCGCCCGTACAGCATCCCGGACTCGGGATCGGTGGCACGCTTGGGGTTGTTGCCGTCTTCGTCGTAAATCCAGACAAAGAGACCGATGCGCTTGCCTTGACAATTCTCGACGTCAAAGTCTATGGTTGCAACGGCGCTATCCTTACCCTGCGCCGTGGTATTCTGCTTCAAATGCACGCTCTTGATGACGGCGGAGGGCGCATTGGAAGACGCCGAACCGCCGTTGTCATACATCGAACCGGCGGACGACCCGCTCGATGAGCCGCCGACATTGCAGCTATATACATCGGAGACGATATCTTCGCGAGTTTCGTCATCGTCGACAATGACGCGGAATTGTACCGTACGGCCCATCAGCCCGGCTCCGCGCAGCTTGCTGTGCGGAATGTACAGTTCGGTACTCGTAACGGTGTTAATTTCGTAATCTACGCTTGTCATTTCAAGGTCGGCAACAGGCGAGCCGTCGAATTTGGCAAAGCTTCCGCTGTCATCCAACGCAAAGATATAGCAGTTGACCTTACGGTCCTTGCAGTTTTGCACCGTATATCCGATATCGGCCTTGAGGCAGGTCTCGCCGTCATGCTCGACATTGTCCGTAAAATTCACAAAATCGATAAATCCGGCGCGCTGTCCGTTGAAAGCGTATGCAATATTCTTCTTAGCCAAGGTGTTGCCGTCAGCATCATCGATGGACACCTCGACATTGACCACATCATTGCGGAATTTGCCCAATTGATTCAGCGGAATATACAGGTTTACGTTCGTAAACTTAGTACTCTCGTATTGAGGAGTGCTTTCGTCTACCGTACCGACAATTTTGTCATTGTAACGATAGTATGTATCGCCGTCTTTTACTATGGCGTAAGCCTTGATTGTCTTGCCCTTAGAATTATCTACACTGAAATCGAGCGAAACAGCGAAGCAACGCTGACCGTCTTGCTCGGTCACGCCTATACGGGATTCCAAAATCGAAGCGGACGCTCCGGAAGCACTCGGACGCGTGGTCGTCTCGGTCGTTGTGCCGCCTCCGGCTCCGGCACTACCGCGCTCGATGTCAAAGGTTGTGGTGTATACCTTGCGGCCATCTATATACGCTTCGTAGGTGTACGTACCGGCGGGGAATTCGTTGGCACGTCCGCGCCCGTATATACGGTCGGGCAGGAAGCTGCTCTCGCCCGAGCTTATCGTCACTTTTTCTTCGCTCGAGTATCCGGCCGGCGCGGTCTTGCCCATTTCGCGAAAAACGCTGCCGTCGGGTTTGATGAGCTTGACACGCAATGTCTTGGTCACCGTCTTATTGAGCGGAGTGACGCTGCACGCAATATATAGTTTATTGAGGTCATCGACATACAGCGGACCGTTGACATCGCCTATAATATCGTTGTTGTCATCGAGATTTGCGATAATCAATCCGATAATTTCCACATTTACGGACGAGGTCGTCGCGGTGTTGTTGCGCTTGCCGCTTGTCCCGGAAGGGCGCGTGGAGGTACGGGGCTTGTTCGAGCTGCTGTCATTCTTGGACGCAGCCGCGATGGCGCTGTTGCACTTGCTGATACCGGCATTAATACTGCGGTCGTGCTCGGATGCCACATATCCGGGGTCGCTTTTGGCTGCCTGGAATTTCTTTTTAGCATTTTGGTACTGCTGTACGGTCGAGGCCGTGGTCAGCAGCGACTGAGCGGCGATGAGGGTGCGGTTGACGCCGGCCACGGCGCCGCCCACGCACATAAGTACCGCGAGGAGTAGAGTTGTTAGTCTTTTCATTTTATGTCTTATATGAAGTGAAAATTATTGTCTTAGGGGGGGGGCTAATTGCAGTATTCAGGGCTTGGTATTGTAGAAAACTTTTCCACCGGCGCTCAACGATATGGCCGTAGCCTCGGTCCCTTCGGGTACGTCTATCACGAGTTTATGCCCCGTGCCGGGCTCGATGGATACGGTTGCATCGCCTTGGTCCAACGGCTGTGACACGTCCCCGGATGTACGGTCATACAATACATAGTGTATGGCGACGTTATCTATCGTGCGTGTGGTCAGTCCGTTATACTCGACTTCGACAGAACGTCCGTCGGCAGACAAGCCGCACTTGGTCACGGCCATATATACTGCAGGGCATTGCGTGGTGCGCTCCAAGGCGCTGACCGCCTCATAGACGCGATTGGTCGTTTCGCCCGAAACGGTGATGCAATCGGGCACGCGCAAGTGCAGGGAGGCAGCGATATTGTAGTATTCGATGGCGGCCGGAAGGTCTTCGGCTACTTCGTACTGGGAGTTTGCAGCTCGCAGCCATGCGTCTATAGCCGGCTCGGCCTTGTCATTGTACGCCGTCACGAGTTTTTCGACAGCCGGCATCGAGTCATCCATAAACGGGTTGTCCTCGATGAGCATACCCAGCGAGTCTATTCGCGAGGCAGCCGACAACAACGGCTCGTACTCGTCATTGGTGGCCACGGCAATATCATGCGACGCCGAGGCAACCAGTTTGTCAAAGAGCTCGACCACCGGAGCGGCTTCTTCGTCCGCCACCTTGGCCTTTTTGTCGTCCTTGAATATGAAGTACCACGCAGCTCCGGCACCCACGGCAATGACGATAACGGCAGCTATAATGCTCACTATCATTAATTTCTTGTATTTGCCAATTTTCATCTCGCTTTCTACGACTTCCTTGGCAGACGGAGTCTTGTGCTGCGGCACGGTGCCGGCAGGTATGGTGGCGCCTATATCGCCGCCTTCGCGTATGGTCTTTTCGTTGTCCGTGCGCACCATCGATTGGGGTTGCTCGGACGGCGTCTCCCAAGGCGTCATATCTCCGGCCAGACGCGCAGCCGTATACTTTTCGAGACGTTCGGCTGAGGGACGATCCCACGGCTCTTTGGCCAGACAAGCACGTATGACATCGTTCAAGTCCTTGGAAAATTTTTCGGTATCTATATTAGGCAATTCGGCGCCGGCTTTGAGCATCGCGCCGCCCTGTCCCATAAACGGGAGGTCACCCATAGCCAACTCGTAGGCGGACACTCCAAGAGACCAAATATCGCTGGCGTTGACCGTAACCGGATTGGCGGCAAAACGTTCGGGCCCCATGTAAGGTATCGCCCCGGACGAACGGACGCGCTGCGACTGCTTGCGCATGGTGTTGCGCATCTTGCGGCTGATACCAAAGTCCGTAATCAGGAAGCGTCCCCGGTCGTCACGCAATATGTTCTCGGGCTTGATATCCTGATGCACTATCGGCGGTTCCTGTGCGTGCAAATAGCGGAGGCCGGCCGACACATCGTGTATAAAGCGCCATATCGTGGCCTCGTCGGCATTGCCGGCCAAAGCGGAGGCATTGCCGTTTTCACAATACTTCATAATCAGGTAGGGACGATGTTCCCAAACGCCGTAATACTGCGCCGTCAGCAGATTTTCGTGACTGAGGCCATAGGCGACCTTGTACTCGTCCTTAAACTCGCTTTGTCCGCTCTGGTCCAGCGAGATATACAACTTTATGGCCACATCTATGCCCAATTCGCTGTCTTCGGCTCTCCAAACTTCGCCGAAACTGCCGCTACCCTTGTTTTCCTTGAGTATGTAGCGGTCGGCTATTTTCATATTCGGTTTTAATTCGGACGTGCTCATATCTTATTGTTTTGTTTGTTTTCTTTATCCTTGCTTTTTTCGGGAAGCGGATTTGTCCCGGGTTTGGCTTCCTGTTTCGGATCAATTTTGGCTTTCCGGTCGGTCTTTGCCTTGTCTTCGGTCTTAGCCTTATCGGACGGTGCATCGTGGCGCGGGGCCGCATTGCGCCTTATCTTGTCCTGCACGGCGCGGCTGTCTTCGTTGCCGGGCTGCTGAACCTTTTGCGGTTGTGCAGGCTTGGCCGCCTCTGCATTTTCATGGCCGCGACGCGTCTGTACGCGTATATTCTGCTGTGTCGGCGCGACTTGCGTTCCGCGCACGTGCTGTACGCTTGTCGTGTCGGGCGTCGTCGTTTCAGTCGGTGCAGGCTTGGCCGGTGCAGGCTTTGTCGGCACGGGCTTGGTCTGTTCGGCCTCCCCGCCTCCGTCGGACTTGATATATATAGCCACCGCGGCTCCGGCCACAAAGAATATAGCAAATATTATGACGGCCAGCACATAGTTGCGGCGTGGGGTCTTGCCTTTTTCGGCATTTTTGCTCGCTTTGGGGGAGACGGTTGTCGCTCCGGTCTCGAGCGTCTTGCTTACGCTATCCGACGGCGGTGCGCCGGCACCCGAGCATACGCGGCACAGCATCACCGTCACATTGTCGTACCAATCGGCCTCACGCGCCGCCGACATCAGTGCCCGCCGACACGCTGCGGCATCCTGCGCATTGGCGGCAATGACGCTTTCCAATGTCGGAGCCCCGGCATCGGCGCCGACCGGCCTATCGCGCAACACTCCGCTAAGGCCGTCGCTACATAGCATAATCACATCGCCGTCACCCACAACGAATTGCGCCGTCTCGGGACGTGCCGCCTGACTTGGATCGCCAAGGCTGCGCGTAACGATATTGCCCTGCGGATGTCCGAAAGTTTCTTCGTAAGTCAGGACGCCGCGGTCGGCCAATTCCTGAACATACGAGTGGTCGCGCGACAGCGGACGTATGCCCGTACCCGGGCGGCACATATAGGCACGACTATCGCCTATCCACGTGACTGTAAGCTCATTGCCTACCAGCCACGCCATAATCATTGTCGAGCCCATTCCGGCGTGTTCGCTGTCATGCGTGGCATCGGCCTTGACCGCCGCATCGGCGCGACGGATAATATCTTCGAGCATACGGCCGCGAGCGGAGGCATCTTCGATATGCGTCCGGTCGATGCCCTCAAAGGCTTTGGTCGCGACGTCTATGGCTATGGCCGAGGCGACTTCGCCGGCATTCATGCCGCCCATGCCGTCAGCCACCACCATGACCACGCCGGCTTCGCCGACGATTGCGGTGCCGTCCGGAGCGCCGCCGTTGACAAAAGCCGTGTACCCGGGCGTATTCTCCGAGGATACCAGCAGCAGACTGCTGTCCTCGTTACCTTGGCGCGGTGCGTCGGGCTTGAATTTTCCGGCAGCATCGGTATAGCTGTCCAGTTGGAGTGTGAGTTTCTTGTCCATATCGTTGTATTTGAGGAGTGGTACGAGGAGATATATCTTTATGTAGTACAAGGAGATATATGCGTTATAATTATCTTTCAGGATTTATTGCCTTGGCAGCGGCAGCCGCTGTTTTACATGTTATTGCCCTGGAATTTCGGCTATGCCGTTCTCGTCATCACCTTACGGCCGACAGGGGTACAATAAATCCCAGCGAAGACCCGGCGACGGCGCTGACGATACCTACTACACGCAGATTGCCGTCGGCATCCGTATAGAACACCGGGCCGCCGCTGTTGCCATGTTCCAAAGATGTCTCCGTGGTGTAGATAACGCCGTCACGCAAACCGGGGACACTGACCGTAGCCGAGCCCAGAAGCGGCTGTATGGCGCCGTCGCTATTGCTGCCGAAGCCGAGCGGATAGCCCAATATGGTCAGGCGCGTACCGCGGCTGAGGTGGCTACATGCCGCAGTATCGAAGTCCAGGCCCGCACCGCCGGCATTGAACCACGCGTAGTCGGTCTCGTCGGTATTGGCGCGGCTGACCACAACTCCGTCCTCGGTGGTCATGCGGCGGTCGTGCGAACCGTTGGTATGGAACATCGTGGAGTTGAAGCGCATAGTGCGGCCCGTGGGAGATGTCGCCACAAAATGAGCGACGACGGCGCCGCCGTTATTTGCCAGCAAGTTCAGCGTAAAGTCCTGTCCTTCTTGGTCGCTCCAGAAGAGCCACGACTCGATGACGTGCCGCGCCGTCACAAAACGGCCGTCACGCAGCATAAAGCCCGTGCCGCTCCATCCGCACAGCGACTCGCTGCCGTCCAGGGGCACACGGCGCACATTGCCTTCTTCGTCCGTCACATCTATAGCCACGGCGCTGATATAGTAGACGTAAGCCGAGGCGCGGTCCAAGGCGCTATTATCGTATCGACGCGAAGCCACACGCGGCATTCCTCCGCGCGGCACCATAGTCACCGGCGTCACGGTGGTGCCGTCTATGGTTTGACCCATAGCGTCAAGACTTGAAATGCGCTCGTCCAGAGTGCCGCGCAGGGCGGCATTGTCGGCCGTAAGCGCCGCGATGAGCGAATCCTGAACGGCTTTTTCGCGCGTATAGGCTGTACGAGCCTGCTCCAGAGCCTGTTGCTGCTCATGTATCAAGCCTTGCTGCCGTATGATGAAGTACACGCCGGCCGCAGCCAGTAGTGCGACAAGTATGCCCATTACGACCATGGCACGCCGATAAGGGCGCAACGCTTGCTGACGGAAGAGGACCAAACGCGCCGACAGCCCGATACTGCGTACCAGACCCCGGTCACCCTCGGGCATAATGAAGCCTAAACGCGGTCCGTCGGTGGATAGTTGTATTTCGTCGCCGTTATGCAGCAATACGGGCCCGGTAATGCGCTTGCCGTTGACCAATGTATCGTTGGTATGCGACAGCGGCGTCAGGCGCCATGTCGTGCCGTCTTCGGCCTTGGATATGGCGGCATGGCGGCGGCTGACCGTGGGGCAATCCTCGCCGTAGCGCACCTGGCACTTGGTATCGCGACCCATTTCGATATAGTCGACGATGATGCGCTGAGCCTCACCGGCGCGATGACCGGCCGTGGCTGTCTTGTGCTCAAGAATGTAATAGCGCCGACCGCCGGCACCGAATATGGACTTCATCCCGGCGCCTAAGGAGCCGCCGAGGCTGTGTCCGCTGTTGTTGGATTCGTTGGGCATGGTAATGTCGTATGTTATACTTTATTGGTTGTCTGTATTGTTTTGTCGGCTCTTTGTAAGGTTTTTAAGGACCTTAGAGTTCAATCGTCCGTTTATTTGGTTTTTGTCGCGCGTTCGACTCGCAGCTTGGTATCGCCGATACTGATGATATCACCCACGGCAAGTATATGTCCGTCGGCATCTACTTCATCCGAATTGACATACGTGCCGTTGAGCGACGGATGCCACGATGACGTCGCGGTATGGTCGCACGAGGCGGTACACGTGGCGCAGGGGAATACCTCCGCGGAGTGCTGAGCCACAGGACAGCCCACGCGATATTGCCCGTCGCGGACAATCCACCGACGCATCGACGCATCGTGCTCGATGGTGCAGTGGCGACGCGAGATGTATGCGCTGTCGCTTTCGTGCAGCTGTATATGATTGGCCACTCGACTGTCGGCATCTTCGCGGCCTATGTATATGACGTCGGAGCCCTTGGCCACGGACGCAAGGTCGAATGTCTTGCCGGCATCGTCACCATAAGTGACTTCAAGTACCAAGTCGTCGGAAACGGCCGCCGTGGCCACGCGCAATGTATCGTGCACGGCTGCCGCCGCCCCGGGCACAAGACGTGCCGCTTCCTCGGCGCTGCTGATACGGTGCTTGAAATCGGGAACAAGGCAACCTTCGATAAGGTCGAGCCACGCCGAAGTGCGGCTGTCCGAGCGTAGTGCCTCGCGATTCCATTGTCCGCGTTGGACATTGAGTACATAGCGCGCCATATCGTCATCGCTGCGCAGGTGCCCGAAGGGCAATGTGCGCGTCAACAACTGATACATCATCACTCCGAACGAGAATATATCCGTAGTGGGCAGCACCGTGGCATTACCGCGCCGCGGGTTTAGCTGCTCGGGAGGCATATAAGCCACCGTGCCGAATCGTTGACGCGGCACGCCCGACCATCCGCGACGGGTCATACGGTTGTTCTGATTGCCGCTGATGCCGAAATCGGTGAGCATAGCCCAAGTATCGTCGCGCAACAGCACATTCTCGGGCTTGAGGTCGCGATGAACGCGCCCGGCGCGGTGCAGGTCGCCGAGGCCTTCGAGTATTTGGCGAGACAGCAGAGCCAAGTCTAACGTGCGCTCGGCGGCGGCGTGCCACAAGTCACCCCCGCTACAGTATTCCATCACCATATAGGGATTACCCTCGGCCGTACCCTTGAACAGAGCGTGCACAAGGTGGCGGCTGACAATACGCGAGGTGTCATATTCGCGGTCAAAGCGGCACAGCAGCCCTTCGCGCTCGGCAGGCATTACCTCCCAGACTTTCAGCAGCTTGAGCGCATATACAGTGCCATCCGCATCGGTCACGCGAAAGACCTTACCGTATGTACCCTCACCCAAAAACGCCAGGACCTTCCATCGGCCGTCGATAACGTCTCCGACAGCGAAGTCGCAGCGTTGGGCTATAATCGGGTTGCTTTTGCTCATGGATGTATATACGTGCAGGTCAATGAATTGTATTATTCAGGCGGGTATGACACACGGGGCAGTGCTGCAACAGCGACGACACCGGGTAGCCGCACTGCGCACACGGCGGAACATTCGTGTGCGCCGACTCATGCTCTTCGGCATCGGGAACGTCCGGCAAACGGCCTCCGCATTTGGCGCACGTGGCTTCTTTGTCTCCGTTGGGCCAGCCGCAATTTCTGCAAATCTTCATATCTGTGTCGTGTCTGTTGTTTCGCGCCTGTTTTTGTATCAGCGTCGTGCCCGATGCGCCGCCAAAGTGCGCGTCTGAAGGGCCGACAGCCTATTAACTTACAAAAATATACATTATTTAAGAATTACGGTGATAGGCTGATGTTAATGAATATTAAAACGCGGTGTCTTTGCAAATCAGCGTGACCCGCCCCACAAATTTTCGCCAAAATCGCCGCGTAGTTTTGCGTCGTCATCAAGCAAAGACAAATTATGATTAAAGCGACCATATTCTTGCTATGCAACGCATTAAGCGCAATCGCCGTGGCACAATCCTCGTCCGTGCGAATAAACGTATTGCACACTTATTCGTACGTAGAGATATCTGAAATTCATTTTCGGGTTGGCCGGTAGTGCTATCTATGAGGCGCTCCGTGTATTTTCCAAATCTATGCCAAAGGAGCCCAAAGCCGGAAAAACCGCGTCAACTACGATAGTTAATGTTTTCTTTACAACAACTCAGTACTTTCGCATTGCCAAACAAAACGCTTTCAGTATATGTGGAAATATTATGTACTGCTCTCGGCATTCTTTGCCGCACTGACGGCGATTTTCGCCAAAATCGGCGTCCGCAATATCAATTCCAATCTTGCCACGGCGATACGCACCACGGTAATACTGCTTATCACCTGGGGCATAGTCCTGGCAAGTAGCCACCGTGCCGATATCCGCGGCATTACGGGTCATATCTGGTTGTTTCTGATACTGTCGGGCATAGCCACGGGCCTGTCCTGGCTGTTCTATTTCAAAGCTATACAAGAGGGAGATGTGTCGCGCGTGGCGCCCATAGACAAGCTCAGCGTGGTCATCACCATCTTTCTGTCGTTCCTGCTGTTGAAGGAGCAAATCAGCCCCAAAGTCATCCTCGGCGCCGCCCTCATCACAGCCGGAAGCATCGTAATGCTCATCAAATAGTTCAAGAAACAAATAGCCTGATGAAACTGCTGATTATCGAGGACGAACGCCGGCTGTCGGACAGTATCGTGGCTTATCTCGGCAACGAGAAGTACCTCTGCGAGCAAGCCTTCGACTATGACCAAGCCATAGAAAAGGCCGGGATGTACGACTACGACTTGATACCGTCGCATAGACGTTCGGCACACGAATGGATGAATACTCTGGCCCTCGGCTCGGCTTTTATGATTACTTTCTAATCCGCGGCACTCATTTTTTTTCTTAAAAAAAACGGTCTATATGCAAAAAAACGGGCAGCGCACGGCTGTATGTCACAAAAAAGCACTAACTTAGCCGTTGCATCGCGGTACGTGTCGCTATGCACTATATCTACCATCCACATAACAGCACAAACCATCTATGAAGAAATCTCTACTTATCCTTTTGGGTGCCACGGTATTGGCCCCCATGGCTTACGCCGGCGTAGAAACAACCGAATACCCGACCGTTGACGGCCTGACTTGCCAAAACATTTGGCAGGTAAGCCGCGCATTGGACAACACCGAGTACGCCACCGCCCCGTATGCAGCCTACACAAACAAGGCTCGCACTATGGTCATCAAAGACGGACGCATATTACTGGCCGAAAGCCCGACAATCACCGAAGGCGACAGCTCCAACGACTATGGCCGCATCGTCATCTTTGATCTGGCAACGGGCAAGTACGAAAAAACGGTGCAAATCACCGTCAACGGCACGCCCCTCACCGGACTGCTGTGCGCCAACCAAATAGGCGTCGATGACTTCGGTAACGTTTGGGTCACCGGAGTGGTGGGCGATGCTTCCAAACGCCCGTTCAACATCTATCGCATCAAGGACTTGGACACCGGCGAGGCCGAATTGGCATTATCGCTGTCCGTACCCGAAGACGAGGAAGTCATGGCAACACGTCACGACTACTACGACCTCGTGGGCGATATCACCGGCAAGCAGGCCGGAACGGTATTCATGACCCCGGCAGCCCCGGTAAGCGGAGCCACACTCAAGGCATACAGCTATGTCTTCGGATTTACCCGCGAGCAAGGCAGCGAGGAATGGCAACCGCACATGAATGACGGCATATACTATACCAGCATCTACGACGACACCTATCCCGAAGGACAATCCACCTGGGACGGCGCGCCTATGATTCGCATCGTGCGCAACGAGGAACACTCGGGCGATATGTTCTACATCGATGCTTTCACCACGCACCCGACACTGTACAACAACTCGGGCACACTCATCGAATCATTCCGCTCGTGCCCGGAACTGGCACCTTCGACCACCAACGTCAACGGCGTCAACGAATTTGCCTTCGGCGACGACCACTACCTGACCTTCACGCTGGACGATGCGTCCACGCTCAATTCACAGATTCGTGTATGCAAATTGGGCGCCGGCGGGACATTTGAAGGTTCGTCATTGTTGTGGGATCTTCCCAAGAACGGTCTGGGCGCAGTACGCGACGGCGGCACTCGTGCCTTCGCACAGGAAGTCGTGGTACGCGCCGACGCCAACGGCAAGTACGGCTGCTACCTCGTCATATTCAAGCCCAACAACGGCATGGCGGCATATCGCATCGCCCAAGAGGGATGGATTGACACCATCGGCGGAATTGACGATGTAACCACCGACGAGGACAACAATGCTCCCGTAGAGTACTACGACCTTCGCGGCATACGCGTCAATCCCGACGATGCAGCCGCCGGCCTGTACATCCGCCGCCAAGGCAGCACCGTCAGCAAGGCCGTCATCAAGTAAATCCGTCGCACCTACGACAGATATAGTTTATTGAGTCTCAGGACAAATTCTATCATAAGACCCTTTTGTTGTATAACCATAGGAAGCCGATATATCTATTATATCTGCCGGATATTCCCTAATTTTGCATCGCGAACGGAGGCCACATTCAACGTCCCGGCACGGACGGTAAATTGACAAACCGCCGCAAACGCATACTGCATTTCAACTTATGAAGAAAGTCTTATTACTCCTAATGCTTTTTGCGACAGCCGTTGTCGCAATGCAAGCCAAGACACTCGTGGCTTATTACAGCTACACCAACAACAGCCGCACCATAGCCAACGCTCTCGTCGGGCTGTTGCCTGACACCGATATCCTGGAAATTCAACCGGCAGAAGAAGGGCTCGACTACGCCGCCAACGGCAACGCGCTCGGCAATCAGCTCGTACGAACCATCCTCAACGCCCCCTACGACTCGAGCTCTTATCCGCCTATCAAAGACGTTGACTTAGACCTCGACTTATATGACGAAATAGTCATTGTTGCGCCTCTATGGTGGACGCATATGGCACCACCTATGCAGACGTTCCTTTTCAAATACGGCAATAAAATGGCCGGCAAGGGAATCGGCCTTGTCGTATCCAGCGGTGGAAGTCCCATCTATGATGTAGAAAGCGATGCCAATCGTCTGATTCCGCAAGGTGTCTTTTTGGAAAGTCTTTTGATATATTCTTACCAAACATCCTCCTGCGGCACGATACTGACCGATTGGATTACCCGAACGGGCATCGGAACACTGGGCATCGCAGACGCCGAAACAGCGTCGGAGGCTATTTCGATTGACGGCACACAACTGACCGTCTACGGCAATTTCGACCGCATAGCCGTATATAACACTGTTGGTAAGCAGCTTATCGCATCGACAAGTCGCGTCACCGACCTGAGCAGCCTCCCTATCGGCCAGACCTATATCGCGATTATTCAAGGCGCCGATAGCACTATACGACATAAATTCGTACTCCGATAAGCGCTCGCGCACAAGAGATTAGTAGCGCTTATCCATTCGTTTTAAGAAAGACCCCCGGTCGTCGGGGATTTGTTTGTTTTACATGAGTCCCTATTTTAGGGAGACACTCCTGCCATAGGCAATTGCTGTGGCAGGGGTGTTTTATTCTATGTTTTTTCGCTATGTGTCAGTCGCTTACCTCGATACAGCAGCATCAAGACAGAACGACAGCATGCACGGTCGAAGTGCATGTATATGGGTCTTTGGTCAATTGGAGCTGCACCGGAATCATCTCGCGCAGCGAGGCGTTGTGGCTGATGAGCACCACGCGGCGGCAGGTGTCGCGCTGCAATGACTGCAATAGCTCTACGGCATTTTGCAGTGGCTGGCCGCTAAGCGTGCCGAAACCCTCGTCAATAAACAGGGTGTCCACGGCAAGGCTGTCGCTAATCTCGCTCAAGGCCAACGACAGCGCCAGTGACACCAGGAAGGTCTCGCCGCCTGACGGGGTATTGCCCGAGCGAACGACTCCGCCGCGACCGATGTCGCGAATATTTATATTAAGCGTACCACGCACGCCCACAAGGTCATACTGCGGCGTAAGCTTGTGCAAATAAACATTGGCACGCTCCAGCAGCGACTCGAGGACAAAACTCAGAGCGATGCGGCGGAAGCGGTCGCCGACCGAATCGCCGAGTATGGAATTAAGCTGATCCCATTTGTCGTACTCAGCCTTGGCCGCGGCCACGCGCTCCAGCAGTTCCTGATGCTCGCGGTGCAGCGCATCGTCCGATTCGAGCCGCTCGCGCATTCTGCCTATCTCGCTGTTGGCTGTATCGCGGCGTTGCGACATCTCGGCCTTGGCTTCTTGAAGCAGTCGCACGGCTTCGGAGGCTTCGTCGCCCTCGATTTCAGCCATCGGGGCATTGCCTTCCGCCTTGATATGCTCGGCGGCACGGCGCTGCACTTCGGCAAGACGCGCACAGGCTTCGCTGACAGCCTGTTGAGCCTTATTTATCTCGTTACGTAATCGCTGTATTTCGCGCGAGTCCGTAGCCGCCAGGCGTTCCAACACGTCACGCGAAGTGTCGCTATGAGAGTCGAGATATTCTTGCAATGCCGCCTCGCAGGTCTTGGCTTTGGCCGCAATTTCATCCAAAGCGGATTTGGCCGCGGCAATCTCGCGCATAAGGCGATTGAGGCCGTCCACGCTGACGGCGCTCGCCGACATATCGCCGGGGGCCAAAACCACGTCGTACGGTTGAGCGAAGCCATCTTCATCGGGCATACCTTCGGGCATAGCGTCCAGGGCTTGAGTATACAGTTTTTGCATTTCGCCGAGCGTACGTTCGTGCATCTCGACTTTATGTCGTTGGCTGTCTATCAGGCTTTTTTGCTTTTCATCGGCTTCGCGTGCAGCGAGGTACGCATCCTTTACGACTTGCCCCGGCACTTCGCGAATATCGCCGAAAATATGCTCCGTATCAATACTTTCAATCTTATCACGAGCCTCATTCTTAGCGGTCTCGGCATCCTTCAATGCTTTGTCTATCTGCTTGATGGCCGATTGCGTATTCGTAAGGGCATTGACGCTCTTTACGTGGCTTTCGCGCGCCTTGTCCCGAGCGGCCGTGCAGCGGTCCACCGTCTTGCGCGATGCCTCCAAATGTTTCTGCGCCTCGCCTATCGACCGCAATGTTTCCTCGGTGCAACGGGTATCTTCATCCAAGGCCTTAATCAAGCTGTCGATGGCTTCAATGTCGGCCGTCTCGATTTGAAGGTCGTCGACGGACTTATTTACAGCTTTTTGCCGCGCCTCAATGTCGGCTTTTATCTTTTCGAGCGAACGACGGCCCTGCTTGCACATTTCCTCGGCGGTAGTCTTTCGGCGCATAAGAACATTGCGACGGTCGCGTAATTCGTTCAAGCTTTTCTGAGCCTCGTCTTTCTGCGCTTTGATGACGTTACATTCGTCCTCCAAGTCGCGGCGCTGCGGCAATTCGTGCTCTATCTTCTGCCGGCACAACGGACACGTGCACCCGACTTCGAGGTGGCTGCGAAGTTTGTCCAGATCCTTGCCTGCAGCCATATTGGCCAAGGCAAAAGCATTCTCCACCGCTTTCAGCGTCTTGTCCGCCGTATCTATCAGCGGATCTATTTGAGCTATCTCTGTGGCTTTAGAACTGACAATAGTCTCATTTTCACCTATTTTATTCTCGATATCGGCCATCTCGGCTTGACGGGCTTGTAACTCGCCGACGGCAGCACGCAGCGACACCAACCGTCCTCGACGAGTCGCCTGACGGGTGCGATTGGCATTGACCTCATCGGGATTCAGCGAGGCCAGTTTTTCCTCTCCGTCCTTGACCGCCGAGACGGCATCGTCCAAGGCTTTCTGCGCGGCTTCCAGCTCTTTTTCGGTCTTGGTCTGAGTATCTTTGGCTTCGGCCTCGGCTTTATGTTTTGCGTCAAGGTCGAGCCGATATTTTCGCATCGAATTATCGGACAGCACAATAGTGTTGAGTGCTCCGACAAATTGTTCGTCTTTGGCGAAAACTTCGCGCTGCTGTGCTCGGGAGGCGTAATCCGTCTCATCGGCGTTCAATCGTGCTTTTTCGTCATCAAGACTCGAACGCTGTTTTTCGAGTCCACGAGCGGCACCGGCAAGTTTCATTGCGCACATTTCGAGCGTACGGCGGCTGTCTTCGCCCCGTTTTTTATTACCTTGAACCTCGCGCAATCCGTTGATGACGGCAGCGGCATCATCATACAACGCCACCTGCGCCGCAGCGGCAACGTATTCCGGGGCGGTCAACGTCTCCTCGGCCGATTTTTTTCGGGCGGCGGCGACAGTCTCCGCGGACTTGATATCTGCATCGGCTGACAACCACGCAAGACGTGTATCGACCTTACGGCATTGCGCGTCGGCAGATGCAGCCACGGCTGTCTGCTCGGTGATAGCCTCAGAGACGGCTCGACGTTCGTCATCGGTCATAGGTTTGAGGTCGCCGAGACGGTCATTGAGTTGCTGCCAGGCGTTTTTGCGGTCGCGCATTTTTTCGTAAATACGCTTGCCGACACGCGAGTACACGTTGTTGCCCAGGATTTTTTCGAGAATCACACCCTTGTCTGCATCCGAGCTTTTGTAGAATTTGGAGAACTGGCCTTGCGCCAACATCGTCGTGCGGCAAAACTGGCTGAAATCCAAGCCGACAAGTCGTTTGACCTCGTCGTGTACACGCTTGTCTATAACATCATTACCGTCTTGTATGCTCACCGTCCCGGCCTCGGTAATTACATCGCCCGGCACAAGGAAATTGACGGCGTCGCGGTATCCGTTATTGCGATTTTTTCGGCCGGTAACGCCCTTAACAAACGCGTCAAAAGTACGTCCGCTGCCGCAAGAGCAATACCACCCGGCAGTGTACAGGCGGTCAACCCCATCGGCCTTAACCGCAAATGACATCAGCGCCCACGACTCGGAAGTGCCGGTGGTCATCATCTGTCGCACATCGTCCATACCCAATCCGGAGGGGTCCTTGTCCTCGGACTTGCCTCGACGGGCAGTCATATCGGTATCCTCCATACGCGGAGCCTTGCCGTATAAAGCCAGGCATATTGCATCAAGTATGGTGGTCTTTCCGGCGCCGGTCTCTCCGCATATCAGCACCAAATCGGCAGTACGCAGCGGTGCCTGCTCCACGTCAAGCACGTAATCGGTGATAGTGGCGATATTATGTATTGCTATTTTCTTGATTTTCATCGGTTAATATTTTTGATTGGCACAAATAAAGCGACTTAATCCGCGCGTAATATCCAAGCGACAGGCATCGGCACCTGCGACTGCTATGACGCAATTTATTTGCTGCGGTCCTCCTCCTCGATTTCGTCAAGGATTTCCTGCAACATCTGCTGCTTTTCGTCATCCCAATTGGCCAGCTTTCTTTCGCCGACGTACATACGGGCTATGTCCTGAGGTGATTTATTTTCAAAATCGCTAAAACTCAGAGCCGTATCATCGGACGCGCCTTCGGTTTCGTCCAATTGTTGCTTGTAATTGACGGTACTGATGATGCAGCGACAGCCGCGTTCTTCGACGACCTTACGTGCTTGCATCAAATAGCCCTGTGGCAATGCGTCTTTCTGCTTAATATTCAGCCTCACGTATGACATCTCCGAGGGTTCATATTCCTTGAGGGCATCGATGGCCCGGTCCCATGTACACGTGCCGAAACTCGGAATGGTCACCATCGGCCTTAGCGGCTTGATTTCTCTGAATTCCATAGTTACGGGACCGTATTTGCGTCCGGGGACATCCACAATGTACACTCCGTGCGGCGCGTAGGCTTGGTCGAAACTCGTAGGCAGCAGACTGCCGCTATATGCGGCGGTGGCGTGCGTCGTATCGTCATAGTACACATATCGGCCGTGTATATGACCCAAGGCGAGGTAGTCGAAGCCGTTGCCCCATACGCCCAAGGAGCGGCCCTCGATAGTGCCTATAACTGGATGCACCTCACCGTCGTCTCGATGTACCTCCGAGACCTCACCGCCGTAGCTTGCCTCAACATCGTCGCGGTTTGCAGCAATCAGTTCGTCCACAGTGGCATGGCCCACCATAACCACTGGCAAGTCATTGACATTTAAGCGGCTGACTATTGCAGTGAGACGAGTACACAGACTTTCGAGGTCGACATAACGGTTGGCATACGGTACGGCAATAATGTACCCGCGCCCGGGAACGTCAAAGATGTATTTGCCGCGCAAAATATCATCGGGCTCCGTATCAATATCGGAAATCTCGGTGTTTTCGGAATTCTCGGCACATTCGGTATCATACAAGGTGTTGGACACGATGCTGCCGACGACATGCACGCCGGCACGTTCCCACAAGGGGCTTTGCGCGTCCTGGCGGCGAGCGCTGTCGTGGTTTCCGGCGATGGCCGCAACCGTAACGCCCGGAACGGCGTTCGTAAGCTCAAGTATGGTTTCTACGAAAAGCTTCTCAGCATCAGCCGAAGGAGCGCCCACGTCATATATATCACCGGCAATAATCACTGCATCAGGACGTTCGGCCTTAGCTACGTCAATCAATCGGCGGCACGCATCGCGTTGCTCGGCCAAGCGATTGCAGCCGTATAGAAGGTGACCCAGATGCCAGTCTGCTGTATGAAGAATTTTCATGGGATATGAAGGGGGAAAATTTGTTTGCTTTGGGAGATGGCGGCGGATACGAACTCTTAGGTGAATGGAAGCACTGAGATATCGCAATCCGAAGGTATTGTTCGACTGTCGAGCCGTGGAGAGGCGTCCACCGGGAGGGTGGCGGGGAATACGTATGCCGCACAGCCGGCATCATATCTCTGTCGGCTGTGCGGCATGGCGTTATATCGTCAGATGGAAAGACGGCGAAGCGTCTCCAGAAGGTCGCGATTGATGGGTTTGTCGTTCTTGATGGCTTTGGAGAACGGCACGTACACAATCTCATCATCCTTGATGCCGATCATCACATTACGCTGGTCTTCCATAAGCGCATCTATGGCGGCGGCGCCCATGCGCGAGGCAATGATACGGTCGAACGCCGTGGGCGATCCGCCGCGTTGCAGGTGACCGAGAATGGACACGCGCACATCATAGCCGGGATATTCGTTCTTGACACGTTCGGCCAGACCCATAGCGCCACCCGTAACGGGACTTTCGGCAACGAGTACTATCGAAGAGTTTTTGCTCTTGCGGAAGCCGTTCTGTATCAGTTCGGCCAACTGGTCGACTTGGGTGCTTATCTCGGGAATAATGGCAGCCTCGGCGCCGGAAGCTATAGCTCCGTTGAGGGCCAGAAAACCGGCGTCACGGCCCATAACTTCGACAAAAAACAAGCGTTCGTGGCTGGTGGCCGTATCGCGGATTTTATCGACGCATTGCATGATGGTGTTGAGCGCCGTATCATATCCTATGGTACTATCCGTGCCGTAGAGGTCATTGTCTATGGTGCCGGGTAGACCTATGATGGGGTAGTTGAATTCGTTGGCAAAAATGCGGGCACCGGTCAGCGAACCGTCACCGCCGATAACGACGAGGGCATCGATACCATGGCGACGCAATACATCGTATGCCAATTGGCGGCCTTCGGGAGTGGTAAATTCCTTGCAACGAGCTGTTTTGAGGATGGTACCGCCCTGCTGGATGATATTGGAGACATCCTGAGTGTGGAACTCCTTGATTTCATCGGCTATAAGTCCATGATAACCACGATATATACCCTTGACTTTAAGCCCATTGTATATGGCTGAACGGGTGACGGCACGTATAGCGGCGTTCATACCGGGGGCATCGCCTCCGGAGGTCAGGATTCCGACGCATTTAATGTTGTCCATAGCGCAAATGAAGTATTATTTGTTTTAGTAAGTATGAAGTCTGCTGTGTTTCGGCGGTCGCCGCGGCGACAGATTAGGATGCTGTCCGCTGCAAGCCGCTTTTATTATTTGGCGTCATCACCACCCTTGTCCTTGGGCGGCAGTGTGCGTTTTTTCCATCCGCGGTCGCGCATAATAGCGCCTGTTGCCGGCGGCAGTTTGGGACCCGCACCTTCTATAGACTTGAGCGCGTGTATATTGCGGCGGCGTGCCAGCGGATTTTCGCTGTCGGGTGCAAAGTTCTCGGTTGTCGAATCACGGCGGTCGTCGCGGTCGAAAGGTCGACGGCGGTCATCGCGATTGTCACGGAAAGAGCGGCAGTCGTCGCGGCGTCCGTCACGATCGAAAGGCCGACGGCGGTCATCACGATTGTCGCGGAAGGGGCGGCGGTCGTCTCGACGTCCGTCACGGTCATCACGGGACGTGCGACGGTCATCGCGGTCATCGCGGCGGAAGGCCTTGCGCTCGTCGCGGCGCTGTCGGTCGGAGCGGTCTTCTATGGTCTTGATTCGGCCTCCGGCAGCGCGGAATTCGCGCTTGGTGCCTGCAAATATTACATAATGGCGCAACTGGCAATCCAGCGAGCCATTGTACAAGTCAATTTTGGTCGTGGGAGCCAGACCGATGCAGCGGAAGTATTCTTCACGATAGCCGATAATCCATGCTTCCCATCCGGCAAAAACGTGTTTCAGTTTAGAACCGATGGTCTCGTAAAGAGCCTCCATATCGGGTGCGCTGATACGTTCGCCGTAAGGGGGATTGGTAACGATAATACCCTCGGGCGCAGGCGCTTCCTCCCATGCGGATATCGGCTGTACGGCCAAGTCCACATCTTTGGCCACTCCGGCAGCGGTGAGGTTGCGGCGTGCAATATCGACAGCCGCCGGCGAGATGTCGCGGCCGATGATGGGATGCGCTATGGGGCGCTCTTCGCTATCGTCATTGACCAGACGGTCAAAGAGATCGGCATCAAAATCGGGCCACTGCTCAAAAGCAAAGCTCTGACGGAATACTCCGGGCTTGATATTGGCGGCAATAAGCGCAGCCTCCACCAGGAATGTACCGCTGCCGCACATCGGGTCGACAAAGGGTCGGTCGCCTCGGTATCCGCTCAGCAGCAGTATTCCGGCTGCAAGGACCTCGCTGATAGGCGCCTCGGTGCTTGCGCGACGCCAGCCACGCTTGTGCAGGCTCTCGCCCGACGAGTCCAGAGATAGTGTAACCTTGCGCCCCGAGATGTGGACATTGATCATCACATCTGCATCTTGCAGGCGCACGCCGGGGCGCTTATCTTCGCCGTAACGATCCTTGAACCAGTCGACTATGGCGTCCTTGACACGGTAAGTAACAAAACGCGAGTGTGTAAATTCGTCGCTGTATACCGTGGTGTCAATGCTGAAGGTCTTGGCAAGTGTCAGAAGCGAACCCCAATCGTAGGCCTTAACGGCATCGTAAAGCTCGTCCGGGTCGCCGGCCTCGAATTCGTAGAACGGCTTGAGGATGCGCAATGCCGTACGGCAGCTCAAGTTGGCCTGGTATAGTGTTTCCAAGTCGCCGCCGAAAGACACCATACGATGTCCCGGTTCGACGTCAAAGGCCCCTAAGGCACGAAGTTCGTCTGCAAGTACAGCCTCGAGACCCTTGAGGGTCTTGGCCACCATCTTGAATTTATTCTCCATAATTATCTGCCGTATGTGTGCCGGAGGATTTCGAGACCGCCACCGTGGCTGCTATCGTCACTCCGTATTACTTATCTGCAAAATTAACCAAAAACGGCGAAATAGCCGCAGACACGATGCAAAAAAGCAGGGCAACCGCATCAAAAAAACGAGGAAGATTAACGACCTTGGAATTACCAGG
>UQGP01000027.1 GCA_900540625.1 uncultured Porphyromonadaceae bacterium | reverse complement strand
CGTCTCGCTTACGTAGATGTATCCGCCGTATACCTGATTGGTATCCCACGAATTCTTAACCTTGTAATAGCGATTGCCGTCTTGGTCGGTGGCTATGCCCACGATTTCCATGCCGTGGTCGTCGGTAGTCTCCTGACTGTCAAACATATCCTGACGAGACTCCTGTGTCACGGTGATTTCTTCCACCGGGCCTTCGAAGTTATATTTATCATTTTGACGTTCTTTGTCGCTGAGTGTCACCCAGCGCGACAACTCGGTACCATCCATATCGCCTTCGGTCTTGCCCTTAGGCATCAGAGCCACGCCCTTGGCCCATTTGAAGCCGCCTTCGCTGACATCGGCTGCCCAAGCCACGGGGAAGCCCTTGGCGATGGCATTGTCCACCACAGCCTTCATCTCATCCATAGGCACGTTAAAGTACCGTCCGGCAAGCCAGTTGTCGGGTACTTCGAGCGTAAATTCCTCGTAGAAAGGATGATGCGTAAACGATGATATGGTTACATAGTCATCGATACGTATAGGCAGACTTGCTGCATAGCTCTGCGGCGTATACTTCTTGCCGCGATAGGTGAAAGTCTCGGGCAGTTTGCCGAGATAGGCATCCAGCACACCGCGCACGGCCGTGCGCCATGCCTTCGAAATCTTCTTATTGGGCTTCTTGACCACGACTTTTAGCATCGCGGCAAGCATCCCGTCCAGTTCGCCGTGGACGTGCTTATCCTCGCCGTACTGCAGGCCGGAATACACTTCCTCGGGTACGACGCCGTATTTTTTCCAGACGTAGGGCACGTCCAGCAACGACCCGCCGGGGGCAAAGTTCACCTCGCCGTAATTGCGTACAAAGCGCTCACACTTTTCATCATACGTGTGCCATACGGTGAACATCTCGCTCAGGTCCAGCGAATCGCCTCCCTGTCGCAGAATCTCGTCCTCGAAGAACGAAGTGCCGGCAAAACACCAGCATGTCCCCGATTTGTTCTGGTCCTTGACGCTCGTGGTCTTGACCGTGTATACGTCCGTGAATTTGAAGCCCTTGATACTGTCAGTGGCCACGCTGTCCGCGTCTGTCGCGGCATACAGCGGCAACATCGCCAGCAGTGCCGCCCCTGTGAGGATTGTCTTTATCATTGCTATTATCAGTATTTTATGGCGCAGGCCCTACGACCATCGCCAATTGTTATAATTCCTTTTGCGTTATGCCCCCAAAATTACGCATTTTTCTCCAATACCGCAAATACCCGACATCCCCCGAATTATCTTTGGCACAAACAGCCAAAGTCTCACAAATTGTTCGTAACTTTGTATGATAAGCACCTAATAAGCACTGCCCCCCTATGGCAAAAGACAAGTCTGAGGCATCAAGCAAGCCTCGTAAGAATAAAAAAGAAGACAAAGGCATATCACTTGAGTCTATACTCTTTAACTGCCGCGACTATCTGCGTGGCAGCGCCTCGTTGAACGACAAACGCGATGTAATCCTCACGTTGGTCTTTCTTCGCTTCATCGGCGAAAAGTTTGACGACACTCAAGCCGAGATGAGGCAGATGTGTCTTGACCGCGGTATTAGTGAATACAAGATTGAAGCCTTTCTCGACTCGCCTGCACGCTACAAGAACACTGTATTCGTGCCGGAGGCTGCCCGGTGGTCGAAACTCATAAACGTCCCGTCAACAGGGCTGAATGCAGCCCTTGACGATGCTCTTCAAGCCATAGACGAAAGCGGTGAAGCCCTGAAAGGTTGTGTCAAACTAAGTCTGTTCACCAACGTAAATATCCAGCCCAACGACCTAAAAAAAGTCGTGGACGAGGTCAATAAGATTTCACACAAGACTTTCGGCGAGGAACGCGACCTTATCGGTCGTGTCTACGAGTACTTCCTGAAATCCTTTGCCGTCAATGCTACAAAGGAAGACGGCGAGTTTTACACGCCACACGACATTGTAGAATTGATTGCCGCCTTTATCGAACCCTTCGATGGAACATTATACGACCCGTGCTGCGGTTCGGGCGGAATGTTTATACAGTGCGCCAAATATGTAGAGGCCAAACAGGGCGACATCACCGCCGTGAATGTATTCGGGCAGGAAAAGGAACCGGCCACCTACCGCCTTGCCAAGATGAACCTCGCGATGCGCGGCATCTCGCACCATCTCGGCGATTGCGCCAAATCGACCTTCGAGAAAGACCTCCATGACGGCATCAAATTTGATTATATCATGGCCAATCCGCCTTTCAACCTGAAACACTGGTTCAAGCCGGGGATAACCGAGGGCAAGAATTGGTCTGACTACGGAACTCCGCCCGAAAGCAACGCCAACTACGCTTGGATTCTACATATGCTTTTCAAACTAAGAGCAGGCAAGGGCATCGCCGGATTTCTCCTCGCCAACGGCGCATTGGGAGACGAAGACGCCAAGGAAATTCGTCGCAACCTGATAGTCAACGACAACGTGGAGGCTATCATTGTGCTTCCGCGAGAGCTGTTCTATACTACGGACATATCCGTCACTCTTTGGATTCTTAATATGAATAAGAAAGGCGGGATGCACCACGGTCGCCGACTGCGCAACCGCTCCGGCGAAATCCTTTTTATGGACTTGCGCTCGTGGACTGAAAACCCGGTGAAGGGCGAGCAGAAAAAGAAAGTCGCACTAAAAGAAGACCAAGTCAACCGCGCCAAGGAGATCTACTTCCGCTGGCAACAGGAAGGCACAGACGGCTCGACCTATGCCGAGCCGGAACTCTACCGTTCGGTCGGCTTGTCCGAACTCGCCGCCAACGAGTATTCGCTCGTGCCGAGCCGCTATATAGAGTTTGTCGACCGCGACCAATCTATTGACTACGACAAAGTGCTGTCGGAAACCGCCACCGCAGTCTCAGAGATGATAGACCTCCAAAAACAAAACCAAGACGCGCTCGCCAAAGCCTTCACCGCCCTTGGATACAAACCGGACCGAAAGTAAAATAAGAAAAGTGTTATTTTACTTTGAGGGCTAAAACTAAAATAAGGAATATGTTATTTTACTTTCCGTTAAATTGCGATGATTACCATAGAACAATTTAAAGCCGGGCACTACGAATCAGGATTCAACTACAAATACTTTGTCCCCAACAACATAAATGATTGTTGGACTTGGTCAGACCCAAGCCTTAACCATCTACTTGAAAAAGCTGCCGTAAGGCTTGGTGAGCTTAATTCCTTTTCTCTACTTGTACCAAACATTGATTTGTTTTTGCAACTACACGTTGCAAAAGAGGCAGTCATATCAAGTCGTATCGAGGGAACTCAGACGCGAATGGATGAAGCACTGTTACCTGAAATTGAAATCAGCCCGGAACGTAGAGATGATTGGCAAGAGGTCAATAACTATATCCGCGCCATTAATTCTGCCATCTCCGATTTGGACACCTTGCCAATATCGTCGAGGCTGATAAAGAAAACTCACAAGATTCTCCTTAACAGCGTGAGAGGCGAACATAAGTTGCCGGGGGAATACCGTACAAGCCAAAACTGGATTGGAGGTAAATCCATCGCCGATGCTCGCTTCATTCCTCCATCTCATCAACTTGTGCCGGATTTGATGAGTGACCTTGAAAAATTCCTCAACAACGACCAAATCCAAATGCCCGCGCTGATGAGGATTGCTATCGCACATTACCAATTTGAAACGATACATCCGTTTCTTGATGGAAATGGCCGTATTGGGCGTCTGCTTATAACTCTCTATCTCGTCAAAGAAGGTTTACTTAACAAACCACTTCTTTACCTTTCTAATTTCTTTGAAAATCCCAAAGATCTCTACTATGACAATCTTAGTGGAATCCGTACAAAAAACGATTTGCTGCAATGGATTAAATACTTCCTTGTCGGTGTAGAGCAAACCGCTTCACTTGCAGCCGCTTCACTTTCGGAGATAATTCGGTTTAAGGAGGATTTAGAGAGCCGTATTCGTTCTAGATATGGTCGTCGTGCGACAATCGGCATATTATTATTGCATGCACTTCTTCGTAATCCATTTGTGAAAGTTGAAGACGTGACTCAAATATGCAACGTGAGTTATAAGGCAGCAAACGACCTTGTCAAGCAGATGTGCGACGACAAAATACTTGTAGAAACGACCGGGCAGAGCCGCAACCGTATATTCGTATTTGACGCTTATTTATCTTTGTTTGATAAACGATGAAAGAATCAGCCCAGCTTGTGCGACTTGGTGACCTTATCGATATTTGCGACCGCAGGAATACAGATGGCAAGTCTTATCCCTTTTACGGCATAAACAAGGACAAAGCCTTTATGCCTACCGTAGCCGACACTAACGAATTGGATAACACCAAATACAAAGTCGTTGAAAAGGGAACTTTCGTTTTCAGTGGTATGCAAACGGGCCGTGATATTTGTATTCGTATCGCGGTATATGATGGCGAATGTCCAATTTTGGTTTCTCCGGCTTACACCACCTTCAAAGTAAACGACACATCAGTCCTTTTACCCGCATATCTTTTCTTACAGTTCAATCGAAACGAAAGCGATAGATACGGCTGGTTCATTAGTGATGGGAGCATCCGCTCAAACCTTGATTGGGAGAGATTTTGCGACATCAAAGTTCCTTTGCCGTCCATCGAAGTGCAGCGTGAGACGGTGGCCGTATATAACGGACTGAAAACAATCGCGAAGCAAAACGAGGCATTACAACAACGCATTTCCACAGCCTGCCACGCCTACATCGTGGACTGCCGCGCCAAGTATCCGGCCGTACCGCTCGGCGACTACATCGAGATTTGCGATGAACGTGCCGGCAACAATTTTTCCGTTGATGATGTTGTCGGAATAAGTACCGACAAAAAACTCATTCCGACAAAAGCAAACATGGATGGCGTTTCACTCAATCTTTATAAAGTAGTAACGACCTATGAGTTCGTCTATGTGGCCGACACTTCACGCCGTGGAGATAAAATCGCGCTGGCTCTTAATTTATCCGACAAATCTGTTATTGTTTCATCAATATACACAGTTTTTCGAAGCAAGGACACGGAACAACTTCTTCCCGAATATCTATTTATGCTTCTAAGCCGTCCTGAGTTTGACCGATACGCACGTTTCAACTCATGGGGCAGTGCAAGGGAAACCTTCGATTGGAGCGAAATGTGCCGTGTGAAGATTCCCTTACCGCCCATCGAAGTACAGAGAGCCGTTGTTGAAGTCTTCGACTGCGCCGAGAGAGCCAAGAAAATTGCATCCGAAGCAAGAGAAAGATTGAAAGACATTTGTCCGGCATTGGTACAACGTGCCGCCAATTCATAAACCTACCGACAATGAGAGGCAGACTATACGAAAGCGAATACGAAGAAGCCCTTATCGACCTGCTACAAGCCGAGGGCTGGCAATACACTAACGGCAAAACCATCCACCGCCAAATACTCGAGCCGCTACTTATCGATGAATTGACCGAGTCTCTTCAATCTCGCTATCCGGGGCTGACAGACGATGATGCAGCCGCGATTGTCGGCAAGCTGCGCCACGTGCCGGGACAGACGCACTTCGAGAGGCTACGCAACACATTTCTACTCGTACGAGACAAGTTCCGTTACACCCGAAACGGTGATGGCGAGACTTTCGACATAAAGTTTATAGACTTCGACGAACCAGAAAAGAACACATTCCGAGCGGTCAACCAGCTTGAAGTCGGCTATGGGACAAATGGTGATGTACGCATCCCCGACGTACTTCTCTATGTCAACGGAATACCACTCTGCATCTTCGAGTTGAAGAATCCGACAAAAGAAGATGCCACCATTGCGGACGCATACAAACAAATCCATACCCGCTATCTTCGGGACATTCCTCACCTGCTGCGGTACACGCCGCTTTCATGCATCAGCGATGCCACCGCCAACAACACACGACTTGGCACGACATACAGTCCCTACGAACACTATTACTCGTGGAAGAAAGTCAACAACGAAGACCCTTCGGCACAAAAAGGCATAGACCAGGTGCGGACAATCGTCAAAGGCGCGTACCACCCTACCCGTTTTCTTGAAATACTGCGTGACTATGTGTATTTCCCGGATGCCGACTTCGACGGTGAAGAAGAAGTCGTCTGCCGCTATCCCCAATTCTTTGCAACACGCATACTTCGTGAGAGTATCCGAGAGGCTTTTGCCGAACACTCGTCCAAAGGCGGAACATATTTTGGGGCGACCGGTTGCGGCAAAACTTACACAATGATGTTCCTTGCCCGGCAACTCTCGCTCAGATGCAAAGAGCTGGGGTCTCCGACAATTATAATGATTGTAGACCGCGACGACTTGCAGACACAAGCCGGCAAGCTATTTCTGCGTTCGTCCGATTTTCTCGAACTCGGCACGACCAAGGTTGTCAAAAACCGCAAAGAACTCAAAGAGGAATTGTCAATGCGCGAATCAGGCGGCTTCTTTATCTGCACCATTCAAAAGTTCTGCGAAGCCATCGGAGAGCTTAATACCCGCCGCAACATCATCTGTTTCTCCGATGAGGCACATCGCACCCAGATACGCCTAAGCAATAAGCTGAAAGTCGTAGACCACAATGACATCGAAGCCGAGAAAGAAGAATTGAATGATGCGCCGGGGTTATCCGTCAAAATGGTCGACGAAAGCAAAATTGGTGCTTTCATTACCAAGCCATACGCCGAACAACTCCGCACCGCATTCCCAAACGCCACATTTGTCGGCTTCACCGGCACTCCGATAGCCGAAACCATCCAAGTATTCGGCGAAATCGTAGACCGCTATACAATGAGTATGGCCGTCGATGACGACATCACCAAGAACATAAAATATATACCTCGAATCGCAAACGTAACTCTTGACAGCGAAAAAGTCAAGGAAATCGAAGACTACTACAAAAAATGCGCCGAAGAGGGCGCCACCAAAGAAGACATCCGGGCAAGCAAGAAAGCTATGAGTGCGATGGAGATCATTCTTGGCGATGACAACCGACTTGAGCGTCTCGCCTCCGACATCATTGCACATTACACCGCAGCCTGCGACAATAATGCCAATGTCATTCAGAAAGCAATGGTTGTATGCAGCAAGCGCGATATTGGCTACCGGCTCTTGAAAAAATTTATGGAGCTAAAGCCCGAATGGTTTGTAGAGCGTAAGCACCCCGAAGATTTGGATGTACCGGCCAAGGAACTGAAAAAATTGACGCCAATGCCAACGATGGCGATGGTCGCAACTCGCGGCAAAAACGACCCCAAGGAAATGTACGAATACCTTGGCGACAAGAAGCGAGCCGATGTCCTTGCGGATGCTTTCAAAAAAGAGTATTCCAATTTCCGCATCGCAATTGTAGTGGATATGTGGATAACCGGTTTTGACGTGTCTTGCCTCACCTATCTATATAACGACAAGCCTATCCAAAAACACAGCCTCATCCAAATGATAAGCCGTGTAAACCGCAAATATCCCGGTAAGGAATTTGGCTATATCATCGACTATATCGGCATCCACCGTAACATGATGGAGGCGATGAAGCTATATGGCGGCGACAAATTCGGGCCAAGCGAAGACGATGTGCAACTGGCGTTGGAAGCCCTTGTCATTGAATTGGACTTAATCAAGCAACTATTTGTCGGCTTTGACCTAAGCCCGTTCACAGACAAAGACACTAAGCCTCTCGCCCGTCTCGATTGTATCCAAGACGCCGCCGAACACGTTCTAACACTTTCGAAGATGTATAACGTGGCCAAGGACGGCGCGAAGCCTAAGAAAGTTGACGCCAAGACATTCTTCTTCGCGCACATAAAGCGGTTGAAAACCGCATACGACATATGCCAACCATCCAACGCGCTATCACACGAGCAACTCGCTCTATCGCAATGCCTTATGAGTGTTGCATCATATATCCGCAAAGCTTCGGGCGAAAAGCATGATACCGAGAGCATGAACCGTGCAGTAGAGCGCATGGTCGCAGATGCCTTACGATGCAATTCCGTGACCAGCATCCTTGATTCTGACGTAGAGGAAAGCATTTTCGACCCCGCTTTTATTGAACAATTAAACCGCATCAAACTGCCGGCCACGCGCCTCGAAGTACTCATTAAAATGCTTCGCAAGAGCATCAATCAATACAAAAAGACTAATAAACTCGCCGCCGAGGAATTTGAGAAACTGCTCAAAAAGACTCTCGACGAATACCACAACCGACGCACCAAACTTTCGTCCAAAGAAGCGACCAAAGCACAACAAGACGCCGTGGACAAAATTATACGCAATGCCACAAAGCAGGCTATAGACTTGCTTAACCGACTCGGAGAGGATAAAAACAGTTTCCGTAAACTCGGCTTGTCTTTCGAAGAAAAAGCTTTCTATGACATCCTTTTGCATCTTCGCGACACGCACAACTTCGAGTATGGCGAAGACAAGAGAATCGGGTCGTTTGTAATCAACGAAAAATGCAAGGCTCTTGCGAAAAAGATTAAAACGCTGATTGGCACAAAGTCGTCTTTTGCTGACTGGCTGACAAATAAGAATGTCAGAGCCGAACTAAACCAAGAATTATGGTTTCTTTTGGATGAAAACGGCTATCCGCCCAAGTGGAATGACGAAGTTTTTGACAAAGTCCTTGACCAGGTAGAAAACTATAAATCCAATCAGTAATATCAGTAGACAAACGTCATTCGGCGTGCAATGGCGTGGGAATATTGCCGTTGTCTGCAAAAATGCGTAACTTTGCGGCGCAATAGGCTCTTTCGGGAGCCGCGATACAGCAATTTTATAGACAAAGGCTACTTTACAGACAGATAAAGGCTACTTTATAGACAAAGGCTACGGGAAACCGAGGCCGCAGACACACAATGGCACAAAAGACTTCCATACCTAAGGGCACCCGCGATTTCAATACTGCGGAGATGGCTCGTCGCAATTATATATTCGATACAATACGCTCGGTATTTGCACTTTACGGCTTCCGTCCTATCGAAACGCCGGCTATGGAGAACCTCTCCACCCTTATGGGCAAGTATGGCGAGGAGGGCGACAAATTGCTCTTCAAGATTCTCAATTCGGGCGAATGGACACGCGGCCTCGAGGGCAAGGACCTCGCCGCCGAGAGTATCGGCCACCTCACCTCGGCCGTGGCCGAGAAGGGCTTGCGCTACGACCTGACAGTGCCCTTTGCCCGCTTCGTGGTGATGCACCGCGCCGAGTTGTCTATGCCCTTCAAGCGCTGCCAGATACAGCCCGTATGGCGTGCCGACCGACCGCAAAAGGGTCGCTATCGCGAGTTCTACCAGTGCGACGCCGATGTCGTAGGTACCGACTCGCTGCTATGCGAAGTCGAGCTGCTGCAGCTTATCGACGAGGTATTTGCACGCCTGGGCATTCGCGTGGCCATCAAATTGAACAACCGTAAGGTCCTGGCCGGTATCGCCGAGCTGATAGGCGCACCCGAGCGCATCGTGGACATCACCGTAGCCATAGACAAGTTGGACAAAATCGGGCGCGAGAACGTCAATGCCGAACTTATCGAACGCGGCCTGTCACCCGAGGCCGTAGACGCGCTACAGCCGATATTGGACATCTCCGGCACTACGGACGAGCGTATGGCACGCCTGCAGGAGCTTCTGGCCGGTAGCGAAACCGGCGCCAAGGGCGTCGAGGAACTGCGCACGGTCATCGACGGGACACGCAACCTCGGACTGCGTGCCACGCTCGACTTGGATGTCTCGCTGGCTCGCGGTCTCAACTACTACACCGGCACCATCATCGAAGTCAAGGCCTTGGATACGCCCATAGGCAGTATTACCGGCGGCGGACGCTACGACAACCTCACGGGCGTATTCGGCGCTCCCGGTCTCAGTGGCGTGGGTATCAGCTTCGGCGCTGACCGCATCTATGACGTCATGACCACGCTCAACTTGTTCCCCGAAGGCACAGACAGCGGTGCACAAGTGATGTTTGCCAACCTCGGCGCCGACGAGGTGGCTGCCGCCCTGCGCCTGGCTGCCGCCCTGCGTCGCCAAGGCATTGCCGTCGAAGTATATCCCGACGCCGCCAAGATGAAAAAGCAAATGGCATGGGCCGATGCGGCCGCCGTGCCCTACGTGGCCATCATCGGCAGCAACGAGCTGGCCGCCGGGACCGTCACCCTGCGCAACATGCGCACCGGCGAACAATCGACAGTCAGCGCCGCCGACATCGACGCTATGGCCGCAACACTCAAAGCATAAAACACTTACACCATATCGCAATGAAGAAATTCCTCATCATCATAGCTTTGGCCGCCGTTTCCGTGGCCGCCCACGCACAATTTCGCTGGAGCGCCGTCGCCGGGGCCAACTATACAGACCTCAATTTCAAACAAGATATAGTATCCGTCACCCAAGGCGTAGGCTACGGCGCCGGCATCATGGGCGAAATGATGTTCCCGGGCATAGGCTTCGGACTCGACTTCGGACTGATGTACGAGCAGCAGAGCGCCAAGGTCAATCTGGGCGAAAAGAAAATGTGGTCGGCCCTCGGCATGGGCAAGGAAACCGCAATGATGCACAACATCCACATCCCCGTGCATCTGCGCTTTAAGTTCACACGACTCAACGGATTCGAGGAAAAACTGGCTCCGCTGGCATACTTCGGCCCCGAATTCAACATCCAAGCGGCACATGCCGGAGGCGATGCCTTCAAGTACTCCGGCGGCGACCTCTCGCTGGCCGTGGGCGTGGGTGTCGAAATCTTTCGCCGTTGGCAAGTCATCGGCGGATACACTTGGGGCATGACTTACGCCCTCAAGACCAAGCTCCTTGAGGACTTCAGCGCCAAGACAAAAGGTTGGACCCTTCGCGTCGCATATTTCTTCTAAGGCATTTACAACGTACCCACGACATACGTGAGCATCCGCTGTCGCCACGACAGCCTACACACACTCACAAAGCAAGCCGCCACGGAATCTTGACTTCCGCGGCGGCTTGCTTTATGTGCCGTAATGAGGCTGCGTCTTACTCGACTACACGACCCATTTGGATGACACCGGTGAGGTTGAGGTCGGCATCAAACATCATGATGTCCGCATCCTTGCCCGGAGCAAGCGAGCCCTTGCGGTCGTACACGCCCATGATGCGTGCCGGGGTCTCGGAAGCCATACGCGACACATCTTCCAACGGTATTCCGGCCTGCTGCACTGCCGTGCGCACCAGACGGTCCATGGTGGCGATACTGCCGGCAATAGCGCTACGGTCAGCCAGCATACATACGCCGTTTTCGATGACCACGCGAGGGTCAAAGGCTGTCTTGCTGTCCGAAGCGGCGCATGCCAACGCGTCCGTAATCAGGGCGGTGCGCTCCACGCCTTTCTGCTTCCAGATAAGGCGCAGCATCACCGGCGGAACGTGGATACCGTCGGCAATCATTTCGACGGTGATGCCGTCAATGAGATATACCGATTCGACGGTACCCTCGTGCTTGTACGGACCTTCTTTGTGGTTGCCGGTCATAGCATTATAGAAGTGGGTGGCGTGCGTAAAGCCGGCGCGGTAACCCTTCTCGACATCCTTATACGTAGCGGCGGTATGCCCCAGCGATGCCAATATGCCTTTGCTGCGCAAATAGGAGGCAAACTCCTCAGCTCCGGGCAACTCCGGAGCTGCATCCCAGCGACGTATCGATGTAAAATCCTCGATGATGGGCTTGTACTCCTCCGGTGTCGGGACCTTGATATTCTCGGGCAGCTGTCCGCCGGCCATCTTGGGATTGAAGTACGGGCCTTCGAGATGCAGACCAAGTACGCCGCTCATGGGGTCGGCCATAAGCTTCTGGCACGTGGCTGCCGCCTCGCGTATCATAGGCACCGTCGACGATGACAGCGTCGGGAATATGGACGTCGTACCATGGCGACGATGAGCCTCAACAGCCGTCACAAAAGCATCTTCGGTGCATTCCATGAAGTCTCGACCACCACCGCCATGCACGTGTATATCGATGCCGCCGGGGAGCACGTAGTTGCCCTGCGCATCGATGACCTTGTCCACGCCTTCGACGCGGCGACTGTAATTGAGTATTGACTTGATACGGGTGCCCTCGATGAGGACACTGCCGCCTTCAACCCAGCCCATGGGGGTGAGAACGCGGCCGTTAATAATCTGTGTTGTCATATAGTTTGTTCTTTAATTGTATTTCTCAAGCGGTGAGACAAAGGTACAAAAACTTCGCCGAATAGACAAAGCCGAACCGCTTAGTCGCACTCGATGCACATCTCTCGACGCAGCGCTGATTTTTTTCGGCGGTGGTCATCGAACTTTTTCGTCCCATCGGCGGTTATATGACATATACATTCGCCATGAGCGTCTATGCATTCAGTGCTCATAGATACTTCTCAGAAAGCAACCACAAGACATCACATTCGTTAAGAAGACATGATCAACCGCCGACTCATACAGGAGTTGTACGACACATACTCCACTCCACCGCAAAGTCCAGCGATGCCGGACATGCCTACATTGTATGCCTGCGCCGGCAGTATGCACGGTATACGCGAAGATGCCGAGAGCCGAAGCATCACGCTTGATTCGCTTCCGGAAGACTCGTTGTTCCACTCTATCCCGCTGGCTCATATCCACCATATTATTGCCTTTGATAACTGGGTAGCCATAGTGCTGCGTTCTTCCATAGTATTTCTGAGTCGCACCGACAGACGCGTTATGATTGACATCAAGGCATTATCAGACTCTCATCCGTACGACCTCGAGTGACTCGAACCGGGTGCCCGTTCCGAAAGTCGGCATTGGCCGACAATAACGCCACAAGGTCCTTCCTCTTACTCGGAACAGTGCCGTATCCGGGAAAAAATTATGCCGGGACGCACGGCCCCGGCATAAAGCTCTAAGTTGTATTCTGTTCTATGCCTTAAGGCACGAGGTTGTACTTTCTGAAGACTTTCTGAATCTTTTCGAGGCCGGTAGTAACCTGTTCCTTGGTGTGCGTAGCCATCAAGGAGAAGCGAATCAGTGTATCCTGAGGCGCAACAGCGGGCGAAACCACCGGGTTGACAAACACTCCTTCTTCGAGCAGGTCGTGAGTGATAGCAAAAGTCTTGAAGTCGTCACGTATAAACAGCGGGATAATCGGCGTAGACGTGTTACCAATTTCAAAGCCCATGCTGCGGAATCCTTCGAGGGCGTAATTGGTGAGATCCCAGAGATGTTGCTGACGCTCGGGTTCGGCAATCATGATATCTATGGCCTTGAGCGCTGCAGCAGTGCTGGCCGGGGTGATGCTGGCCGTGAATATGTAGCTGCGGCTGTGGTGGCGCAGATAGTTGGTGATTTCCTTGTCCGTAGCGATAAATCCGCCGAGGCTGGCAAAACTCTTTGAGAACGTACCCATGATGAGGTCCACGTCTTTGGTCAAGCCGAAATGGTTGACAGTACCGCGACCGCCTTCGCCAAAGACACCTATACTGTGTGCTTCGTCGACCATGACGCTGGCATCGTATTTCTTGGCCAAGCGCACGATTTCGGGAATATTGGCAACGTCACCTTCCATGGAGAATACGCCGTCGGTGACAATAAGTTTCACCTTATCGGGCTCGCAACGTTGCAGTTGCTTCTCCAGCGAGGCCATGTCGTTGTGCTTGTATTTGAGTTGCTGCGAGAACGACAGACGACGACCTTCAATAATGGAGGCGTGGTCCTGCTCGTCCCACAGTATATAGTCTTCACGACCGGTGAGGCACGATACGACGCCGAGGTTGACACCGAAGCCGGTAGAGTAAATCATTACGTCCTCTTTGCCTATGTATTCGGCGATACGACGCTCCAATTTCTTGTGCAGGTCAAGCGTACCATTGAGGAACGGGGAGCCGGCGCATCCGGTTCCGTATTTACGTATTGCTTCGATTGCGGCTTCCTTGATTCGGGGGTCGTTAACGAGTCCGCTGTAGCAGTTGCTACCGAACATCAGGACTTTCTTACCATCTATAATGACTTCGGGATCCTGTTCGGAGGATATTGCGCGGAAATAGGGATAGACGCCGGCGGCTTTGGCCTCTTGCGGCGCTGTGTATTTGGCTAATTTTGCCTGTAGTAACTTCATAGTTTATGTGATAATGTTATCGACGTTTGATAAACTATCTGACAGCCGTCGTTGGCGACCAATCAGGCTGCAAAGATACAAAAAATTATTGAAAGACGTGTAAAAAAGTTTGGTTCAACGCCCAAAAAACTTCCAAAGGGCACGTATACCCCATCCAAAGCTCCCAAATCGCCCTCCGTCGTCCTCTGTCCACGCTCAATCTTTCGCTCTGTCCCGGTTCGCGCGTCGTCCCGGTCGAACGTTTATTCCTCACTGTTCGGATAATAAAAAAACGACTGTTCGGACAATAAAAAACGGGGGCGCGCCCCAGGCGCGTCCCCGTAGATTGAGGGTTATCTTAGGCAGAGCCTCGGAGGACTCCGCTATCGGATTCGATGATTACTTAACGTAAACTTTTTCAGCCTTATTGCCCTGACGGCGGATGTATACGCCGGTGGTGAGGTTGTCAGCTGCTACACGTACACCTTGCAGGTTGTAGTATTCTGCATCGGCGGAGGCGTCTTCGATATTGATGATATCGGAGATGGCATCCTTAACTTCGCCCTGATAGAAGAAGCGACCGATACCCTGATTGTGTACATTGGCATAGATGCTGATATTGCCGTTGAGATTACCACCTGCGCTGGCGATAACCGTCGAAGCAAATTGGGCGTTGTTGACCGAGCCGAAGCCTTCTTCAGGAAGGTTGATGATAGGAGCCTTAGCCTTGGCTACACCGTCCGTAACATCGATGATGGCGATTTGACCATTGCCGATATTGCCGGTCTTGTAGGTGATAGCGGCGATGTACTTCTTGTTGCCTACGTTAAAGGGAGCGAATGCTGTACCGTAACGCGAGCCACCGAGAGCTTCTGCGGGCAGAACTTCATCGGTAATCTTGCCGGAAGCGTCGAACTTGGCAATCTGGCTGTCTTTCTGTACCATCCAGAAGCTGCCGTCGGCGTTGGGATAGATCTTGGAAGCACCACGGCCGTCAGCGCCGTATGTGAAGGCTTCACCCTTAGCGTTCTTCAGTGCGATAGTGTGCATATTGTTGTCGCAGGTACCGTTCTTGATTTCGAAGTATACAACTTCATTGGCACCTTCCTTGGTGAGCCATACACGGCCGTCGTTGAGGGTACCGCTGAATGCTACGGAACCACCGGTGATGATGCCGGCTGCGTCTTTCTGTACCAGTACGCGAGGTGCGGCTGCATCGTTATCCCAGATGTATACGCGGAGGTTCTGAGCGGCTGTTACGATGTTGGAAGCGATGAGCTTGCCATCGGCTACAGCGAGACCGCCAAGTTTGCCGGTTGCGTTTGCAACACCGTCAATAGAGAGCGTACCCTTGTACGATGCATCTTCAGCGTTGAGGATATTCACGGAAGGAGTTCCCCAGTTCTTGCTATTGAGCACATAGAGTTTGCTGCCGATAAGAGCGATATCACGGTTTGCCGACTGGTTAGCGTCGAACGTTGTCCAGCTCGGGGTGTTGTTCTTATTGGTCGAGTAGATCCACTCGGCTTTCAGTTTGTCTGTATTGGCAGCGATGTCTTCCTTAACCACGATAGTAGCTTCGCCTGTACCGGTCAGAGCGACGGTTACGTTGGCTGCGCCTTGGGTCGAGAGAGTCAGCGTGGCCTTGTGCGTTCCCTCTGCAGTGGGCTTGTAAGATACCGAAAGCTTGCCGGGGGTACCGAGCGAGGGAGCCGAGAGGCTGAACATGTCGGCGTTGGCACCGCTGAGCGTTGCATTGATGGCGCCCTTGAGGTTTGAACCGCTGACGGTGAGTTCCTGTAAGGCTGTCTGGCCTTGCTTAGCGCTGAAGCTCAAAGAGCTCTTGTCTACGGAGAGCATGGGTTCGGTGCTTTGGATAGGTTGGCCCTCGGTCTTGGGAGGCGTACCGTGCTTGTAGTAAGCCATACCGTGCTTGGTGGAGAGTACCCATGCTTCAAGCCAATTATTTCCGTCGGTACGTACGATGATATCGCCAGTGGCGTTGGTGTTGCGGCTGGTGTCGCCGAGGCCGTTGCTCGGGAAGTCACCTACCTGCTGGATACGGGTGAAGTCACCCTTGAGGTCTTGAATCAGACGCATACGTGCGCCCTTGTAGTTCTTTTCAGGATCCATTGTTTGGGTACCCGGTAAGTATTCCTTGCCGTTGAACACGAGGTTGGCCGAATACTTCTGGCCGCCCCAGTAGAATTCGTGGTGGCACGAACCCCAGCTTTCGCCGGTGTCAACGAAGGTCTGACGGCAAGCCTTGCCATCTTTCTGGACTACATAGGTAGGATAGCTGTCCTTACCATCGATCCACCAGTTGCCGCCCATCGGATATGCGCGGACGGTTGCCTGAGTCGATAGGTTAGTTGTTCCGTCCTCACGATATACGGGAGTGTTCTTTGCCAATACGCAGTTGTTATTCTGCATATGGTACTCGATGATACGGGTCTGTCCGTTTTCGTTACCAAAGGCAATCCAGTAATCGGTAGGATATGTGCCTACGATTTCCATACAGTCGCCCACACGGCTTGCGCCCTGGAAGTTATCGGTCTCAAATACCAGCTTGGGCAGAGCGTTGTCCTTAGACCATTCGTAAATGCGGAGTTTCTGCCCGGATGCTGCAAGGTTGCAGGCAAGGATATGTCCGTTGATAGCCTTGACGTCGCAGAGTGTCAGCGTACCGCCGGTTACGACTTCGCCCTTGTTGAGGTTGCCGAGGTCTTTACCGGTCTGAGCATCAATAACCTTGATGTCGCTGTGGTTGTATACGCAATAGAGCTTGCCATCGTTGTAGCAGAAGTTGCGAATCTCCGAAGCGTCATAGCCCTTCGAGGACTTGTTGCCTTTCTTTTCGGATAGATTCCAGCCTTCGGAGAGACTCAGCGGCGGAGCCTTGACCTCGGCTGTAATGATGACCTCTTTACGGAGGCTGCCGTTAGTCACTGCAATCAAGAACTTATAGTTATTGGCTGTACCACCTTCGCCATAAGTACCAACCTTGTCGGCATTGGCAAATGTAACAGTCACCGTTCCGCCTGTTTTGGGAAGTTCGGAAACATTAGTGGAGAAGCGACCGGGAGTTCTGGAGCCGATTTTAATATTGCTCGAAAGGTTTTCGCCCTTAACCGTAAACGATAGAGTCGGCTTCTCACCTACAGAGCAGGTGAAGTGCAGGCTGGTAGTCGAAACGGTCAGCGTAGGATTGGTGGGCTGTGGCTGGGGAGTGGGAGTGGAGCCGCCACCGCTGCGTGGGTCGGGGCTAATGTTTATACCTTGAACGCCTTTACCGAAGTCATAGAAGCCATAGAGGTGGCCGTTGACCCAAGCCTTGAAACCGGACTTGCCGGTCTGATTAATCATATCCCATTCGGTGCGGTTATCCACAAAGAGCGCCTCGGTGAGGATGGCCGGCACGTTGGCGCTACCGGTAATTACGGTCCAGCCGTTTTGCTTGACGCCGCGGTTGGTACGTCCGAGTTGCTGTACAAGTGTTGTCTGCACCTTATTGGCGAGGTTGCGAGAGTTGCCTCCGGACCAATAATACCAAGTCTCCGTGCCGTGTGCGCTGCCATTGAAGGCATTGAGGTGGATTGAGCAGAAGAGATAGGGGTCGTAGCTTACAGACGCCGAACGGCGTGCCGACAAGGACACGTAGACGTTGGAGTAACGCGTCATTTTTGTTTGACAGCCTTGACTATTAAGCCAAGACACGATACTGTTGGCACATCGCAGTGCGAGTTCGGCTTCATGGGGAGCGCTGGGGCCGGCTGCTCCAGGGTCGCTGCCGCCGTGGCCGGGATCAAGCATGACTCTATAACTGTTCCAGCCGGCATTGGCGCTGAAAGGCGCGATCATTGCCATGGCAAGTATCGCGAGAAGTGTAGATATTTTCTTCATGGCAGTGTGTTATTTGAGATCGGCGACGTAAATCTGACCGTCGGTGTTAGACACAAAAGCAATCTTGTTCCCGTCGGGGGAGATGGAGGGATACATCTCGATGCGGTCGCGCGAATTGGTGAGGGCTTTCTCGGCGCCACCGTTGATATTGAGAATGTAGAGCTCGCCGGTGAGGTAGCTGTGACCGTTATCGGTAGTGCGCTCGTACACAATCTGGCTGTTGCCTACCCATTGGGGACGGAAGCCGATGCCGAGAACACGTTTGCCCGTGCCGTCGATATTGATGACAACAATATTGTCCATTTCATTGAACACGACTTTCTTGCCATCAGGCGAGAGCTGTGCGTTGAAGGAGGCGCCGCGGTTGAGCAGACGCTTGTTGCCGTCAGCCGTCAGAACATAGAGGTTTTCGTAATCCTCTACAAATGACACTTCGGGCATGGGGTCGAGTGTCTGGACCTGCTTGGCCATGGTCATGGCCTGCATGGGTACTGCGGGAAGGCGGTTGGCAACAGCCTTGGCCTCGCAGATGACGCTCTTCTTTCCGGAGGGGGTGTAGCTCCATGCAGCCGGGGACATCAGCTCGAGGTCCTGCGACATGCGCACCTTGGTACCATTGGATACTTCGATGGCCCAAGCGGCGTGTACACGCTTGCTCGAACCGTCGGCTTCTGTAAGCCAACGGGTGTCGCGAACTAAGACTTCGCGGCTGTCGGCACTCCAACGGAAGCCGTAGCCTACGCCGGTGTCTGCCGAAACTTTTTTAACGTTTTTGCCGTTAGCCTGCATGACGTAGAGGCCGTCATAGCCTTCACCGGTGAAGGCTATCATGGCGCCGTCGGGAGACCATACGGGACTTTCGTAGCGCATGGAACGGTCAGCAGTCACTTTGGTGACGTTGCTGAGTTGGCCAGTCTTAAGTCCGGCTGCATACATTGTAGCCGAGCCCAGGAGCATAGCCGCCAAGATAAGCTTGGTTTTCATACTGGTTAAGTTTGGGTGATTAGGTTATTAGGTGATATAGTTATAAATTGAATGTTTTGCGGTGACATCGGCCTGCCTTATGGTCTGTCGTGCGAACGCCACGAAACGTCGTACGGCATTTTCCACACAAACGGATGTCATTGCCACCATTACCGGCGGCAAACATAGTAGAGGGTGATGTACATGACTTAGATTTGGTGATACAAGGCCAGGTTCATCGTAGGTTCAGTCGCACGGAAACTTGCAGATATACAAGTATTCGTGTATACGCAATGCTTGGGACACGCATATACATCCGCAAAATTAATGTTTTTTTTTGATTCAGGCAACAAGCGATTTACATTTTTTTCGATTTTTTCGCCAATGCCCTACTAAGAGCCACTTACACACCGTTTTTCGCGACACTCGGCATTTTGCCGATTTTTTTCATTCGAAATGCGCGTCGTCTCGATAAGTTTCATCTCGGTATGCCTCGCCTCGGTATGCCTCGTCTCGGTCCTCGACTTCGTCGTCTTCCGAAAGCTTTTTGTCGTCGCCTTTGGGCACGAGCAGCGCACTGGCCTCCCAGAGAGCGTAAACCGGCAAGAAAACTATCATGAGCGTAAACAAGTCGCTGGTGGGCGTAATGATGGAGCTAATCACCAAAATCACCACTATGGCATAGCGGCGCGAACGGCTGAAAAAGCTTCGCTTGAGAACTCCCATACGGCCTAACATCCAAGCCAATAGCGGCAATTCGAACAACACGCCCATAGCCAGCGTAAGCAGGTAAAATGTGTCCATATAGGAGTCGAGCGTGATGGTATTGGTGATACGGTCCGACAGGCTATACTGGGACAGGAAACGAAGCGCCATCGGGAAAACGATAAAGTATCCCACGGCACACCCTGCATAAAACATTACATTGCCCCAAAGGAAGGCGCGACGGGCGCCGCGGCGCTCGCGTCGATACAACCCGGGGCGTATGAACGTCCAAAGCAGATATATAACTATCGGAAAGCCGATTATGAACGCCAGCCACAACGAGGCGCTCATCTGTGTCATAAATTGACTGGTGAGGTTGATGCTGATCAGATCGACATGAAATCCGGTACTGCCGAAATCGGGCAACCAGTCGCCGTCGCCGCTGATAAACCCCAAAAATCGATAGGTGATGAAATCCTGCGAACACGGAGCGGTAATGATGTGCTCGAAGATCCACCGCATACAGCAGAAGAACACAATCACCAGCACCAGCAGGAATGCGAATATGCGCACAAGCACACCGCGCAACTCGGCCAGATGCTTCCAAAAAGACATCTCGTCGCTGCGCCCTTCCCGCCGTATGTCGTCACTCTCGCGTTCGGACACGTCAGGCAGCTTTAAGGTCAGTCTTTGTCTGTGTAACGGTCGCGATAACCATCGCGGCGGTCACGGTCGTCACGATAACGGTCGTCGTCGCGGCGGTCACGGTCGTCACGGTAACGGTCGTCGTCGCGGCGGTCATCGTCGCGGCGGTCTCGCTCGTCATGGTAGCGGTCGTCGGCACGACGGTCACGGTCGGCACGGTAGCGGTCGTCGGCACGGCGTATCGGCTTATTCATCTCCTCTTTAGCATCTTCGAGGCCCTGCTTGAACTGGTGGACGCCGCGTCCCATATTACGCATAATCTTGGGAAGGCGCGATGCGCCGAAAATCAGCAAAATGACAACTAAAATAAATATCAATTGGGGACCGCGCATCCCAAAGATGAGAGGTATCGTAGTAAGCATATTTTCTGAATTTTATCTGTTAAGAAACATGGCGCGGTAAAATGGCGCGTCACGTTGCGACGCCAAAGTTAGTTATATTTTCCGAAAAATCGCTAACTTTGCAGTCCTAAAAAACAATAATTTCAAGGTAAAAAAGTAATTTCCAAACCAATAATTCCAATATGAAAGCATACGTATTCCCCGGACAGGGGGCGCAGTTTGTCGGTATGGGCAAGGACCTTTACGACAATAATGCGCAGGTACGCGAAACGATGGAGCGTGCCAACGAAATTTTGGGATTTCGCATCACCGATTTGATGTTTAGCGGTACAGACGAAGATCTTCGTCAAACCGCAGTCACCCAACCCGCCATCTTTATCCACAGCGTAAGCCTTGCCCTCGCTTTGGGCGAAGACTTCCGTCCCGACATGGTTGCCGGACACTCGCTGGGCGAATTTTCGGCACTCGTAGCCGCCGGAGCTATGCGCTTCGAAGACGGCCTGCGCCTCGTCGCCGCCCGTGCCCACGCAATGCAGGAAGCATGCGAGCTCAACCCCTCGACTATGGCCGCCATCATCGCTCTGTCTGACGAGGCTGTCGAAAACATCTGCAAGGAAGTCGAAGGCGTGGTAGTTTGCGCCAACTACAACTGCCCCGGACAAATCGTGATTTCGGGCGAAAATGACGCCATCGATGCTGCCTGCGCCAAGGCTCTCGAAGCCGGAGCAAAACGCGCACTCAAGCTGAAAGTCGGCGGTGGTTTCCACTCTCCCTGCATGGAACCTGCCCGCGCCAAGCTCGCCGCAGCAATTGACGCCACCACCTTCAGCGTTCCGCGTTGCCCCGTATATCAGAATGTAGACGCCAAGCCCCATACCGATCCTGCCGAAATCAAGGCCAACCTCGTAGCTCAGCTCACCGCCCCGGTACGCTGGACTCAGAGCGTGCGCAATATGATTGCCGACGGAGCTACCGAATTCGTGGAACTCGGCCCGGGCAAAGTCCTGCAAGGCCTCGTGTCCAAAATCGACCGCAGCGTAGCCGTCAGCGGTATGCAATAAGCATCGGCACTACCGCATAGGTACAAGAAAAGCGGTGCGCGACTTCCTTGCGAAGACGCGCACCGCTTTTTTATGGCGTAAGCTATTACTTATGCCGGGGGATTGATAGCTCCGGTGGGGCATACCTCGGCACAGCTGCCGCATTCGATGCAGGTGTCGGGATCGATGTGATAGATATCACCTTCGCTGATAGCTTCAACGGGGCATACGGGCTGACATGTGCCGCAAGCCACGCAGATGTCTGTAATTACGTAAGCCATAGTGGTTTAATGTTGTGTTTTGTTGTGAATAATTACGTTTCGTCCGATTTGGGGTCTGCAAATGTACTCTTTTTTTTGCGACGGACAATAACTTCGGATGCTTTTTGTGGCCAAAAAATTTTAAAAAGGCTTCGATGACACAAAACACATCACACATAATATATCTATAAGGCGTCATACAATGACGCGCGACATGGTCTCGTCTATTGAGACATACCAGCCTTTTCGGACAAGCCGCTACTACACCTTTTAATTTTTGGAAACGCGATATATTCAGATGCCGAATTTTTTTGTAATTTTGTGGAGAATCAACGGCCGTTTCGCCTCATAGACGAGACGGCAGGGTTTAGGCTATGGTACTTGTGAGCGCACCCTCCGGAGTGCGCCATCAAGCGTTATTACGCCACATATCACCATCAATGAACACATTACCCTTATGGCAGCATTTCTTGTAGCACTGGCAATACTTGTCGGTGGATATATCGTATACGGGACATTGGTCGAAAAAGTCTTTGGTATAGACCCCAAACGCCTTACCCCGGCACACGCCCTCAAGGACGGCGTGGACTATGTGCCGATGCCGGCATGGAAGGTATTCCTGATTCAATTTCTGAATATTGCGGGCCTTGGCCCGATTTTCGGCGCCATCATGGGCGTGATGTTCGGGCCGGCAGCCTTTTTATGGATTGTTCTCGGAACGATATTCGCCGGCGGTGTCCACGACTTTATTTCGGCAATGATGTCGCTGCGTATGGGAGGCAAATCGCTACCCGAAATCGTAGGCAGCCAGTTGGGTACTTCCATAAAGAACGTCATACGCATATTCTCGGTGGTGTTGCTGATTTTGGTGGCAGCCGTATTCGTGGTCACACCCGCCGACTTACTCTTCAGGATGACGCAGTGGGACAATACGATATGGATAGCACTAATCTTCGGCTACTACATCCTGGCCACGCTACTGCCCATAGACAAACTTATCGGCAATATATATCCCCTATTCGGCGCCGCACTACTGTTCATGGCCGTAGGTCTGATGGGTTATATGCTGTTCGGTGATGTCACCATTCCGGACGGTTTTGCCGACGGCCTTGCCTCACGCAACGGCGACAACCCGGTGTTCCCTATGATGTTTGTCTCCATAGCCTGCGGCGCCATCTCCGGCTTCCACGCCACTCAATCGCCGATGATGACGCGCTGCCTGACCAACGAACGCCTTGCCCGCCCCATATTCTACGGAGCTATGGTCGCCGAAGGCCTTGTAGCACTGATTTGGGCGGCGGCAGCCATCGCATTCACCGGCGGATACTCGCAACTGGGCGAATACATGGCCGCACACAACAACAGCGCCGGAGCATTGGTACAGGACGTCAGCATATCCTGGCTGGGCACCGTCGGAGGCATACTTGCGCTGCTGGGCGTCATCGCCGCACCTATCACTACGGGAGACACCGCTCTTCGCTCGGCACGCCTGACCGCCGCCGATATGTTCTCTTTTACCCAGAAAAAACTATGGCATCGATTGGTGGCAAGCATACCGATATTCGCCGCTTGCATCGTGGTGATGATGATAGACTTCAACGTACTATGGCGCTACTTTGCATGGAGCAATCAGACGCTGGCGGTCTTCACGCTGTGGGCCTGCACGGTCTATCTGGCGCGTCACGGCAAGGCATTTATTATCACTATATTGCCGGCCATGTTTATGACCACGGTAAGCGTATCTTATCTGCTGTTTGCACGCCGTCCCGAAGGCTTCGGCCTTGACCGGGGCGTGGCCACGGCCATAGGCGTAGCCACAGCCGCAATAGCGGCTCTGCTTTTTGCTCGTTGGCTGATACGTTTCCGCCGCAACAACCCCATAATCAAGGACTGATGAAGGTCCGAGGTCTTTAACGAACTGATGAGTATTACTAATTGATGAAAGACTTTCAATCCCTCATAGGTACAGACACCGCATATAACTTTCACTCGCACACCCAATTCTGCGACGGACACGCCGACATAGCAGCCTTTGCCGAGGCGGCCGCCAAGATCGGGATGCGCTATTACGGATACAGCCCCCATTCGCCCGTGCCCATCGACTCGCCCTGCAATATGAAGGCCGAGGATGTCCCGACATATTTCGCAGAAGTGGATGCCGCCCGACGGCGTTGGCCGCAGGTACATTTCTACCGTTCTATGGAGGTGGACTACCTCGGGACTCAATGGGGACCTTCTTCGCAGTATTTCAGCGATTTGGGATTAGACTATATCATCGGCTCGGTACACTTTATCCCGGCCAAGGACGACCACAGTCTGTATATAGACATCGACGGCAGTCCCGAGCGCTTTATGCGCAATATGCACACGCACTTCGGCGATGACATCGAATACGTAGTACACACATTCTACGACCATAGCGCCGAGATGCTGGCTCGCGGAGGGCTGGACATCCTCGGACACTTTGACAAGGTGGAACAAAACGGCGTAGTCTTTGACCCGGACCTGGTACAGCACGGCTGGTATTTGGACACTATGGACGCATACCTGCACGAAGTCGCAGCCTCGGGCATCACGGCCGAAATCAACACCAAGGCATTGTCTCGTCTCGGACGACTGTTCCCCGACGAACGATGGCTGCCGCGTATCATCGCCGATGGTGTGCCGGTAGTAGTCAATAGCGATGCGCACGACCCGACGCTTATAGACGCCGGTCGCCATTACGCGCTACAACTCATCCGGAAGCTAAGGGAGCAATCCATTCAGACATCATAGCTAAATCGAACAAATTACACATCACCATATAATTAAAATTAAATATGAATCTACGCACACTATTCATAAAACGGCCGGTCGGCATCGCTGCCGGCATCGCCATAGCCGTCACCGCCATATCCTGCGGCTCTTCAAAAGACGAGCCCAAAGAACAACCGAGCGAGCACACCGTCATCGTATATATGGCGGCGTGCAACAGTCTCGGCTCGGGGGGCTACGATCGGCAAGACCTTATCGAGATGCAGGAAGCCGTTGCAAACAACACCTTGCACGGCCAGGTGCTGGTGTACCGCGGCGACATCGATGGCAACGCCAAGTTGTACCGCATGACCGCCGAAGGCCCCAAGCCCTTGCGCGACTACGCCTCGGACGGGCTCAGCTCGGTACATTCCGAGCGCATGATAAACGTGCTCAAAGATGCACGTACCCTCGCCCCGGCACGTTCTTACGGTCTGGTACTTTGGAGCCACGGCAACGGATGGCTTCAAACAGGCATAGAGGACAATAATAACGAATTCCAACCCACGGCATGGGGCGAAGACCGCGGACGCGTGATGAACATCACCACACTGCGCCGCGTGCTCGAACAAGTCGGTACATGGGCGTACATCTACTTCGACTGCTGCTTTATGGCCTCCGTAGAAGTGGCGTACGAGCTGCGCAACACCGCCCCTTATATTATAGGCAGCGCCACCGAACTATTGCTAACCGGGATGCCATACGAGAAAAACATTCCCTGCCTGTTCGAATATGCCGATGGGGGCTTGGTTCGCGCCGCCACCAATACTTTTAACTATTACAACGACATGACCACACCCAAAGACCGCACATGCACCATCAGCGTAGTGTCCACAGCGGCACTTGACGACGTGGCCGCCGCCTGCCGCGACATCCTCGTCACGGGCAAAGGCAAGTTGCCGGACGGATTTAGACAGCAGCCTTTCATGGTCGGAAGCCGATGCTGGTTTTACGACTTGGGACACTACTATGACGGCCTGTGCCAATACATCGCCGAAGACGTTGCCCGGCCCGAGGGACAAGGCACGCAGCTGAAAGCGGCGCTGGACGCAGCCCTGAACCGCGCCGTGATATACGCCGCAGCCACCCCGAGGCTATGGAATCGCATCAGCCTCGAGTACCATTGCGGATTGTCCACTTATCCGCTCGAGAACGCCGCTGCAGCGTCCGTCAAAAATTACAACACCCTGACGTGGTACTCCGATGTATCGCAGCACGCTTTCAGCACCAAAGACTGACACGACCCGGCCACGGCATGACAGTCGGGGGATTTGAGCCACCACGCCACAACAACCACAGATAGACACAAACCATGTTTCCACTATTGCAAACGCCCATCAACTTGCTGCCCGACAGCATCCCCTCCATCAAAGAGGAAATAAAGCAAGTACAGTCGCTGCCCTTTGACGATCTAATCAACAACCTGGCGACCTCGGCCGTGCACTTCACCATCGACTTGGTGACAGCCCTTATAGTGTTCTATATAGGCAAGCTCATCATCAAGCGCATATACCGCGTAGTATCGGCGGTGATGACGCGGCGCAAAGTCGATAGATCACTGGCCACATTTATACTGAGCATGATCAAAATCGTGCTCTACTTCCTACTCATCGTCATCGTAATCGGCATCCTCGGCATCGAGACCTCGTCCTTTATCGCGCTCTTTGCCTCGGCCGGCGTCGCAATCGGCATGGCACTGAGCGGCACACTCCAAAACTTTGCCGGCGGTGTACTCATACTGTTGCTGAAGCCATACAAGGTTGGCGACTACATCGAAGCCCAAGGCTTCGCCGGATATGTGCGCGAAATCCAGATATTCCATACCATCATCTGCACTTACGACAACAAGACCATCATCATCCCCAACGGCGGACTGTCCACCGGCAGCATCAACAACTGGTCGCGTCAGGACTACCGTCGCGTCGAATGGACCGTATCCATCGCATACGGCGACAACGTGGCCAATGCCCGCCGAGCAATACTGTCAATCTTTGCCTCGGACGACCGCATAGTCGCCAAGTATATCGAAGACGACCGTGCACGCTACGAAGCACAGCAACAGGCTATCGCCGAGACTCAGGCCGAAAGCGAGACCGTCGAAGAAGAAAAGCCGCACGGACGTCTATGGCGTATGTTTCACCGCCGCGTGCGCCAACATGTCGAACAGATAAGCCAAGACATCCCGACACCCACCGAGGCTCTGGGCACCGCTCGCGTAGACCGCTCGCCCTCAGTAACAGTCGAAGGCCTCGACGCCTCCTCGGTGACACTCAAAGCACGCGCATGGGTACGCAGCGAGCATTATTGGTCACTGTATTACGACATGTACGAGCGCCTTTACTCCGAATTACCCGATGCCGGAGTACACTTCCCCTTCCCTCAACTGGACGTACACCTTACCCATCAGTAGAATTCGGCATACATCTATCTGCGGCCGGACGACGTGAATGTCGCCCGGCCGCATGCGTTTATCAAATACCCTATATTTTGGATGTGCGTACATATAAGCTATATGACGCAAAAATCGTACCTTTGCACTCGAATAAGCCAACATATTTGACTACAAATGACTTTTAGCACACAGTATAATCTAATCGTTGCCGCCGTGATGGCCGGCACTATCGATGCCACGGCGGTCACGACCGCCACTTCGACCGAAAACGCCTCCGACAGCGTGTCCAATCCCGTGGTTGGATACCTGCGCGATGTCGAAGTAGTTGGGGTCAAGCAATTACCCAACAGCCAAATCGAACCGGCTACGCGCCTTGACGCCGAAGCTGTCAAGGCTCTCGGCATAACATCCATGCGCGGCATCAGCGATGTCGCTCCCAACTTCTTTATCCCGACTTACGGGTCACGAATGACCTCCTCGATATACGTTCGCGGCATGGGCGCGCGCATCGACCAGCCGGTAGTCAGTCTTAATGTAGACGGTATTCCCTATCTCAATAAGGACAATTACGACTTTGATATGCCGGACATCGACCGCATAGAAGTGCTGCGCGGTACGCGCTCGGTGCTGAGCGGGCGCAATGCCATAGGCGGACAGATAAACATCTTTACGCCCTCGCCGTGGAGCCGCCGCGGATGGCGCTTCGGAGCATCGTATGCACGCGCCAATACAGCGCGCGTCAATGCCGGATGGTACGGGCGTCTGGGCGACCAAGTGGCCACCTCGGTGACGGCATACGGAGGAACCACCGACGGATTTTACCGCAACGACTACGACAACAGTCACTGCGGACGCGAGCGTCAAGCCAACGCCCGATGGAAAATGTCGTGGCATCCCGGCGGACGCTGGAGTCTGGCCAACACCGCGACCTACGGATATGTCAAACAGCACGGCTATCCATACGCCTCGGCCGCCACGGGTCGCATCGATTACAACGACCCGGCATCCTACCGCCGCAACAGCTTTGCCGACGGGCTTTCGGTATCTTTCACCGGCAAAAAGATGGTGGCCACATCACTGACCTCGGTGCAGTATCTGAATGATGATATGATTATGGACCAGGACTTCACTCGTGCCGATTACTTTACACTGCGCCAAAAGCGACACGAATGGGCTTTCACTCAGGATATTTTTGCCAAAGGCACACGCCAATCCTACGACTGGCTGCTCGGGGCCTTCGGTTTTGCAAAGAAAACGCACACAGACGCGCCGGTGACCTTCAAGCAGGAGGGCATTGACCGGCTGATATTGGACAACGCCAACAAGTCGCTGCCGCCGGGTATGCAATTGCGCTGGGACGAGCAACAAATGCTGCTGGGTAGCAATTTTGATACCACAGACGGAGGCTTCTCGATCTATCATACAAGCACCGTACACCTCGGCCGGTGGACACTGCGCGGTGGACTGCGCTGGGACATTGAGCGCGTCAGCATGGACTATACCGGCGCGGTCAATACGTCCGTGACTATGTATCGCGCCTTGCCCACCGGAACGCAAATTCCGCTGCAAACGCGCCCTATAACGATAGACAACCACGGCTCGTTGCATCAGACTTTCAACGAGTTGCTGCCGCAAGTATTTGTCAATTACGCGCCGGACAACCGTTGGCGCATATTCGGCTCGGTGGCACGCGGATACAAGGCCGGCGGATACAACACGCAGATGTTCAGCGACATACTCCAACAGCAAATGATGGAACAGATGGGTATGCAGGCCGAATATGACATTGATGCCATGCTCACCTATCGACCGGAGCGCAACTGGACATACGAGATAGGTACCGGGTTCGAGAGCAACGACAAGCGTTTCAACGCCGAAGTCCTCGGATACTGGATGGCGTGTCGCGACCAGCAACTCACGATATTTCCGCACGGCAACACCACGGGACGTGCCATGACCAACGCCGGACGTACGCGCAGTATCGGCCTCGAGGCATCGGTTGCCTTCCGTCCCACTCAGGCATTGGCGCTGCGCGCTTCGTACGGATATACGGATGCTCGCTTCACCAAGTATCACAACGGAATAGCCGATATGGAAGGCAAGAAACTGCCCTACGCACCGCGGCACACCCTCTTTGGCGGAGCACGCTACACCCTGCCTTGGATTTTTGCAGGCATCACCCCCGTCGTAGATGTTGCCGTACACGCGGCCGGACGCATATATTGGGACGACGCCAACACTATGGAACAGCCGTTCTACGCCACACTTGATGCGGCCGTCACCTTGCAGCACCGTCTTGGCAGTCTGCGCCTTTTTGCCGAGAACATCACGGATACGCGCTACAACACCTTCTACTTTGTCAGCGTGGGCCATGCCTTCTACCAGCAGGCCAATCCTTGGAGCATCGGCGTAAGTATTTCAGTAAATATCGGTTCGGACGAATAAACGCACGAATTCAAAAAATAGCCTTCCGAGCTTCAATCCTCGCCGAAGCGTAATCTCTCGCCGAAGCATCACGACGATTACTTTTTTCCAGAAACCCACATCCATAGACACCGGATATGAAACGTAATACTATCATCTTGATAATTATAGCCGGAGCGCTGCTACTACCGTGGCTCGGGCTGCCGTGGTTCAACAGCAAGGGCGAGCCGCGCGAGGCCATCGTGGCCGTATCGATGCTCAACAGCGGCGACTGGATACTGCCGACGTCTTGCGGCGGCGACATCCCATACAAGCCCCCGTTGCTGGCCTGGCTCATAGCCGTATTCTCCGAAATATTTAACGGAGGAGTCGTCAGCACCTGGACCGCCCGCCTGCCGTCAGCGCTGAGCGCGATATTTCTCGTGATATTCGGATGGAAAGTTATGGCGCCGCGCATCGGACGCGACCGCGCGTGGATGACCTTCGGTCTGACACTGACGTCCTTCGAGTTGTTCCGCACCGCCATAGCCTGTCGCGTGGACATGGTACTGACAGCCTGCATCGTGGGCGCCTGCTACAGCATCTTCTTGATGTACGAGACCGACGAGCGGCGACGGCTGTGGCACGCATTGGCGGCGATATTGCTGCTCAGCGGCGGCATCCTTGCCAAAGGCCCGGTGGGGGCACTGTTGCCGCTACTGGCTATGGGCATATACCGGCTGATATGCCGCGACAACGTTCTGCGTACCATAGGCGTGATGCTGGGACTGCTGATGGCCTCACTACTGCTCCCGGCGCTGTGGTATTACGCTGCGTATCTGCGCGGCGGTGACGAGTTTGTACGCCTTGCCTTGGAGGAAAACATCGGCCGCCTCACCGGCACAATGTCTTATGACAGCCATGTCAACCCCTGGTGGTACAACTTCGCGACCCTGCTGTGGGGCGTGCTGCCTTGGACAATACCGGCACTGATGGCGCTATGCCTGCGCCGCGTACGTACGGCCATTGCCACGGTATGGTGCAACCGCGACCGTAAGCCCGATCTGACGAAGATGGCGTGGACAGTCGCCCTGACAGTCCTCATATTCTATTGCATCCCGTCAAGCAAACGCAGCGTCTATCTGCTGCCAATGTACCCGTTTATCGCAATGGGATTGTCGTGGCTGCTGTGGCAGTGCCGCACTGCCAAGTTTATGCGCATATTCGCACGTGTACTTGCACTGCTCGCTATCATCGCTCCCGTTGCGTTGACGTTGCTTTCGCACATATCGTCAAGCCATCTGCGCATATATACTCCGGCGTGGTGGCAGTACATCATGGCATTTCTCCCGGTGATTGCCGGGGTATGGTGGCTTGTCACGCGAAGTCGCGAAGCCAACGCCGCCGCCGGAGCCGTCGTCATCGCATACCTGCTGTTTATGAGCTACGCTTCGACCTTCGCGCCGATGCTTCTCAACCCCAAGAGCGACCGCCCGGCAGCAGAAGTCGTTGCCCGGCAAGTGCCGAAAGATGCGCCGCTGTACGGTGTCATCACCGGCGATTCGCTGCTGCGCTATTACACTATAAATTACTATCTTGACGACCGTATGAACCACGCCACAGACATCAATGCCGTACCACGCGGCGCATACGTCGTCACCGACCCGCAAGCAGTGGACAACCGTCCGGACTACACCGTCCTCGACACCCTTACATCCCGCTCGTGCGACACCCGCACCGCCACTGTACTCGCCCACAGAAAGTAAATGCAAGATTTATCAGCCACATTTTGTTCATCGGATTGGTCGCACAGCGTAGATTTCGTATATTTGCAACCGTGCAGCCGATGGACTTACCCATCGCCACAAAAAAACAGACTTACCCAATAACACCTCATCATGAAACTTATATCAATACACGCTATCTTAGCCGCAGTTGCCATTGTAGCGACACTGTTCTCGCCTTCAAATGCCGAAGCACGTAATGCACCGTCTCCGGCGCCAACGTCTTCCGGTGAATACTCTTATTACACTTACCAAGACGAAAAAACCGGATTATATGGAGTCAAATATCAAGACGAGACTGTGATTATTCCCCAATACACTGAGTTGAAAGGAGTTAATAGAGTGGCCTTATTTGCATACAGAGATGCCGAGACAAACAAATGGGGATTAGTATCAACCTACGACATTATAACTCCGCCCATATATGATAGCATCAAGGTGGTAGACGCGATAAGAAGCGATAAAACCTTCGCAAATGTTTCGCTAAATGGCAAGCAAGGGCTCTTATCACCATTAGGCAATGAGGTTTTACCATTAGAGTATGACTCTATCGCACAGCCATACTGGAATCCTTACGTATTAGAATACAAGTGGGGCAAAAACAAGGTTTACCCCCATGTTTTCCCCGTAAAGAAGAATGGACAATGGCAGATTGTAACCTACTACAACGCTGTTGTCGTAGACAATTTCCCTGCCGAACTACTCGAAAACGGGCGCATCAAATCCTCCGTTGAAGATAAAGTTTTAAAGAATTTAATAGGGAAGCCTTACAAAGAATTGGTAAAGCGAGCAAAAAAAGACGAGTCTGTCGCCGCAATGATTGAAAAAGATGATAAAGGAGACCTTAAATATGCCGATTTTGCGGAACCACGGTGGCCAAACCCCGAGATAGCCTCTACTCCTATCGAGATATACGGACAAAATGGCAAAGTCAACGAATTGGGTGTCGTCTGGGTTGAAGAATCAATCTTCGGAGCCATTGGGCAGGATATTCCCCAATATAACTCCTACAATGTCTACACAATGTTAAAGAAGCTCCAAGAAGACGCGCCCAAATTGGTCGGCCGTGCGTGGTATCAGAATTATGACGCGCAATCACAATATGAGATAGACGCATCCGAAAAGAGAAGAAACGACCATTTTATAAACGGACTTATTGACATAGTCCAAGTTTGCAAGGTTTCGGGTCTCGAAGGCAGTGATTTTTATAATTATATAGTTGACAGGTTGAAACAAAGAGGCGAATTAGCAGCCAAACTCGAAAACGACCTCGCAGACGATGCAGCCAAACTCGAATGGGAAAACCGTGTCAACGCCATATCCAATTCGATAGTGGGAGCACTAAATAATGCTATGAGTGCGCTCGAAAGCGCCGATGGTAATGCCGCAGACTCGCCTGACAGTGCTTCCTCTTCGGCATCCTCCGCGTCACGCGCATCCTCCTCCAAAGGCAATAAGTACAATATGTCGGAACAGCACTCGTACAACTCCGACAAACGCGTATATGCAAGCTACGACTCGATGCTGGCTGCTTATTTTGCCGGAAACCGCCATGCCTCAATTTCCGAGAAGGAAGAATGGCAGAGCAAGATGAAATCGCTGCGCACCAAGTGGGAAAGCAAGGGCAAATCATTCCCCCATTCTGCCAACGAAGACCGATAAACCGTGATCAACGTCTAAGGCTCCGATATCACACGAAGTCGCCACCTTCGAGACAAAGGGCACGTACAATACGACGATAGCCGCCATTCCCGGTCATTCGGGTGGCGGCTATCGTCGTCATTATAAGGTCAGAGATGCAATCAGCGCAATGCCTGCGAAATCGGCTTGCTGCGTTCCTGCATCTTGTCGTACTCGTCCATCAACTCTTTATATGCAGTCGCATTGTCGCCTTGAAGTTTTCCCAAGCGGTTGAGGCTACGTAGGTACGATATAAAGGTATTCAGGTACTTAGGGATATTCAGTTAATGGGCGTGGTGAGATTGTCCTCAATTGACCATATTTA
>UQGP01000026.1 GCA_900540625.1 uncultured Porphyromonadaceae bacterium | reverse complement strand
CAGAAGCCGAGACCGCTTCAAGACGCAGGCCGAGGGCTTCGCAGATTTTGGCGACCGTGTCGATGGTCACATTCATACGTCCGTTTTCGATGCGGCAGAGATGGCCGGCATCAAGACCGCAGCGGTCGGCGAGGTCGCGAACCGAAAGCCCTGCGGCATTACGAGCTTGAGCGATGGCCAAGCCTACGGCCTTGCGTGTGGTGCGCCCGATGGCCGTCGTCCATTCCGAGCGGTCAGACTTGCGCGTATAGGTTTCAGACTTGATGACCTTGCCGGCGGCATCGGTCAGCGTCATAGACGCGCCTTTGCCCTCCTTGATTTCCGCATCGGTAAAGGGGTGAGCCCCGAAGCGGCATTCATTTCCGCGATTGTCATCGTACCACTCCTCGTCAGCGCCAAGCACGAACTCCTTCGTGTATACATTAGTGATTTTCTCCGACTCCGAGAGCAGCGCACCGGCATCCAGTTCGCCATCTATGTCCTCGGGGTTGTAGTCGCAACGGGCGACCGATACCCATACCTTGAGGAAATCGTCCTCATCCTCATAATTGCAGAAGCAGTCACGGCAGTTGTTGACGTTGTAGGCTTCCAACGCCTTGAGCGCTTCGGCTTCGGTCTCGTAGACTTCGGCCGGGTAAGTGGTGTCGAGATACTGACAACTGTGTAGCATAACAAGGGCTAATAAATACTCCTATAATCTCTTATACTCTTATATGTAATAATGAGGGCAACACTTGGTCGCCCCCTCTTTTATATAATGTCTGTCTATGTTTTGCGTCAGAACTTGAAACCCATAGATAGTACTATCTGATTATCGTTGTCTGTCACATCATATTTCGGAGCCCTGTATCCGTTGAAATCAGTATATGCATGCAACGTGCCTTTGCGATTGGTGTGCACATAGGCTCCATCCAAGTACCATGACTTGTAACGATATCCAATACCTACCGAAATGTTCTGCGTGGTTTTATTGAATGAGAAGGAAGGATCAGTACCACTGGTGACAACCACAGCCGAGCCATTACGTACATCATCTTTGATATTCGATAGTGAGCAATTGTAACCGGCACGCAGGCTCAATGAAGGCAAGAGACGATATTCTGCTCCTACACGCACGACACTTGCACCCTGCGTATATGTCTTGATGTCTTCATTGACACCGATATTGTCATAATACCCGGTGATGTAACCCCAGTTGTCGTATCCGGCTGTCTGTACATTCATATCCGGATATGCAACGTATTCGTAGTCGGCGCTGATGATGAAGTTGCTACCCACGAAGCCGACACCTGCCATCAAACGCCATGGTGAGCGCAGTTTCCAGTCAAAGCCGGCGTTATCAGTATATTCAGATCCGGACAACGGATTGTCCTTTCCTTCTGTTATGCTCGTATTCAGATAGCTATAGTTGGCTATGCCATAGTAAGAGTGTTCCAGCGAATACCAAGTGGGGGTATGCACTGCAAAGCCGAAACGGAATTCGTTAGTGGGACGCACAATTACGCCGGCCTTAAGGTTCCAGCCCGAGCCGTTGATGTGCTTATAGTTGGACAAGCTGATACCGGCATTACCGGTGACATTGCTTTGTGATGCAGCATCGTATACCGAAGCATTCTCCATAGACTCTGAATACCACACCTCGCGAGTATAGCTGAGGTCAGTCACACCTATGGACAAGCCCCAATATACCAAGTTGGAGAAGTTGCCGCCAAAGTTGAAACTGTACTCATCCAAGTATCCACGTTCGCGCAATGTGGTTTCGGCATCTCCGGTGGTTCCGGTCTGGAACATTCCTCGGTACGAACGGCCTTGCGCATCCGACGGGCTTATCATATAGGTGTTATAAGCCAAGATACTCAACCAGTCGTGGCTGCTGTCGCGATAGGGATTGTATGTACTGCTGAAGTTCAATTCATCGGGATTTATGCCACCGGTGAATGATGCTATGTAGTTGGACAGCGAGGTATTAGTCGGCACGACATATCCGGACGTCTTACGATCAAAAGACGTCACGCGATTGTATGTGGCGCCCCAGTTGAACGACTGCAATAAGCCGTCAAGTCGTATGACGCCTACATATCCGAAGTTATTGCAATACGCCTTGGTTTGTGTTGCCGAATATGAATTGCTTGCCGATGTTGTCGCTGATTTCTGGAAGTTGACATCGAGAGTTGCTCCAATCTCGCTGTGTCTGTAGATGCCGATACCGGCCGGATTCTGCGTCAATGTCGAGAGGTCGCCACCGAGTGCGGTGAAAGCACCGCCCATACCCATAAAGCGTGCCGTGCCTTTGAAATCATTGTTCGTAAGCTGCAACGCATCTATGGTGCTTTGGCCTAAGGCCGCCGGTGTCGCTATGGCAGCGATAAGAGCCGGAATTATGAGACGATTCATGTTTTGGATGTATTATTCTGTTTTATGATTCGTTAGATAAATAGGCAGTTGCTGATGTTTTTATCAACGGCGACCACGACCGCCGCCACCGCCACCGTGGCTACCGCCACCGTACGATCCGCCTCGACTGCCGCTGCTATACGATCCGCCTCGGCTGCCGCCGCCATAAGATCCGCGGCTGCCGGATGAGGACGAGCTGCGCGACGGAGTGTATGTGCTACGACGGCTTTCGGTGGATGATGAGCTGTTGCCATAGCGTCCGCGAGAACTTCCGCTATTATATCCGGTCGAAGGACGTGAACCGGAGTACGATGGAGCGTATCCTCCGGGGCGAGTTGTCGTCGACGGTACCGTAACAGTACTATTGCCACGACCGCGCCCCATATTGCCGGGACGAGACATTCCACTGCCTGAAGGCGTATATCCGTTGTACATCGAACCGGGACGGCGCCCCGAGGTGCTGCCGGCCGAGGCTGTGCCGTGAGGTCTGTAGGACCCGGGTGAAGAGGGATACCAAGACGAGCCCGGACCATAGCCGTGATGGTGGTGATACGGCGGACACGGAGAACTCCACGCCCAATATGGATAGCCCCATCCTCCGTACCAATACGGGTCATATCCCCAGGTCCAAGACGAGCCCCAATACCATGGGTCAAATGTCCAACTCCAACTGTACCACGGGCGATAGTACGAATAGTAAGGACTATAACCATAGTATCCGTAATATGGATAGATACCCCACCCTAAATACGGGTCGGTGTTTACATATATATTTACCGAGGATGTCTCGGATGGCTGTGAATAGTAGTAGTCTATCAGCTGGTCATCGCCCGACGATGCAACGACATCGGGATTGTGAAAACGCTCGATGCGGCGCGTGTAGGCGAAGCTGTCCGACATATAGGCGCTATCACGCGCCATAGTATCGTTTGGTGTTGTGACATAGCGACGGTTGTATTCGTCTACATCGCGGGTTGATGCGCTGTTAAAGCTATATGTATCGGCTGCGGGATAGTCCTGCGTGGGCACATATCGGATAGGCGCCGTGTTTTTTTTAGGCTTGGTCGCCTTTTTTTCCTTCGATGGATTGTAGTAGATGTCGTCCTCGAAGTCCTGCGACATAGCCATCAGCGGCATTGATACAAATGCCAAAGCCACCAATCCGCCCAAGAAATCGTTGTACTTCATCATGCTTGATCGTTTTTGATAGTTAGTATATTGTTAAACTGTATTGTAGACGTCATTTGTTCGCCGTCTTAATGCTTAGACGACGAAGCCTTTCTAACGTTTAATCAAAGGTAAGTATATTTTTTCATCTACAAGCACTTGGCGCAATGTTTTTATGCTTTTTTTGCACATCCCGACCATACATCTTTTGCTGTTCTCGAAGGCAGAGATGTCTTTATCGAATAATATACGACATTGCCCGCCGCCGAAAGCGTTCGTTCAAAATTGCAATCGACACCACAATACCATAGTCGCTATAAATAAAAGATGTATATATACGTCAATATGTTTCAAAAAGTTAAAAACATGTTGCGTAACATACCGAAGTGTGTATTCAAATCGGAGAAAAGTGCGTAAATTGCGCCCAGTTTTAGTACCAATAACATTGTATTATCTAAAAACCACCTAATAACATGAAGGTATATCAGACTAACGAAATCAAAAACATCTCTTTGCTTGGTAGCAAGGGGTCCGGAAAAACCACACTCGCTGAAGCTATGCTCTTCGAGTGTGGAGTGATAAAACGCCGCGGCACTGTCGAAGCTAAAAACACCGTATGCGACTACTTCCCGGTAGAAAAGGAATACGGGTCTTCTGTATTCTCCACAGTGCTATATGCCGAATTTCTGGGCAAAAAGCTCAACGTTATCGACTGCCCGGGTGCTGACGACTTCGTCGGCAATGCCGTAACGGCACTCAACGTCACCGACACCGGACTTATCGTGGTCAACGCTCAGTACGGCGTGGAAGTAGGTACACAAAATATCTTCCGCACCACCGCTACCGTCAACAAGCCCGTGATTTTCGCTCTCAACCAGCTTGACGGCGAAAAGGCTGACTACGACAATGTCATGGAGCAAATGCGCGAAGTATTCGGTCCGAAGATTGTCACCATACAGTACCCCCTGCAATGCGGTCCGGGCTTCAACGCCATGATTGACGTCCTCCTAATGAAGAAATACTCGTGGGGACCCGATGGCGGCGTTCCCACCATCGAAGATATACCCGCCGAGGAAATGGACAAGGCCAAGGAATTGCACCATGCTCTCGTAGAGGCTGCTGCCGAAAATGACGAGGCTCTCATGGAAAAATTCTTCGAGACCGAGTGCCTCAGCGAAGACGAACTGCGTGAAGGCATCCGCAAAGGTCTGATTACGCGTTCTATGTTCCCGGTATTCTGCGTCAGCGCCGCCAAAGACATGGGCGTACGCCGTATGATGGAATTCTTAGGCAACGTTGTACCTTTCGTAGAGGATATGCCCGCGCCGCTCAATACCGCCGGCGAAGAAGTCAAGCCCGACAGCAACGGTCCTCTGAGCGTCTTTATGTTCAAGACCACCGTCGAACCGCATATCGGTGAAGTATCATACTTCAAGGTTATGTCCGGAACGCTGAAAGCCGGAGCCGACCTCGACAACGTCACACGCGGCACCAAGGAACGCCTTGCACAGATATACTGCGTATGCGGCCAAATCAAAACCGCGGTTGACGAGCTCAAAGCAGGCGATATAGGCGCTACCGTGAAACTCAAAGACGTACGTACAGGCAATACCCTCGACGAAAAGGGCTGCGACTACGAGTTCGATTTCATCAAATATCCCGCGCCGAAGTATCAGCGTGCCGTACGTCCCGTCACCGAAAGCGACAGCGAAAAACTCAGCGCCATCCTTACACGTATGCACGAGGAAGATCCTACATGGATTGTCGAACAGTCCAAGGAGCTGAAACAAACCATCCTCTCCGGTCAGGGCGAATTCCACCTGCGCACACTCAAATGGCGTGTCGAAAACAACGACAAACTGCCCATCATCTTCGAGGAGCCCAAGATTCCTTATCGTGAGACCATCACTAAGGCTGCACGCGCCGATTACCGCCACAAGAAACAATCCGGCGGCGCCGGTCAGTTTGGCGAAGTGCATCTCATCATCGAACCTTATACCGAAGGTATGCCCGCCCCGGACACCTATCGCTTCGGCAATCAGGAATTCAAGATGAACGTTCGCGACACTCAGGAAATTCCGCTGCAATGGGGAGGTAAGCTCGTGGTATGCAACTGTATTGTAGGTGGTGCTATCGATGCACGCTTCATCCCGGCCATCGTCAAAGGTCTTATGGACCGTATGGAACAAGGTCCTCTGACCGGTTCATACGCTCGCGATGTACGTGTCTGCATCTATGACGGCAAAATGCACCCGGTAGACTCCAACGAAATCTCGTTCCGCCTGGCCGGCCGTAATGCATTCTCGCAAGCATTCCGCAACGCCAATCCTAAGGTTCTCGAACCGGTATACGATGTCGAAGTACTCGTCCCGGGTGATGTTATGGGCGACGTTATGAGCGGCCTGCAAGGCCACCGCGCCATCATTATGGGTATGTCCAGCGAAAACGGTTTGGAGAAAATCCAGGCCAAAGTGCCCCTCAAAGAAATGGCCAACTACTCCACCGAGCTTAGCTCCATCACCGGCGGACGTTCATCGTTCACTATGAAGTTCGCCTCCTACGAACTCGTTCCGGCTGACGTTCAGGAGAAACTGCTCAAAGAATACGCCGAAAAGAATCAAGAGGAATAATATTCCGGAACTCGAAAGAGTTACCTTACTTTCGTAAACTCATAAGCAGACGAGGCGGGTCATTGAGACTCGCCTCGTTTTTCGTAATTTTCAGTATTTCAGTGTTTAATCTATAAAATCCCAATGATAGACGTAATAGATTTATAATTAATTAATCCACAAAAGATTACAAAATCAAATATTCTATATAGACGTAATATATAGTAGAAAATCGAATATCTGATTATCAGTGAATTAACTCATATTCCGTCTTTTTGAGGGAATTTATAGTTTAATGAGGGCGTGTCGTAATGTTGAATTATTGTAGGAACGCAATATCTTGCATTCGCAGCGACTATGGATAATATCGCATAATATGTTTAAAATCATAATATTACCATCATACTGCGCGGGCGCTATATATAGCGCCCCTACAAGGAACCTCCGTTTTGACACATTCTCATTTCGGCTATCGGCTCACGGTTTGGGCATCAAGCCAGGATATTATCGTATTCAAGGTTTCGATGGATATGTCTTCGTGCAATGACGCATACTCATCAGGCATACCGGTGGTAGAGTGTTGGAATAGATGATTATGACCTACCATTGTCACCGTATCGGCTTGGGGAGCGTGCGTGGCTATGGTATCGAGGTTGGCACACAGCACCTGCACATCGCGGTCGCCGTTGAGCGCAAGCCACGGGCACTTGACTTTCTCTATATCCTGTATCGGGTCGTAGCGAAGCATCTGACGGTAGTATGGCGTGGACATTTGAGCGGCAGAAGCCATTAGCTGTTCGCGCACCTGCGGAATGGATGCCTTTGGCAAAGTCATTAGGAGATACTGCAAGGACATACGGACACTTGACTCGGACGCATCGCTCATAGCGATGTCGAGCAATTGGCGTTGTAGCGCTTCACCGTCCCAATGTCCGAGCATACGCACGGCCATCTCCCGGCATTGCGACATTATCACCGAATCACCGCGCCAAGCCGGAGCAGCCAGCGTAACTATCATATCCACACGTTTGTCCGAAGCCCCGAGACGTATGGCAATGCCTCCACCTTCCGAATGACCAATAACGCATATCTGAATATCCCGAAACAGTGAGTCGACATACCCGACTCCGGCAGCAATATCTGTCACAAAATCATCTACCGTTGCCCCGGAAAAGCTACCTCCACTGGACCCGGTACCGCGATCATCCATACGTAATACAGCATATCCCCGGTCGGCAAGACTATCGGCCAAAACCTTAAACGGTTTATGTCCCAGCAGCGTTTCATCTCTATCCTGAGCTCCGCTTCCGGTCGCAAGCACACATACAGCCTTGGGGGACGGTGGGGTGGTCAATGTCCCGGCAAGCACAATGCCCGCAGAGTGATTGGTGACGCGTACTTCGTGTTCGGAAGGGTGTGCAAACGCGCTTGTTACGACAAAAAAGCATACGGCCGGTATATAGGATATTCTTATTCTTACTCTCATAATATAGGATTGTCGACTATTGTATTTCTATATCGGTTGTCAATCGTTGATGGAATGAGCACGGCCCAACGACAGAATGCTCACGCGCCCTACTCCGCTGTCCTGCACCAAAGCACGTACCGCCTCTCGCATTGTCGCCCCGGTGGTGACGATATCATCTATCAGCAGGATATGGCGGCCGGTCAATGCGCCTTCCGGACCACAATATTCCATCGTTCCGGCGAGATTGGCCTTGCGTTGTTCGGCATCTTTGCGCGCTTGCGCCGGGTGGCGGCGTACAGCCCGTAATTCCGTATCTATGGGCAGCCCGGTGACCGAACTGATACCACGTGCAATAAATTCCGTTTGATTGTAACCGCGTTTCATCAACCTGCTCCAATGCAACGGAATAGGTATAATCAAATCCATACCTCCGAAAAATCCCGTAGGCATAAGTTCGCGTGCAAAAATTCGCCCCATTTCGGTGCCGAGCATGGGACGATTGCCGAATTTCATAGTTAAAATCAAACGGGCGACCTCAGTACCTTTTTCGTAGTGAACCCATGCGGCACTACGACCCACGGGCACCTGCGTGGCCAGACCGTTGAGCACGGCATCATCTTTCACATAATGCAACATCGTGCGCGGCAGATCGATAAGACAGTGGGCACATATAGCCCTTTCGTCTCCCCTAATCGGACGACCGCACACATAGCATGTATCGGGCACTACAAAACCCAAGATGCCCTTACCTAAAAAGGTCAAGGGTGTCATCATCGTACGCATTACCTTATTAGCCATGACACAAAGATACACATTTCCGCCCGTACCACAGCCATTGTCTCGTTTTTTTGATTAATTTTGCGCTCGGTATCCAATACCGACACACAATTTCTAATATATATATTATGAACAGAATCGTTATCACAGCCATAGCCCTATGCTCTTTACAGGGTTATGCCGCCACAGACAGTGACACGGCGCCGCTATGGCTCAACCATCCGGCCATTTCTCCGGACGGTAAGGCAGTGGCCTTCAGCTATAAAGGCGACATTTATACCGTTCCGGCCACCGGTGGCGAAGCACGCGCCGTCACCTCCAATCCGGCGTATGACTCATATCCTGTATGGAGCCCGGACGGCAAAACCATCACCTTTGCCAGTGACCGCGACGGCACCGGCTTGGACGTCTATGCAATCCCGGCACAAGGCGGACGCGCCGTGCGTCTCACCACCGCCGACGGCAATGAAACGCCCAAAGGCTTCCTCAACGACAGCACGGTGCTGTTTTCGGCCAATATTATGCCTTCTACCACAATACGCTCGTATGTAGGCGCACAGTTGTATAGTGTACCTCTGCGTGCCGGCGTGCGTCCGCATATGGTGTTGCCGTTCCCGGCAGGGGCTGTCGATGTGGACGCCTCGGGACGTATGCTCTATCAAGACAAGAAAGGCTACGAGGACGTTCTGCGCAAGCACGAACGCTCGTCAGGCACGGCGGACATCTGGCTTGACGACCACGGCCGATATACACGCCTGACCACTTTCAACGGCAACGACCACAATCCCCTTTGGGACGGCAAAGACAATTATGTATATCTCTCGGAACGTGGAACGGACGGAACACTCAATGTCTGGCGCGGAAACGTCAACGGCGGCGACCCGGTACAGGTAACGGCCTTCACGCGCCACCCGGTGCGCAGCCTCAGTCGTGCCACCGACGGCACATTGGCTTTCAGTTGGAACGGTGAGATATATACCATGGCTGCCGGTGCACCGACACCCGTGAAATTGAAAGTGACTATAGCCGCTGACGATTACGCCGGTGCTCCGGACAAATCGATACGCCGCAGCGGCGCCACCAACCTCGCTGTCAGCCCCGACGGCTCGGAAGTGGCCTTCGTGATGCGCGGCGACATATACGTGACCTCGGTGAAGTACGCCACTACGCGCCGCATCACCGATACTCCGGGACAGGAGCGCTGCCTGAGCTTCAGCAAGGACGGACGCACCCTGGTATATGACTCGGAGCGTGACGGCAAATGGGCACTATACACAGCCACCATTAAGGATGCCAAGGAGAAGCACTTTGCATACGCCACCGATATCGAGGAGAAACTGCTGTATGACGGCGGCAACACTGCCCAGCAGCCTGTATTCAGCCCCGACGGCAAGAAAGTGGCGTTCCTTGAGGACCGCGTGACGCTGCGCGTACTCGACGTGGCCTCGAAGAAGGTAGTTACGGCCTTGGACGGTAAGTATAATTACAGCTACTCGGACGGCGATATTTCGTTTGTCTGGAATCCGGACAGCCAATGGCTACTCATCGATTACATCGGCATAGGCGGATGGAACAACACCGACATCGCGGCTGTACGTGCCGACGGCTCGGAGGTCATTGACCTCACCGAAAGCGGATACAGCGATGGCAACCCGCGCTGGGCCATGGGCGGCCGCGCACTGATATATACTACCGGCCGATATGGCATGAAGAGCCACGGCAGCTGGGGCAATCAAAGTGATGTAGTATTCATGGCCCTGGACGAGAGCGCTTGGGAGGAAATCAACCGCACCGAGGAGGAGGCCGCATTAGTCGAAGATGCCGAGAAGGAAGCCAAGGATGACAAGGCGGACAAATCCGAGAAGTCTGAAAAGAAGGATAAGAAAAACAAGAAGTCAAAGAAAGACAAGGCCGACAAGAAGGACGACCCTGTCAAACCGCACGAATTTGATTTTGCCAACCGTCGCTATCGCACCAAGCGACTGACCGAACGTTCGTCATCTATGGGCGACAGCTATCTCTCGGACAAGGGCGACAAGCTGTACTACGTAGCTATGGCCACCGAAGGCGGCGGCAATCTCTATGTGCGCGATCTGCGCAAGGACGAGACACGTCTGCTGGCCAAGGGCGTATCAGGCGGCTTCGAATATGACGCCAAAGGTGACAACCTCTTTGTATTGTCGGGAAGCGGCATCAAAAAGGTGTCGCTGAAAGACGGCAAAGAGGAAACCGTATCCTTCGAGGCAGAATATGACCGCGACCCGGCAGCGGAGCGCGAATACATCTTCGAACACATGCTTTCGCAGGTACGCGACAAGTTCTACGATACCAACCTCCACGGCGTAGACTGGGAGGCTTACGGCAATGATTATCGTCGCTTCCTGCCGTATATCAACAACAATTACGACTACGCCGAACTGCTCAGCGAAATCCTCGGCGAGCTCAACGCCAGCCACACCGGAGGCCGCTATTATGCGCCTTCCAAGGCGTTGTCCACTGCAGTACTGGGCGCATTCTACGACGAGGACTACCGAGGCGAGGGCCTGAAAGTGGCCGAAGTGCTGCCGCGCTCGCCCCTGGCTTCGGCCAAGGCCAACGTGAAACCGGGTGATGTCATCACGGCCATCGACGGCAACGTGATTGGTGCGAATGCGGACTACAACCTGCTGCTGCAAGGCAAGGTGGGCAAGAAGGTAAACCTGACTGTACGCTCGGCCGACGGCAAGAGCCGCACAGTCACCGTCCGCGCCATCAGCGCCGGAGCACAATCCGGAATGCTTTACCACCGCTGGGTGGAGCGCAACCAACAACTTGTGGACAGCCTCTCGGGCGGCCGCATAGGCTACGTGCACATCCAAGGCATGGACTCACCCAGCTTCCGCGAAGTGTACAGCGAGCTGCTCGGCCGCTACCGCAACTGCGAAGCAGTCATCGTGGATACGCGCTACAACGGCGGCGGATGGTTGCATAACGATGTGGCGCTGCTACTCTCGGGAAAGGAATATGTGCGCTACGCACCTCGCGGCCGCTATATCGGCAGCGACCCGTTCTCGCAATGGACCAAGCCGTCGGTGATGCTGACCAACGAGTACAACTACAGCGATGCGCACGGCACGCCTTACGTGTACAAGACACTGGGCATAGGCAAACTTGTCGGCGCTCCCGTTCCGGGCACGATGACGGCCGTATGGTGGGAAACGCAGATTGACCCCACCCTCGTCTTCGGCATTCCGCAAGTGACTTCGCTGGACCGCAACGGCAAGGCGCTGGAGAACCAGCAGCTTAACCCCGACATCGAGGTTTACAATACCCCGGAAGACGTCGTCACGGGCCGTGACCGTCAGATTGAGGCAGCCGTCTCGGAACTGCTCAAGCAACCGGACAAGTAATCCTATCTTCACAACAACAAAAGACGGCAGTCGCGCCCATCGGCTCGGCTGCCGACTTTGCATATACCGCCTTGTATAGCTCAATGTAGGGGCGCCATACATAGCGCCCGCGCAGCATAATAGTAATATTATGGGTTATAGCGCATTATATTGCATCGCGCATGGTCGCTGCGGACGCAATATATTGCGTCCCTACAATAATTCGGCATTATGACACACCGCTCGCCGTGTCAATGCGTAACGATGGTTTTCAATCGTATACACCGGCATTTTGTCGTACGCTATTCTGTCGTTGCGGATGCAATGTATTGCCCCACTACCGAGGTCCTCGATTTTGGCGCGACTTCGCAAAACCACTATATTGCTGATTATTAATAACTTACCCCCCCCCCCGAATTTTCCAGAATTTTCCAGTCTCAGGATGTTGCATTGTTAAATAATTTTATTTAACTTTGCAACGGACAAGGGCAGAGGCTCTATCCATCAGTCGCGATGCGGCTGTAAAAGCATATACAATACAAAAAAGATGTAGTTTTCTATTATCTTCCATATCCCAAAACTTGACGGTTTAAGATATATTCCTGAAGATAAAAGACAATGGCATCCGCATTTCTGCATATACACGTGTGTGCATACAGACACGCACCCGTTATACGCATAGGTGTGGAGATTGATGTCTTATTTACAGGAATGGGGCTCCCGTCAAGGCCTTGGATATGGGAATAAGATTTAACTTCAATCTCCACACCTTTTTTATACCCTAACATCACCCTATACACAGTGGCCGTAGGAGATTGCCGGCCGCGCACTCACACTCTATGAAAGCCTTAAAAAGACTTTGGTACACGGCATGCGCTGCTATGCTATGCCTGTGCCTGCTACCCGCCTGCGGCGACAGCAACGGCGACGAGCCGGACAACCCCAATCCCGTAAACCCCGACAAAGAGGTCGCCGACCCCGCCGGCACCGTCAAACTCTCCATGCGCAGCGAAGCCGCCGCCGGCGACAACAAAACCGAACTCGACTGGTATCTTTGGATAGATGGTGCTGACAACTTCTATGCAGATTATGGGAGAATAGTTGACATCGGTAGTGTTAAGGGGCTGGGAAATATCGGATATATACCTAAATCGGGATATGCAACAAGAGTCGCCGTAACACCAGGTCATGGATATGTTTGGTATAATCCTAATGTCGGCGAGTATTACCGTATATACGTCTCCAACTACACAAAAAACGCAGTCGGAGAAATTATCGGCGCAGACATCAAGTACCAGGCCCCATTCTATGGCATAGATGAAGAGTTAAAACCAAATAAAAAAAGCACAACCGTAAGCCCAGGCCTATCTACGGCATGCATAACCTTCGATAATAGCACTATAATCCCGTTTAAAGTAGACATTATCAGTTATACCCCCTTTTATACCAACCAATATTTCAGCGCTTTTGCGGAATATGACAATAACGATAATCTATGCGTAAGACTATATTCTTATTACAATTACAAGGATGTTCCTTTTGGCACCGATTTTAAAGCCCAATTAAAACTTACGACACTATACGGCAAATCTACCACAGTAGATATTCGATCAAAAAGTCAACTTGAAGACTACGAATAACCGCGAAACGCAGCAATGAAGATAGCGGGTACGGGCGGAAGCCACCGCGACGGCAATCGTCCGTACCCGCACTTTTCCGCAAACACACGGCTTACGGCGCATAGCGCCTATCGCATTAAGTAAGCCCTCGGAGACACTGACACGGCACGCAGGCCCTACCCTGCGTGGAAGATTTGGCCGCCGCAAAAGCGGTGATTCGCACATAAACCCCATAGGTTCGTACAGCAAACGCTTAAATCATTGACAACGCCGTGTGACGCGCTATACCTTTGCAATGTCAACCGGTCATCGACGGTTAATCCCCGGCATACAAAAGCCACAAGACCACGACAACAACAACAATACTCACCAATCAAAACAACAAACGACATGAAGAAACATCTGCATCTATTAGGCATCCTGCTGCTGACTTGCGTCATGGGCGCATGCAGCGATGACGACAAACAATCCTACGACTCCGAACAACTCGAAGGGCGCTGGCAGCTCGAGTCGGTATCACCCGAAGAAATGGAGGACGCCTTTGCCACTATGAGCGGCCTTACCAATACTCGCGACCTGTATCGCGGCTATGTCGAGTACAATTCCGACGGCACATGGCGCGAAGTGAAATCCGGCTACCGCATCCTCTTCGGCCAAGGTACATGGAGTGTCAGCGGCGACAAGCTCAACCTCATCGCCACCGAGGAAGACCTCAGCCTGCCCATGTCCTACAACATCCGCGAGCTCACCGACGACGCCCTCGTCCTCACCACCGGCTCCTACCACAACATCCCCCTCAGCGAAGCTATCACCCTGACCTACAAACGCTATTAATCCTTCCATCCTCTACTATATAAACTAATCCCCCTAACACCACACTCTATGAAACGACTACTTATCGGCGCTGTCTGCGCCCTCGTCAGCACCTGCACCTTTGCACAAAGCTCATTTTGGGACAGCACCAAGTCCACCGAAGGCTTCAGCCTTAGCGCCGGCCTGGGCATGAACGTAGCCTCCCTCACCAAGCAAAACTTATGGGGTAGCAAGGTAGGTCTCAACGTCGGCATCATGGCCGAGAAGCCCGTATTGAACTCTCTGTCCGTCAAGGCCGGACTGTTCTACACGATGAAAGGCGCCAAAAACGGCGGCCGCGACACCGGCTTCGGCGCCACGCTGCGCTCGACCCTCGACCCCGGCTATCTCGAAATCCCCGTAATGGCCAGCTACCGCTACCAGCTCAACGAGCAGATACGCTTGCAATTTGACTTCGGTCCATACTTTGCCTTCGGTCTCCACGGCAAGGACGTCAAGAAAGTCTCCGGCGGCGCGTCCAGCCCCACCAAAACCACATACGACCTCTTCGGCAGCGACGGACAGATGAACCGCTTTGACCTCGGCCTACGCTTCGGTCCCGAGATTGTGTTCAACAACAAGCTCCGTGCAGGCATCGCCTACGAAATCGGCCTCACCAACGCCATGTCCGAGGAGTGCAACAGCGGCATCAAGAACAGCAACTTCATGATCAACGTCGGCTACACATTCTACTCACGATAAGGCATCCAAAAGCCTTAACGCCTGTCGACAAGCCATTACGGGGCAAGTGTAAGTAGACCACTCATTCTCCTCTCGCCTCTTCCTTCCCCCTCTCCACGATACACATTCCCATTCCAACCCCGGCTGCCGTGCTCGCTGCATATCCATACTTGAAACAGCCCATTCCTGACGGCGGGCACGGCAGCCTTTTTTTGACAACTACACAATATAAAACAGACATATCCGACAGCGCATAATCCGGTACAGCCTGAGTGGCAACGTCCATTATAACAATGTCAATACCTAATCAACCAAGACATGATTACAAGACACTGCATAGGAAGATATACCATACTTGTCGCCATAGCAGCAATGTGCATCAGCATCGCATACGGCGCAACACCCCGAAAGAAGAAAAAGAATCGGCGGGCAACGCGCACCGAGATTGTCAAGCCACCATCCGAACCCTTCGAGAAGGTCACCGAATGGGTCGGTGAGTACATTGAGCAGAAATCCTATTCACGAGATACGGCAGATCCGCTGATACGCCTCTTGGGATACTCAAAGCAGCTGAAAGGCAAGTATTACTCGGCATTCGACAAGCTCTTGGTGGACTCGCTTACAGCCAATCTCAAGCGTAACAGCAGCGACCGCGTAATTGCCGTAGTCGAGCTATACGACCATCTGTTTGCGGACACGGCAGCCAACAAGACCAAGATGCTGTATGTCAAAGGCAATATCCTTGCATCAAAACAGGACACCATTCAGCTGAAAAAAGTCATTCGCCGCCTAAACTTGCTGCAAGACACCGTTCACAGCCAAACACTCTACGACCACCTCATCAAAATCCGCAACTACGTCCCTGCCGACCAAGGTCTTGACGGCACGTGGATCTCGAACCGATATATGACAGACGTATACGATTGGCCCGCACACCCTATAACTTTTGACTACATAGGCGGTCAAACAATTGTATATCATAAGCCTTACGTACTGGAATTAGAAAACACATGTGAGTACCAGCCGACCGACACATCCCGCCTCGTATTGCCTTATGCCGAAGACTCATTGTATATCGTTTGGTCTTCTGAAAAGTTGAAGAATATAGACCCCGAAGCACTCGGACTGTTGCGCGGCGCAACATCCACTGCAGCTTCAATAGTTTCAGGCAACTTAGCACGGCACAACAAAGTAGACCTCGGAGAGCAAATTCTCGGCAATATAGCCACATCGGCCATTGAAATCGGGCTCAACGCCATATTTGACGCCCTTTGGAAGCCGTCAAAGACCGTATGGATTCTCGAAGGGCGCTTCCGCCGCGTCAACAAATACTTACTACAAGGGACATTGAGCTATCAGAGCAAAAAAGTCAATGTAGACGGAAAAGTCAGCAATAAAACATCTTGGACACAAGAGTATTCATACACACGCTATAATCCCGACGATCACATTTATTGGGCCGGATGGAGATTTGGTATAACCACACCTTACGCATGGCTGACAAAGTATATTGATGCTCGCAAGGACCAGTTTATCCCGGCAAAGAAAGACAAGAAGCATTTCAATGCACATCAAAGAGTGAAAATATGGTATCTGAGCCATATTCGTGCATTGGAAGAAGGCGTTGACGACGACCTGTTTTATCAGCGATGGCCGACACAAGCCGATTCGATGAAACAAGCATGCTATATCACACCTTATATGGGTGTCGCATTCAACTCAGTAGACAGTATCTTCCGCAAAAAAAACAAATGGGCACCGGAACAAGGAGCTGTCATCACAGATTTTGACAAAGACTATTCTGCTGCCTTGCTGGCCGGACTGAAGAAAAAGGATGTCATAGTAGAAGTCGGGCTATACCCAATTACAGATGTTGCATCTTTCAGTAAAGCCATTGGCAATTTCAAACCCTACGAAGTGGTGAACGTAGTGGTACAGCGCAAAAAGAAACGCTTGACAATACCTGTAGAACTATCAGCATGGCTAAGGCCTTACGACACAAAAGAGGAGGAATGAAACCGTTAATCATATCTGCAATACTACTGTGTGTGACGACGTCCACAGCAAACGCACAGGACGTGGACGCCGGCGCCCTTGCACGCTCCGCCAGACAGTCGCTTTGGTCTATGAGCGATCCTGACGTAAGGAATGTTGTCAGACCCGATGGCCAAGGCGGCGTAGTGAATGCCGGACTCGGACAAGGCTCAAACATTAATATCCGAATCCCGTCGCGGCGCAGACCGGCGAAAGGACGCCCCAATAATGTAGGGTCGAACGCGAAAGTCGGATCTGAGAGCTTTTTCGAACGGAGACGGCGCGAGCGCGAAGACGCCGCTGCCGAGGCCGCTCGCCGCGAAGCCGAGAGGCGTGAGCGGATACGGCGCGAAGACGCCGAGGACTTTGCACGCGGCTATTCGATACACCAGGGCATGATGTCGGGATTCTATATGCGCAAGGCCGCACGTGACCGCTACCTCGCCACCGAGGGCGCAGCCCGATTGGACGCCAATGTCCACGCTATGGACTTGGCCACCATTCCGACGCAGGAAGCCAAGCCCTCGCTCGACACCAAGTCCAACGACGAACTCGCCGAATTGTTCGAGGAGCCGGTAAGAATCATAGATTTGAACAAGGAACGCGCCGCAAGATCCTCCTTCACTTCCGGCGAGGACATATCCGTACAGGGCAATACCGACATTTCGCAACAGTCTTACAATGACTGGCTCGCCGCCTACCAATCAACGCCGGCGGTCAAGATGCCGTCCGCCTCGCCAGGGCGTATCACGGCAGAAATGCGACTGCTGCTCTCCGCCGAGCAATGCGACATCGATACCCTACCCCGCTTCGTCATCCCAAATATCGGCCTTGCCGTATGCTTCGGCGACACACTGCTGTCGATAAACAAGGATATGGCTCGGCGCTTTACATGGACTTCGGGACACGTGGACCATGTGGTGCCGTGCGGCAATAGCATGATTTGCAAAATCGGGCAGAAAATCGTGAGCTATCACGGGGCCAAGCGCGAGGAGTTATTCACTATCGACACCCCGGAATACTCGCTGTTTCCCAAAGACAACGAAGAATTTTGGGTACTCGCGTGGTATGCCGACATCTCGGCCTTATACGCCGTCAATCCCACGAAGCACACAATGAACGAAGTGGCACGCCTCCCCGAGTTTATATGGAAAGTCGAGCAAAGCATAAACGCGACATACGTTGCTATCGACACCAAGATTTACCAGTTGCAAAAAGACAAGAAGCCGACACTGCTATACAACCACGACAAGCGCATCAACGACTTCATACTCACCACCGAAGGAATGTTGCTCGCCCTTGACGACGGCTTGGTACTACTCTCGCCCGACTACACTGCCTCGGCCGTATCAGACCACGGCATCCTCGAGCTATGGGCAGACGGCGATGACTACTACGCCTTCGATACCAAACACAACATCCAATACATAACCATCAAAAAGACAAAATGAAATATCCAATCAAAAAGAACCGCATCAAACACCTTTTGGCCATAACCCTCTCCTTGTTGTTGATAGCCATCATAGCCGATGCCCAAGTCAGCCAAAGACGCCGCGCCCAACCGCCGCAGCCACAAGCGAACAAATACGAATACAAAAACAAGCTTTTCACGCATAATTGTCAGAACAAAGAATGTTTCGCAATAGTCCATAATACAAAGAATGATGAATACTTCGTCAAACGGCTTAATGATTGCAGACAACCGATTTATATCCAATACGGCTTTCAGAAAAAAGGTATAAATGTAATGCCTACAGAAACGCAAACTTTTTATCTATCTCAATACGACAAAGGGCCGTTTAAACTCAATTGCTCTAAAACACCACAAGGGTGTGATCTTGCCATTGATTACTATAATACAACCAGCGATGTAGAAATCCGAAAAAGGATAGGACAGCCGAAGACATATAAGGCTCAATATATGGATAACTACACCCTGAAGGTGACAAACAGAACAAATGACCGTATAACAGTAACCTACGCATATTGGGATAAAGATCATTTTATTGAAGATGTTCCTTTAAGCATAGCACCTCATGGAGAAGCAATCGGAAACGGTGGAACTAATGGTGTTGTGTATTATACCGAAGCAAGACCGGATGCCGACCAAAACTCAATCTATGAAATGCCCTCATATTGAATATCAAGAACAAATCAAATAATCATCTAAACGCAATACACAATGAAAGCACTAATCAGAATCACAGCTCTAATCATCGTTGGCTTGAGCTTCGTCAGCGCAAGCGCGCAGGACTTCGAGGGCGTATGGTATCCGTCCTCAGATGAAGGTATGATCGGCAATATCAAAATCAAAAAAGAGAACGGCGAATACGTTGTCCAATACAAGACAACTGCCGGATTAAAGACATCCAACGGTAAAGTCGTCAACGGTGCTCTATACTTTGACTTTTTATCTGAGAAAAATTATGGCCAGTTCTGGTTAGGAGAATGGAACGGCGAAAGAGATTGCATTTTGGTCGGACATGGCAACGGCCATTACGGCACTAACGGCGCGGCAAGTGAAATATACGACCACTCTTATAATAGCTGTCGAAAATGCGCTACAGTCGAATATATCTATTGGGAGTTCAAATTAGTTCCTGAAGGTGATAATTTGACGCTATTCAACACAGTCGCAATATACTATGGTGTTAACACATATAGCGATGGTATGCGCATAGTCTTTAAGCAAGGAGGCAACTTCGTAGAGTGCAAAACCTACACCAACTGGTGAACAAACATCGCACATACTGAGCGACAACATACTAAACCAACAAATATGAGACAACTGAGCAAACACTTAGCGCTGTTGGCGGTATTACTGCTGACGGCTGCATCGGCAAAGGCGTATGACTTTGCCGTGGACGGAATCTATTACAAAGTCACATCCGAGGAGCAACACACCTGCGATGTAACATACGGCGACGCGAACTATACAAGCAGTACCATCACCATTCCGGCATCAATAACCCACAACGGCACGACCTACACGGTTACCGGTATCGGCGACTATGCTTTCGCTAACTGCAAAAGCCTACAATCCATAGCTATTGGCAAGGTTACGGAAATCAAAAGCTATGCGTTCATACGTTGCGAAAAACTTACTGCGATTGACCTTGGCAATGTGACAAGCATCGGAGAAAGCGCCTTCAACGCTTGTACTGCCTTGAGAAGCATCGACTTGAAGAACGTGGCCACAATCGGCTACACGACTTTCACTGAATGTACGCAACTGGTTAGTGCCAGTATGGGCAAGGTATCCACAATAAGCGCCATGGCTTTCGCTTATTGCAACGCATTGACACAAATCGACCTTAAAGACGCCAAAGTCCTGGGACACGCGGCATTTAGGAACTGTACTGCTCTCACAAACATCGATCTGAAAAACGTTGAGACCATCGATGACGATGCCTTTAATGGTTGTAGTTCTCTTGCAGACATAAACTTCAGAAATGCAACTACGATTGGAGTAAGTGCCTTTGTGGATTGCAGTGCGCTGAAAAAGGTCATACTCCCCAGTGTAACGACAATAGGCAATTCGGCATTCTCGAGTTGTAATCTCACTGAAGTAGAGCTGCCATCCGTACAAACCATATATGACAGCGCCTTCTCGGAAAACGCGCTCCTATCCATCGTCAAATTAGGCAACAACGCGCTGACCATCGGGGCTTACGCCTTTAAGCAATGTACCCTTTTGTCTGACATCGACCTCTCCAGCGCCACATCCATAGGACACGATGCCTTCTACAAATGCGAAAGCCTCAAAGCAGTAGACATCGCGAAAGTAGAAGAACTCGGCAACAGCGCTTTCAAGTGGTGTAAGCTACTATCCACGGTTAAATCTCCGAAGCTGAAATCAGTCGGAGACGGGTGTTTCCAAAACTGCTTCGTTCTCGAAACAATAGACCTTTCTCATGTAGCCACCATCGGCGAACACGCTTTTGACAACTGCCAGAAACTCGATAACATCAACCTTGACAATGTTGAGAGTATCGGCATATCCGGCTTTTCATTCTGCATTAGCCTAAGGAGCATAATTTTACGCAAAGTAACCAGCATCAAGGAAGATACATTCGTCGGTTGTAATAATCTAACCGAAGTCAGACTGGGCAAAGCAACAAACATCGAAAATGGGGCGTTCGCTCTATGTAACAGCCTTGAAAACATAGATTTATCCAATATAGAGACCATTGGGGATGACGCTTTTAACAACTGTCCCAACCTGGCATCAATCCTCCTTGGGAAAAATCTAAAGTCTATCGGGAACAGCGCTTTCGCGTCTTGTCCCAAACTCATGGAGGTAAAGATTTTAGCGATAACTCCCCCAACGCTTAATTATACTTCTTTTTACGGACGATACGAAACATGTATAGTATACGTCCCCATAGGGACAGCCTCCATATACAAAGCAGATGCAGGTTGGGGACAATTCGTCAATATCAGGGAACAACTCGGCCTCTGCCTTAACGAAACAGACATTATTGTAGGAGTAGGAAAGACTGCGCAACTGTCTGTCGAGATTATACCGGATAATACTGAACACGGAGTCATTGTTTGGACCAGCTCTGCCCCTGACATAGCATCTGTCAATGCAGATGGAGTTGTTACAGGCATCGCAGAAGGCACGGCGTATATAATCGTGACATGTGGCGGTGCATACGCAACATGCGCTGTAACCGTATCCAACGATGGTGGTGTGGACGATGTCACCACCGATGATGACGGCGTCTGTGATGTGTACAACATCCAGGGAGTACTCGTGCGCAGCCATTGTGACAAGAGCCGGCTCGGTGAGCTGCCTCGCGGCATATACATCATCAAATCAGCACAAGGCATACGCAAAATACGCATATAAAGAGATAACAAATATAACAGCACAAGCCAAATAGAATGGAATTTGAATAGTTCGTGGTTTATGTTTACCTTTGCAAAAGATTGCAAACGACCACTTGACAACGTCTTGACTATGAATATATCCAAAGCATGCTTCGTCACCAGTAGCCCCGATGTGGATAAATGTCCCAAAACGGCCATGCACGAGTACGCCTTTATAGGGCGCTCCAACGTAGGCAAGTCCTCGCTGATAAATATGCTCACGGGCAATCGCTCACTGGCCATGACCTCCGCCACCCCCGGCAAGACCATGCTTATCAACCACTTCCTCGTAGATGACGCATGGTATATCGTAGACCTACCCGGCTATGGGTACGCGCGGCGCAGCAAGGATGACCGCCGCCGCCTCGAAGCAATGATCAAGGGCTATATTCTCAAGCGTCCGCAAATGACGTGCCTGTTCCTGCTGATAGACGGGCGTCACCTGCCCCAGGACATAGACCTCGAATTCATGAACTGGTTAGGCGAGAATGGCGTGCCATTTGCCATAGTCTTCACCAAGCTGGACAAAATGACGTCGAACGCGGCCAAGACCGTCACCACCAAATACCTCGAAACGCTGCGTGAATACTGGGAGGAACTTCCTCCCGTATTCCGCACTTCGAGCATAGACCGCCGTGGCCGCTTAGAACTTCTCGACTATATCGAGAGCCTCAATGCCCTCCCAGTCGAACTTCCAGATTCTCAACTCGATATAAGTAATTAGCTATCACTAACCACTAAAACATACACTCAATGAAAAAACTCTTACTCACAATCACGACTTTGCTGGCCACAGCCACCATGTCGGCTTTCGATAGCGGCGGTCTCAGCTTCACCGTCATCGACAGCGAAAAAAACGAGTGCGCGGTCACCGGCTACGATGCCGCTACCATCCCCACCTCGCTTGACATCCCGGCCAAGGTGGCGGATAACGGCATCACTTATACCGTTGTACGCATCGACAGCAAAGCCTTCCAAGAGGCACCCATCACCTCGCTCACAGTCCCATCAACCGTAACGACAATACAGAGCCGCGCTTTTTACAAATGTCAGAGCCTGACGACCATAGACCTCCCCTTGAATCTCGAAAGCGCCAATAGGGCTTTCGGTTTATGCCCCGATCTAACCACGGCATACATTCGCTGCAAAAACGAGCCTGACGGGTGGTCCTCAGGGCTGACAAACCTAAACCAGATTGTCTACTTCAGTTCTGTACAGGCCCTAAACGCCACCAGGATACCGTCATCCGTCCAATACATCCACTGCTTAGGCACCACGCCGCCCGAAATCACTTACACAAACAAGTTCACTTATGGCTTCGATGGCGTTGTATATGTGCCCTCCTCTGCTGTGGCCGACTATAGAGCCGCAGATGTGTGGAAAGACTGCCGGATATTCTCCAATGACGCAATCGAAAAAGGATTCACCTTTATGATTACCGATGCCGAGAAACACGAGTGCCAAGCCGTCCATTATGACAAATCCTTAGGCGGCGACGTAGTAATTCCGTCCATCGTTGCCATCAACGGCGCCGACTACACCGTGACCGGCATCGCCACCAAAACATTCTATAACTGCGACAAGGTTACTTCGCTCACCATCCCGGCCACCGTGCGCGAAATCGGCGAGGAGTTCCTTGGATACAACACACGCCTTGAGCGCATTACCGTTGAGGACGGTAGCCGGTACTACAAGGACATCGATGGCATCCTCTATACCGCCGACGGCGCCACCCTGCTCAAATGCCCTATACACTACTTCGACCCCGTGGCCGTACCGGACGGCGTGCGCACCATTGCCGAACGCGCCTTCCAAGGTAGCAATATCACCTCCGTCGTTCTTCCCAACACACTTAACGAAATCGGCTATGCGGCATTCTCCTGGTGCTACCATCTATCCAAAATCACCGTTCCCGCCTCCGTCACCACACTCGGACGCAGTGTCTTTATGGGATGCTATTACCTCAAATATGCGAAGATTGAATCCGAAGTTGTCGGAGAGTATATGTTCGCCGATTGTTACTGGTTATCAACCATAATCCTTGCCCCGAAAGTGAGCAAGGTTGGAAAATGGGCGTTCCCCACGCATTACCAAAGCTATACAACGATATATGCTTTGGGCACCACGCCTCCACAATGCGAAGGCGAGTTGTCCGACGTCACTGGTGACATAGCGACCTACACTCTCAAAGTACCCTACGAGAGCAAGGACGCATACGCCAATGATGCCGCATGGGGCAAAGTACCCACCATCGAAAACACCCTCGGCTCGGACGATAGCGGGCTGACCTACGACAGCAAGCTCTATAGCAGCAGTCATTGTGGCGCACTATATGCCGACCCCCAAAAAGTCATAGGCGACTTTATTATCCCCGAACAGGCTACCATTGGCGGAACGACATACGATGTAAGGGCGACATTCCACAACATCTTCGATAATAACCCAAATCTGACATCCTTGACTATACCAAGCTCAATACAACTACCCATCAAAGCCATCGCCCCCGGTAGCATAAACATTAGCCAGTATAAATCCAATTCAAAGTATTATGGTTTCTCGGACGGAATACTCTCATACGGCATAAACAGTCCGTGGATAACTGCATGTATTCCCGGGAAAGAGGGAAATGTTACTATAAACAGGGACGATGTCTATGATTATGCATTCTATAGCTGCGATAAAATCGCATCTCTATCCTTTGAGAATACTGTAACCCTCGGCCAACACGCCTTTGACGGCTGCAAAGGATTGGAGAAAATCGATGTGAACATTGGCGGCAGTTTTGTTGATGCGGCTAATTTCGTATTTGCCAACTGCACCGGGCTTAAAAAAGCCACAATCAAGTCAAACAAAATATCCATCGGAACATTTGCTAATTGCAAGTCCTTGGAAGAAGTTACCATCGAACCTCACAATCCGGAATATTCGTTGTTGATATACAACCATGTGTTCTTCGGCTGCCCAAGCCTTAAAAGTATAATCTGTCGCACAGCAAAGCCATATAGCCCCAACGACTTGTTCGGACTAAACGTTGACATCCTCGAAAGCTACCGCTATCAGGATGTAACGCTGTACGTGCCCACCGGTTCGGCTCAGGCTTACAAAGAACACGCACTGTGGAAAAAGTTCGGCAATATAGTCGAAAAAGACATGGGCGGCGTGGACGATGTCTTTGCCAACGATGACAACAGTGTAAGCGTGTTTGTCTCGGCCGGCACCATACACATCAACGGAGCCGAAGCGGACGCCGCTGTGGCAGTATACGACCTCGCCGGACGCACAGCCTATTCCGGAACAAGCAAAGAAATCGCCCTCGGTCACCACGGCATATACATCGTGGCCGTAGCCGGCAAGACCTTCAAAGTCGCCCTATAAACCGGGACGATTTACCATACAGACAGCGGGCTGCGCCGAAGCGCAGCCCGCTGTCTGTATCATTCATCTATTGGAACGCGTCACTGCCGGGCGCACCACTCGGCGGCGGCACGGAAGGCGGCAAGCCACGGCGTAACCGCGTCATTGCGGCGACTGCGCGGATAGTGTCCGCATTGCCATGGGAATATGGCACGTTCCAAGTGTGGCATTATGGCGATATGACGTCCGTCAGGCGATGCGATGCCGGCCACGGCGCCGTCACTGCCGTTAGGATTGCCCGGATAAGCCCGATAGGCATATTTGGCTATAACGTTAAAGTTCTTGACTCCGGCAGCGCCACCAAGATTGAAGCGGCCTTCGCCATGCGCCACCCATATACCAAGGCGTGATCCCGAAAGCCCGCCGAACATCACGGTATTGTTCTGCGGCACAATAATACCGAGATACTGAGACTCGAACTTATGCGAACGGTTGTGCTCCATACGCGGCATACGCTCGCCGGCCTCCGGGGCTATCAGGCCAAGTTCTATCATCAGTTGGCAACCATTGCATACGCCCAAAGACAGAGTGTCGCGCCTTGCATAGAAGGCTTCAAGCGTCTTCCGAGCCTTCTCGTTCCAGCGGAAACCCGAAGCCCAGCCCTTGGCCGAGCCAAGCACGTCGCTATTGGAAAAGCCTCCGCAGAATACAATCATACGGACATCATCCAGCGTCTCGGCGCCGCTCATCAAGTCTGTCATACAAACGTCCTTGACATCAAAACCGGCCAGATATAGCGAATACGCCATCTCGCGCTCGCCATTGATACCCTTGTCACGGATAATTGCGGCACGCGGACGACCGCTGACCGAAGCCTCGGGACGTATCGTCATCTCCTTGCTTCCCTTCCATCCGGAGGGGAAAATGTAGCGTAACGGCTGATGCCCCAAATTATCACGGCGTGCGGCAGCACATTCTTCGCCACTTTGCAAGCAATCAAGCCTATACGAAGGCTCATACCATATCGAACGGAGTGCATCTATGTCGAAACTATGGGTATCGATGCCGACCTTAACTTCCAGTGTACGTCCGGCCGTAACAGGATGACCTATCGCGAAATACCGTACTCCGGCATCTTTGAGTATCGCTTCGACAGACTCGGTCGTTCCATTGTCCACCTGCATCACCACTGCCGGGTTTTCGGCAAACAATGCGCTGACCAAGTCACCTCCCATACGGCCTGCCATTTCCGACAGATCGATTTCGAGGCCGCCCGCCGTATTGGCAAAGGCCATCTCTAATAAGGTTGTCACCAGACCGCCGGCACTTACATCGTGCATTGCCAAGGCCTTGCGCTTACGGACAATGGTTTGCACAGCTCCGAAAGCGTGAGCCAACGTCACTGCATCCACTTCGGGCGCCTTGTTTCCTACCAAACCCATTGTCTGGGCCAAAGCCGACCCGCCAAGACGAAGAGTATCGCCCGCAAAGTCGATATAATATAATGTCGAAGACTTCTTTTGCACCAATACCGGCGAAAGCGTGCGGCGGATGTCGCGCACCGGCGCTGCCGCCGAAATTATCACCGTACCGGGAGCCATCACTCGACGCCCGTCAGGATACTTTTGCGTCATTGACAGCGAGTCCTTGCCCGTAGGAATATTTATGCCCAACGAGCAGGCAAATTCGCTGCAAGACTCAACGGCTCGATACAAGGCTGCATCTTCGCCCGAATTACGGCACGGCCACATCCAGTTGGCGCTGAGGCTTACGCTACGAAGGCCGGCGACCAAGTCTGCGCCCACGATATTTGTCAACGCTTCGGCAATAGCCATACGCGACCCTGTAGCAGCATCGCACAAAGCCGCCTGCGGTGCATGGCCTATTGATGTAGCCATACCGCGTCGCCCGGTGAAATCTATGGATACGACACCGCAATCGCTCAGCGGCAATTGCAAAGCGCCTTGGCATTGTTGACGCGCTACACGTCCTGTAACGCTGCGGTCCACCTTATTAGTGAGCCAATCCTTGCACGCCACAGCCTCCAAGGACAATACATCGGCTATATACTTGTCCATGCACGCAACATCATATTGGACAGATGCATGGTGTCGCACGACCGTATTATCCGTCATCACGGTCCTTGGCGAAGATCCGAACATGTCTGCCATGGCCAAATCTATAGGCCCTGATTCCTGTCGGTCGCTGCCGTCCATACCGCCATGCCCGAACACAAAGCGATGGTCGGCAGTGGTATGCCCGACTTCGTACATCGGAGCTCGTTCACGCTCTGCAATACGGCGTATGCGCTCCACGTCCTTACCGCGCACAACCATGCCCATGCGTTCCTGAGATTCGTTGCCTATGATTTCCTTGTCACTCAGTGTCGGATCACCCACGGGCAGTCGATCTATGTCAATATATCCGCCTGTCTCTTCCACTAATTCAGATAAGGCATTAAGATGTCCACCGGCTCCATGGTCGTGTATAGAGACTATCGGATTGGTGTCACTTTCGCTGAGCGCACGTATGACATTGGCCACACGTTTCTGCATCTCGGGGTTTGCTCGTTGTACGGCATTAAGCTCAATGGCATTGGCATACTGGCCTGTAGCAACCGAAGACACTGCACCGCCACCCATGCCGATACGATAATTGTCGCCTCCCATCACAATGACACTTTCGCCGCTATGTGGATGGCCCTTGACCGCATCACGGGCTCGGGCGTACCCTACCCCTCCGGCCAGCATCACGACTTTATCGTAAGCATACTCAATACCGCCTTCCGAGTATTCGAAAGTGAGTACCGACCCGCATATCAACGGCTGTCCATATTTGTTACCAAAATCACTGGCTCCATTGCTGGCCTTAATCAAGATTTCGGCCGGGGTCTGATACAGCCACACCCTGGGATTCATCATCAGTTCCCACGGACGAAGGCCGGCAAGTCGCGGATACGAGGTCATATACACCGCCGTGCCGGCCAAAGGTAGACTGGCACGACCTCCGCCAAGTCGGTCGCGGATCTCGCCGCCCGTTCCGGTGGCCGCCCCGTTAAAAGGTTCGACCGTGGTGGGGAAATTGTGTGTCTCGGCTTTCAATGAAAGTACAGTCGGGACATTCTTCTCCTCAAAATATGAGGCATACTCGCCCGACACGGGTGCAAACTGTCGCATACGCGGGCCTTTCACAAAAGCCACGTTGTCTTTATATGCCGACACCAAGCCATTGGGATTGGTTTTACTTGTCTTTTTTATCAGTTTGAACAGCGACAGCGGTTGCTCTTTGCCGTCAATGACGAACGTGCCGTTAAAAATCTTATGGCGACAATGTTCCGAATTGACCTGGCTGAATCCGAATACTTCGCTGTCCGTAAGCGGTCTATTCATACGTTTTGCAAGACCCTGCAAATACTCGACCTCTTCGGCGCTCAAAGCCAAACCCTCGCTCACGTTGTATGCTGCGATGTCTTCGATGTAACGGATAGGAGCGCGGCTTGTATCCACATCGAACAAGTGTGCATCCAAACCATCATAATGGCGTTGCAGCATTTTATCATAGGCCGTATCTTTGTCGGCACGGTCAAATTGTTCGATACGGCGAATGCAGTCTATGCCCATATTTTGGCATATCTCGACAGCGTTGGTACTCCATGGAGTTACCATCTCGCGGCGCGGTCCGATAAAGGATTGTTTGATGTTGGAAGACACGAGACGACGGGCACCGCCGAAGAGCCAAGACAGCCGATCGACCTCGCTGTCCGTCAACGGACGCGCGGTATCGACTGCGTAAACCTTCGTGGCACCTTTCTTGAAATAAACAAGCATAGTGGTGTAGCGTGGGGGATTTAGGATGTCGATTACACCGAGTACGGCGCAAGTCCGTGCTCGGCCTTTATTGGATGTGCAAAGGTACGTTTTTTAGGCGACGTCGGCAAACGCTACCACCTTATTTCAGCACATTTCACAAGCCTTTAATCTACATTGTCGCGGTCTCAAAAATTATTAGTAACTTTGCATCGAATATACGCCGTACCGACGGGTACGGCATAGTATAACGTAAACAACTAACATACACTCATATACACTACACAAAACATGAAATTACTCGAAGGTAAGACAGCCCTGATTACCGGTGCCGCACGCGGTATCGGCAAGGCCATAGCGTTGAAATTTGCGCAAGAAGGCGCCAACATCGCATTCACAGACCTCGTTATCGACGAAAATGGCAAAGCCACCGAAGCCGAGATTGCAGCCCTGGGCGTCAAAGCCAAAGGCTATGCATCCAATGCCGCCGACTTCGCCCAAACAGAAGAAGTCGTAGCCCAAATACACAAAGATTTCGGCAGCATCGACATCCTGGTCAATAACGCCGGCATCACCAAAGACGGCCTGATGCTTCGCATGTCCGAACAGCAATGGGACGCCGTAATCAACGTCAACCTCAAGAGCGCATTCAACTTTATTCACGCTGTATTGCCCATAATGATGCGTCAGCGCAGCGGCTCCATCATCAATATGGCATCCGTTGTCGGAGTTCATGGCAATGCAGGCCAAGCCAACTACGCATCATCCAAGGCCGGCCTTATCGCACTGGCCAAATCCATAGCCCAGGAAGTGGGATCACGCGGCATCCGTGCCAACGCTATCGCCCCCGGATTTATCGAGACTGCCATGACCGCAGCTCTGCCCGACGATGTTCGCGCCGAGTGGACCAAGAAAATCCCCCTGCGCCGCGGCGGCAAAGTCGAGGATATCGCCAACGTTGCCACCTTCCTTGCGTCAGACATGTCCTCGTACGTGTCCGGCCAAGTAATACAGGTGGATGGCGGTATGAACATGTAATATCCACAGCCAATACATACAAGAAGGGTGCGGGCACACCCCGCGCCCTTCTTTACATTTCTATCCACAGGATATACTATATCCCATCCTCCGAACAAGCCAATGCTGACATACAACACTCAACTCAAAGACATAATACTTCCGGAGTACGGCCGCAACATCCAGTCCATGGTGGAGTACTGCATGACCCTCGAGGACAAAGCCGAGCGCACGCGGTGTGCCTACTCTATAGTCAACACCATGGGTATACTTTTCCCCGAAATGGTAGCCAACGATCCCGAGAAACACAAGTTTTGGGATCACCTGGCTGTTATGAGCGACTATAAGCTTGACATCGACTGGCCTTTCGAGGTGATACACGCCGATTCACTTGACTCCAAGCCCGACCCCGTACCGGTATTTGACCAAGTGACCAATTTCGAACGTCAATACGGGCGCGTCATTGAGCAAATGGCACTCGTGGCTGCAGACATGGAAGACTGTCCGGACAAAGACGCTTTCATCGAACTGCTGGCCAATCAGATGAAAAAAGTAATGACCGAAGCCAACGAAGACGTTGACGACCAGCGTGTATTCGATGACCTCGCCGTACTCAGCAAAGGCAAAATCCGTCTCACGCCCGACACGATGGTCCTGCGCACCTACAAGGTTACATCCAACACCGGCAAAAAAAAGAAAAAGAAGTAACCGCAACAAAAGTTTCGACATATGCAGCGTACACCCGTCACTTTGGAGCAATTGAAACCCATCGGCCGAATAGTCAAGACTTTCGGCTACGAAGGTGATTACATTGTGCACTCGGACTATGATGAAGCTATCGAACACTTAGACTTCGCATTTGTCGAAATAGACGGACTTCCCGTACCGTTCAAATTGTCAGACGTCACATTCCATAAGGGCGAGATGTGGCGTTTACAGCTCATACCGATTATTGAAGATCAGGATTTTACAGGCCACACATTATATGCTTTAAATCAAGATCTCCTTGACTCGCTACATCATGACGATACAGACTCGGACAGCAAAGATTTTTTCCTCGATGATCTTATCGGATTTGACGTCATAGACATCGAATCAGACAAAGTCCTGGGTAAAATCACAGCCATAGACGACTCTACGGCAAACCACCTGTTCATTATCAGCTGCGCCGATGACAGTAATTGCGAGCTATTGATACCTATCGCCGACGAATTCATCGATTATATTGATGAGAGCTCGATAGGCGTCACGCTTCCCAAAGGCCTTCTGGACCTTTAATTTTTTCATAAAGCTCAACCAAAGCATTTTTCAGCAACAACCGACACAAATATGTTTGACGAAGACGATGCCATAGCGTTTATACGCACACAAGTCGGCGAGGAAATCTCCTCGCTGTACGATGACGATGAAATACTCAATGTCATTGATATAATCTGGGACTTCTACGAAAGTAACGGAATGCTCGAAATCGACTTTTCAGAGGACGACGAAGAGGATGCGGACGTGGATCTGGACCGTCTTATGAGCACCGTACGTCGCACTTTGGCCAAGGACAAACGCGCAAAAATTGCGCCCGAGCACATCGAACCAATCGTCAATGCCGAATTGGCTTACGAGGACTCCTTGGAGGACGAATAAGCTCAAAATCAACGCGCCCAAATATGTCTCGCTTCACTTTTTCAAAGAAAGGTGCCATTGTCGCTGCCATCCTTATGGCAGCCGTATGCGGATTTGCCTCTACTAACACTACGGACGCCGATACACCTAAGACGCTCAAAGAGAACATTGCTACGCCGGAAGTTCCTAAGAAGTATTCTCCAGCGATACAGCGACACATGGGCAATAACGCCAACCAATTTGCACGGCACAACCTCGAAGTTGCCATGCACCGTAAAAACGAGGTATACAGCGTAATCATCCCCTGCGACACGCTCTTCAAAGCCAACGATGACGAACTACGCTCACATGCGCCATACTATCTCAACGCCTTCAAAGATTTGCTGCACAAGCCGACATCATACAAGATACTTGTAGTAGTGTACTCCGACAATACCGGCAGCGAACAATACAGTGACGACCTCACCGAACGACGAGCCAACGCCATTGCGGACTATTTCGATGACTTGGTATCTGACGTTGAAACCAACATCATTCCTTACGGTATGGGGTCTGACGAACCGCGTTCGGCTAATACATCCGTCAAGAATCGTCGACGAAACCGTCGCGTCGAAATTTATATTGTTCCCGAAGAGAATGTCATTAAGCGAGCTCGTACCGGCACGCTCAACTGATAGTCGACAATACTCCAAAAAGGTTATTCTCTACAAGATAATTTCCTAAATAACACGACCTGTCCGGACAGGTTAAGGCAATTCGCTAAGGTGTTTATCCTCGCAAATAAACACACGTCCCGGGAATTGATCTATCAGCGAATGGTTGTGCGTAGCCACCACCACAGCCTTACCATCTGAGGCGATATTGCTCAAAAGATGGAATATCTGCTGACCTGTTTCCGGGTCAAGGTTTCCGGTGGGTTCGTCTGCAAGTATTATGTCCGGATTGTTGAGCAAGGCACGTGCAATCACTACACGCTGTTGCTCTCCACCACTCAATTGATGCGGCATTTTATAACTCTTATTGGGCATACCGACTTGGTCGAGCACTGCAAGGATACGATCTTCACGCTGCTTGCGGTCACGCCATCCCGTAGCAAGAAGCACAAACTCGAGGTTGGCATACACATTACGATCCATAAGCAACTGAAAATCTTGGAAAACGATGCCCATACGACGACGCAACATTGGAATGTCGCGACGGCGTAATTTACTCATATCATACTCGAGCACTTGGGCATGGCCTTGTCCGGACACAGGTACTTCGGCATACAAAGACTTAAGCAAAGTGCTTTTGCCACTACCGACCTTACCCACCAAATATACAGGTTGCCCACTATCAATGTTGAACGTAACATCTTTGAGCACAACAAATTCTTTGCGACGAAGTTCTACGTCTTTATATTCGATTAGCGACATATTGTCTTGGTTATTTTTTAATGCGTTTAATAATGCCGAACGGCTTAGTCCACACAAAAGTACGCAATTTTCGCGAATAAATGCTTAATTTTGTATTCTTAAAAGAAACCAAAGTAGACCAATAACCACCTAAAGCCTTTGGCATCGATGTCTTTCAAAGATGTCCAAAGCAGTATACAACTACGACATATGAACACATCGTTCTTTCGCACAATTCTTATTGTCAGCGCATTGGTCGCATCCATTGTGCTACCGCAAGGCACACAAGCCTGTACTTCAATGATAGTGGGTGCACGAGCTTCCGCCAACGGGCGTCCCCTACTGTGGAAACACCGCGACACCGGGACAGAGCATAACTTTGTAGACACCGTATGCCGTCCCGGGCAATACAAATACGTAGCCTTGTTCAACGGAGGTGACAGCCTTCGCTCAGAGGCGTGGATGGGATTGAATGATACCGGTTTTGGCATCATGAATACAGCGTCATACAACCTTGCACCAGATACAGCCAAATTGGTCGACCGCGAAGGTGCCGTGATGTCTTTGGCATTAGGTCGATGCCGTACGGTCGCCGATTTTGCGACACTACTTGACACCCTGCCGCGCCCCATGGGCGTACAGGCAAATTTCGGTGTAATTGATGCATACGGCAACGGCGCATATTTCGAAACCAATGATAACGGATACACAGCATATTATCTCAAAGATACCGAGAATGATGTGTTGATGCGTACCAACTTCTCTTTTAGCGGCAACGACTCGACCGGCTACGGGTACGTACGCTACGACAATCTCTGCCACCTTGCCGAGGACCGCATACAGCGTCACACCCTTACTCCGGCGTTCTTTACCGAGGATGTGTCAAGGTCTTTCTATCATAGTCGTCTGGGACGCGATGTCTTATGCGACAGCGCCCGCTGGGCCATCGACCAAGACTTTATACCGCGACGCATATCCTCCGCCTCTATCGTCATCGAGGGTATAGCTCCCGGACAAGACCCCAAAGATGCCGTAATGTGGACCGTCATTGGCTATCCGCCCTGCAGCCACGTCCGTGCAGTCACCACGAACTCCGTACCGCCCGAATTACAACCATCAGCCCCGGGATGGCGCAGCCCCGCATGCAACGAGGTTCTAAAAGCCAAATACATGGCCTTCCCGCTGCGGCGTCCGGGTGATAAGAGCTATATAGATATGGATTATCTACGCTCAAAGATGCCTATAGAGCGTGCAATGAGCATTAACGAATACGACAAGCATACCACAAAATGAGTCCTATATTTACGACAATACTGCTATTGGTAGTTTCCAATGTATTTATGACTTTTGCCTGGTACGGGCATCTCAAATTACAAACAGCCGGCATATCGACGCATTGGCCGCTGTGGCTCGTGATAATATTCTCTTGGGCTATAGCATTGTTCGAGTATTCATTTATGATTCCGGCCAACCGTATCGGATACATCGGCAACGGCGGTCCGATGACATTGATGCAACTCAAAGTTACCCAAGAGGCTATCACCCTGGTAGTATTCACGGTTATCACTATGTTTGTTTTCGGCGGCGAAACTTTACGCTGGAACCATATTGCCGCATTCGTCCTCCTGGTGGGCGCTGTGTACCTCGCTTTCCTTAAATGACGCGAAGTACAGACACACGTCATACATCACTTTCATACATACCATACTGCATCGGCGCACATTACTGCACGGTCTTGCCGTAGCACTTAGCGGCAACGCAGGGCAACCGCATCAAAAAAACGAGGAAGATTAACGACCTTGGAATTACCAG
>UQGP01000025.1 GCA_900540625.1 uncultured Porphyromonadaceae bacterium | reverse complement strand
CTCCCAAAATTGCCGTTTTTCGAATCTAAGGCGACAGTCGAGCCAAAAATATTAATATGGTCAATTGAGGACAATCTCAACCAGCCCATTAACTGAATATTCCTATATTAATTCTTGGAATATAGATTATCTATATATGGGTACATTACTTCTTCATGCTGACTGGCCTTTTCTTTGGTCCATGTTTCTCCATCACGATAAGTAAGCCACATGTGTAGCATCTTTAGACTTTGTAATTGCGACGTTTCGATTTGATGATGTATGCGCTCCATCTTAACCCCGGCAGAGTCATTACTTTGCAGGGAATTAAAAGATGATGAAATCATGGCGAGATTACCGAAACGGTTTAGATTCTCGCTATCCCATACATCTGATTTGCTATCTGTTGGTGTCTGAGGATGCAGGTGCTCAATCGACCGATTTGCACGAAAGACATAACGGTTGACTATCGCAATGAGTTCAGGATGGCTTGCTAACCATCCGTTATTATCATTGCGATGATCCCAAAGCTCGTAGTCGAGACGCCAAAACCAATACCTATCGACCTCGTTATAATTGAGTTCACCAACCAAAGGAATGTAAGGGTGAAGTTCACGATCGATTTTCTTCAATTCATCAAGTTCAGAAACATTTGAACTATTAGGATTATCTATTAGCCACTTTATATATTTAGGCAACCAGCGGTAGAAATCACTTTGATGTGCGACATAGAGCATGGATTGGAATTTTTCAAGCCTATGTTCCTTGTCTTCAGTCAAGATGTTATATTCAAAGTCACCACCTGATTCTTGCCAAACAATCTTATAATCCATTAGGAGGCGGCACTTATAGAGCGTCTCAAAAAAATAATTAATAAGTCCCTTTTCTTTAAGTTTTGCTTCTTCAAAACGAGAAAGCAAGTGTTCCGGTTGGAATAATTGCCAGGAAGGTTCAATGTTAAGCGTAATAGCTAAAGCCATCAATAACAGGTTCTCAAAAGAAATCAACATTTCTTTGGTATATTCTGAAGATTCCGGGTTAGAACTCTCTATGGCAGCTGGTTTGATACACTCAATGGTTTCAAAGTTGTTTTCAGATTTATTATTGTCTGAGAAGATAGAATCAGGATGAGCCAAATTCCATTTATACTTCTCTCTTGCAGTTGACTTTTCGTCATCAGCGCCATCACAATTTTCTTCAAGGCGTTTTCTTGTGTCTGCAATCCTCTGCCAAGAATAAGATAGCGAGACTGAATTTGGGTGTCCGGCAATTAAGTCAACTAAAAGTATTTCGTGTTGTTTTAGCTGACGCCCCGTTGAGTTCATCGCTTCGAAATAACGGTTTAACTCAATCGGGTTATCAACATAATTTTTAGGAAGATAGCTGCAAAACAACGTGAGATTATGCCATACGTAATCCGCAAATTTAACTACATCTACCTTTCTCGTCTCGCACCAATGCTTAATTAGGGTAATAGCTCCTTCCATGTGGCTGTTAACATACTTCGGAGTATCGCCATTTGCTCTGGCAAAGATATAGTCGTTGTCCTCGTTACGAGCGGAAAATTGCAGACGATTCCCTTTAACAAGATATTTCCCCCAGTAAGCACAATTTTCGGGTTCAATCTCCATAAATGCTATGGCCATCAACGTAGTGACGGTCATTCGCTGCTGACCATCAATTAAGTCAAGAAGACCATTGTTAAGTGCGATAGTGAGGATGCCGAGATAGTAATTTTCACCTGTTGGGAAAGCCTCATAGAGATCGTCCATCAACTTTTGCACTTGGTCATCTCGCCAAGCGAATAGGCGTTGATAGATAGGAATATCAAATACAATATCTTCAAAATCATCAGATAAGGATTTTGGGGTAAATTGCATGGGACGTTTGAGGGTGTCAGTATTCATATAGTTCGCTGATTTTGACTTTAATACTGTCTTCCGTAACTAACGGTAAGATGGATTTCACGCCCTTACGGAGTTCATTGTAAAATTCTAATCTCCGACCTCTTAATTCTTCATCGGCAAGGGTAAGCGGATTGACTGAAATTGCACACATTGCTTCAGCAAGGAAGAATGTTGGAGAAGTTGCTTGGTCAATCATCATGACGATGCGTGAATCTCGTGCGTGCTCGTAGAGTCGCTTCCGTCTCATTTGACCGGATGAATAGCGGTTATCGGCAATAATGGAACTGATAGCAAAAAATGCTTCGGCAAGGTACAAAGTTTTGAATTTCAGGAAATAGCCGAAAAGAAGAGTTTCAATGATATCTTTATAAAAACGATGTGATGAGAATGAAAGAATTTCATTCAGAGCCTTAAACACATCGGTTTTTATGAACATTCTATATTGCTCGACGAAATTCTCGGCGAAAGCAAAGAAATGGGTTCCCCCTTGGATTTTTTCATAAAATGAAAAACGCTCGCCAAATGGAGGAATAGCAGCAATAATTGGAGCCGCTACATATTCATCGCGTATGGCGTGGTCGGTTTTGAGTGTATTGTTAAGACGCATCCATGAACGCAAACGGAACACATGCTTGCCAATAGCTATTTTCAAATCCATTCCGGTCACTGATTTATCAGAATCCTGAGATGGCTTTTGGGAGAGCAATCTGTCCCAACGTGAGGCAAGGTGCCGTGCCTGTTCGGTGTTCGAGATATATTGTAGATGATGAGCCTTTAGGAGGTCATAATCTGACAACGGAACACCCTTTGAGTTTTGGCTATTAAAGAATGTGTAGGCTAAATCAAGCGATGTAGCTTTGTTTAGGATAAGTATGCCAAAACGAATTGATTGACCTGAGTGCTCAGCAAACATATCGCGTAGAGTCTTATCACGCTGTTGGCATAATGACTTAACGATATATTTTGCATTAGCGATATTTCTAACCGATGCCGATGAACGCAAACTGCATTTAAGCAGTGGTAATGGATGCTTATACCCCAAGGCCATTGCAAAAAGAGTTAGCGTGATGAGTCGCTGTTGGCCGTCAATGATGTCAAATCTGCCATCTCTTTCCTGAAGGATAATATTGCCAAGATGAATATTACCTGAAGAAGATGCAAGTGATTTCCAAAGATTGGTAATATTATCCTTATTCCAACAATAGTTTCGCTGATACTCAGGTATGTTTAGAGGCAACGACATCAGTTTTTCGAAATCAGTTTGCATAAAGCTGACCTCTGAAGACTCACAATCATCAAATATGCTGACAATATCTGATTGTTGTGGCTGTGAGGTTGGATTGTGAGAGGTCAATAAAAGGTCTAAGGATGGAGCTTTTTTTAAACCATCTTTTATAGCCTGATCGAGAATTTCCATCAGGCGTTCAAATTCAGCTATAACTTCTTCCTCGGAATCAAGGTGTTGTATTTTTAGCCAACAGCTGGTATTTGCATGATCCTGATGGTCGAACCATTCAAAATCTGGGATTTTAGCAGTGGCTTTCCGCACATATCTACGCAGTTCTAAATAATTTGAAGAAGCATAATCATCTTCAAAGTGGAAAACTACACCAGCTTTCCTATGATTTTGATAATATTCATAATGCAGAGACTTAATTTTATCATTAAGTCCTTGCACTGATACCTGAATCCAACGATACCATTGGGAGCTGCTATCGTCTTTGTAATTAGAACGAACAACCCGATCACGCCAATGGCATTTCAGGTGGTTTGTAACCCAAGTTTTTATTTGAATAGCCATTTTTATGCCTATTTGAAATTTTCCATTGCCTTTCGAAAATCTACACTGTCCGGTATCCGTACCAGAAGAAGTTGACCTTACCGATACATTCCCAGTTGTCATTTGTTTCTGCCATGATTTTATTATTTTTAGTTGTTAGTTGATTTGGTTGTTATTTGTTTTGACGGCGGCCTTTGGGGGGCGGCGTCTGTGTGTATATACCGAGGGGAGGGAAAAGGTAATTTTCTCGGCGATCTCGCTGTTCTCGGCAAGAAGGGAATTGAGGGAGAAGTTCTCGATAAGCCAAGAGTTCAGCCCTCTGCCGTCCAACGCCTCGGGATTGGCGATGTAGTAGAAATTGAGATTGCGACCTCGGCGACAAGATATCTCAATGCCGAAGTGCTTGAGCGCCGCCTGGCAGTGATTGTAGAGAGTCCTCTTTGAAAGGGATGAATGCTCGTCATTGGCAGAAGACCGCTCCCAGGCATCGGCCAATTCCTCATAAGTCACCTCACCCTTGTTGCGAAGAGTGTCAATCAGCCAGAGGTAGCGTTTGAGAAGAATATCAACCATAACGGTGCATTGTTTGAATTACACCGCAAAGTTAAGACTTTAATCGGCAACATCATTTCCGATTAAAAAGAAATTTCATTCGGCATCTGTAAATTTGTGTAATCCTCGTTCATTATTGCTCCATTTGAGAAGCGGGTGATACCGTTGTCGGTCTGGCCATGCTGACGATGGATATGGCCGAAAAGATGAAGGCGTGGATTTATCTCTGATACCCGCTGAAGCAGTTCTTCTGATCCATAGTTTATGCTGTCATCGAAGTCCAATACTCCATAGGGAGGCATATGGGTTATCAGCACGTCAACGTCAGCTGGAATCTTGGAGTAGTTTCGCTCCTGACGTTGGGTGATGCAGTCGCCCATGAACATCGGCACACCATAGAACTTCACTCCGTCGATGGTTACACCGGAGTTGCAGAGGTAATGGACATTCTCGTCAAGACCATCTATATTGGCGCCATAAAGGCAGTCGTCATGATTGCCGCAGATAAATATCTTATGCTTATATGGCAAATCGCAGAACCAGTTGAGAAAGTCGATAGCCTCTTGTTCAGAGCCCACCATGCAGATGTCGCCTGAATGCACCACGACATCAGCCTCGGGCAAATCCCGCAGCCGACGATGGTATCCATGCGTATCGGAAAGATGGAGAATCTTCATCTTAGTCCATAATAATCAAGAACTGCATCTCCAAATGGGAATTGAGGATTGTCTTTGACTATTTGCTGATATGTCAATGGCTCATCAAGAACTTTAAATTCGGGATGCTTTATGTCAAATTCCTGATTTGAGGAGATGGTCTTGATGATAGTATCATCGCCAAATGCCTTATGGTAACAGGCCTTATAATTGTCGGAATAGAATGTATCTAACTTGTTGCCGAAGTCGAAAATTACTGTTCCCAAGATGCGATCGTTAATTTCGGCTCCTCCTATATAATCCTTTAATTCATTCTCATAATTTTCAGCCAATCCTTGCGCCATCCCAATAGAGTGAGAGATCATTTGTTTGATTCCTCCGAGGTACTGTCGCTCATTATTTGGAAGCTCAATTTTGAATTCATAAGTTGATTCAGCTGGCTCTCCATCTTTTTTATGTTTTCTCTCTTCGACTGAACCAAGATTTAAACCAATCCTGTTAAGAATTCCCAGCTGCTCAAGTTCCTCATAAAGACGATAATATTTTTCATCAACCCAATAATGCTTGGATGGAGAAAGAATCTCGGTGAACTTTAATTCCAAGTATAGCAGAGTGCTCTTATCTTCAGAAACCAAAAGTACGTCTATGGACGAATTGGATCCCAGAACTCTACTTTCCATTTCGAAAAACACTTTCGTATATTTCGTTCTACTGATAGAGATAGGATGTTCTTCAGAGACTTTCCAAAACAACAGGAGCCCTAAGAGTGAAGAGGAATGGAGGGTTGTTATGCGTTTTATTTCCAGTCCTTTGCCGCCGGTCGCAGCATTAAAAGAAGAATAGAATAACTCCTTATTATCTGCCTTGTCGCAAAAGATATTATACAAGGTGTCCATTTTTCGATTAGGGGCAGAGGCAAAACTCCTTGAGCCCTCTTCTGATTTCCCGGACTTGATGGTCTGGACACCCTTAGGAAGGTGAAGGATGTTGCTGCTATAGAATTTTTTATAGTTCATATGCTAATTGTTGAAAATGGGGAGAAATACCCCTACTGAAATGAGGACGTGCTTGTAATGTGTCACGTCGGGATATTCATATGGTATGGTACGAGGGGTCATTATATTGCAAATTTACTAATTTTCAGGGGCGTGACAAAATCCTATGATTATCGGGTGAATTGTCGGCACTTTCGCTTGCGATGTACACACTAAAGCGGCACCAATAAAAAATGTGCATAACGCTCCAATATATGTTTTCACAGCCTCAATAATCTAAAGAAACTCAATCAGGGAATATTGCAACTTTTATTACGCCATCTTTTTTACCCTCGAAGATGCGATAACCTTCCGCTATCTTGCTCAGCGGAAGGCGATGAGTAATCAGTTTAGTTGTGTCAATCCTGCCTTCGGCAATCAGACGCATAATTTCGTCACAATCACTTGCATCTACACCCCCGAATTTGAAAGTCAAGTTTTTGCCGTACATACGTGGCAACGGAAGCATCTGCGGCTTATCATATAGGGCTACGACAGTGATGACGGCGTTCGGTCGGGCGCATTTCCACGCCATTTCAAAAGTCTTGTCTGTGCCGGCAACTTCTATCACTCGATCGGCACCGCGACTGTCAGTCAATTTGTCAAGTACCATCTGAGCTTCTTCCGGTCCGACCACGATAACATCAGGAAAATTGGCCTTGACAAACTTGCGCCTGCTTTCATCAATTTCACATACCACAATGCGTCCGGGCTTGTATAGCTCCACACACCAGAGGGTACAAAGGCCCGTCGGGCCGCCACCAATGACAAGCACGATATCATCCTCGGAGATTTCGGCAATTTTGGCAGCCCAATATCCGGTAGCGAGTATATCTCCGACAAAAAGAGCCTGCTCGTCAGACACCTCGTCCGGGATACGTGTCAAACCATTGTCCGCATAAGGCACCCTGACATATTCAGCCTGAGCTCCATCAATGCGGCATCCGAGCTCCCAGCCTCCTTTCTCGCAATTATTTACCCAACCGCGCTTGCAATAGAAACATTCGCCGCAGAAAGTCTCCACATTGACTGCTACGCGATCACCGGGCTTGACTTTCATGACATCAGAGCCTGTCGCTTCAACGACACCAACCATTTCGTGGCCGACTGTAATTCCCTTACATGCCCTCGGAACGCTGCCGTGTTTGATGTGTAAATCGCTTGTACAGATACTGCTCAAAGTGACACGTACAACTGCGTCTTTAGGGCTTTGAAGCTCCGGTTTTGCTTTGTCTATGAAATCAAATTTGCCATCATCTATATATGTATATCCCTTCATATTTCTTACAGATCATTTCTTGAAAAGTATAGCGAATGAGCGCCTGATAAGACGCAACATTATCCTTTCTATATTTGATAGTTATTTAGCGCCCAACCAATCAAAGAATGAATATGTGGCATCAGGCTTTTGCCCTTATCCGTGAGCGAGTACTCTACTTTGGGTGGAACTTCGGCATAAATTTCACGGTGCACAAGCTCGCCTGCTTCCAGATTTTTAAGCGTTTCGGTCAGCACCTTGGGTGAAATGTCGGGAAGAGCACGCCCGATTGAATTAAATCGCGTTGCTTCGTTCTCGTAAAGTACACACAGCACCAGCATTGACCATTTTCCCGTAAATCGCGAAATAATATTTCGGATGGGGCACGTCTGCGTTGCCGTATATTTTTTCAGATTTTCTTTGAGAGGTAAAGCCTTCATTTTCAATTTTAGTTACCTGAAAGTAAGCATTTTACTTATTTGTAAGTTCTTGTATATCAAGAATCATAATTGTAATTTTGCACTATCAAACAGAAAGCGGATTACGTCCGCAAAGTTAATAAACAATATAAACCAAACCAAATGAGCGAGATTAAAATACTTGACAAAGGCGAAAAATTCGCCCATGCCTCGGTAGGTAGCCTTACCGCTTTCGAGGGCAAGCAATTCATGAAAGATGCTATCGGCGCCACATCCTGCGAGGTTTCTTTCGGCACACTTTCCACCGGAACTGCCATTCCTTTCTTTCACAGCCACAAGTCAAACGAGGAAATATACATTGTCCTTTCGGGCAGCGGAAAGTTTCAGGTTGACAACAACGTTTTCGACATCACCGAGGGCTCGGTAGTCCGCGTGTCCACAAACTGTGACCGGAACCTCAAATGTACTTCCGCCACTCCTCTCTGCTACATCTGTATTCAGGCCAAAGAAGGCAGTCTCGGCGGCTACACAGCTACAGATGCCGTAGTGACCGAAAGAGAGAATCTTCTCTAAAAGCCTCACCGCATTACTAAAATCAAGCGCTTCCCGGATTTATATCTTGGAGGCGCTTGATTTTTAATCGTCGTTTCGTGGCACATTGGCGACTTGCGACCCTGTACACGTATATTTTTGCACCACCACATCGATAAAACAACGCAACGATGATACGACAATGAATACTTATGTTTAACTTTGCGCAGATATCGAAGAGCTTATTGGCCGAATCAAACGCTAATACTCTATAACACAAGATGATAACACCTGAACATCAGCACCCATCCATCTATCAATGAACAAAAACCATAAAGTCGTCGGGATCGGTGAAGTCCTATGGGACATTCTCCCAGAAGGCCGGAAAATAGGCGGCGCACCCGCCAACTTTGCATACCACGTATCACAATTCGGAATGCAAAGCCTCGTAATCAGTGCCATCGGCGATGATGTCCTCGGTACGCAGATTTTGACCGAATTTCACGCTAAGGGCTTGCGCAACATCATCGCCACCGTGCCCTACCCCACAGGGACGGTACAAGTGGACATCAACAGCGAGGGCGTGCCGCAGTATTCCATCGCCGAAAACGTAGCCTGGGACAATATCCCGTTTACACCCGAGTTGGCAGACCTTGCACGAAGCACACGCGCCGTATGCTTCGGAACATTGGCGCAACGAAGTGCAACAACGCGCGCCACTATACATCGCTTCATTGATGCAATACCGCATGACAGCGAGACACTGATAGTCTTCGATGCCAACCTCCGACAAAACTATTACGACAAAGACGTCCTGGAAAGCTCGATGCGCCGCTGCAATATTCTGAAAATCAACGATGATGAAATACACACCATCATCAAAATGATGGACGACACAAGCATTGAGATACAATCATTACAGCCCGAAACTATCAGACGATATGCAGCCAAGTTCATCAGCCGTTACAATCTGAAGATGGTCATCCTAACCTGCGGCATCAACGGCAGCTACATCTTCACGCCCGAGATCACATCATTCTTGCCCACGCCGAAAGTCGCAGTTGTCGACACCGTCGGCGCCGGCGATTCATTCACCGCCGCCATTGTCGCGTGCATCCTCAAAGGCATGTCCATTGTCGATGCCCACCGCGAAGCCGTCGCCGTCGCCGCCTACGTCTGCACCCAAAGCGGCGCCATGCCGACACTCCCCCCACAACTTTTACTCTGATTTACACACGAGTCTTTTAAGATCTATCTTATATGCCAATACAATAGCTTAACAGTCTTTATTATTTACAAATACTTAATTTACTTGTTGATTTGGATCTGGTTATTAGTTAGAATCTTCTTCGATCCATTCATATATGTAATTATTATTTTAGTAATACTCATATTTGAGGAATCTCCTGCGGTATAGTATCTAGTGTAATCCCAATCCCATGAAGCGGTTTCAAATTGCTCAAGAGGGCCTGTTCCCTTTAGATGTCCCGTACACCTCACATCTCCCACATCATTAGTGACCTTAAAATAAAAATCCAAATACTTAATTGTTTTAGCATTGGTATTTGTATATTTTACATAGAACGTGATTGCGCCATATTCATCATTCCAATGCCACTCCCTTATAAATCCATATGGAGCCTTTTTAATGGCCTTCCCGTAAGCCTCCATTTCACTAAGCTCATTTACTGCCTTAATCGTTTCAACATCCAACGAATCTTTACCTATATAATGGTTGGCAATTGAATCTCCGAAAGCATCAAGATGAAGCCTAAGCATTTTGTTCGTTTTAAGCTCTTTTTGGGGGATTCTACCGCGATGAATAGTAAGATACATGACACCTAAATCGGCATAGTTCCTCTCCACATAATAGACTGTATCATTGCTCATTCCAAGTACAAAGCAATCATTCTGATTATAGCCTGCCCCACCTAAGTCATCTTTTACTATGTTGCTTTCAACTGGCAATATTTGCCAATCGTGATTGGCGAAATATTCTATTTTTTCCCTTTCGTAATCTAAGGAATCTTGAACTCTCTTTTCATATTGTAGGCGAGCTTCCTCCGCTTCTCGTCTTTGTCTTTCAACAAATGCGAGTGAATCCTCAACAAAATGTTTTCGATTATCATTAATCTCACGAAAATAAGTCCTCATCCTTGTCGTCTTCGCATATAAACTATCCCTGATTGCATCGTCCTTAAGATTGGGGATTTTCATAGATTTTATATGCTTGAATTCCTCCTTTGTGAGGGAAATCCTATAAATGCCATTCTCGTTTTCCAAGAATACCATCTGATGTTTTTTTGATTGAGCAAAAAAAACCGCCTCATTAGGGATAGAATCCATCTTAACCTCGTTTTTTTCTTGATATAGACCATAGGGCGGTTCTTGTTTGAAAACCGACAAAGCCATAATATCTCCAACAACAACATATCCTACTTGTTGCCCGAAAGTTATAAGAGACATAGACTCTATCAGTAAGAGGATGATGGAAATTACTCGTAACATTCTGTTCTGGTTATAATAAGTTTTAACAATTAGTAAGTTGCAATTTTTATCCTTATAGGAAGCATATTAAAGCCGAAGCATATAAATCTTCTCAAATGATCGAGACAAAGGTATAAATAATTTATAATAACCGCAAAGATTTCATTCAGCCGTTCGGGCGAAAAGGCCGTGACACGACCTTAGGGGCATCAAAACCGGATCGTACCGGGGAATTGATTGTGAAATAGAGCACTGACAAGCGAATAGGTCTTGGGCAACTTACCATCCTTGGCCCACTCTATTCGAATATCAAAAAGGTCTTCCATTGTTTTACCGATATTGATCCCGTATGCTTCGAGCGAAGGGCGCGATTTTTTCGGATGGACACACTTAGCACCATTCTTCCTTGCACATTCATCGCATAGCAGACATTCGCCACTGAATCCCATGGCCAAACCGCCATACTCCCGTTCAAGTTCGAGCAATCGCTTTTCCATTTCGCCACGATGTTCACAAAAGAGCGCCCGAATGTGTTCCCGAGTGTCGGCATTTTTCGGACGCTCGAACCGAAAGAGTACAATCAACGCTGTATTCCATTGTTTAAGGCGTTCATCGACATCAAATTCCAAAGGAGGACAAAGCCATGAGTTTCCATAATTGCGACAGGCTTTGCACAGCTCAATAAAATATGGAGCATCACGATAGTCAGACATATAGTCAGCCACCGCAATTTCCTTAGTATATATTGTTCTATCACTCATTTAGCGATGAATTCAAGAATTTACTTACGGCTGTAACGGCTTCGCTGAAAGCAGTCGGCTGTCCCGGAACGGTGATGAACAAGTGCGTAGCGGTCGGGTATACGTGATAGCTGACCGAACAGCCAAGGCTGTTCATTCTATCGACAAGTTCGGCCGTCTGATCCAAAAGTATGTCGTGCCCTGCCGAGATAAACAGCGCGGGAGGTAGTGATTTCAAGGCCTCATCGCTGCTTAAACCGACCGATATCAAAGGATTGCGTTCGTCATGATTGGCGTATGCTTCATTGAATGCCTCAAGTAGTTCCGCATCGTTCCCGTAGCCTTGGCCATACGTCGTCCACGAAGGTGTAATCTCTGTAAAGAGCTTGGTGACGGGATAAATCGGAATTATTTTATCAATGCCCGGGACTGACATACCTGCCGCCAAAGCCAAATTGCCTCCGGCACTATCGCCTCCTACGGCAATTTGTGTCGAATCACAGCCCCAATGCGCGGCATTTGTTCGAAGGTAAGATACCGCCTGACGTATGTCTTCAAGCGCAGCCGGATAAGGATGTGCGGGTGCAAGTCGATAGTTGAGCGCAGCCACCGCACAATCACCCTCCAGCGCCACGGCTGCGCAGAAACGGGCGCAACTGTTTATACTCCCGAAACACCAGCCGCCACCGTGCAGGTATAGCAATATCGGGCGTTTGTGCTTGGCGTTGCTCTTCGGAATAAATAAGCAAATGTCCGGAGTCGGGTAATATGCATTGACGGCCTCGGGCAATACCTGAACTTGATTTCGGCTTGCGCGTATTTGCTGCAAATCGGAATCATCACCCTGCATAGCTTTACGGACAGCCAGCATTTGTGTATGCTGTAGTCCCGGTTTCATACTCGAAAGGAACTCTCGCTCTTCCGTCTGCATCCGTTGCCGAATTGCCGAGTCGGGATACACCGTTTGTGCGGTCGATGTCGCCGACGATGCGATGAGCGCAAGCACAGCTATAAATATCTGATAACGAGACATACGGCACTATTTATGATACAGAAAACAAGCGGGCTGATGAGCATTGAAAACGCCGATGGATTGGAGAAAAGCGTGGATGGTCGTAGAGCCTACGAACTTCATTCCACGTTTCTTCAAATCCTCGGATACGGCGTCTGAGATGTCAGAGGTAGTTGATTTGTAGTCATATATCGGCGCCGCCGGGCAAAATCGGAACAAGTATTCGCGAAAAGAACCGAACTCATCCTGAATGGCCTTGAATATTCGAGTGTTAGATACGGCGGCCTTAATCTTGGCTCCATTGCGTATTATTTCCGGATTACACATCAACTCCTTCACCTTGGCCTCGTCATAGCCGAGAATTGCATCACGGTCAAACCCGTCGAAAGCCACACGGAAGGCTTCGCGTTTATTGAGAACGCACTCCCACGACAATCCGGCTTGGAATGTCTCCAAAATCAATAATTCAAGCAATTTTCTTTCATCAGTGACCGGTCGTCCCCACTCCTCATCATGATACTTTATATAGATGGGATTCTTAGGATTGGCCCAAAAACAGCGAGACTTTTCCATTATACTTTGTCTGAACTGATATGGCGGATTATTTTCGCAGGATTTCCAGCAACAATTGTGTCGGCCGGGACATCATGAGTGACTACCGATGCGGCGCCGACCACGGCATTCTCGCCCACGGTAACTCCCGGGAGGATTGTCGCTCCCGCCCCAATCCACGCACGGCGGCAGATTCTGACCGGTTTGCAGGTTATAATCCAACGATTGTCGAGGTCGTGATTATTGGATATCAATTGCACGTTTGCCGCAATTTGAACTTCGTCCTCAATCGTAATGCCGCCGGCCGACATCATCAAGCATCCCGGCATAATGATAGCATCTCGGCCTATCGACACGCGATGGGGACGTACGACTGTAATCGGAGCCACCACTCGACTTCCCGGACCCATAGACGGAAACAGCTCATGCATCAGTCCGTTATACTCTTCCGTACCAGGCATCGTATGGTTGAATTTAAACACGAGTTGAGCAGATTTTGCTGCAAGTGCAATTTCTTCAGGCGATTGCCCTCGCGTGTCTATTCTTATCTCTTCCATAGTTCAGTATTGTCATCGTGATTAAAAACTTCCGGAATCTTTCGGCCGAATTTCGGAATTAAATTAAGTCTTACTCCCCTTTTCGCCGGAGAGTGGAACAAAGATACAAAATCTTTTTTTAGGCGCGATTGATTATCGTGATACTTCTCCTACGTGATTATCCACCGCCCTTTGGATTGACAGCATATATCAGCACGAACACTTGGGGCACATCAGACGTTATAAAATCGCACAAGCACAAATACTCACTCCCTTAATACTCTGCTTTATGGACAAATACATCTGCGATGTTTGCGACTACATCTACAACCCGGAAGAAGGCGATCCCGACGGCGGCATCGAACCCGGCACACCCTTCGACGAAATCCCAGACACTTGGGTCTGCCCGATATGCGGTGCCGACAAAGACAGCTTTGCCCTCTATCCGCAGTAACAGCCCGAAGGCTCCGCGTAGTAAGTACCCGGCCGAATCACCACTATGACAATCAAGCACCTACTCAATCAGCAAAAAAACACTATGAAACGCATAATTACACTCTCGATAGCAGCAGTCTGCGTCATCGGCGCATACGCACAACGCCCTAACGATGGCGAAATCAAGCGCCTCCAATCCTTCATACAATTACCTTCGCAACACCCGGGCAAGACCAATGCCGAAGCCCTGCACATATCCGATATAAATAACCCTGCCGCATGGGAAGGCATCGTCATATCCAACGGGCACGTCACGCGTATCGACTGGAAAGGCAAACATCTTGCCGGACAGCTCGATTTGAGCGGATTTGCAGCGCTCTCGAACATTGATGTGTCGCACAATGCGCTGACGTCGTTGTCCGTGGCCGGATGTACCGCACTGGCCGAGCTCAACGCCTCGCACAATCGGTTGGTTCAAACGGCGACTACCGGATGTCCGCGCCTCGCCAAAATCGACATATCCGCCAACCGTTTGACCCAAATAAATCTCGGGGGACTTGCCGCGCTGAAAACGCTGAACTGCAGTGACAATCTTTTTGCCGCGCTCGATGTGGCAAATACGCGAACGCTCACAACGCTCAATTGCAGCGGTTGCCGACTCGAAAGCCTGTCCGTGGACAACTGTACGGCTCTGCGCAACCTCTATTGCGCCAACAACCGGTTGACCACGCTCAGCCTTACAGGCACAAGCGCCTTGGCCTCACTCAATATCGAAGGCAATAATATCGCCCACATCATTCTCTCCGGGTTGCCCGCGCTCAACACCTTCGTATGCAGCGACAACAATATGAAAACGCTCGGCATACGCGACTGCAAAGTCTTGAGCGACCTCGTATGCTCGTACAACAATCTTACGACACTCGAAGTCGCGTCATGCCCCAACCTCGCCTTTGTAGACTGCTCGTACAACGACCTGCAGCAACTGGTTTTAAGCAATCAAACAATGCTCCAAAGACTGCTTTGCGACAACAACGAACTCACTACGCTCGACGTATCCTATGACACCGCCCTGATGTACATCAATTGTCGTTTCAACCAAATCATCGATCTACGCACCGTCTCCTGCCCCAACCTCACCATGATTGCCGGCGGTTGGAACTACTAAGCACCTCCCGTTCCATCCTATCCCCCCATCCCATCCTCTCCTCATCTTGTCCCCATCCCATCCTCATCTTGTCTTGTCCTAAAATAAGTTGATATTCTTCCTCTCCTACTCCGCCCCACCTCATCCATCTCACCTCAACATCCACCGTTCCACTTCGTCAAAGCATTATATTACTGTCCGATAAAACTTTTTTTTTAACCGAGACAAAAAAAGCGTATAGGTCAAAGTTTTTCGGTGTGCCGGTCGGTCCATTCACGCATGCGTTGCGTGATTTCTTCGGGGTCGTTCCATTCCTCGGCATTAAATCCTAATGCCGAGGAATGGGGTATGTTCAGAATTACATTATTAAGGCTCATTATCAGCCGTTTTTGATGATTTGGTCGAGTACTTCAACCGAAAAGAGGCAAGCGTCATCGCCAAATACCTCGGAGAGTCCCGTATGTGCAAAATCCCATACGGCATAGTCGGCATCCTCCTTTGCTTTTCTGATAGGCTGGAGTGTTTGCTGGTATTCCTTATTGGTGATTTCGCCGGCACGAAGCTGCTTGCGCAACTCGAGTCTGCGCTGAATAAAATGTTCATAGCGCAATTTTGCAACGGTTCTAAGATTTTGCCATTTCTCGTAATAAGCCGTGGCTTCTTCGCGCTTGGACTCAAACAACATTTTTCGTAGACGATCTTGATATTTCATTGTCTGCTCTTGGGCTGACCTAAGTCGAGACTTAAGAGAATCCACCTCCTTGCGGAATTTCACATATTCGAGACGGAGATGCGTCTTGAACAATTGGGTATCGTCTGTTTCTTCTTTCAGAAGAGCCACGACCTCTTCCAGAGAATATGCTATGAAGCGGCTCTTTGCTTCATCATAGCGGGTATTGACTTCTGTGAAGGGTCCCCATATGTCGGAGAATTTACCATTGAGTTCGGCTCGATGAGTCTTTCCCTTGCGGTCTACCGAACTGCATACATTGCGCCCGCTCAGGGGTGAGCCGCTTATATACCAGATGGGACGGCCTTTGCGGTCGATGGAATCCTCCTTGTAATAGAGCCACCATTCGACGTAGACCCCGAGAGTCGGATGGCGAAAACCGCTGGTGCCGGTGTAGGCGAGTCTGTTCTGGACAGGAACGGGTGCCAGAAAAAGGCGGCTGTCACTTAGGATCTTGTCTGCATTGGCAAGAAAGAGGTGGACGTTCTCATAGAACAACTTGTGCCCGAGCTGTCGTTTCTCCTCTTCTCCTATAGGAGTTCTCGCGGGCTTACGACCGATGGACAGATATTGGCCGGTGGTGTCGAGGGAAAAGGCGTTTGATACGGGAGTCAACGGGTTGGCCGAGGGATAGCCCTTCAGCTTTGAGCCGTCGAGCAGCTCAAAACAATTAGTTTTATTATCCATATAATATTAGTATTTAGTATAGTGATTGAGAAATTTGACGATGAATGGTACGGCTTTCAGCTTTTTCGTTTTTTCCGGGGTTCTTTCCAAAACACAAGAGACAATAGCAGAGATGGTTCAACGCCGTTTGACGACGTTGACATAGGCATATACAGCAATTGGCCGCTTGCGCTTTGGCAAGTGGCCTTAAGAATGGAGGAGAGTTGGAATGTCGTAGGTGATTTTCTCATAACTTTTGTTTTTAAGTGAGTAACTTCGCATCATTTTCCCACCGTGGGCTGTTACGAGGAGCCTCGGTTGGAGCAGGTCAAGCCTGTCTCTGGATGCTTACAATTTCCAATACGTAAATGTTCTCGTTTTGGTAATGCAAACTTAGCGAGAATAGTTTTTTCTACCAAATTTTACCGAGTCTTTAACTTGAATTTAACTCAATCGCCGATTAGACATTGCGAATATGGAAATAGTTTTATACCTTTGCGCTCCCCCTTTCCCCAGATTTAAGCATATCCTATGACAGGCTTAACGCCCGACTTCACAACAATGAATAATAGCTACAACTTTGATAATGTGGTGGATCGACACGATACTTGCGCCACCAAGATAGAGGAAATGGACCGTAAATTCGGTCGCCATGACCTATTGCCCTTTTGGATTGCCGATATGGATTTTGAGGCTTGTCCGTGCATTATCGATGCATTGCGCCGTCGCCTCGACCATGCTGTATTGGGATACACATCTGCCCCCGCCGAATTTTGGAGCAGCATCACATCATGGCTCGATCGACGCCACGGATGGCACGTAGAGGCCGATGAAGTCACGTTTATGCCCGGCCTAAAAAAGGCATTAAGCTTATGTATCAATTACTTCAGCCGGCCCGGTGACGGGGTTCTGATCCAGCCACCGGTGTATCACTCGTTCCGCAGTGTCATCGAAGGCAATGGACGACGAGTAGTTACCAATCCTTTGATTATCGACAGCAACGGCAACTACGCCATGGATTTCGAAGGTCTCGAGAGTGTAATTGCGAGTCAAAAACCATCAATAATGATTGTATGCAATCCGCACAATCCCATAGGATTACAATGGGACAAGGCGTCTCTGGCTCGCGTGGCTTCGATATGTCGAGCCCATAACGTTGTTCTCGTATCAGATGAAATTTACGGCGACATGATGCTCGGTGGCACCAAACACATACCGACGGCCGGCGTCTCGGACGATGCCCGAAATATCACCGTGACGTTGGGCGCTCCGTCCAAGACCTTCAACATCCCCGGCATTGTAAGCGCCTGGGCCGTAGCAAAATCTCCGCAATTGCGCGAACCGTTTTTCAACTGGCTGTCTGCAAGCGAATTCAATACTCCTCCTATAGCGGCGATGGTCGCGACACAGGCCGCTTACAACCACGGCGAAGCGTGGCTTGACCAAGTCCTTAAGTACCTGCAAGACAATATGGACTTTGCTGCCCGGTTTCTCGCCGAAAACGTGCCGACCGTATCCATGCACCGACCGGATGCCTCATTCACAATTTGGCTTGATTTCCGCAAATTGGGCATGAATCAGGAAGATTTGGTCAAAATGCTGATTTGCAACGGACATTTAGCGCTTAGCGACGGCATGTCCTTTGGCGCGGAAGGCAAAGGTTTTATGCGCATGAATGTCGGGGTACCGCGCACGGTTCTCGCCGAGGGACTACGTCGTCTGCAACTATCCGTCAAACCATGTGCACACAGTCTGCATCTCACGCCCGAGGTCCCATCCGTCATACCTTTTGTTACGATGCAGGGCTTAGGCAACAAATTCGTGGTTATCAACGGATTTGACCGTCAAATCAGCAACCTTTCGTCGCTCGCTGTCGAAATGAGCCACCGCCATACCGGTCTTGATACCGATGGCATCATCGTAATACTGCCAAGCGACAAAGCAGACTGTCGCATGAGAATATTCAATGCCGACGGTACAGAGGCTCAAATGTGCGGCAACGGCATACGATGCGTAGCTAAATATGTATCCGACAATCATATAACATCCGGAGACAGGCTCACCGTCGAGACGCTCAGCGGCATCAAGTCGCTACATGTTCATACCGGGCCGGACGGCCTTGTCGAATCGGTAACCGTGGATATGGGACTGCCGGTAACCGCTCCGTCCGAAGTTCCGGTAAATTTTCCCGGAGACGCTATGCTCGACGCCGACATCAATGTCGACGGGAAGGCGGTGAAAATCACGGCCGTATCTATGGGCAATCCTCACGGCGTTGTATTTGTAGACAGCTTCACGGACGAGATGGTACACACTCTCGGCTCCGAATTAGAGAAGCACGAAATATGGCCTGAACGTGCCAATATCGAGTTTGCACGAACGGACGACAAAAACACAGTTTCGGTACGCGCATGGGAACGCGGCGTTGGCGAAACAATGGCTTGCGGTACAGGTGCTTGCGCCGCCGCTACGGCCGCCGTACTGACAGGGCGTGCCGCATGGCCCATAACGGTACGGTTACTCGGCGGCAACCTGCTGATTGACCGAAACAAAGCCACGGGGCACATTCTAATGACAGGTCCGGCTGCTACGCTACATTCGGGAACGTATTACGCCGACCACAAATGCTAAGGCCCGGAACGGGCGTGCACTTGTTTGTGTGCGCCCGCTTCAGGCCAATCGGCGACATCCCGTTGGTCAGACATATAGCGCCTATCGCAAAATTTTCGTACCTTTGCATACTTTATTAAGTACGCGCGCGACCCGGCGTGGTCGCGACGTCGACATCCAATACCGTCACGGCTCGAGACGAAGGCCGTAACGGCTTAATTATTGCGCATATAAACTTATCAGACGAAATATGTTTGGACTATTTTCCAAGAAAAAGAAAGAGACCCTCGACAAGGGACTCGAAAAGACAAAAACCGGCCTTTTCGACAAAATCAAACGTGCAATAGCCGGTCGAAGCACCATTGACGAAGATTTTCTCGACGAACTCGAGTACATCTTCATCAGTAGCGACATAGGCCCGGAGACTTCGCTGAAAATTATCGATCGTCTCAAGGAACGCGTTGCTCGCGATAAATACATGGGCTTGGACGAGCTTTACAAAATCCTTTACGAGGAGGTCTCGGCTCTACTGGCCAAGGATGAGACCAAGCCTTCGGAGCTTGGAGACTTTGAAGTCCCGGCTGATAAGCGTCCGTATGTCATTATGGTTGTCGGCGTAAACGGCGTCGGCAAAACAACAACTATCGGGAAACTGGCCCACTTGTACAAACGCGCCGGGAATAAGGTGATGCTCGGCGCCGCCGACACCTTCCGCGCCGCTGCCATCGAGCAGCTCGAGGTGTGGGCTCAGCGTGCCGATGTCCCCATCGTGAAACAGCACATCAACGCAGACCCCGCGGCTGTAGCTTTCGACACACTTTCCTCGGCCGTGGCACAACAAGCCGATGTGGTACTTATCGATACAGCCGGACGCCTGCACAATAAGAGCGCACTGATGGAGGAATTATCCAAGATCAAACGCGTGATGCAACGCGTGATACCGGAAGCACCGCACGAGGTATTGCTGGTGCTGGACGGCAGCACGGGACAGAATGCCTTCGAGCAGGCACGACAATTTGCCGCAGCCACTCAAGTCACCGAATTGGCCGTGACAAAATTGGACGGAACCGCCAAAGGCGGCGTCATTATCGGCATAAGCGATGAGCTGCAAGTTCCAGTAAGGTATATCGGCCTTGGCGAAGGCATAGATGATTTACAGGTGTTTGACCGACAGGAATTTGTTCGTTCGTTGTTTGACAACGACTCCGCCAAGAACTGACCTCTTTTTGACTGCAATATAGATATGGAGCAAAAAAGAGTGTCCATCATCACCATGGGCTGTTCCAAAAATCTCGTGGACAGCGAGAGGGTGATGCGTATGCTTAGCGATGCCGGATTTGCCGTAGACCACAACAGCAGTGATGTCAGTGGAGCCGACGAAGTCATCATCAATACCTGCGGCTTTATCGGCGACGCAAAAGAGGAATCGATAAATATGATTTTGGAATGCGCTAAGGCGCGTACTCAAGGTCGTATCGGTGGCCTTACCGTGATGGGATGCCTATCACAGCGCTATCGCGATGAATTGGCTGCCGAAATTCCGGAAGTGGATCGCTGGTACGGAAAATTCGACTGGGTGGACGTGGCTCGCGATTTGGCTCACGCGCACCCGTCGTCGGCGCTTTGGGAAAGAGTACTCACCACCCCTCCTCACCACGCTTACATAAAAATCAGCGAAGGCTGCAACCGCTTTTGCGCCTTTTGCGCCATACCACTGATTACAGGCCGGCACCATTCGCGTCCGGCCGACGAAATCGTCGCAGAGGTTCAAGCGCTGGTAAGCCGCGGCGTACGCGAATTCAATATCATAGCGCAAGACCTGAGCAGCTACGGCCAAGATCTGGGACTGAAAGGGGCTCTGGCTTCTCTATTGGAACGCCTCGCAGCCATCGACGGAGTACACTGGATACGTCTGCATTACGCCTATCCCGCCGATTTTCCCTATGAAATTTTGCCGGTGATGGCGAAGCACGACAACATTTGCAAGTATCTCGACATTGCCCTACAGCATAGCAGCGATAAGGTACTCGCAAATATGCGGCGACACATCACCCGTGCCGAAACAGTAGAACTACTTGCACGTATACGCCGTGAGGTTCCGGGCATACACATCCGCACCACACTTATGGTGGGCTTTCCCGGCGAGGGTGAGGCCGAATTCGAGGATTTGCTGGAATTTGTCCGCGAACAACGCTTCGAACGCATGGGCGCCTTTGCCTACTGCGAGGAAGAGGGTACATACGGCGCCACTCATTATCAAGACAATATCCCCGAGCAGGAGAAGCAACGTCGCCTTGATATCCTAATGAAGGAACAGCAGGAAATTTCGGCCGAGATTAATCTCGCCAAAGTCGGGCAGACCATTGAGGTAGTGGTCGACAGCATAGGAGACGAATACGTCACTTGTCGCAGCCAATGGGATTCGCCCGAAGTGGACCCTGAGGTCCTGATTCCACGCGCAGGCCTACCGGAGGACATACATCCGGGAATGTTTGTCAATGTAAAAATCACCGAGGCTCTTCCCTACGATCTTATCGGAGTTTTAGTATGACATTTTCACAGGCAGACAGCGAGCCATGCCCCTTACAGAGCTATGCTAACCGGGAGATACTCCCGGCCATGCGTCACGCCTTGACTGCCGGGTTGCGAGCTGCCATATACAGCGTACCCGGAACTGACGGATTGCATTGGATATGTGGCGATGAGCCGCGTCTAAGCTCACGCCGCCTCGTCGCCGTGAACTTTGCCCGTCCCTACACGTCGGGTATTGTAATCTACAACGGGCTCACTCCCGTCGAGGCGTTCCGAGCCACAGGCACTGAAAAGACGACCGCGCCGGTATGCACCGACAGCACCGATGAGGCACTTTATATGGCCGATATCGAAAACATCAAGCACGCTGTAGCCGCCAATGGAGGCAAAGCCGTATTGTCTCGTATCATTTGCGGGCAGTCACAGGCTCTTGCCAAAGACACCGTGGCCGTGGCTTTGGATTATTTCAAGAACACGCCGAACAACTTCAACATCCTGCTGCATACGCCCGAGACCGGGACGTGGATAGTTTCGACGCCCGAGCGACTGCTGGATATGAATTTACATTCCGGCGCCGTATCGACGATGGCTCTGGCAGGCACTATGCCGACGCCGACCGACGGAAAGTGCCGTTGGGACGCCAAGAACATCCGCGAACAGGCTATGGTAGCCGACGAAATCATTCGCCAACTCAATAAGGCACACGTACACGACATCCGAACTTCGACCTGCAATGTAGCCAGCGGCGCCGTAACTCACATCTGCACATATATATACGGCAACGCCGCTTCCCCCGAAGCCTATCGCGAGCTTTTGGACATACTTAGTCCGACCCCGGCACTCGGCGGATGGCCGCGCGAAGCCGCGTTGGCCCTCATTCGCAAGTACGAAAGACATCCGCGGCGGCTCTACGGCGGGTATATATCCGTAGAGGATGACACGACGGCCCAAGCCTTTGTAACTCTGCGGTGTACCCATACCGACGACCGAGGGCAATACTGCATATTTACCGGCAGCGGTATTTTAGAAAATTCGGACGCCGAAGCCGAGCGAGACGAAACGACATTAAAGGCTTCGGGGCTTCTGCACTCTATCCTCAACAGCATTTGACCAAATGGACAACGAAAAAGACACACAACAGAACCAAGATAAGCAAAACAAGCCGGCGCCGTCGCGCGCACTCGCTGTACTTGCACTTGCCGTCGCCATCATAGCTGCATTGTCGCTATGCCCGTGGGGCAAATGGACCGACAACTACATCAAGGACTTCAACCTTCTTGCAGACATCACCCACAACGGCGAGACCAAAGCTACGGCAGAAGAAATAGTAGATCCCGAATTGGAACACGCACTCAGCGAATCAGAACACGGCCATGTTGCAAGCGACACGACCTCAACACCGAAAGGTACAACCAGGCCGTTAAACACGGCATCCATGCCTGACTCGGCGCACGTCATGGCTGCTATACCTGCTCCGCGCAACACGGCCGGAGACGTACTCATCGAGGATTATACGGCGTCGCAAGCGGGCTTGCATCGACTGCGCTCTGCCATTGCCGCGGGTAAGCATGCACGCATAGCCGTCATCGGCGACAGCTATATCGAGGGAGATATCCTCACCGGAGACCTGCGCCGCGATTTGCGTAAAGTCTACGGCGGCTCAGGCGTTGGATATATGTATATGCAAAGCGAAATCCCCGGATTTAGACGCACCATACGGCAGACATGCTCGGGATGGAAACAAGTGGATATCCGCAAAAATGCCAAAGACGCTTATCGCTCGCTTTCAGGCGAATATTTTGTCAGCACATCCAAGTCGCAGACGTCTTTCAAAGCCGCCAAGGGCGAAGCGGGATGGTCGCTCACCCGCTTACTGTGCATAGCCCCTGAAGGGGGTAGCATCGCCATAACCACCGACGGCGGAACAAACACATATACATTGGCGGCATCGCCTGACGTACAATGCATTCGAGTTGAAGGAATGACCAAGAAAGCGGATATCTCAACCACTACGCCGGGCATCGTCGTCTTGGGCGCATACCTCGATAGCGCCATCGGCATCTCTGTCGACTGTATGTCACTACGAGGCAATTCGGGCGTGGCAAACCGCAAAACCAACATCAACCTTGCAGCGCAAATGCGCCAATACGTCGATTACGACCTGATAATCATCGAATACGGCATCAATGCTCTGACCTCCAAGCAGAAGTCTTATGGAGGATACTCCAAGCTGATGGTTTCGCTGATACAGCGTCTGCGCGCCTGCTACCCCAACGCAGACATTATGGTCATAGGTATCGGCGACCGAGGACAAAAATCGGGTACACAAGTCAAGTCCATACCTACGGCGCAAGCCATGGTGGATGCCCAACGTGACGCCGCACGTTTCGGCGGCGCATTGTTCTGGGACACTCGCGCGGCTATGGGCGGCGAAAATGCTGCCATCGAATGGCGCGAAGCCGGCGAAATAAATCCTGACTATATACACCTCAACGCCAAAGGCGGCAGCCGCCTGGCCATAATGCTTTACAAAGCTATCATCACCGCTCTCAAATGATTGTGCGCTCTATCATATTAGCATTATCATTGGCTGCTCTTGCTATCAGGCCGTCGACTGCGTGCGCAGCCTCGGCCGGGGAAATTGCTGCATCTCCGGACACAACCGATGCAGACGTACGCGTCAATCCCGTATTCGGCGAAGATCGCGAAACCGGTTCGGAATCGCGCCGATACTCATTTATACATTACAATGCCAACCGAATATGCCTCAACGGCGCCGATTGGTCGGGACTGAGGCATATATTGCACGAAGCAGCCGCCGGACGCGGGACCCTTGATATCGTACATATCGGCGACTCGCACATACAGGCCGAAGGAAACACCTCGCGCGTAAGACGGCACCTCCAACGTCGTTATGGTAGCGCCGGCCGTGGCCTTATAACCCCCTTCCGCCTCGCGGGGACAAACCAGCCCGTTGACTACCGCATCACATCATCGGCATCCTTTGCATCAGCCAAACTTATGCGAACGCCGTGGCCCACCGCTATGGGCTTCACGGGTATATCTCTGGCTATGCCGGCTTCCGCGGTATCTTTCGATATATCCAACGCCCAACCCTTTGACGCTATTGCTGTATACGGACGCGGCGAAATCTCTATTTCGGCTATCACGGCCGGCTCGAAGGAAGTCGATTTTGACGTTATAGATGGCAGCAACGCCACACTTGCCGTGCTCGACCATGCAGTATCTGCTTGTACAATCACGATAGACGCCCCGGGAGCCAATATCTACGGCTTCGAACTGCGACACAACGACCACGGCGTCAGATACCACGCAATAGGCAACAACGGCGCCACTTTCTCTCAATACAACAGTATAGGTGGATTCGGAGCCTCACTGCGACAACTTGCTCCGGATTTGGTCATCGTCAGTCTGGGTACGAATGAGGCTTTCGGAAAAATCTCAGACGAGGCTTTCATGCGACAAATAGACGCCTTCGTGTCAGACATACGCACACACAATCCCGGCGTACGCATCTTGCTGACAACTCCGTCCGAATGCCAACGCAGTGTATACACAACCGTGCGCACGCGGCGCAAACGTCGCAGACGAGCCAAAATAAAGCGAGTACGGTCCTTCGCTGTCAACAGCAACGTCGCACGCCTACGCTCGGCCATACTTCGATATGGCGAGCAACACCATATCGCCACATGGGATTGGTACGATGTCGCCGGTGGAAACGGCTCTTCCGCCCAATGGCTGTCGTCGCACCTGCTCGGCGGCGACCGCATACACCGAACATGGACCGGATACCACCTCGAAGGCGACCTGCTGGCCGAAGCTCTGGACGCAGCTCTCACCGGCAAAGCCATTGCTAAAATCCCCGCATCAGCCACTCCGGCCGAGCCGCAGAATGACGCCTCACGGTCTGCATCTAACGAGTCTAAGACTTCGACATCGACGACAAAACACACCGCCACAGCTAAGAAATCACGCTCCTCAAAGAAAAAATATAAAAGCACCAAGCCTTCTAAGAAACGAAACAAGGGAAGGCGCAGACGCCGCCGCTGAAATATACGGCCGAATGCCCTCTCACAATTTAGACAATGGAAAATATAGCCCAATCGATAGACACCGAAGCGCTGACAAGCGCGCTGCTGTACGACAGCCATAATCCGCTGTTGTTCAACACCTGCGCTTTCATGCTCATTTTCTTATTATTCCTTGCCATATACCGCATGATGCGCCGTCACCATACGGCCAAGATGGTGTTTGTCATCCTGTTCTCACTATACTTCTATTACAAAAACAGCGCCGAGTGCTGCTTCATCCTTATGGGGGTATGTGTCAGCGACTACTTCCTCGGACGATGGATGGGGTGCGCCGATCGCGGATGGGTAAGACGTTCAATTGTCGCCATAAACGTAGTCGTAAATGTAGGTATGCTTTTGTACTTCAAGTACTTCAACCTACTATACGAAACATTTGCAAATATCACGGGTACACATTTTGATGCTCTCGACATCATACTGCCCGCCGGAATATCCTTCTTCACATTCAGGTCGATATCTTACATTGTGGACATTTACCGCGGCAAGATGACCCCGGTACGCAATTTCCTGGAATACGCATTCTTCCTCACATTCTTCCCGCCGCTTCTTGCCGGCCCCGTAGTACGCGCACGCGACCTCATACCTCAAATACAAGCACGAGCCGAAGCCACACGCGCTATGATTGGCGAAGGATTCTTCCTTATTATGACAGGCCTCGTCAAAAAAGTCATAATTGCAGACTACATCAGCGGCAACTTCGTCGACCGAATATTCGAGAACCCCTCCCTATACTCAGGTATAGAAAACATCTTCGGGTCCATCGGATTTACACTCCAGCTATACTGCGACTTCTCGGGATACAGCGATATGGCCATAGGTATAGCCCTTCTTCTGGGATACCGCTTCAAAGACAACTTCTGCTCGCCCTTCAAATCCCAAAGCCCCACCGAATTTTGGCGTAGATGGCATATATCGCTCTCCACATGGCTACGCGACTACATATACATACCACTGGGAGGCAACAGATGCAGCCAAATACGTATGTACACCAACCTCATGCTCACCATGGTCATCGGCGGCCTATGGCACGGCGCATCATGGATGTATCTGATATGGGGAGCTTACCACGGCGCACTTCTGGCAATACACAAGCTCCTGCGCAAAATATGGCACACGCCGCAATGGATCAAAGGCACAATGCCGGCCATCGCCTTCAACATCATTCTTACATTTTCACTTGTCGTAATCGGCTTTACCGTATTCCGCGCACCGTCTATGGAAACTCTCGGCGATATGTTTACACAAATCTCCGAAAGTATGCATTGGGATATGCTGCCGCAAGTAGTCAGCGCCTACCCGTTAGTATTTATAGCCATCATTGTAGGCCTATTGCTTCACATGAGCCCGCACACATGGGCACTACGCCTACAGCGTACATACAGCGCATGTCCCGCCGTACTGCAAGCCGTTATCCTTGCCGCCGTAATCTTTGCCGTCATACAGACGCGTTCCGCCGACCTCGTACCCTTCGTCTACCTCCAATACTAACCGGCTCCAACCGACTCCGGTCGCCACAGTATCGCCGGAGAAGGTTAATCGTCAGAGCAGACAAATCGTCAGAGCAGACAATGTAGCCAAGCTCGCCGGAATAGACATCGCGACACCCGCCTTCCCCCTCGCTCCCATCCATCCCCACACCTCCATCCATTCCCTCACCCCCCAGCTATCCCCTCGCTCCAATCCATCCCCACGCCTCCATCCATCCTCGGAGGTCTCAGAGCCTCGGCGCGGCACATTCACTGACTTCGACAGTGTGCCCTTGAAAGCATAGGCGTGAACAACTATCAAATCGCCCTGCAATGACCTATACGCCTATTTCGAAGTTCAGAATTATAAACTTCCAACTGTTCATCCACATCTTCTATCTATTAGTGTCCACTAAAAAATCATAAGAATTCTTTGAAATTGTTGACATTCAATTTATTGCAAGCGATTTGAGAGTCAACGGATTTGAATTTAACTTTGTGGTCTGTATCAGACCATTATGAATAAAGACCCATACGTTTTCTCGGCGTATAGGTCAAAACGGGTGCTAAAAATCATCATAAGATTTTTAGGTTTGAACTATAATCCTTAACTTTGCCCCACGGCTTGAAGCGCAACAGGGCTCTGTTGGGGAGCAACCCTGCCAGGAATAGGGCCGTCAAATATGCATAATGCACTTATATGAAGACAGCGAGTTAGCTGTCTTCTTTTGCATTATGCAATTTTGCATATGCCAATAAAAAACCATTATCCTTGGGCTCGACAGAAGAAACGGGCGGCGGGGGCATTTGCGCAATCGGGCGAAAAGTGTTACCTTTGTGGGCAATAAATACTAACCCCTCAGCATCGATACCGCTATGTCATTTATTGCCGACCGCGTCCTTATGGACGGTCTTACTTTCGACGATGTGCTGCTTGTACCGGCATATTCGGAAGTTTTACCGCGAGATGTCAGCCTTCTGACCCGCTTTTCACGTAACATCACTCTAAACATTCCTGTGGTTTCTGCCGCTATGGACACCGTCACCGAGGCGTCTATGGCTATTGCCATTGCTCGCGAAGGCGGCATCGGCGTCATCCACAAGAATATGAGTATAGCCGAGCAGGCTCGCCAAGTACACATGGTCAAACGTGCCGAAAACGGTATGATTTACGACCCGGTGACTATTGCCCCGGACAAAACCGTGGGTGACGCTCTGGCGCTGATGGCCGAATATCACATCGGCGGCATTCCGGTGGTGGATGCCGGAGGTTTTCTGGCGGGCATAGTTACCAATCGCGACTTGCGTTTTGAGAGCGACTTGCACCGCCCGGTCAAGGATGTAATGACGTCTGAACGGCTCGTGACTACGACCGTGGGCACGACGCTGGAGGATGCCGCGCGCATATTGCATCGCCATAAAATCGAGAAACTCCCGGTGGTGGATGCCGAGGGTCGTTTGGTGGGACTGGTGACCTACAAGGATATTACTAAGGCTAAGGATAAGCCCAATGCGTGCAAGGATGCTTTGGGCCGTCTACGCGTTGCTGCCGGTATAGGCGTCACCGCCGACAGCCTCGAACGTGCCTCCGCGCTGGTGGATGCCGGCGTGGATGCCTTGGTCATCGATACGGCGCACGGACACAGCCGCGGCGTTATCGATACGTTGCGTTCAGTCAAGGATGCTTTCGGCGACCGCGTGGATGTCATCGTGGGCAATATCGCCACCGGCGAGGCTGCTCGCTTCCTGGCAGACAACGGCGCCGACGGCGTCAAGGTCGGCATCGGCCCCGGATCAATATGCACCACGCGTATCATTGCCGGCGTGGGTGTACCCCAGCTCAGTGCTGTCTACGACGTATCCAAGGCTCTCAAGGAATACGATATACCCTTGATTGCCGATGGCGGCATACGATACAGCGGCGACATTGTCAAGGCTCTGGCAGCAGGTGGCAACTCGGTGATGCTGGGCGGAATGCTGGCCGGTGTCGAGGAGTCTCCCGGCGACACCATCATCTTCAACGGCCGCAAGTATAAGTCGTATCGCGGTATGGGGTCGCTCGAAGCCATGGAACGCGGCAGCAAGGATCGCTATTTCCAAGCCTCGGAGACGGATGCCAAGAAACTTGTGCCCGAAGGTATAGCCGCCCGTGTCCCCTACAAGGGCTCGCTTTACGAGGTTGTTTATCAGATGATTGGCGGACTACGCGCCGGTATGGGTTATTGCGGAGCCAAGGATATTGAGACCTTGCATCAGGCACGTTTCACGCGCATCACCGCTGCCGGCGTCAACGAAAGCCATCCACACGATGTGGCCATCACCAGCGAAGCGCCCAATTACAGCTCGTCGGCGCGCTAACTTTTGCGCATACTCGGAACAATAAAACCCGGATTTTCGCGTTATATTAAAGCTATAAAATCGAACGCCTAAATTTTCTATAAATGAAAAAACTCCACCTATCCGCCGCCATCGCGGTCACGGCCATCGCAGTCACGGCTGCCGCCGCATCCGATCCGGTGCTGATGACCATCAACAAGGTGCCCGTGCACCTGAGCGAGTTTGAGTATCTTTACAATAAAAACAACTCGCAACAACTGCAGCCTCAGACACTTGACGAGTATGTAGATATGTTTGTCAACTACAAGCTGAAAGTGGCTGCCGCCGTAGCCGCAGGCATGGACACAACGGCCTCGTTCCGCAACGAATTCGACGGCTATGCCACCGAATTGGCGCAGTCGCGCATGGTTGACTCCACCGTTTACGACTCGCTGCTGCACGAAGCTTACGACCACGTACGCGAGTTGCGTTACGTCAGCCACATCATGCTGCCGCCCGCTGATGGCGAGACCTCGGGAGAAGTCGCTATGGCTCGTGCCGACTCGGTCCGCAATGCCATTCTTTCCGGCGCCACTACTTTTGAGGATGCCGCAGCAGCATCCATAGACCGCGCCAGCGCTACTCGCGGAGGCCGCATGGGCTGGGTATTGCCCGGTCGTTATCCCTGGCCTTTCGAGAAAGCGTCTTACGACACTCCGCTGGGCGGAATCTCACCGGTAATCAATTCGGGCTTCGGCCTCCATATCATACGCGTGGACGAAATCAAGCCCAATCCCGGCGAAGTAGAAGCCGAGCATATTCTCAAACTCACGCATGGCAAGACCCCCGAAGAGGCTGCACATGCACGCGTGGCCATAGACTCACTATACAACGTAGTGACACAGTCCGGAGTTGATTTTGAGGACGTTGCGCGCCGCGAAAGCGAGGACCCCGGAAGCGCAAAACAAGGCGGCAAACTCGGATGGTACAGCTCGGGAATGATGGTTGCGCCCTTTGATTCGGCATCATTTGCCATGCAGGTCGGCGAAATATCGCGTCCCGTGACCACCGCCTACGGATACCATATCATTCACAAAACCGGCGCTCGCCCCGTAGCATCTTTCGAGGATATGCGCCAATCGCTCGAGCAGCAAATCAACGGCGACGAGCGCGGACAATTGCCTGCACAACGCCGTCTCGATGCCCTGGTAAAACAGTACAAGGGACAAGTACTCGACAACGGCATGGCCAAGGTACGTCGCCTCATCGAAGACTGCGGCGGATACGACTCGACAGCCATAGCAACGCTCAAGGCATCCACCATCCCCGTATACACAGTGAGCGGCAAAAAGTACGCCGTTGCATCAGTGATGACTAATATGCCCGTAACAGCATCCGGCGATGTGGACAATGCCATGAAGATGCTGCAGAATGCAGCTATTCGCTCCATGCGCGATAAAGTCGCCGAAACATACCGCAAAGACCTGGTAAACATCGACCCCGATTACCGCAACATCTACAACGAATATCGCGACGGCATCCTGCTGTACAACATCTCCAACCAAGAAGTGTGGGAACGTGCAGCCAAGGACACCACCGGACTTGAAAAATATTTTGCAGAGCATCGTGCCGACTACACCTGGAAAGCGCCGAAGTTCAAAGGCTACGTAATCTTCTCGACCAACGACAGCGTACAGACCGAAGTCAAAGCATTCACCGACAGCCTTGACAACGCCGGCTCAGACTTCACGCGCGAAGAATTGGTCAAGATGATCGACAAACGCTTCGGCCGTGACGCCAAGGTGGAACGCGTACTTGCCGCCAAGGGCGACAACGCCATCACCGACTATTTGGCATTTGACGGGCCCAAGCCCGAAAACCAGAAGATGCGTTGGCAAAGCTACTACGCATACCGTGGCCGAGTAATCGACCAGCCCGAAGACGCCTTCGATGTACGCGGACAAGTCACCACCGACTACCAAGCCGTACTCGAAAAAGAATGGGTCAAGAAACTACACGAGCGCTTCCCGGTCAAAATCAACCGCAAAGTACTCGCCAAAGCCAAGTAAATCAACCGCACAAGACATCGACACGGATGCCGCTTCCCGGCCGGGGAAACGGCATCCGCGCCACTTAACCACCATTAAAGACGATACACGATGAAGATATACACACGCACCGGAGATGCCGGTACAACATCACTTGTCGGCGGCACTCGCGTCAGCAAAACGCATCCGCGTCTCGAGGCCTACGGCACAGTGGACGAGGTCAATAGCCATCTCGGACTGCTGGCATCGTATGACATTCCCGAAGCCGACCGCAAAGCCCTGCAATGGCTGCAAAACCGGCTCTTTGACCTCGGATGCCAATTAGCCACCGAAGAAGACAGCAAATGGCGTCCACGCGCAATTACAGCCGACGATGTAGCGCGGCTCGAAGCACTCATAGATGATGCCGACGCAGCCCTGCCGCGCCACAACCGATTCATCCTGCCGGGCGGAACAACCGCTGCGGCTCAGGCACACGTAGCACGCACGGTGGCACGCCGTGCCGAGCGCGATATGCTGCGCCTGGACCGCGAACTCGGTGGCGAAAAAATTGCTCCCGAAGCGCTCAAATTCGTCAACCGACTCAGCGATTATCTCTTTGTCATGGCCCGACACTTGAACATTGTCGCCGATTGCGAAGAAATTTTTTGGGAACAAGAGTAATAATTCGCACAAATAATGTATCTTTGCACTCCTTTTGACGGCAAAGCGCTATGCAAAGCCGTCGAAACGCGCAATACACTTACACATACAACCACATCAAAGCATATATAACACGCTATGTATTGGACACTTGAACTCGCGACCAAACTCGAAGACGCCCCTTGGCCCGCAACCAAGGACGAACTCATAGACTACGCTACGCGCTCCGGCGCACCAATGGAGGTCATCGAAAACCTTCAGGAAATTGAAGACGAAGGCGAAACATACGAAAGTATCGAAGACATCTGGCCCGACTACCCCAGCAACGACGACTTTTTCTTCAACGAAGACGAGTATTAAGCACCTACGATTGGCGCAAGCGATTAACAATCAATGGCCAAGAAAATTCACATTTTCTTGGCCATTGCTGTTTTGTTTCATCAAAAACGGCCTATAGGTCAAAACGGGTGTTAAAACCGCTGTAATAATGGTGACCTACAGCGAGTTATCGCCATTCAAAAGATTGAAGTCTCATTTGATGGGAGCGCTTAGGCTCTATGGTTCAAAACGGGTGTTTTTGGGAGGCTAAAAATAGGAAAACTCATTCTATGGGTTAAAACGGGTGCTAATAGTGCATCAAACGCGCTAAAAATCAATAACTTTGTGCATTTGAAAATTTTGGCATCTAGACCAAAATAGTTTTGTCGGACAGTAATAATATCAAATAGGTCTTGAGATTGCGGACCCGGTAATGAATCAGATAATTCAATCTTTGTCCAAACGCCTGGTAAATCGAAAGCGGATATGGTAACTTGTTGAAGCTATAATTCCCTTAGACCTAAATCTTTAAGGTAGTTGTAGGTGCAATCATAGATTTGAGGATCTCGGGTAGGGTCATCCATAATCCCGTCGGTGAATTTGCTACCCTCGGGAACGACAATTATCATGCCTGCGCGAGCTCGGGTAAGAAGAACCCGGTAGGCATTTTTCATATAGAAACGCTTGATTATATGCGACGGAGTGTCACTCATACGTGGCGCCCAATCGACATCATTGAATTCCCAATAGGTCCAATCGTTTTTTTCCGGATCATATCGGAAGTCTGCATCCCATAGGACTGCCATAAGGTCCAGTTCAAGGCCTTGGACAAAAAACTCATTAAGGGCGATTTCGAGAAAGTCAGATGAGATGACATTCTTTTCGGAATCGAGGAACCATTTGGGCACTTTGTTCAGGAACTCATTCACTTTCTTGATCTCGAATCCCAGTGGTCTCATTCTGGCTGCCTTGGATGACATAAGTATGCCCATGCGGATATCTTCTGTCTGGCCTTCGGTGGTGAATCCTCGGTCCGAAAGGAAGTGACGTCTTTCGCGAAGTTTATGTTTAGCCACCTCTATGTCTCGGGTGATGTATATGGGGAACTTATCTTTGATCTTATCATAAATCGCTTTAGCGTCAACTGTATTGCAGTCCAGCAGTTCGTGTATGAATCGAGAGACTTTGTCGCTCCGGTTAGAACGCTGACAAGCAGTCAAGTGGAGCGACGAGTTGAACGTAACTCGGCCGAGCGAGTCGAAATGCTTGCAATAGTCGTTGACGGTGCGGCCATCGGTGCTGTTGTATTCATTGCCCAGAAATTCTTTAGACAGATAAATATGCCACCCATCAAACTGATGATCAGACTTGATGGTTTCGAGCCATTCGCATATACCGGCTTCACCGGTATTGATTTCCTGTCCTCCTCCGACAAGACAAACGAAGACGCCCCAATCCCGCTGGTTCATATCCCATAGGAGTATGCCTGGCTCTGAAAACGGGAATGCCGGTTCTTGCCAATATTTACGGCCAGATTGGCCAGGCGTGATCATCTTGGATTTGTTCCAAGCGCGTTGAGCTTCGTCGAAGATTATAACGTGTTGGGTGCCACGTTCTGCATCCCTTCTGAGGCTTACGCGACCTTCGCCAGGGGTGTAATCGAGTCGTTTGTCAAATATTTCCTTCTTGTATCCATAGGCATCGCGGATAATAGTTTCAACAGAGACCTCATTAATGGGCTTGTTGAGATTTCCTTTGTTCTTGCGGAGGTCTCTCTTGAGGGCTTCTGTAAGTACGGCAACAAGCGGCCCATTCCCGGACAACATGCTTGCACCTTCGTTCTGTAATGCTACAGATATATTTAGGCCAACGAGGGTTTTGCCTGCACCGGGGACGCCGGTTACAAAGCATATGGATTTGTTATGTCCGGCTGGTCGGCTTTTGGTTTCCGTCACGACTGTATTGACAATGTAGTTCTCGGCGTCCAGTCTGGTTTCGTTAGACGATTCTCCCATGGTGAAGCCACGAACATTGTTCTTCTCCCAGACATTTGTTGCTGCAGCAATAATAGTAGGACTCGCCTTGAAAATGCCATTGCTCCATCTTTCCTCCCAGTCACTCGTCCCCTTATAATTGGTTTGATCTGATACTATATTGATAGCAGTAGCCAATGTGTTTGAATTGCAGAGAATTGGATGATAGATCATGTCATCATTGGACGGAGTGATCTCAATCTCACGATTAGGAGCTTCAGTAGCGACGAGAATAGGAGCAATCCAATTGTCATTACTACGGCTATGGAAATATTTGAGGCGTAGGGCGTAACCATTAGTCTGCCTTATGTCTTGAGAATTGAACTTCGATGCTCCAGCCTTATACTCGATTACGTAAATAATGCCATTCATCAGCAGAACGACGTCAATCGTTTTGGGTAATCCCGGAATGCTGTACTCAAAAAGTATATGGCCGCTCTTGTCTCGCAAAATGCGTTGGAGATCATAAAACTCTTTGGCCCAAGCCAGGTCTTGTGTGCCTTCTAACGAGCCATGGTTTTCATGATGTCTTTTAGTGAGTTTGCCCAAGAATTCATCATAGCTGAAAGTTAAGAATTCTGAGATTGGGAAGACGGTTTCGTGTGTCATTTATACTGATAAATCAATGGGTAACATTAGTGTCCACTAAAAAATCATAAGAGTTCTTTGAAATTGTTGATATTCAATTTATTGCAAGCGATTTAAAAGTCAACGGATTTGAATTTAACTTTGTGGTCTGTATCAGACCATTATGAATAAAGACCCATACGTTTTCTCTCAATTAGTCCAGTTCATGGATAGGAATCACTTCAACTACCTCGTTCGCAAGTATGACGGCGACAAGTATGTCAAGGACTTTTCGTGTTGGAATCAGCTACTTACGATGATGTTCGGACAGTTGACCAATCGCGAAAGTCTGCGCGACCTCATTGTCGCAACCGAAGCTCACAGTGGAAAACTTTACCATCTCGGGATGGGAAAGTCGGTGACGCGGAGTAATCTTAGCAAGGCTAACGAGCAGCGGGATTATCACATCTTTGAGGACTATGCCATGTTCATGATTGAACAAGCAAGGAAGCGTCGGATCGAAAAAATCTTTGACCTCGAAGGCCATGTCTATGCATTTGATTCCACTACGATTGACCTTTGCCTTTCGGTGTTTTAATGGGCAAAATTCCGCAAACACAAAGGCGGGATAAAGATGCATACGCTCTATGACGTTGAAGCGCAAGTTACTGCATTCGTGCACATTACCAATGCCAATGTGCATGATACAAAGGCGATGCCGGAGATCCCCTATGAGCCGGATGCTCACGATATCTTCGATCGAGGCTACAACGATTATGGCAACCTTTACAAGATAAATCTTGTCGGTGGCTACTTCGTCCTCAGAGCCAAAACCAACGTCAGATTGAAGCCCCGAACGTGGAAAAGAAGACTCCCTAAGGGTGTAATATCCGATGTCGTTGGCTGTTTTAGCGGGTATAAAAGCAGCAAGCTTTACCCCGACGAGCTACGAAAAATCGTCTATGTTGACCCTGATGATGGTACTGTGTACATCCTTCTAACCAACAATCTCACGGCCAAAGCCAAGCTGATTTGCGAGCTTTACCGCCACAGCTGGAGTGTAGAGTTGTTCTTCAAATGGATAAAACAGCATCTCCGCATCAAGCGATTTTGGGGTATTTCCGAAAATGCAGTGCGCATCCAAATATATTGTTTCATAATTACTTACTGCCTTGTGGCGGTAGTACAGCACGATATGCAGTTGGAGCGCAGCATCTACGAAGTCCTGCAAATCCTCGGAATCTCCTTGACCGACAAGACCCATATCCGCGACTTGTTCGACAAAAAGAATATCAACGATGTCAAAGACCTCTATGGTTCAAGTGAACCGAATTTATTTAATTTTTAACCCCGTCCATTTTTAGTGGACAGTAGTGGATTATAGTATCTAGTGCAAAATTAGCCAATATATTTGAAGAACTCGGCGACCGGAGTAG
>UQGP01000024.1 GCA_900540625.1 uncultured Porphyromonadaceae bacterium | reverse complement strand
TGCCTTAGTGACTACTTCCTTTTTCTTTTTTTCGATTTTATTTAGGACAATATTGCGCCTGCATCGAAATGACGGCTCGTCAGGGACGCAATACACTGCCCTCGCGCAGCAGGAAGCTAATACGCGGAAGAGCTTCGCCCGTGGAGACTCCAAAAAAACGGCCAAACTTATAGGAGGTAAAATAATGGCAATCAGATAAATAACACAAATAAACAGTAGGCAGATCAGGAATGGAGAGCGAATTACGGAAATTTTTCTTTGATAATTGGAGGGGAAGTCGTAACTTTGCGGCGCAAACAGGTGCGCGGCCATTGCGCCGTGCTTAAAAGGGAATCGGGTGCAAATCCCGGACAGTCCCGCTGCTGTGAGCCTCACGCCGCTGTGCGTCAGCACATTGGCACGACCTCGGACATAAGCCACTATACCGCCGCAGGCGGTACGGGAAGGCGTCCGAAGCCTGTCGGAGGTGAGTCAGAAGACCTGCCTGGGAGCAAAAACGCCGATGCTCTGCCAAGGGCGTCACAGCGACGCCGGCTTGCGAGGACGAGCTCAGAGTCTCATCAGACCCGAAATTCCTACCGGGAATATCGGCGCATTGCGCGCCGTCCGTTCCGGAGGATGCGGCAACAGCATCTGCGACATGTTTCACCCACTCCCTTGTCCGCCACTGCGGAAGGAGCACAACACATTCGTCAGATGCCACAAACATCTAAGACATTTTTGAAAGAACACCGCGTATGCCGCCGAGTATGCGTGGCGGCCGTCCTCGCTTTTGCAGCCGCCACCGGCGTGTACGCACAAAAACCCGAAGGGGCTTCATCGGTCTTGGTCGAGCGCGACAGCGCCGCCACCATTGCACGCTCGATGGCATGGAGCGACAGCATCCAGTCGCTGCACGAGCTGATAGTAACCACGCGCCGCCCGTGGGAGCCCACCGAAATCATTCCGGTGCAGACACTTGCCGGTGAGGAGCTTCGCCGTCTGTCCAGCAACAGCGTGGCTGATGCCTTGCGCTACTTCTCGGGCGTACAGGTCAAGGATTACGGCGGCGTCGGCGGCATCAAGACCGTCAATATACGTTCGATGGGCACCAATCACACCGGCGTGGTATACGATGGTGTAGCCTTGGGCAATGCCCAGAACGGGCAGATAGACCTCGGGCAATTCTCGCTGGACAATATGGAGGCTCTGTCGCTGTACAACGGACAAAAAAGTCAGATACTGCAGCCGGCACGCGACTTCGGCAACGCCGGTACAATATATATGCGCACCGCCGTGCCACAATTTAAGGGCGATGAGACATACCACGCCCGCGCGGCAGTACGCACCGGCAGTTTTGACCTCATCAATCCCTCGGCTTTGGTTCAGCTCAAGTTGTCTCGCCGCGTAAGCGCCTCGCTCAGTGCCGAATGGCTCAATTCGTCCGGCAAATACAAATTCCGCTATCGTCGCGTCAACCCCGCCGGCGAAGTGGCTTATGACACCACGGCCACGCGCCAAAACGGCGACGTCAACGCCACGCGCCTCGAGGCCTCGGTCTTCGGCAAGACATCGCACGGCAATTGGATGGCCAAGGCCTACAATTATAATAGCGAACGAGGCATCCCCGGCGCTATCGTCAATAATGTATGGCGGCGCGGCGAACGCATTTGGGACACCAATAGCTTTATCCAAGGACATTGGCGTGCCACATACGGGCGCTGGACCACCCTGGCCAACGCCAAGTACGCCTTCTACCGCACACACTACGTCAACAATGACGACAAGCAAATCAAGGTGGACAACCTCTACCGCCAGCGCGAGGTCTACGTTTCCACGGCCAACCAATACGACATCATACCCGGCAAATGGGAAGTATCGGCCAGCTACGACTTTATGTACAACAGCCTTGACGCGGATGTCTACGACTTCGTGCGTCCCGTGCGCTACTCCAATCTGTTGTCCGCCGCCACCGCCGTCACCCTCGGCCGCTTCAAGGGGCAGGCTTCAGCCTTGGGCACCTTTGTACGCGATATGCTCGAGGAAGTTCAGGATCCTCCCACAAAGCACGTGTTCACTCCGGCCGTGTATGCCTCCTACGCTTTTGTAGACACCAAGAACGAGCGTGGCTCCGATATGCTGTCGCTGCGCGCCTTCTACAAGCGTTCGTTCCGTATGCCCACGTTCAACGACTTGTATTACGCCGATATGGGCAATTCCAAGCTCAATCCCGAACGAGTCACCCAGTACAATGTCGGCATCGTGTACGACCACACACGCCGCCACTCGCTGCTGTCGTCCGTCAAATTCAGTGCCGACGGATATTACAACAAGGTACACGACAAGATTGTGGCCTACCCCAAGGGACAGCAATTCCGTTGGACGATGCTCAATCTGGGCCTCGTAGACATCCGCGGAGTTGACATCAGCGCCGCCGCCACCGTCACCCCGCGCCGCGATATGGACATCACCCTGCGCCTGCAATACACCTGGCAGCGCGCCATAGATATCACCAATCCCGAGGACAACTACTATCGCGACCAAATCCCATACATACCGCACCACAGCGGAAGTGCCATAGCCAATATCGCATGGCGTCGATGGAACCTCAACTACAGTTTCATATACGTAGGCGAGCGCTACAACCAGCAGGAAAACATCCGCTACAACTATACACAGCCCTGGTACACCAGCGATGTATCGCTGACGCGCGACTTCACCATCGGCAAAGTAGGCCTTCGCGCCACCGTCGAAATCAACAACCTGTTGTCCCAGGACTATGACGTCATCATCAACTACCCCATGCCCAAGCGCAACTACCGTTTCACACTCACCGTAACGATATGACGACCAAGGGTATGAGCACTAAGACGATGACGACACGTGCCGCAGAGGCGGCACGCGAACGCGATTATAACTATACAATAATATATAGACCTATGATTCATCCCCATACGTCATTCCGACTAACGGGATGTATGATTTGTTTTCTGCTACTCATGCTATGTACCACGAGCTGTCGAGAGGACGAGCTCGTGGTGCCGGCAGAGTATGACCCCGTGCCGGCTGTGCCGGACAGCGAGGGTCGCATACGCGGGATGTATCTGCTCAACGAAGGCAATATGGGCAGCAACAAATGCACCCTCGACTATCTGGACTACGTCACCGGGCTGTATGCCCGCAACATATACCCCGAGCGAAACCCCAATGTCATCAAGGAACTCGGCGATGTCGGCAACGATATCGCCATCTACGGCAGCAAACTATATCTCGTGGTAAATTGCAGCCATAAAGTCGAAGTCCTGGATGCAAAGACGGCAGTCCGCATCGGCAAAATAGACATCCCCAACTGTCGATACATCAAATTTCACCGCGGCAAGGCATACGTCAGCAGCTATGTAGGCCCGGTACTTATCGATCCCGATGCTCCCAAAGGCGCGGTCTACGAGGTGGACACCACCAGCCTCAAAGTCACCAGACGCTGTATCGTCGGATACCAGCCCGAAGAAATGGAGATTATCGACGACTACATGTACGTCGCCAATAGTGGCGGATACCGAGTGCCCGATTACGACAACACCGTATCCGTAATCCAGTTGATAGACTTCAAGCAGGTGCGTCAGATACCCGTGGCCATCAACCTGCACCGCATACGCAAAGACAAATACAACCGGCTATGGGTGACCTCGCGCGGCGACTATAATAGTGTGCCGCCCCGATTATATTATCTGGAACGAGACGAAGGCTCGGGCGAAATGCGCGTGGCCGGGTGTCTGGACATCGCCGTGAGCGATATGGCCATACGCGACGACAGCATGTACTACATAGGTGTCGCATGGAGCAATTTCACCGGCACCAATACCATATCTTACGGTATCGTCAATGTTCGCGACCGACAGCGCGTGGCCGACAACTTCATCACCGACGGCACCGAGCAGAACATCAAAATGCCTTACGGCATCACCATCCACCCCGTCACCGGCGACATCTACGTCACCGATGCCAAAAATTACGTATCCTCGGGCACGCTCTATTGTTTCAGCCCCGACGGCAAACGCCAATGGAGCGTCCGCACCGGCGACATTCCGGCTCATATCTGCTTTTACGAGAACCGCTGATGAGAAGATCACACAAAGGCATATTATATATAATGTCTACCGCTATGGCCCTGACAATCACCGGCTGTAACGGCGGCGACACGCCCATCGTCAGCCTCGGGCTGGACGACTACTACCGCGTGGCACGCATGACCAAGCTCGACCTTGACCCGGCACTCACCGGACAGGACTACCGCTGGACCATCACGCGCCCCGACGGCACCGACAGCATCATCGAGGGACAACGACGTCTGGTATTCCTCACCGCCGAAGAAGGGCGCTACACCCTGCGCTTCGACATCGAAGACTCTTCCGTTCCCATGAGCCATACGATGACCGTGGACGTACTTCACGAAGAAGTCGAATTCAGTCCCTACATAGCCACCGTGACCGAGTACTGCCCCGCCCCGGGACAATTTGTCAACGATATGCCGCGCTACGATGAAGGCGATACCGCCGAGGATATGGCGCGTAAGGCCGGCGAGTGCATCAGCGGCACCAACGACGTGATGATTTCGCTCGGCGCATACGGCGGCTACGTGACCTTTGCCTTTGACCATACCGTAGTCAATCTCCCCGGCAACGATTTCCGCATCTGGGGCAACTGCTTCTACGAAGCCACCCATCCCGAAGACCGCGGCGGCAGCGCCGAACCCGGCATTGTGATGGTGTGCTACGATGCCAATTGCAACGGCATCGCCGATGACCCATGGTACGAGCTGGCCGGCAGCGAATACTATTCGTCCAAGACACATCACAACTACACAATTACATACAGCCGGCCCGACCCCAACGCCGAGCCGGTAGAAGACGGCGCACTCGACAATTTGTACTACATCCCGTGGAAGGACAATACCGGAGCAACGGGATACGTCGCCCACAACATATTCCACGACGGCGAGTACTGGCCCAAATGGATGCCGCAGCAGACGCTGACATTCCAAGGCAGTTGCCTGGCGCCCAACGCCATAGACCGCAGCGGTGTCGGCTCCTACTACATCCTGTACAGCTACGACTGGGGCTATGTAGACAATCATCCCAACGACTATCCCGAGCTCAACAGCTTCGACATCTCCAACGCCGTAGACTCCGAAGGACGTCCCGTCAAACTGCCCGGCGCCGACTGGATACGCGTATACACCGCCGTCAATCAATATTGCGGATGGATTGGCGAGACTTCCACCGAGTTAAGTCGTGCCGCCGACCTCCACGTCATCGCCACTATGGTACCTACCGCCGCTCGGCGGCGTTGATTTACAAGCACTAACCACAGAAAGAAAACACCAACCAATTAGTGAATATGAAAAAATTCTACAACAAGAATCTATTGGCTACCATCGCACTTGTCATGGCAGCAGCGCCCGCCGCTTCGGCCGAGGAAGATCTCTCCGGAGGCTTCTTCTACCTCAACGAAGACTGGTACGGGCACAACAACTCCACTATCAATTACTTACGCCCGGACGACCCGGACGGCAACTATTGGGAATACCGTGTATTCAAAACCCGTAACCCGGGCAAGGAACTCGGATGTACCGCACAAGACGGCATCGCGTGGGGCGGACGCCTGTACCTCATCGCCAAACAGGAGAAAGACCCCGGAGCATCCGTCACAGGTGCACGAATCACCGTATGCGACTACACCACAATGAAATGCATAGCCCAACTGACCAACATCGACCCCTCGGGCGCACGCTGTGACGGCCGCGGTGTCGTAGGAGTCTCCCGAGACAAGGTCTACATTTCTTCGACCAATGGCGTATGGGTATTCGACACCCACACCAATACCATAACCAAGCAAATTGTCGGAACGGAAAATCCCAACGGCAATAGCGACCAAGATGCCACCAATCCTTCCGGCGCACTCTACCACGGACAATGCGGCGCTATGGTGCTGAGCGGCAAATATGTATTCGTTGCTCATCAGACCTACGGCGTACAAGTCGTGGATGTCGCCACGGACCAAATCGTAAAGACCATCGATTTCAAACAACTCGGCGAAGATGTCGGTGTCGGATCGCTCATCAAAGACCGCAACGGCATCATCTGGGCCGGCGTCAACGGCAGTATTTCGTCCAGCTACGGCGAAACAATGTCGTATATCGTCCGTATCGATCCGGCGACATTGACGCCCGAATTCATCGAGCTTGATGCATCCGTGCCCCAGCCCACCAATACGTGGTACGCATGGACTCCGGACTGCATGTGCGCAAGTATGCACAACGACTATATCTATTGGAAAGGCGATGCCGGATACTTTATGTGGTATATGGCCACTCAGGTTGTACGCTACAATACAGTTACGCGCCAAGCCGAGACCATCATCGAGACCGGCGGAACATACACCAGCAAAGACCGCTACATCTACGGCTCTTCGATGCGTATCCACCCTGTCACAGACGAAATTTATATGGCTGTAAACCAAGACACAGGCGTCAACAGCTACTGGACACGCCGCTACAGCTCGTCCGGCGAGTTAATTAAGGAATACGCGATGATTGACAGCTACTGGTTCCCCTCGCTGCCCATCTTCACCGAAAATGACGACAAGTCGACATCGGCTGTGAGCGACATCACCGCCGACGACAACACCGCCGCACCCGAATACTACGACCTGCAAGGCCGTCGTATCAACCCCGAGAACGCCCCCGCAGGGATATACATCGAACGCCGCGGCACCAAGACTCAGAAAATCCTCCTTCGCTAATCAAACAATCCACGGGAAGACGATCCACGAACACATCCCGGGTCGTCTTCCCGATTATCTACTCACCACATAGTTGACTGTATATATGGTTAAACAGCTACTCCTTACCATAACCTGTTCCGCCGCGTTGTCGTGCGGTGCCACCACCCTCGACTTCGACAAAATCACCCATTGGGCCGGCGAAGGCGATGCACGCGCTGCCCTTGTCGTGCTTTTCGACGGGCAGAAGTCTGCACAAGTCTGGGGCTACCGTTGGGACAGCTCCGCGAGTTCAAAGCCCTCCGGGGCTGATATGGTAAAAGCCATCGCCAAAGCCTCGACAGACTTCGATGTAATGATCCAATGGACCAACTTCGGCTATACTCTCTCCGGCGCCGGCTTCAGCTTTGACCACGCGGTGATGAACTACCTGCGCTACGACTTCGAAGGTGCCGTCGATGACGGCAACATCTCCTTCGGCTACTATACACCCAACACGGGTATGGGTCAGACGGGCGCCCCCGGCGCTGCCACACAGGAAATATGCAACCGCGCCATCGAAGAAGCCAGGAAGACACACATCATCGAACATCCCCTGAGCCACCGCGAGTACGGATATAGCGCCTACGACTACGACCACTGGCAGTTGGATGCCAATGCACCCCAAAACATACTATGGCGTGCCGGATGGTACAAAGGATACTGGAGCTACTGGGTGGGAGACAAAACTCTTGACGAAATGAGCTACTCCGGTCTGGGAATGTCTTCTGTCGAGCTGCAGGACGGGGCAGTCAACGGCTGGGCCTACTACAACTTCCAAGACGATGATTACGGCTCGACAGACGTGGACTGGGACATCGAATTGGACTACGACCATCTCAGCGTCAATGCCATACAGGACTTAAAGCCTATGATAAGCACCGCTGAAGATATATCTGCCACCATATACACACTCTCCGGCGCATACTTGGGCCGTTACGCCGACCGACGAGACAACCTTCCCGCCGGCATATACATCGTGCGTACTTCTTCGGGTATCGCATACAAGGTGCGATTATAACAGCACGAACATACATTAAATAATCTTTTATGAACCCCGGTTTTGGGCGTGATGTCGATTCACACCCGGATCATTTATCAACAAATTTCAAACCTTTATGAATTACAAATCATTACTCATCGGAGCTTTAGGCTGCTTCATTGCGCTGACAGCCAATGCCCGCGACATCGAGGTAGGCGGCTTGTACTACTCGACCAAGAGTGACGGCACAGCCACAGTGCGCGCCCCTCTGTCATCAGAGACAATGCCCTCGGGCGACATCGTAATTCCGGCATCTATCTCCTATGACGGCAAAGACTACAAAGTAATCGGCATCGATGACAACGCATTCGCCTATGGCTACGAGATTACCGGCCTCGAAATTGAGGAAGGCATCGAGACCATCGGCGAAAACGCCTTCTTCAACTGCTCGGGATTGACCGAACTGTCGTTCCCGGCATCTGTAACGGAGATTGGTGATTATGCGTTCAACTCGTGTACAAACGTGACTAACATCTCCTTCCCTACAGGTCTTAAGGTCGCAGGCCCGATATTCCAATCGTGCCTCAACCTTACCAATGTAAGCTTCAGTTGGAAATGCGTCGTAACCGAACTCAACGGCACCTTCCAAGACTGCCGCGTACTCGCTTCGGTATCCATTCCCAACTCAGTCGTAACCATCACCGACGGAGCATTCCAAGACTGCAAAAGCCTTGCAGAAGTCAGTTTCTCAGGCAGCAAACTGAAGACTATCGGCGACTGGGCTTTCAACGGCAACAAGTTCACGACTCTTGAAATACCCGAAGGCGTCGAAGAAATCGGCGAAATGTCACTCGGCGCAATGAACGGCGACTGGAACACCAACAAGACAATGACGTCTGTCATACTGCCTTCGACACTGAAAAAAATAGCTTACAATGCCTTCAACAACTGCGGCGCCCTGACTTCTCTGACCATCAAACCCGCCGATGAACCCCTGAAGATTGTCAGCTTTAGCGACTACTACGTTAAGATGTTCCTCTCGTGTCCGGAAGACCTGTCTTCAACAACCTGCCCGCTGAAGACCCTTGTACTGGGTCGTCAGCTTGTAACGGAGTCATCCGGCACCGATATCACCGACGATGTCTTTTCGGTAAAGAGCGCTTTGGAAGACCTGTTCTTCTGCGGCAGCGTCACAAAGACTCCAAACATCACCAATGCAAGCAACGTAAAGTATATTACCATTGCCACTACAGCCATACCCACTGCCGGAAACTTCAATGACGGCATCAAAGCCACGGCATTGGTGACAGTTCCTGCCGGCGGTCGCGAAGCATATTCGGCTGCTGACGGCTGGAAAGACTTCGCATCGCTCGCCAATCCTTCCGGCGTCGAACTCTCCATCGCGGACCTCACCCCTGACGCCAACGGCGTGTACGCCATCGGCCTGAAAAAATCCTACGCATTGACAACCACAATCAACGATGAGAATACCTCCGCCAAAAACCTGACATACACGGCAGGTGTCAACAGCGTCTTGAGCTATAGCACTTATAACGGCAAAGTCACCTCCGGGACCAAGGGCGACGCATACATCTACGTCGAAAGCAGCGAAAACCCTGCCGTGCGCGGCGTTCTCGTAGCCAAAGTGGCTCCAATCAAGCCCGTGACCTCCATCACCCTCGATGGCGTCGTGGACGGCGTTCTGCGCGTGCCCTACAACTCGATGGTTGCCGCCAACCCCGTCATCGAGCCGGCCGATGCCGACCTCACCGACTTCACAATCTCCATCGAAGACCCCACCCTGTGCACCATCTATGCAGCCAAGGCTTTCAAACCCACACGTAACTTCTACGAGCTGACTACATTCAAGCTCGGCGAAACCAATATCACCTATACCGCAGCCGACGGCAGCGGCACACAACTCACCTTCAAGCTCGTTGTCGAAGACCGAGAGCGCGAGACCCCCATCGACTACACCAAGGGTATGTTCTGGCTCAACGAGGAATGGTTTGGACACTGCAGCGGCTCCATCAACTTCGTGGGCGATGACTACACCTTCACCGGCAAAGTTTACGAGCGTGAGAACCCCTTCCAAGCCTTCGGCGCAACTTCGCAATTTGCTACCGTATATGCCGACCGCCTCGTCGTAATGTCCAAGCAGCCCCGTGACGGCGGCGACCTCCGCGGCACTTCGGCCGGCGGTGGACGCGTCGTAATTACTGACGCCAAGACCCTCAAGAAAATCGCCGCTTTCGACGAAATCGGCGGTGACGGCCGCGCTGCCTGCGGCGTAGGTCCCGACAAATTCTACCTGACACACAACGCCGGCGTACGCGTATGCCGTGCTCAGGGTGACACATACGTCCTCGATGCTGCCGACATCGCCGGCATCGGTGGCGGCACCAACCTCTATGCCAATCAGATGGGCGACATCATTGCCGCAGGCAAATATGCCTTCGTTGTACAGCAGGGCAAGGGTCTCCATGTAATCGACACTGCCTCTGATACTTACGTCAAGACCATCGAAGAATCCAACGCTCAAGGCGTAGTCCTCGCTGCCGATGGCAACGTATGGTTCATGGCCACCAAGAAACTCTACTGCATCGACCCGCAGACTGCCGATGTACTCAAGGAAGTCGCTATCAACCAAAGCGTAACCTGCCAATGGGGCTCGTGGCGTCACACCAACTTCCTGGCTGCCAAGAAAAAGAACGTTCTCTACTGGATGGACGGCGGCTCATGGTCCGGCTCGGGCAATATCTATGCTTGGGATATGACCGGCGATGTACCCACCGAACCGCTCTTTACCCTCGGTAAACGCGAAGGTATGAACGGCAGCACTCAGAGCCAATACGGCACTATCGGCTATGACGATGTCAACGACCGCCTGATGCTGGCCACAACTCACGGAGCATCTTCCAACTATCGCTACAATTGGTACTACTTCGTAGACGGCTCCACCGGCGAAGAGCTTAAGAGCTACGCTCTGACCCCGTACTACTGGTTCCCCGCTATGCCCGTCAACCCCGACCGCGCCGAAGTAGTCAGCGATATCGATAAGATTGACCTTGACAACTACAACGATCCCAAGACCGTTGACCTGACCGACCACTTCACCGATGCCGATGACGTCGACTCCGAAATCTCGCTGTCCATCGTTCCAGCCAATGACACTCAGCTCGAAGACATCGCCGATGTCACCATCGAAGGCAAACAACTCACCATCACCCCCAAGACCTTCGGTGATGCTCCCCTGCGTCTGCGCTCGGTATCGCGCGGCCACGTAGCTTACCACGACATCGCAATCAAGATTGCCAAGGTAGGCGTGGACGACGTTGCCGTTGATACCAACGACTCGGCAGTCGAGTACTTCAACCTGCAAGGTGTACGCGTCGATGCAGACAACCTGACCCCCGGCATCTACGTACGCCGCCAGGGCAATAAGGCCGTTAAAGTCATCATCAAGTAACACCAGCAACACACTAATCCGAATGACCTTCAGACATTTATTGTCTGCCTCAATCCTTACAGCCACTGTCGCCGCACTATCGGCGACAGCGGCTGCCGAGGATTTGGACGGCGGATTTTTCATCCTCAACGAAGACTGGTACGGACATCAGAATTCCACCATCAACTACCTGCGTCCGGACGACCCTGACGGAGTATACTGGGATTACCGTGTATTCCAAAGCCGCAATCCGGGCAAGGAACTCGGATGCACCGCCCAGCACGGCATCGCTTGGGGCGGACGCCTGTATCTCATAGCCAAACAAGAAAAGGACCCCGGAGCATCTATCGTCGGCGCACGTATCACCGTGTGCGATGCCAAGACAATGGAGTGCTTAGCCCAGCTCACCGAGATTGACCCCTCGGGCAAGCGTTGCGACGGACGCGGCGCTTGCGGCGTATCGCTCGAAAAGGTGTACATATCCTCGTCCAACGGCATTTGGATTTTCGATACTCGAAGCCTGACGATCACCGGGCAGATACCCGGCACGGAGAACCCCAACGGCACCGGCGGAGCCACTACGGACCCCTCGGGCGCTCTTTACAAAGGACAATGCGGAACTATGGTGCCGGCTGACGGCCTCGTATTTGCCGCACACCAGCAGTCCGGACTTCTGATAATAGACCCGAACACGGATAGAGTCATCAAGACAATATCGATGGATGTCGTCCAAGACGGCGCCGGCATAGGCTCGATAGTCAAGGACCGCACCGGCATCTTGTGGATTTCGACAGACAAGAACATCCGCGGCACCGGCAATCCGCTGCGCAAGCTGGTACGTCTCAATCCCAAGACGCTGGAGTATACCATCGTCACCCTCCCCGATGACGTACTGCCGCCCAACAACTCGTGGTACGCCTGGACACCCGATGCCTTCTGCGCAAGTGCCAAGCAAGACTACCTCTACTGGCGTGCAAATTCCGGTAAAGGGCAAGCCGCTTGGTTCAACGGAGTGTACCTGTATCGCTTCAATACCGTCACCCAAAAAGCCGAAGTCATACGCAACTTCAAGGAAGAAGGCGCCGGATGGAGCATCTACGGATGTTCGCTGCGCGTGCATCCCGTCACCGACGAAATATACATGTCCCTGTATCAGGGCAACCAAAAGACCACGTACATCACGCGTCGCTGCGATGCCGACGGCAATACCATCAAGGATTACCCGATGATAGCCAACTATTGGTTTCCCTCGCTGCCGATATTCACCGAGGATGACCCCTATCCGCTGACTGTAAGCGACATCACTATTGACGACACCACCTCGGCGCCCGTCGAGTACTATAACCTCCAAGGCATACGCGTGGCCTCTGAAGACGACTCCACGTCACTCCCCGCAGGCGTGTACATCCGCCGCCAAGGCACACATACATCAAAGATTCTCGTCCGCTAAGCGATTGAGTCTCGTCAAAGACTATCTCTCACTCCCTTAACGATTTCACCCCCGCCACGGAAATTTTCGTGACAGGGGTGAAGCTTTTTTGTGTATACAGTCTGAATTATTCCTTGGGGGCGACGTAGACATAGGCGCCGAGGTCGGGGGCGGCACCGGCTGTGGCCTGTCGCGGCAGTCCGTATGCATCGCGCGCGGCAGCCGGCAGCATCAGCGAGGCATCACCTGCACCGATGGCCGGCGACTCGGGCTTCAGGCGGTAGTCAAAGATGTAATCCTCACGCACGGTGTAATAGAGAGGATCTTTGTCCCATAGGCAGGCTATGAAGTTGGCATCATCGCTACCATTCTCTTTGATCAAGACGCGACGCAAGAATACCTTGGTGCCTGTCAAGTCGCCGTGAGAGAGCATGGAGCCGTTGCCGTAAAGAATACTGTTAGTAATATCGGCTGCCGTGTACGGAAGCTTGGAGCTGTCATCATTGTCGGCATTGAGATGCTCGAAGGCCAGCGCCGGACCATATATAGCGCTGAAAAGGTAGTAGTTGGCAAAGGTACAATGGTTGAATACGTGTTGCCCGCCGTGCAACAGCACCAGACCGTTGGAAGCCTCGGCAAATTCGCAGCCTATGGCGGTAATGTTGGCGTGGTACGCTTCGAGGACACGGTCGCCGGAGTTGCGCAGCCGACTGTTGACAATGGTCAGCATCGGAGTATCGCCATCGTTGCGCGGCGAGCTGCCGCCGTTGACGATAACCCCGTAGTCGGTATTGCGTATACATGTGTGGCTAATAACATTGGCACGCGATGAGGGCGCAAACTGCACGCCGCGCCACTGCCGCGACATGAGGTCGAAGGTGATGTCGGTGATGACATTGCCGGTGCGGTCGCCGGCGATATTTATGGGTTTGTCCACCGTACCCCGGCACAACAGAGTGCCGCGTACTATCAGCGACGCGCCATCGTGGAAACGCAGGTCGGCGCCCGGCTCAAGCGTGAGCGTCGCTCCCTCGGCCACCACCAGCGAGTCATACACCTGATAGGGGCGTCCGGCAGCAAGGCGAGTGTCGCTGTTGTAGGTGACAGCACGCAGACGCTTGACATCCTGGCCGGTGGCATTGAGCACCACGGTAGAGCGCACACCGTTGACGGTGAAGCAGAGGTCGGCATTGACATCTTGGGGTTGATCCTGGTCGCGTGCCGGCAGGGTGGCCTCAACCATCACGAATATCGAGTCTTTGGCACGCACTTCGATGCCTTGGAAGGTCTCGCCGGTGGCGCCGTCAACATTTATGCGAAAATCCCGAGCCCCCTCGCCTTCGAGATGTATATCGCTGATAAGCATACCTTTGCTATGGCGATTGTATACCGTCAGGCGGTGCGTCATTGTCACCTCGTCCGTAAAGACCACGCCCATCCTGAGCGTATCGGTGGAAAATGTCGGCTGGTCGGACGCCGAGGTCGAAATACCATCCTCAATGCAGGCGTTGAAGCCCACCATGGCTCCGACTATGGCTATGATGTACAATATCTGTCGTTGCATAGTTGTGTTACGAGGTTGTAAAACGAGGCACTTATGCCCCATAATACTAACGGCCCGCGCCCTCGTTTATTGTACACACGCAAGTTGTTTGCCCCGGCAGTGGCTTAATCCCACCTTTGCAAATTATGTCCCTGAGCCAAGCCGTACGGGACTGAGCACTTGAATCAAAAATCGTCAGAAAGTCCGAGAGCGTTAAGTCCTCGAACGAGCCTAATATTTCTACCATTCTCAATTTTATAAATCTGTGCAGTCTGAACGCCGAGACGCTATCCAAGTTCCTTCTGCGTAAGGCTTTGCGTCTAACGTGCTTCGCGGATACAAAGCTCTATGAGTTGCGTCTCAATCTCGGCTTCATACTCGTCATGTGGCGTGCGCATCGTCCTGGCCGTCAGTAAAATACCTACCAAGTGGACAATTTTAAAGTTGGACTTTAAATCTGTCCGCAAATTTAGCGTTTTATTTTTAATTCGGCCGCATCTTTTGACTATTTGTCGCTTTTTCTCGTTGTCTTGCATATGCTTAGCGGGCCGATTTCTCAGCTTCATACGTGGTCAGAGATTTATTTCGCAAAAAAAGCGTAACTTTGTAGCGTGATTTAACTTATCGGCTTACAGCAAGTCTAACGGGTATATACCGACTCAGTCGAAAGTCGAGGTGTGGGCATACCCCCACTCTTAGATTGTTAGAGTCGGAAAAAAACGTAAGAATCCGACTTGAAGCCGAATGTACAAACTTAGTAAATGCACAACCCGGCTATTTATAGCGGATTATAACGAAGTAATTCACAACGGAACAACTATCGACGAAACAACTTAGAACGAAAGGATATAAAGATGAAAAAGAAATTTATGCTGGCTGTTGCAGCCGTGCTTGTAGGCGTATTTGCCATCACCGCAGGCGTCAACATCACCAAGGTGGACAAGGTGTCCGTTAACGACGAAATGTTTATGGATATGGCCGTATCCGTGGCCAAGACCGCCAAGAAGCCCATCGGAGCCGTAGTCGTTCTCAACGGGGCTTTGCGCTCGCAAGGTACAGCCTCCGCCACCGCCACCGCCGAGGAAAATGCCATCAAATCGTCGCGTCGCAAGAGCCTTTACGGCGGCAGCATTTACACCGTAATACAGCCCACCACAGAGGCTTACAATACCATCTGCCGCAGCGGTGCCGACGCAGTATATTTTGCCGTACCCGCAGCCGATGCCGTCAGCGCCGGAGTATACAGCCTGGAGGATTACGACACTTCCAAGGCGGATACGACTCTGACTCAAGTGCCTATGAAGCATCTGCCTTATGCCGATGCCTCGCTCTTGGTGGTCAAGTATAAGAAGTAATTACCGAGCAAGCATACGCAGTGGAGGGATGTATCCGCCGATGTGATATCACCGGCGTATCATCCTCCACCGCGCCATATTATGCATTATGGACAAGGCCGCACACATAGCCGTCATCACCGGAACGCGCGCCGATTGGGGACTGCTGTCTCCGGCGGCGCGATTGCTGCGTGATACCCCGGGGGTACGTCTCTCGGTGGTGGCCACCAATATGCACCTGTCACAACGGCACGGACACACCGTGGACGGCATCATCGCCGAGGGTTTCGACGTTACGCATCGCGTTGCCGTGCCCGAAGGGGCGGACGATAGCGGAGCCGGGCGCGCACATGCCGCGGCTGTATGTCTGGCCGGAGTGGCCGATGCCTTGGCGGAACTGCTGCCCGACACAGCCGTCATTCTCGGCGATCGTTTCGAAGCATTGGCGTCAGCCCAAGCCGCCGTACTCACAGCTGTCCCGGTGACGCACCTGCACGGAGGCGAGACCTCGCGCGGTGCCGTAGACGACAGTATGCGCCACGCTATCACTAAGTTGGCTTCGCTGCATTTGTGCGCGACCGATGACGCACGCCAACGCATCATACAGATGGGCGAGCAACCGGACAGTGTCATCACCGTGGGCGCTCCGGGCGTGTACAATGCGCTGAAAATGCCCAAAATGCCTTTGGACGAACTGCGCCGAAGCCTTGGCGGGTTCGATATCGACCCCGAACGCACGCTGCTGGTGACCTACCATCCCGAGACAAACGACCGTGCCGCATCCCCGGCTCAACGTTTCGAGGCTCTGCTGCAAGCGCTCGACCGCTTTGACGGCTGCAACATCATCCTGACAGGCACCAACAACGATGCGGGCGCCAACGGAATACGTTCGCTGGCCGCCGAATACGCCGCCGCAAATCCCGAGCGCGTATTGGCCGTCGAGAGCCTTGGCGCACGACGCTACCTCTCGACAATGGCCCGGTGCGCCGCCGTCGTAGGCAACAGCTCCAGCGGCATCATCGAAGCCCCGAGCATGCGCGTCCCCACCGTCGACATCGGCGGACGCCAAGCCGGACGACAGTGCGCCGACTCAGTAATACATTGCGCCGCCGGAGCGAACGATATCGCCGAAGCCATCGCCGAAGCCCTCACCCCCGAGGCACGAATGCGTGCCGCCACCGTCGCCAACCCCTACTACCGTCCCGAGACGCCGCACGCTATCGTCGACGCCATATTCTCGCATCTGCCGCTAAGCGTGGCCAAAACTTTTTACGACATCCCCCGATAATAGCCGGGAACACCTCAATGGACACCAATCCGATATATATCATCCCCGCACGCGGAGGCAGCAAAGGCATTCCACACAAGAATATCAAGAGTCTTGGCGGAAAGCCGCTGATACACTACGCCATAGCCAATGCCTTGGCGCTCGTCGGCACCAATGACCATCGGCGCATCATCGTCAGCACCGACGATGCTCGTATCGCCGAGACGGCCCTCACCGCTGCCGCCGACATCACCATACGTCAGCGTCCCGAAGCTCTGGCCACGGACACCGCCGCCACACAGGACGTCATCATCGATGCTATGGACTACGCCGACAGCCTCGGCATAGCCTACGATTGCGTCGTGCTGCTCCAGCCCACCTCGCCGCTACGCCGCCCCGACGACATCCGCCGCGGTCTGGCAATGTACGCTGCCGCTCAAGGCTCGTGCGATATGGTAGTATCCGTATGCCCCTCCGAGGCCAACCCCTATTACGACATTATGGAATGTGACAAGGACGGCTATCTGCACGTCAGCAAAGGCGACGGCCGATATACCCGGCGTCAGGACGCACCCGCAGTATGGCAATACAACGGAGCTGTGTATGTCATCAATCCCGAGGCCGTACGCACCACGCCCATGCTGAAAATGCGCCGCCGACTGCCTCTGGAAATGGACGCCGCACGAAGCATCGACCTGGACACCCCTCGCGATTGGGCGATAGCCGAAACCCTCATCAACGAATTACGCCAATGAATACGCCAGCAACCCCGGCCGACATACAACGCCATACCATAGACGCTCAAGCATCGATACTTACGGCCTTGCAACGCCTTAACAAGCTGTCCGGCAAGGCCATGACACTCTTCGTAATCGACAACATCGGAGCCGTCATCGGAACGCTCACCGACGGCGACATCCGCCGCGCCCTGTGCGAAGGCATAGACACCGCCGCTCCGGTCACCGAAGCCGCCCACACCGGATTTGCATATATCGATGCCGAGGCACGTCCCGATGTGCGCCGCATCGCCATGATGCGAAGTCGCGGCATCACATTGGTGCCGGTGCTGGACCGCGACAAGCGGCTGACTCGCATCGTCGATCTGCGTCACACCTCCACCTGCCTGCCTGTCAGCGCCATACTCATGGCCGGAGGCAAGGGCGAGCGCCTGCGTCCGCTCACCAATGACACCCCCAAACCGCTGTTGCACGTGGGCGATCGCGCCATCATCGACTACAATATCGATGCTTTGGCCGCCGCCGGCATCACCGATATCACCGTCACTACCGGGTACTTGGCCGAACAATTGGACGCCCATTTTGCCGACGGTGCCAATGCCCCCGAAGGCGTCCGTGTGCGCTGCGTCCGCGAGACCTTCCCCATGGGCACCATAGGCGCCGCCGCACTCATAGGCCACACTCCCGGCGGCACAACCCTGGTGATGAACAGCGACTTGCTCACCACCATCTCCTTCGAGCAAATGTACCTGCGACACATCGACACCGATGCCGATATCACCATCGCCGCCATATCCTACCAAGTGTCCGTGCCCTTCGCCATACTCGCCACCGACGATGCCGGTATGGTGCGCGGCATCGAGGAAAAGCCCTCGTACACCCACTACGCTAACGCCGGGATATACCTCATCTCCAACGATTTGCTCAGCACGCTTGACACGGCGCACCGAACCGATGCCACCGACCTCGTGGCCGATGCCATTGCTGCCGGCCGACGCGTCACCTACTATCCCGTAGACGGCATTTGGATGGACATAGGCACTCCCGCCGACTTTGCTCAGGCCTGCCGATTGATGGAAAATCATCGACGTCTCAACGACAGCCGTATGGGATGACACGCAGCGGCCGAAGACACACACAACGACACAAACAAGACACGATATGCCCGAATCAAACTTCATAGACTACGTAAAAATACAATGCCGCTCCGGCAAAGGCGGGGCAGGCTCGCTCCACTTTCACCGCGCCAAGTACGTCCCCAAGGGCGGACCCGACGGCGGCGATGGCGGACGCGGCGGACACATTATTCTGCGCGGCGACCGACACATGTGGACACTGCTACCGCTCAAATTCAGACGCCATATATTTGCCGGCGACGGCCAACGCGGCTCCGAGAACCGCAGTAGCGGCTGCGACGGCGAGGACATCGTAATCAATGTCCCCTGCGGCACCGTTGTCTACGACGCCGACACCGGGCAATATCTGGCCGAAGTGCGCGATGACGGCCAATTGGTCAAGCTGCTGCGCGGCGGGCGCGGCGGTCTGGGCAACTGGCACTTCAAAAGCGCCACCAATCGCACCCCGCGCCATGCCCAGCCCGGCGAACCCGGCATCGAAAAAAATATCGTGCTCGAGCTCAAGCTACTGGCCGATGTAGGCCTCGTAGGCTTCCCCAACGCCGGCAAATCGACGCTGCTCAGCTCGGTCAGCGCCGCGCGACCCAAGATTGCCGACTATCCGTTCACTACCATGGAGCCGCAATTGGGCATCGTCGAATATCGCGACGGACGCTCCTTTGTCATGGCCGACATTCCCGGCATCATCGAAGGTGCCAGCGAAGGCCGCGGGCTCGGGCTACGATTTCTACGTCACATCGAGCGCAATGCCGTACTGCTGTTTATGGTCCCGGCCGATGCCGATGACATCACCGAGCAATACGAAATACTACTGCGCGAATTGCAGCAGTTCAACCCTCAATTGGTGGATAAGCACCGTGTACTGGCTGTCAGCAAAAGCGATATGCTGGACGACGAACTGATGCAGGCCATATCCGAGACCCTGCCTGCGGACGTGCCGCACGTATTTATCAGCGCCGTCACCGGCCAAGGTATCACCGAGCTCAAAGACATGCTCTGGCGTGCCGTCACCGATGACGCCAACCGCTTGGCCACCCCCGGCATCGCCACTCGCGACCTTGACGAAAGCCATCGCGATCCGCAGGAAGACGCATTCATCTTCGCCAACAACGCCGACTACGTAGACCCGGAATACCGCTACTATTTTGCCGACGAATACGAGGACGAAGGCGAAGACCTGCGTACCATCAGCCCCGAGGCGTGGGACGAAGCCGCCGCTATGGACGACAACTTCATACCCGACCCCGACGACAAGGACTGATTGCGCCGTCCCACATCCGATTGCAAGGCAGCGCCACATCGGAACATTCGCTCGGGAAGACCTCCCGACGCCACGACTACAACTATGACTTGCGACAACACAAACACACATAACATCAAGGTAGACAACGCCGAAGCTCACACCGATGGCATCCGGCATCGCTCGGCCATAGCGTGCTGGGTGGAAGCCATGCGCCTGCGCACCCTGCCGGTATCCGTAGCCGGAGTATGCGCAGCCTGTGCCTACACGATACTACACGGAACCTTCGGCACGGCCCAAGCACTGCTATGCCTGACCTTTGCCGTACTGGCCCAAATAGCCTCGAATTTTGCCAACGAATATTACGATTTTCGTGCCGGGCTTGACCGTCGCGGACGCCAAGGCCCGCGCCGCGGAGTCACAGAAGGCGACATTTCGCCCAAAGCCATGGCCGTGGCCACGTATGCCGTACTGGCTTGCGCCTGTGCCGTTGGTCTATGTCTGGTCCATTGGGGCGGATGGTGGCTTGTGCCGGCCGGCATAGGCATCGCCGTAGCCGCATTGGCCTACAGTGCCGGACCGTGGCCGTTGTCGCGACATTGCCTGGGCGAGGTTGCCGTAATCGCTTTTTTCGGCATCATTCCGGTCAATTTGACATACTACGTCCAAGCCGGAGCCTTCGATGCGGATGTCTTTCGCTGCTCTGTCGCCATCGGGCTTATGGGCGCCAATGTCCTCATCGTCAACAATTACCGCGACCGCGATGACGACCACGCCGTAGGCAAGCATACCTTGGCCGTAGCCTTGGGCCGCCGCGCAACATCTATATTGTATCTTCTGTGCGGCTGGGGCGCCGTACTGCTTATGTCGCCGCTATGGGCCGCCATTGGCGGAACCGCGTGGATTGTTCCGGTGGTCTACGCCGCCCTCCATACGCTGCTTTGGGCTCTTATGAGCGTAAGGCGCGGCGCACGACTCAACCCCCTATTGGGCGCCACCGCCGTACTTATGCTCCTCTATGCCTTGGGGTTTGTGATTGTCGCCGTAGCCGTCAGCTGCCGGGAAACACTATGCAATGCACCGATTTAGGAAAGGCGGCCATCAACGGGCCGTCATCCTTACCGTCTGTGTAGATTATGCTGACATCGGCCTTGCGGTTCTCGACATATAGACGTGCCCGACGCGCCTTTTCATCGCCGCGACATTCCACATAATCTTTGTACCTGGCCGTCGAAGCCGTCTCGGTGGCCACCGCACCGTCAATAAGACCTTGCAGCGGGCCAAGCACCTCGGCATACGCAGCCGTGGCGACCATGATATGATGCTCGTCGCGGCGCGACCGCTCCATGGCTTTCAGAAGCGACGGGCGCAGCATCTCCCTGAAACGGCGTGCATACTCGTCACGGAATTTGACTGCGGCATCCGGCGACAGCCCGGTGGCGGCGTGCCACAACATCCACTTGTAACGCCGATGACTTATGGCTCGGCATAGGCGCAACGCAGCCACAGCGGCTGTGCGCAACCACGTAATCACCTGCCAACGTCGACGCGCCACATCCAGCAGCACGTCCAAGTACAGACGCGTACTGTTGCCGCGCAACAGCGTCTCGTCCAGGTCGTAAATGTCTATCTCTTCTTTTTTTGCCATTGCATATATCGCGGCGTGAGTTGGCGACGGCGCGCGTCCGCAGACCACGGAAATCGTATCAATGTCCCGGGCTCGAAGATATGGTAATACGGGTACGCCACCGCGTCGGCACGCGTCAAGGCTATGGAAGCGCCGCGCACCTCCGCCCCGCAATCCTTCAGGGCATCAAAGACGGCACGAAGCGTAGCTCCCGAATCGACGGCATCGTCCACCACCAAGATACGCGTGGCGTACTGCGCCGCATCCAGCATTTCCTTCACCGCCTCGGGTGTCGCCACGATGGCTCGCGGCTTGTGCATGGACAGACGCTTGGCCTCGGCTATGCGTAATTCATCGCCTATCCATCGCGGCAGAAAACGCGTCAATCGCATCACCGAATGAAGCCGCCGTTTCCATACCGTCGAAGGACGATGTATATCTACGTCTAAGTGAGGGACATCCTCGAACATATACTTGGCCAGCGTGACGCCGCCGCGCGCTATGGCTATAATCAGTTCCGGGTCAAATTCCCGGGCCTTGATCTCAAGCTCGCGGCCGCACCATTCGACTACGCCCATATCGAGGGTCAGAACCCGCATTTCTAATTCGAAATCCATTTTGCCTTATTATCTTTGTGCAAAGTAACGCATTTTTTGCGAAAAACACAGCCAAATACGCGAAAAAATGCGTAACTTTGTGCCGTATGCGGTCCGCCGTCAAAGATGATGGCCGACCTTTGATGTGATATTACACACTGTACATTGTATATCAGGCATCTGCATACACGTTCTATGCTATTCACAATTATTATTGTGACGTACCTCCTGTTACTTCCGGCAGTTGTTATTGCCCACACCGCCATGAAACGACCGTGAAGCCACAGCCTCTTCCGCCGGCGACCTTACCCCCGGCAAAACCTATACACGGCCCTTCGGGGCATAACCTTATGGCATCAGGAGAAATACCACTCCGAATGTCAGTAAAATCAAATACATTAACCAACTACACAAATAATCCTAACAACCAGCATCTTATGGATCTGAAAACAAAATTCAGCCTCCGTGTCTTCGGTATCGCCGCAGCATTGGCCGCTACAGTCAGCGCCTCCGCCGCCGTCACCGAAGCCAAGCAAGGCATCTCCTTCTACGATGCCGCTTCGCACGGATACGTCAGCACCATGCTGAACACCCGCGCAGGCATCGTGGTCGCCACCGAGCGTGGCAAGGACATCTCCGTGATACGTAACGGCAAGATGGTTCCCATGGTATCCGGTCCGGGCGTCGGCATGTACATACATGCAAGCAAGGACGGCCAATATATCGGATACAAGAGCATCAACAACAACACCGACCAGGCCCCCATGGTACTTGACGTCACCACCGGCCGAAGCATCATCCTCGAGAGCTACACCAACCAGTGCGGCCAACCCTCCTTCGCCGATGACAACACCGTGTGCTACACCGTCGGCAATAAACTCGTAGTGCGCAAAATCGACGGCAGCCAACGCCGCGAGTACAACATGCCATTCTACGTAAATATCGTCAATATCAGCCCTGACGGCACCCGTGCCGCCTTCGGCAGCATCGATGGCGACTTCTACATGATGAACCTCGCCGATGGCGACATCGTCACCGTCCCCGGAGGCGAAGGCGCATACAACCCAGTATGGAGCCCCGATGGAACTCGCCTGGCTGTACAACGTGTCAACGGCAACCTCTTCACCATAGACGCCGCCACCAAAGTACGCCACAACATTGGCGAAGTTTCGTCCTTCAACTGGACCGAAGACTCAAAGAGCATCGTCTACACACAGGTTAACCGCATCAACGACATGCTCTCCAGCGGCGCATCGGTATGCCGCGTCGCTTGGGACGGTTCGTCCAACACCAAAATCATCGACAATGACGCATCATGTCCCGTGGCCGTACTCGCCGATGGCAACGCTCTGATTGTGTCTTACGCCGTAGGCACACAACGCGGCCTGAGCAAGCGAGTATACCGCACCGTCTCCGACTTTGTCGGAGCACCGGCACGCACAGTGTCCCTGGTATCCTTCGGCAAAGACGAGCAAGTGGGCAACTCCCGAATCACCAACTTCAAGGGCTTCTCGCGTACAGACGCCCCCATGGCCTCCTTCGAGGACATTATGGCCGACAACGCCAAGGCACGGAAGCTCTCTCCCGAGCAACGCGCACAATACAGCAGCGGAACACGCAAAGGCAACGACATAGGTCTGACCGCCATCCCTTACATCAATCAGGTATGGGATACCCCCGGATCGTATAGCGGCAACTACAGTGTCGGCTACGTATGCTGCGCACCCTCATCCTGCTGTATGAACCTCGGCTGGCGCGGCAAACTGAGCAAAGTAGCCGTAACATCGCGCGCCTCCGGCGTTGGCACAGTATACTACTCCTGGCAAGTACTGCGCGACTACACATCCTCCACCGGATATGGCTTCACCCAGCGCGCATCCTACTACGGCTCGGTAGGCGGCGGCTACGGATATATGTGGGGCTTAGGTTCGCCCGCCTCAATGATGGCCAGCTTCTACAAGAACAACGGCCTTAGCTCCTCTTTCGCCTCATCGTGGAGCACTTTCTGCACCCAGACCAACAATAACGACCCGTACACCATCTGTCTGGCCAACGGCACAGGCGGACACGTCGTCCTCGGCTTCCGCACCAATCAGGCAGCTGCCTCCAACGGCTCCAGCACCTGGGCAAAGACCGGCTCGTTCATCTGCCACGACCCCTATGGCGACTACAACGGCGCCAACTACCCCAACTGGGACGGCCGCTATTCGACATACGACTGGCCCGGATACAGCAACGGATACAAAAACATCGGAACGTTCCACTGGGGATGTATTGCCACCGGCTCCAAGCCCTCGACCAGCAACCCCACGCTCACCGTCAGCCCCACTTCCGTAAACTTCACCTGCGAAGCCGGTCAGAACCCGAGCGCTACCATTAAGGTAACCGGTAAAGACCTCAGCGGCAACATCACCGTAGCTTCGTACACCCCCGGACGTTTCGCCACCAGCGTGACTTCGCTCCCCGCTTCGGGCGGTACATTCACCATCACCTTCAAGATCTCCGATAAAGTCGGAACATACTGCGAAGGCGGTACGGCTGTCAACTCCAAATTCTATGTACGCGTCAAGTGCGGAAGTCTTGAAAAGGTCATCAACATCACCGCTACCGTTACTCCTCCGCCGCTGGGCAAGCTCTCCGAAAAATGGAACATCTCCGAGAAAAAGGGCAATAAGGAATCCAAAGGCTATGACGCCTCCAACATCCGCAACTTTGTATACAACGACGGCAAACTGTACTGCGTATACAACCACAGCGACATCCTCGTGCTCAACGCCCAAACCGGCGAAAAGCTCGGCTTCCTGCCCAAGAACAACATCGTCAAAGGCGGTACACTGACCCTCTGCGACGTCAAATGCAACAACGGCAAGGTACTTGCCTGCAACCTCGCAAAACAAGGCGAAGAATTCCGCGTATACGCATGGGACAACGACAACAGCTACCCCACACTGGCACTATCTACCACAGACATCCAAGGCGCCGCTCGTGTGGGTGACTGTATGGAGCTTACCGGTACATATCCCTCGGATTACTGGTTAGCATTCTGTAACGACAACGGCACCGACACCCGCATCGTCGAATACCATATGAACGGCACCAAAATTGCTCAGGCCAAGAACACTAAGGTTCTGAAAGACGGCAAACAATGGAAGACCGGCGACACCTCGCGTGCATATCCCCAAGGCAACGGATGGTGGGTAGACGGCAAGAGCAGCCAGCCCGCATGGACCAATAACCCCAACGACGGCACTTGCACCGTACAATGCGTCAACACCTGCGCCGGCAAGACCTTCGGCGCCAGCCACCACGAATTCAACTGGAAGGGCGGCAAATACGCAGCCAACCTCATCTTCGAAGGCACGACGAACTACACCGGAGCCAAGATGCGCATCGTCAAGGATAACGCCGGCAACTACTCCAACACCACCGAAAACGGCAAATACCCCTCCGACGGCCTCGGTGACGCATCCAAGAACTCCAACTGCACGGGTGATTGCATGATCAACACCGACGGCAACAACTACTTGGAAGCATGGGTACTCTCCACCAAGCACGGCTTGGCATATTTCACCTACGGCAACCCGCCGGCCAAGAACCCCTCGGCCATCACCGGCCCGGGCGAACCCGACCCCTCAATCAGCGCAAATCCCACCACTCTGTCCTTCACCTCCAAGAAGAACGTAGCCGTGGACAAAGAGCTCAAGATTGAAGGCGCCAACCTCAAAGGCAACATCACCGCCACACTCAGCGGTGCCAACGCCAATATGTTCAAACTTTCGAACACAAGCCTCAGCAACTCCGGCACCCTCAAGGTGACATACACCCCCACCGCCGAAGGCTCGCACAAGGCTACCCTCACCCTGTCAAGCCAGGGCGCGACCAACGTCACCGTAGCCCTCAACGGCACATGCGAAGCCACCATAACCCTGCTCGAAGACATTGCAGCCCATCAGGACAAACTCTCCGAGGAATGGATATACTCCACCAACAAGAACAACACCCCGAGCTGGACAAGCTTCGTCACCACCGAATCGGCCAACCGTGACATCGCTCTGATTGGTGACAAACTTTATGTACTCAACGGCAAAAACTGGGGTGATGTCGCAGTGAACATCATCAACACCAAGGACGGCAAGCACAAAGGCTCGCTCTCCGTGGCCGACCTCGGAAGTGCTCTCGGCAGACTCGGCGGTCTCGCCGTAGCCGACGGCAAACTCATCGCCTCCAACATCGTAACAGCCGCCCAAAACCTCCGCGTATACATTTGGGACAACGATGCAGCCGCACCGCGCGTACTCGTCCAGAAAGACGGCGCAGGCATCATCACCGGTGCTTCCGTAGCTTTCAGCGGAACGCTCAACAACGGCCGAGTATGGCTCACCAAAGACGGCTCCAACGAAGTCGTATACTTCGAAATCAAAAACGGCAGCTGCGACAACAATATGCACACCATAGCGCTGAAAAACGCTAAAGGCGAAGCATATGCATACGGCAGCGACGGCCGTGGTGCTTCCAAGATCTATCCCAACACCGACGGCAGCTTCTGGATGGCCCAGAAAGACAACCAGATAGCCAAGTTCGATGCTTCCGGCAAGATTACAGACGAAATCCTGCCCAAAGAAGCGCTCGGCGGATCCTCCTACGGCACAGCTTTCGCCCAATTCTCCATAGGCAACAAGCGATACATCGCCGCTATCACCTACAAGACCGGCAACCTGCAAGACGGACAAGTAGCTATCATTGATGTAACCAACGGCGTGGCCAAAGCCACGGCTCCCATCAAACGCCTGCCCGAAAACGGCTTCGGATCAAACGTGAACAGCCAATACATGTCCACAGTTGTCGTAAGCGCCGAAGGATCGCGCAAGGGCATCGTCAACATCTACGCCAACGTCTTCGGACAAGGTCTGGGATACTTCAAGTATGCCGGCGAAATCGCTGACGCCATCTCCGACATCACCGTCGATGGCGACAACGCCGACGTCGAGTACTTCAACCTCCAAGGCATACGCGTAGACGCCGACAACCTCACCCCCGGCATCTATGTACGCCGTCAAGGCAATAAAGCCACCAAGGTCGTCATCAAATAACCACTGACCAACATCATCCTCAATAAAGGGAGGCGAGCCGCGCGGCTCGCCTCCCTTTCAATTTTTCAAGCATCATCCACCGCCGCGTTTGACAATCTTGCCAAAACAAATAGTTATGCCTAACTTTGGAGTATGAAAATGAGATACGCCACAACGGCAGACATCGAGCAAATACTGGCAATCACCGACAGCGCTCGACGGTTCCAGCGCCAATGCGGATTTCGCCAATGGGAAGACGGCTACCCGTCATATGACGACATTGCCGCAGACATCGCCGCCCAAGGCGCATATATATTCGAAAACGAAGGCACCTCCGCCAAAGCCGCAGACATTACCATTGAAGGCTCGAACATCGTTGAACGTGAGAATATTGTCGCTTATGCCTACCTGACCGAAGGCGATGCCGAGTACAACCGTCTATCCCGGATATGGCACTATCCCGGGCCCTACGGCGTCATCCACCGACTGGCCATAGCCCCGGGATTTCGCGGACAAGGGCTTGCCGCCCAAATACTTGCTATGTCCGAAGCACACCTTGCCGCACAAGGCATACGCGCCATGCGCATAGACACCGGCCAAGACAACATCGTGATGCAGCGCATCCTCAGCCGCGCCGACTACATCTGCCGCGGCCTCCACCACTTCACCTGGGGCCCCCGCCTCGCCTACGAGAAGCCCCTGACCCAACCATCTGCGGTCCGGAAATAGAAAGAGGTAAAACGCTAATTATTTGTAGCATATAACACAAAATCGTATCTTTGCACTGAAAAAACAGCTGCATCTGCAACCATTTTTTCAGTTGCAGCTACTAAAAAACAGACGTAATGATAATAAATAGAGCCGATTACATAGCAAAACTTAGTGCCAAAAGCTGGAACGGCAAGGTTAAGATTATCACAGGCATCAGACGCTGTGGCAAGTCGTTCCTCCTATCTGTTCTTTTCAAACAGCATCTGATAGAGACCGGCGTTACGGAAGACTCCTTCATAGAAATTGACTTAGAGAAAAGACGTGACGTAAAATACCGCAACCCAAACGTCCTATACGATTATGTGGTCAAAAAGTCAAGCGATATGGGTAAGCGGTATTATGTTTTCATCGATGAGATACAGCTGTCCTACAGGGTAAAAAGCACTGATATAGATGAAAAATCTGTGCCGGAAGAGGACCGGGAATTGCTTTATACGACTTTTTATGACGTACTCAATGACTTAATGGGGCATCCGAATCTGGATGTGTATGTGACCGGGTCAAACTCTAAGATGTTGTCTACGGATATTGTCACCAATTTTCGAGACAGGGGGTCGGAAATCAGGGTTTATCCGCTGTCCTTCAAAGAGTTCTGCCAAACAAAAGAGCTTGACAAAATTGATGCCCTTGAGAAATATTTGGCATATGGTGGTATGCCGTTAGCCGTGCTGGAAGATGACGAGGCCGAAAAGCGCAAATACCTTATAAATCTTTATAAGAACGTCTATCTAAAGGATATTATTGAACGAAACAAGCTAAAAGACATAACATTGCTTGATACTTTGACAGACGTTTTATCGTCATCGGTCGGTTCACTAACAAATCCACACAAGCTGGCTAATACTGCTTGTTCTATTTTGGGCAAGACAACATCGGACAGCACCATCAAGAAATACATAAACATCCTTGAAGACGCGTATCTTTTTAGTTGTTCAAAAAGATGGAACGTAAAAGGCAGAAAGTATTTTGGGTCTATTCAGAAATATTATGCAGTGGACTTAGGATTAAGGAATGCTCGCTTGAACTGGCGTCAACAGGAACGTTCGCATCTGATGGAAAACATGTTATACAACGAGCTGTTAATGCGCGGACTAAGTGTCGATGTCGGCGTGGTCGAAGTCTTACAAACGATTGATGGCAAACGGAAGCAATCTCAATACGAAATTGACTTTGTCGTGAACACCGGAAAAGAAAAAGTGTATATCCAGTCCGCGCTGAATGTAGATGACCCGGAGAAGCGCAAACAGGAGACATTCTCGTTGAAACATAGCGGAGACTTCTACCGCAAAATAGTGGTATTAGATGGGAACCAAAGAATGTGGACAGATGAAGATGGCATCACCTATGTGGGCATTATCCCATTTTTGCTGGATATAGAGGCACTCAAGATACTCGTTTAGAACATAATAGACACAGCAGGCTCCACATAATCGCGAGCACTTGTTTTTCTATTCCTCATCCCAAGGGTCGGGATAGCTGCTGTTATGGAAGAAGGAACGCGTTCTTAGGGATTCTTTTTGTTTTTCATCGTTGTAGTGAGCGAGGCCTTCCGAGAATCCGGACTCGTAGCCGGCTTCGTATCCGGCACAAAAGCGCGTGGCATCTTCGCCCGAAAACTCGTTTGCATCATCATAGCCGGCGCCGAACGAATTGTTTGCCACTCCGGCGGCATAGCCGTCTTCGTACCCGGCATCATACCCGGCATTGTAGGGATCCCCCGATGGTGAAGACCGGCTTACGTAAGTGCCGCGACCATTCGACGGGCAAGGGATGGTCGGATCGATAAACGTATCGACTTTATGATTCAACATCAAATCGTACCATGTAGTTTGGGGCGTGTCCGACTCTGACGCTACAGGCTTTTCGGTGTCTTTGCTGTCGTGCATGTGCGCGCCTATGGCGATGATGCCGATAATAATCACCGCCCAAAAGATTCGAATTATAGTTTTGCTTCCATCCATATTTGTCCGGTATAACGTCTTTTGCGCGCATATGCAGCTATTGCGATGTCAGGCGGGGCGGCCGGAGAGGAGGGTCGTGCGGGTGAGGTTGTCGCCGAAGGAGTATGGCAGGAAGGCGAGCGAGGGGACGGGATTGGTGATGCGGAGGTCGGCACGGAGGCCGACGGCGATGGCGCCGGTGGTCTCGGACAGGCCCATGGCATAGGCGCCGTTGATGGTGGTGGCGGCGAGCGCTTCGGCCGGAGTGAGCCGCATCTGTATGCATAGCAGCGAATTGACCAGCGACATATTGCCCGAGGGGGTCGAGCCGGGATTGTAGTCGGAGGCGGCTGCAACACCCAGCCCGGCGTCAATCATTCGGCGTGCCGGGGCGTAAGGCAGGCGCGAGAAAAGCGAGCAGCCCGGCAGTACCGTCGGCATCGTAGCGGTGCCTTTGAGGACGCGTATTTGGTCGTTGGAGGTGTGTTCGAGATGGTCTACGGAGAGGGCATTGTGCGCCACGCCCACTTCCACGCCGCCGGAGCAGTCCAGCTCGTTGGCGTGAATCTTGGGCCGCAAGCCGTGGCGGTACCCACATTCGAGTATCTGCGCCGTATGCTGCGGCGTAAAGAATCCGCGGTCGCAGAACACATCGATGTATTGGGCAAGGCCTTCGTGCGCCACGGCGGGAATCATCTCGCGACATACAACATCGACATATCCCTGATAGTCACCGGCGAAATTGCGCGGCAATGCGTGAGCTCCCAGAAATGTGGACACAATATTGGCCGGCAAGTCTTGGCGCAAACGAGCAATGACACGCAGCATTTTCAATTCGTCATGGAGGTTGAGCCCGTATCCACTCTTGATTTCGATGCTTCCGGTGCCGTACTCAATCATACGGCGTGCACGCGGCAGTGCTTGGCGGTAAAGTTCGTCCTCGGAGGTGTCGTGCAGCAGGTCGGCCGAATTGAGTATTCCGCCGCCGCGCCGCGCCACTTCCTCGTACGAAAGGCCGCGGATTTTGTCCTCGAATTCCTGCTCGCGCGATCCGGCATACACGATATGCGTGTGCGCATCGCAGAACGCCGGGAGGACGGCGCCGCCACGGACATCCGTCTCGGTGTCGTAGCGGCGGTCACGCGGCATCGAGGCCATGGGGCCGAAGTCGGCGATAAGCCCTTCTTTGATTACAAGATATGCATCGCGCATCGAGCGTTCTTCGCCCATTTCCGTTCCTTGTAGGCGTGTGCGGCCTTGTGTTTCGATGCCGGCGAGAAGCCCGATATTGTATAATAGAATGTCCATAACGCGTAGTAGGTAAAGAAGCGTGCCCATAATGGCCATTACAACTTTATAGCCATTATGGGCGTGTACTGTCAGATGCGCGGTGCTTCGCGCTGTATGAATTTGATAGAGTTGGCAATATGCGGATACATCGGTTGGTCGTTGTCTATATAGGGGACAATGGCGCGGTATTCGGCCACAAGAGCCTCTATGGCCGGTGACGACTTGAGCGGACGGCGGAAATCGAGGGCTTGTACGGCATTGAAAAGCTCAATACCGAGTACGCGTTCGGTATTGAGTACCACGCGGTATAACTTTGTAGCCGCATTGGCACCCATGCTGACATGGTCTTCCTGGTCCTGCGAGGACGAAATCGAGTCTACCGAGGCGGGCATACACAGGCCCTTGCTTTGGCTGACGATGGATGCGGCAGTGTATTGCGGAATCATAAATCCGCTATTGAGGCCCGGATTGGCCACGAGGAAGCGCGGCAGATCGCGCAGGCCCGAGATGAGGCGGTAGATGCGGCGCTCTGAGATGCTTCCCAGCTCGGCGACGGCTATGGACAAGGCATCCATGGCGATGGCCAACGGCTGGCCGTGGAAGTTGCCGGCCGAAACAACGAGGTCTTCGTCCGGGAACACCGTCGGGTTATCTGTCACCGAGTTGCTTTCGGCTTCGAATACGCTGTCCACGTACCGTATTGTGTCCTTGGACGCCCCGTGTACCTGCGGTATGCAGCGAAACGAGTACGGGTCTTGAACATCCTTCTTCGGACGAGCCAGTATCTCACTGCCTTCCATAAACTTGCGGAAGAATGTAGCCGTGTCCGACTGGCCGCGGTGTGCGCGGATGCGGTTGACCGAGTCATTGAACGGCTCGATATGGCCGTCGAAGGCATCCAGCGAAATGGCGCCTATGACATCGGCCCATGCCGAAATTCGATGTGCCATGTGCAGCGCCCACGTGCCGTAGGCGTTCATAAACTGTGTGCCGTTGAGCAACGCCAGACCTTCCTTGGACTGCAAGTCGATAGGCTCCCAGCCCATCTTGTGCATCACTTCGCCGGCATCCACCACCCTGCCCATGTATTCCACTTCGCCCATTCCGATGAGCGGCAACGACATGTGCGCCAATGGCGCCAAGTCACCCGAAGCACCCAGCGAACCCTGCTGATAGACGACGGGGATGATGTCGTGGTTGTACATGTCAATAAGTCGCTGAACGGTCGCCACTTGCACGCCCGAATGGCCGTAGGCAAGCGATTGAACCTTAAGCAGCATCATCAACTTGACAATCTCGGAGGGCACGCGTTCGCCGGTGCCGCAAGCGTGTGACATAATCAGATTACGCTGCAATGTGGACAAGTCTTTACGGTCTATAGAGACATTGCACAGCGAACCGAAGCCCGTTGTGACACCGTAAATGGGCGTGCCGCCAACGGCTTTTTTGTCCAAGTACTCGCGGCACTTGCATATGCGCTCCACGGCTTGCTCCGATAGACGCAGCGCCTTGCCCGAGGCAACGATTTCGTATATTTTGGCAGGCGTAATATGCCTTTCGCTAATGGTATGATACATATTCGAGGTAAGAATTTGTGGTTTGTAAATTTTTGAGAAGGCGGACAATATTTCCCATGAGCCAAAGTCACGCGAGCGCATCGCGCACCACGTCGTCATCGGCGATGTTGGGCATGGTGATGACCATGTCCGGATGAAGAGCCATGGCGCGACGCGCAGCCGACATGGCTCCGTCGTTGCGAGCCCAGCTGCGGCGAGCGATGCCGTTGTTGACGTCCCACAGCATCATCTCGTCTATATGCCGACGCGCCTCGGCGCTGCCGTCGATAACCATACCGAATCCGCCGTTGACGACTTCGCCCCATCCGACGCCGCCGCCGTTGTGCAGCGACACCCAGGTGGCTCCGCGAAATCCGTCGCCAATGACATTTTGCACCGCCATATCAGCGGTAAATGCCGACCCGTCATAGATATTGGAGGTTTCGCGATAGGGCGAATCGGTGCCCGAGACATCGTGGTGGTCGCGCCCCAGGACTATGGGCGCCGAGATGCGCCCGTCGGCTATGGCTTCGTTGAAGGCTCGAGCTATGGCCATACGGCCTTCGGCGTCCGCGTATAGGATGCGAGCCTGCGAACCTACGACCAAGTTGTTGGCGCCGGCCTCGGCTATCCAGTGGATATTATCGTCCAACTGTCCCGCGATTTCGGCGGGAGCGTCGCGACGCATATCTTCCAATACGCGACGTGCAATGTCATCGCTAAGTGCCAAATCCTGCGGCAACCCCGAGGTGCACACCCAGCGGAACGGGCCGAAACCGTAGTCGAAGAACAACGGCCCCATAATGTCCTGCACGTATGACGGATACCTGAACTTGCCGTCGGCGCCCATGATATCGGCCCCGGCGCGCGAAGCCTCCAGCATGAAGGCATTGCCGTAATCAAAGAAATACATACCGCGAGCTGTCAACTTGTTGATAGCGGCCACCTGACGGCGTAACGACATCTGCACCTGCTGCTTGAAGCGCTCGGGATCTTCGGCCATCATCGTGCGCGACTGCTCGTAGGTGAGCCCCGCCGGATAATATCCGCCGGCCCACGGGTTGTGCAGCGATGTTTGGTCGCTGCCCAAGTCTACGCGTATATCCTCATCGGCCAAGCGTTCCCAGAGGTCTACGATATTGCCCTGATAGGCCATAGACACTACCTCGCCGGCGGCCAAAGCGCGACGTATACGCGGGATCAGTTCGTCAAGCGAGGTATGCACCTCGTCCACCCATCCTTGGCTGTGGCGCTTCTCGACGGCCGCCGGATTGATTTCGGCGACAACGCTTACCACGCCGGCTATATTCCCGGCCTTGGGCTGTGCTCCCGACATTCCGCCCAGTCCGGAAGACACAAACAGCATACGGCGTGTGTCGCCCGGCGCGCGACGCTTACGAGCCGCATTGAGCACCGTAATTGTGGTACCGTGGACTATGCCCTGCGGACCTATATACATGTACGATCCGGCTGTCATCTGGCCGTACTGCGACACGCCCATGGCGTTGAAGCGCTCCCAGTCGTCCGGCTTGGAGTAATTGGGTATGACCATACCATTGGTGACCACAACACGTGGCGCGTCCTTGTGCGACGGAAACAGCCCCAACGGATGTCCCGAGTACATTACCAAGGTCTGACACTCGGTCATCTGCGACAAGTATTGCATCGCCAGGCGGTATTGCGCCCAGTTTTGGAACACGGCACCGTTGCCGCCATAAGTGATAAGTTCGTGCGGATGCTGGGCCACGCGCGGGTCCAAATTGTTCTGTATCATCAGCATTATGGCCGCAGCCTGCCGACACTTGGCCGGGTACTCCTCGATGGGGCGGGCGTACATCGGATAATGCGGGCGCAACCGATACATGTATATGCGACCATAGCGGCGCAGCTCCTCGGCAAATTCCGGAGCCAAGACGGCGTGCTGTTCCTTAGGGAAATAGCGCAACGCATTTTTCAGAGCCAAGGCCTTTTGTGTGGGCGTGAGGATATCCTTGCGCCGCGGAGCGTGGTTGACAGAAGTGTCATATTCCTGCGGTTCGGGCAGTCGGGCCGGAATACCGCCCACGATGTCCTGTTGGAATTGATTGAGGGTCATAGTCTTTCTTCGATTTCGGATATTAGAGTCTGTTCGCGGCTGTCCGCCTCGGCAGCCAAGGCCTGAGCCTCACCTTTGAGTGCCTTGGCCTTGTCCGTGTCCTTGAGTCCGGCAGCATTTATCATCACGTTGAGCGCCGCACCGCGTACGGCGGCACGAGCGGCAAGTATGGCTACGCCGGCGTCCGAGAGCGAATTGGGATTGCCATCCACAGCCATAACATGCGCCACTTCAAAGACTTCCATGGCGGCTTTCATAGTCTTCAGCGGCACTTGGGCGGCATATAGTGTAGCCTCCTCGAGGGCGGCGGCACGTGCGGACTTCTCCTCATCCGTGCCCTTGGGCATGGCAAATACGGCCATAATGCGGTTGAAAGCTTCGGTATCCTCGTCCACCAAAGCGAGCAGACGCTGCATCAGCGCATGCCCCTTCACGGCCCAGTCGGAGAAGAATTCCCAGCGGTCGTCCCATCCGGGCTTATGCGCCGACAGGTTGGCGACCATGGTGGCCAAAGCGGCACCCATGGCACCCATATACGCCGATACGGAGCCGCCGCCGGGCGCCGGCGATTCGCAGGCCGTCTCCTCGGCAAAGCCTTGGCAAGTAAAGTCGACGAGTTTCTTGCCGCCCTTGGGTGCCAAGAGGTCTTCAATGACTTTTTCGTGAACCTTGAAAGGTGCCAAATCCTCAAGACCGAGCGACTTGACAGCTATCTTGATAATCTCGTCATCGCTGATACCCAGCGAGCGGCATTGCTTGCGCAGAAAATATTTGCCGGCATCCAGCAGACACGAACGCGGCACCAGACCCACGATTTCGGTTCCGGTGACACGCAATCCGCGGCGGTCGGCGGCGCGGCACACCTCCTCGAAAGCCACGTGCAGCGGCGTGGCGCGTATGTCCGTAATATTCATCGACACCTGGGCGATGCCGTATTCTTCGATGTACCATCCTATGGCCTTGCAACCCTTGAGCGTGCCCGGAATCATCACCGGATTACCCTCGGCATCGCGTACAATCTTGCCCGTGATGGGGTTACCCTCGCGGCGCGGACGTCCTTTTTCGCGGACATCAAAGGCGATGGCATTGGCGCGGCGAGTGCTGGTCGAATTGAGGTTGAAATTGACAGCAACCAGAAAGTCGCGAGCACCGACGACGGTAGCTCCGCTGCGTGCAGCCTGCTCGGTGAACTCTCCGCCACCGAAGTCCGGCATCTCCGCCGGGTCGGTGATACGCTGAGCCAGAGCCTCGTACTCACCCTTGCGGCATACAGCCAAGTTACGGCGCTCGGGGCGCAAAGCCGCCGCCTCATAGCAATACGTCGGTATCGCCAGCTCATCAGCTATACGTTTGGCAAGAGCACGAGCCATCTCGGCGCACTCCTCAAGGGTGACGCCGCTCACCGGCACCAAGGGCAAAACATCTGTGGCGCCTATGCGCGGATGCTCGCCGTGGTGCGTACGCATATCGATGAGTTCGGAAGCCTTCTTGACACTGCGGAAGGCCGCATCGACCACCGCCTCCGGCGTACCGGCAAAGGTCACAACCGTGCGATTGGTCGCCTTTCCGGGGTCCACGTCCAGCAGTCGGACGCCCTCGACGTCCTCGATGCTCTTGACTATCTCTTGTATAACTTCAGGGCGGCGTCCTTCGCTGAAATTGGGGACGCACTCAATGATACGTTTCATGTTCGGGTCTGGCTCTTATGTGTTTATTTGTGTTTGGTTTCGATATAGTCTGTTGTATATTCGGTATCGTATGTTCGGTCTTGATATTACCCCCGTCGCTTACGGGAGTTTGGTTTCTCGGGTTCGGTATTTTGCCGCCATCCTCCGCGCCGAAGCCTCTCGATGACATTCGAAGCATTCGGATTGCAACATTTGAGCGTCGGAAGCCGCATCAGAGGCGTCAATGTGTCACCACCGTTCCTCCTATCCTTGGCTATCCCGCCGCTTTCACTGGCAAATATAGCACTTTTCCGCCAATAATCCCGCATCATCGCCGAAAATGCCAGGGCAACCGCATCAAAAAACGAGGAAGATTAACGACCTTGGAATTACCAGG
>UQGP01000023.1 GCA_900540625.1 uncultured Porphyromonadaceae bacterium | reverse complement strand
TGGCGGGAGAGAGGATTTATTCACTGCAAATTTACACAACGATTTTCCGATATGCAAATTTTCTACAAAATAATTCTCGTACTAAATGAAAAATTCTTCCGTCATGTTTTCAACCGATTGCGCAGCCTTATTGAACTCCGGAGTTATATAAACAGTGAGAAACGGCAAAACAATGTAACAATGCGATTGACAGCACACGACACGTCATTCGCACCCGACACATTTCGGGACAGCGGCAGGATGCGAGCCGGCCGGCGGTCGAGGCATCGGCTGTTCACTGCTGCGGACGGGAGTTCAAAAGCGAAAGGAAGCGGTCGGCTATGGCCGAGGCGGCAAAGCGGTCGGCTATGGCTGTATGCATGGCAGCGCGGTCGGCTGCAATATCACGGCAGGAGGCGCGTTCGGCGAGATGTGCATCGATGGCAGAGGCTATGGCTTTGGGGTCGTCGGGACACATCGAGCCCAGCGAAGTATCCGTGACGATGTCCGACTGACCGCCGTGCGAGGTGGTGACCGCACGTGCGCCGCAGGCAATGCCTTCGATAAGCGTGCCGGGGAGCGTCTCATGTCGCGATGTCGAAAGCACGATGTCAGCGCGTCTATACAGCAACGGCAACATCTCCATGCTCACACGTCCGAGGGCAAGGTGTGGCATACGCAGCTCGTCCAAGGCATGAGCATCGCGTATTTCGCCGAAAAATACCGCGAAAGCACCGTCGGCCGTAACAGCATTGAGCGCCTCCACGGCCAAAGGGAGGTTTTTGATTGGGTCGTCAAGACGTGCTGCGCCCATGATGATGACGCGTGCATCCTGCGGCACGTCCGGGAAGGCAGCCACTTCGCCGACAGGCATGAACGATTCCACCGGGAAGGCATTAGGCACCACCGAGATGTCTGCATCACGCATCAGCGAAGACTCGCGACAACGTTCAGCCAGCCAATTGCTGACGGCGACAAAGCGTATGGGCACGGCTTCGTATAAGGCCTTCTTGGCTGCCTGTGTACGCGTGGACAGGTCGGTGGCATGAGGCCGTCCGTGCAACAGCGGACAAGCGCCGCAAACGCCCGTAAGGCGGTCGCAGCCGTCCACGGTATGGTGGCAAATGCCGGTGGCATTCCATAGGTCGTGCATCACCCACAGTATGTGCTTATCGGGAAATGCGGCGTGCAGCCGTTGTATGCCACGCAGCGACACCGTTCCCTGATTGACCCAGCCGAGAACCACGACATCTGCATCTGCAATATCCGGATGCTGCCACAGCGGCAGTCCGGCCGTAGCCGTAGAAATCTTGAAGAGGTTGTCGCGCCGCACCCCTCGATGGCGGAAGATGTCTATATGCTCGGCCAGAAAAGCCATGTGCACCGCCGTAGGCGATGCCAACGGCTTGACCACCAGATCGTCCGTAGAGACGTTGGCAGCCAGCACCACAACGTCCACTCCGCAGTCGCGCAAGGCGTGCGCCAGGCGCAGAGTGACCACGGCGGCGCCGCCGCGACTGTCGCTATGTGTGACAAGGGTGATTTTCATCGTGACAGGTGCAGACGTTTGGGCAGCCGTATGCCTTCGCGACGTATGACCACGAAGACAAAGGCGGCAATAAGCAGTGTGCGCAGGGGCAGACGCAGCCACATCTGCGGCATATCAATCACGTACATGCCCACGACATAGAGTACCGCTGCGAGGGCGAAATAGGCGGCGATGCGTCGCAACGGATAGCCGATAGGATACTTGGCTCGGCCTACAAAGTAGCTGGCGACCATCATCACCGTATAGCATGCCAGCGCAGCCCATGCACAGCCCATATACCCCATACGCGGTACCAGGAGGACATTGCCGAGGACGGTTATGCCGAGACCCAGCAGCGAGAAGTACATACCCCAGACCGTTTTGTCGGTGAGCTTGTACCACAACGAGAGATTGAAGAATATGCCGAAGAACAGCTCGGCAAGCATCACGATGGGCACCACCTTCAAACCGCTGAAATATTTGGGCGAAATAAAGTACTTAAGGATGTCTATATAGAACATCACACCGAGGAAAATCACCAAGGCGAATATGACGAAGTACTTCATGGCATCGCGATAGGCTTGGAGGCGTTCTTCGCCCTTATCGCGACTTTGGGCAAAGATAAAAGGCTCGTAAGCAAAACGGAAGGCCTGAATGAACATCACCATCACGATGGCAATCTTGTAATTGGCTCCGTAGATGCCCAAGCCGTCCATAGCCTGCGCCTTGTCCGCCACCAGCGACGGATACAGGATTTTGTCTATGGTCTGGTTCATAATTCCCGCAACGCCCAGCACCAGCAGCGGCGCCGAGTACACTATCATCGCGTGCCACAGTCGGCGATTGAAACGCCAGCGGAAGCCGCGCAGTTCGGGCAGCAGCATCACCAGCGTCAGCAGTGATGATATGAGATTGGCCAAGAATATATATCCGATGCCGAAGGACGGATCATAGAACCATGACACGGTGGCCGGAGCCACACGCATCAGCCACGGGCACAGCAAAATAAAGAAAAGATTGAGAGCGATATTGACACCGATATTGACCAATCGCAACACGGCAAAGCGCACGGGGCGTTTGCGATATCGCAGATACGAGAACGGGATGGCCGTAAAGGCATCGGCGGCCACGCACACGGCCATCATCATCACATATTCGGGATGTCCGTCGCACTCCATCCACGTCGTTACCGGGTCAAGGAACAAGGCCACGAGCACCACGAAGGCCGTAGAGGATACCGCCAGCGATATCAGCGAGGTGGAATACACCTCCATAGGGTCTTTCCAGCGGTCATGGTTGGCAAAACGGAAGAAGCCCGTTTCCATACCGTATGTCAGCACAATAAGCGCCAGCGCCACCACCGAATACACGTAGGTGTTCAAACCATACTCGGCGGGGGTGAACTTGATAGTATACAGCGGCACCAGGCACCAGTTGAGAAAACGCCCGATGATGCTGCTAAGGCCGTATATGGCCGTATCTTTCATCAATGATTTTATCGAACCCATATCGTATGTCTATACGTCGAGGGTGTCAAAAAGTCCCGGCATATCGTCCGTCGACATCTTGACGCCTAAATGTTTGAAAGCCTTGGGAGTAACTTCGCGACCGCGCGGAGTACGCTTGACAAAGCCCTCCTGTATGAGGTAAGGCTCGTACACCTCCTCGATGGTGCCCGTGTCTTCGCCCAGAGCCGTGGCTATGGTGGACAGCCCCACCGGGCCGCCGCCAAACTTGTGTATAATAGTGGACAACAGCTTGTTGTCAATCTCATCAAGGCCGTACCTATCAATATTAAGCGCCTCGAGCGCATATCGCGCAATGGCCATATCGATGGTGCCGTCGCTTTTGACCATAGCAAAATCGCGCACACGACGCAGCAAAGCATTGGCAATGCGCGGCGTGCCGCGACTACGCATAGCTATCTCGAGGGCCGCATCATCGGTGATGGGAACCTTCAGCAACGCCGCACTGCGCCGTATAATGCGCTCCAAGGTGGCGTGATCGTAATATTCGAGATGGCAATTGATACCGAAACGCGCGCGCAGGGGAGCCGTCAGCAGGCCGCTGCGAGTGGTGGCACCCACGAGCGTAAACGGGCTCAATGACAATTGCACCGAACGCGCCCCCGGGCCCTTGTCTATCATAATGTCTATGCGGTAGTCCTCCATGGCAGAGTAGAGGTATTCCTCGACCACGGGACTGAGGCGGTGTATTTCGTCAATGAACAGCACATCGTTTTCCTCGAGCGTGGTCAGAATGCCGGCCAAGTCACCGGGCTTGTCCAGCACCGGGCCGCTGGTGACCTTGAAGCCTACGCCCAATTCGTTGGCTATGATGCCGGCGAGCGTAGTCTTGCCCAGTCCGGGAGGCCCGAAAAGTAATATATGGTCCAAGGCCTCATGGCGCATACGCGCCGCCTCGACAAAGACCTTGAGGTTGGCAACAATCTTTTCCTGCCCGTTGAAGGCTTCGAAATGATTGGGGCGTAAGGCTCGCTCGAAGTCCTTGTCCCGCTCGGAGTTGCGTATATCGAAATCCTGTTCTTGACTCATTGTTCTGTTCGTTTGATATTGACGGCGCGATCCACGGCATCTACGATGGCCTGCGGGGTGACGGCATCGAAACATCGATAGTCGCCGAAGCGACATTCCTTTTTGCCGAAAATAGAGCAAGGACGACACGCAAGGGTGTCATCACCAAGCATCAGCGAGGCCTCACCCTTCCACGGAGTGAAGCCGGCCGCGGGATGCGTCGCACCCCAGATGCAGACCACGGGCACGCGGCACAGCGCCGCCAAGTGCATATTGCCGCTGTCCATAGACACCATAGCGTCCAGGCGCGAGATTACGTCTATTTCGCCGGCAAATCCGGCCTTAGCCGCAGCCATATCGACCACATCGAGACCTTTGGCACTCAACTGCGCCTTCCATTGCGCCAGCACCGGCGTCTCGGTCTTGCCGCCGCCGAAGAGGTATATCCGTGTGCCCTGACGGTGTGCCAGTTCTTCGACTACGGCAAGCATACGCTCGGCAGGATACACCTTGCCGCGGTGTGCGGCAAAGGGTGCAATGCCTATGCACACGGATGCCCCGGGATGACTACCCGCAGTCTCGCGGCCGTATCCGGCAAAATCGTCCGGGCGACATTCCAAACGCAGAGCCGCAAACACGTCCGCATAGCGGTCGATGACTCGCCCTAACGGCTGTGCAGCCAAAGCCCCGTCCGCACATAGGCGGCGACGCAAGCGTCGTTGCTTGTCCAGACACCGCACTCGCACGCCTTGCAGGCGCAGACACAGCGAAAGAATTTTTGTGCGCAGCACGTTGTGCAAATCGGCAAAATCGGTGACGCCTTTTCTACGCAAGTCTGCCGCGAGACGACACATCCCGACGGCGCCCTTATAGCGGCCCTCGCGCAAGTCGATGCCGAGCACCTCGAGATTGTCGGGGCGCTGAGCATATATCGGAGCAAAGGCCTTGCGCGTCACCATCACGAAACGCACATCCGGATTGGCGGCGCAAGCGGCATATACCGCCGGCACCGTCATAGCGATGTCGCCCATGGCCGAGAACCGCGCCACAGCCACCGTTCGTATCTCTTTAGCTTTGGATTTTACCAAATAATCTGAAGTATAGAGGTTATACCTAATTTTTTGATGTACAATTTCGGTGGCACCGGCTTATATTTCGCCGTCACCATGACCTATATCGCCATCATATTTTTCAATTGAATTACCGTTATGATTCGCAGACATCCGCGCGGAGTACGGTCTTTTTTGCCTTACTTTTTGTCGGCGGCGTAGAGGACCGGGTTGGTGGAAGGGTCGTTGTACATTTTCATCTGGCGGTAAACCTTCATGTACTTACGTCCGGCAGCAATGTCCTCCAGGAGGGTGTCGATGGCGGCGGTGAGGTCGGCACGCTGTTCGCGCAGCACTTCGAGTTTGGCTCCGCAACGTGCGCGGTGCTCGGCAGTAGCGTCTTGACGTGCCACTTGCTCGGCCATGTGATAAATTTTCAGCGCCAATATGCTGAGGCGGTCAAGCGCCCACGCGGGGCTCTCGGTGTTGATGGTAGCCTCGGGCTGAGGCACCACCGCCGAGTATTTCTCGCGGAAATACGTGTCCAGTTCCTCGACCATATCGGTGCGATCCTGGTTGGACTTGTCGATGCGGCGCTTAAGCACCAGAGCCTCCACGGGGTCGATGTTCGGGTCACGTATGATGTCCTCCATATGCCATTGGGCGGCATCGATATGGTTCTTGGCAAAGAGTGTATACTCGATGGTGCCGGGTGTATACGGATTGGCGCACGGAGCGTCGATGTCATCGGCGATATGGTATGCCTCGGTGGCGGCTTCGAAGATGCTGTAGCAATGCTCGGCAAAAGTCTTGTCAGTAGTCATATTTCGGTGGCTGTTTGGTTATCCTGCAAAGTTAGGCATTTCCGCCGACATTTCCACCTGAAATTTTCATCGCCATACATTCTGTAGAGTCAAGTGGGGGGTTGTGTGTATCAGAAATTTGTTTTAACTTTGCGGTGCGCAACCAAATGCGCAGACATATCGAATTATAGAAGAAGCGTTTTGCTTATCTTGCGAACGAAAACCTGAGAAATTTTCAAAAATGCAAGAGATGACCAAGACGGCTTCACGCTTATAGCGTGGGCTGCTGTTTCCACATCTTGCATTTAGGTTTTCTCAGGACCCTCGTTCGGTGATGTGGCAAATCAGTCCACGCTTCTCTTTATGTATAAAAACGGCTGATGGGACTGTAAGGCCACCTAAAACGCAATGCGTATGAAAAAAATTCTATTAGGAGTAACACTCGTTCTCCTCGGGTTTTCAATGTATGCCGGTACAACGAACGCCCCTGCACCATCCACATCCTACAGTACGGACTACTGTCCCCAAGACCTTGTTTGTATCGCCACCAACATGAGAACATCAGACGGAGTGTTTAAAGGTATCTCAATCTACAAAAAAGGCGAGAGTTTAATCGCTATTGTACCCGGACACGGACAGTTAAGTTTGAACAAGGACAACTTTAATGATTGGTATTTCTATGCTAATGGGAAAAAACACTTTATTGCTGATTTCAAGTATTAAACCTAACCTCATTCTGACTACCCTGGTATGATGTAAAGCCGACAAATCGACTTTCGATCCAAGGTTTCAGATAGAATGACTTGAATTCACATCACAACGGGCGGCACGATACCTTCGCGGTATGTTGTCGCCCGTTTGCTTATCTGCTGTTTAGGCCGTGGCGAGCCCACAGCACAACGCTTAGAAGTAGCATTGGTACGTTTTGCACTGTTCAGCACCTGTTTTGGCCCATAATTCTTAATTTCATTTATAGTAAGTGTTGTGAATGTCGGAAACTATCGGTAATTTTGCAAAAAATACCGATAGTTTGATTATGTCCGTCCCAACAAAAATAGTAGACGTTATAAAGCAGAGGGTCAGCGAGGCCGAAAACGGCACGTTGCTTTTCAGCAACAGTTTTCCGGAATACGGAGATGAGTACGTGGGACATATACTTTCAGACTTGGTGAAAGAAGGGCTGATTTACAGGCTATGTCGCGGGGTCTATCTAAAAACCATAAAGACCCGATTCGGACTGGCATATCCTCCTTTGGAAGTTATTGCTGCCGCTATTGCCGAAAGGGATAATGCCGAGATACTCCCCACGGGGGCGACAGCTCTGAACTTGCTCGGTTTGTCTACACAGGTTCCAATGAACCCCACATTTATAACATCCGGTTCGGCACGTGTCATAAATATAGACGGGCGCAATATCACATTTAGACGAGTCGTTCCAAAGAATTTCGCAATAAAAGGGCCTAGGCGCCGCCTTATAGTCCAGGCATTAAAAGCCATAGGCGAGAAAAGCCTGTCAGGTCATGATGAGGAAAGAATAGGCGCTTTGATAAAAAACAATTCGGAGGCAGACTGCCTTGACGAAGACATGAAGGTGATGCCCGTATGGATAAAACGAATATTCCAAAAACATACAACTAGATGAATAACCATCTTTGGCTGGACTTAGCCCTGGAAGAAAAGACGGCCTCAGTGCAAGCTGTTGCAAGAAAACGCGGCATAGACGAAAGAGCCGTAGAAAAAGACTGGTGGGTGACGGCCATTCTAAAGGCACTTTCCGGCACCGAATGTTCGCGATGGCTCAATTTCAAAGGAGGCACGTCATTAAGCAAGGGGTGGTCGCTAATCAATAGGTTTAGTGAAGACATTGACCTTTCGATAGGCCGTGGTTTCTTTGCCGAGAAACTGGGGCTGTCCTGTGCAAAAGCAGAGAACAACACGCAGCTAAAAAATCTTCGCAAAGCTTCTCGCGACTACATCCATGGCACCCTTTCAACGCTTCTAAAAAAAGAATTGGACAGAATGGGGATTTCCGGATACGCCGTCTCTAATCTCACACACCAGCCAACTCCCGAAGGGGAAAGACTTATATCTCATGATAGCGACCCGACGGTCATATTTGTAGAATACGACAGCATTTTCCCGAAGTATAACGGAGATATACAGCCAAAAGTAAAGGTTGAAATTAGTTGCCTCTCGATGGACGAGCCTTTTGAGATTAAACACATTGGCACAATGATAAACGAAGAGTTCAACGATGTTGATATTGATTTGGGTTCCGAAATACGGACAGTGACTCCGGCACGGACGTTTCTTGAAAAGGCCTTGCTGTTGAATGAGGAATTCCAAAAAGATAATCCCAGGCATCGCCGTATGAGCAGGCACCTCTATGACCTGGAGAGAATCATGGATACCGAATACGGCCATGCTGCCATATCGGACATCTCTCTTTATCGAGTGATAGTCGAACACCGTAAGAAGTTTTACCATCTGGGATATGTTGACTATTTCAAAGACTATCCCAAACATATAGATTTTGTCCCGACAGGGAAGCTGTTGAACGCCTTTAAGCGAGACTATTATGAAAATATGGTTGATGGCTATATCTATAGAGATGCAATGCCTTTTGACGCTTTGATTGAAAGAATGAAAGAATTGCAAGCAAGATTCCGGGATATACCTATAGAATAAAAAATGGATATTGGCTGTGTCCAAATATGAGCAGTCTATTTTTTCCACACCACTTTCAAACATACTTTTGGGCTAAGCATCCTGGCATCAAGATTACTTCTGCTTGCTTGTTCTTAGGCTGAAACATAGCACCTTACAAAATGACGGAGGGGAGACGCCGTAGCGCCTCCCCTCCTGTCTATGGGGTTTGGGGGAATGTCAGGTTACTTGTCCCAGGTGCAGTCGATGGGTTCGAACTTGCCGGGGGCAGTGACGCGGAAGCGTGCGGTGTAGAGTGTGGTGGCCGAGCCGTCGTAGGCATAGAAGTTGATGGTATAGATGACGTCTATTCCGTCAACGGGAACTGCATCGGCGTGCAATGTGGCCAGGGCGCCGGGCATAACTTCGTTCATGAAGCGAGTCTTTTCGAGGGCTACAACAGCAGCATCGTCCATATCTTTATACTCGGCGGGATACTGACCCTTGGCAGCGGAGGCACGCAGGTCAACGTTGCCTTGGAATGCGGAGGTACCGCTATAGTACTCGTTGTTGCCATAAGAGGATACGTAGAACTTACCGCTCTTGATGTCGGTGTCGCCCAGGGGCACGCAGATGTTCTCGTATACCCAATTTACACAAGCCTGATAGTACTTGGTGGAGAGTTCCTGACCTTTACCGGCGGGCAGGGTGATGGTGACGCAGGGGTCATACATCCATTTGCCGGCGTTGCGTACAAACTGGTTGGTGACCGCTGTGATGCCGGTATTAAGAGTCCATACGCCGTCTTCGCCGCAGATGTACGGGTCGCAGGCATACGAAGTAACCTTGGCTTTGGAGTCATAGTATAGGTAAGCAACATTGGTGGACTCGCCGGGCTGAGCATAGGGGTACTTGGCAGCGAGGTAGCGCGGCAGGTACTTGGTGGGCTCGGTAAGGTTCTGGTACTTCTGACCCATGGCTGTGTAATCGCCGGGGTTGAGGACGCAGAAGCCCGAAGCGGCTACCCAGTTATCGCCGTTGAAGTGGTACATGGCGTTGTATCCGGTGGTGGGCACGGCTGCGGCAGGAGCGCGGTGACGACGCGGAGCAGCGGTAACGGTCTTGCCGTCCACGGCGGTGACTACAAAGTTGCAGAATCTGCCGCCGGCGATGGCGATGAAGTATCCGGTGATGGTTGCTTCGCCATCGTTTGTAAACAGGGCGCGCAGGGCATCAGTGATGCCGTAGACGCTGCCTTGAGCCTTCTCGGTGCCTTCGGGTTTGACGTTGATGTTGCGCTCGGTTACCGTAACTTTACCTTTGATGGTTGCGTATACAGCCAGTTCGTTTTCTGTGCGTGTAATCAACTGATCCCATTCGGCGTCGGTGTAAGACTTGGCGGCGGGATAGGTGACTGCCTGTGTGCCGACGATTTCGACTTCAGCCGAGGCTCCGGTCACCTGGAAGCCCTTGTTGTAAGCGCCGATGGTGCCGTTAACCTTAACCTGATTGCCGACAGCTTGCGATTTGGCGTCGAAGCTGCTGCCCATGTATACGAAGATGCTGCCGGAATTGTCGGTGATGACGTATCCCTGGCCGCATACAGCCGTAACGACAGCGTTGATTTCAACCTGGTCGTCGACTTTCACGCTTCCGATGACATCGGAAAGAGTGAAGGCGGGAGGTGTCGGTGTTTCGCCACCGCCTACATTTCCGAACACAGGTTCCTGCTCGGACTGCGCGTACGAAACTATGCAATAGAGTCCGTCGTTAGCATCGGCTTCGTTGTTGAGAATCTTGCCGAGGTACTTGTTGGCGGGATGCGAGGGAGCAAATCCGTCGATGAAGTTGTCTTCGGATTCCCAGACATAAGCCTTGTAGTCGTCCGAGGAGACGGTGTACTGCTGTGCTCCGGCAGCCTCCTTAACCTTGGGATCAACGGGGCCGGCGACATTGTAGGTCACTTTGACGCCCGAGCCGTCGGTGAGAGTGAAGTACTTGAAGGAATTGGAGGCGAGGAATGCCGGGAGGTATTTCTCGGCCGGAATGGCATCGGAGAAAGCCTGGCGGGTGGCCACGGCAGCGAGGTCGGCCTTGAATTCGTCGCCTGCGAGAGCCTTGTTTGTGGCGTTGGAGGCGATGGCCTTGTAGTCATCGGCAGTGAGGGTGTACTCTATGTTCTGCTTGTTGGAAATAGGCTGGTCCTTTTGGTCCTCGAATCCATCGAGGTCGTTGTTCCAATCGTTCTCGTCGCAGGCGGTGAGTGTCAAGCCCATGACCGCTGCCAACATCGTGCTGAATATATATCTTGTTTTCATAATGATGTATGTCGTGGAATGTTGGTTGGGTTATTAGAAGTTGACGCGAAGTTTCATGGCGTAAGTGCGGCCGAAGCTGTAGAATACGCGGAAGGCATTTTCCCATGTGCCGGTTTCGGACGACGGGGTGTATGCGTCGACTACGTAGTTGTAGTTGAAGAGATTGTGCACGTTGCCGGAGAGTGTGGCTTTGAGGCCGCCGATTTCGAAGGTATAGGCGGCGTTGAGGTCAAGCTGTTGTCCCCAGGGAATACGCCATGGATCGGCCACCTTGACGGTGCCGTTGGGAGTATAGGACGATGAGCTTATGGTGTAGTCGCTGTAGTTGTTGGCGGCCACGGTCCAATCGAGGCCTACGCGCAGGCCCTTGAAGGGACGGAAGGTTGCTCCGAGAGCGGCGGTAATCTGCGCACTGCCGCCTACTTTGACGCCTTTTTGCTCGAGTGTGGCGTGGATGTGGTCTTTGGCAAGGATGCCGCTGGCAACAGAACCTGCGAGGTCGGCCAGAGGTTGGCCAAGCTGGTTGTAGAAGTAGCCGGTCGAGTTCGAATCCCACTGATAGTCGCCGATAGATGCCATACCATTGACTTCGATCCAGCGTGCGGGGATGAAGGTGAAGTTCAATTCGAGACCCATGTGGCGTGCGTCTACACCGGCCATATTCATATAGTAGCGGTCACCGGCGTGTTCGCCTACTTCGATGTTGCCCGTACGAGTGGTGGTCTTGTCCATCCACTTGGTGTAATAGGCGTTGAAGGTGGCCGAGAATATGGGCGAGCCGAAGCCGTAGCCCAATTCGGCGGAGAATACTTTCTCGTTGATGGGGTCGGGGTTGGCGGCATTGGATGTTGCTTGGCTCAAGAATACGCCGGAGGCGAAGAAGGGAGCGCGGCTGATGTATCCGACATTGCCGTATACATTGTTGTGGCGGTCAAGGTTGTAGTTGATACCGAACTTGGCCGTTCCGCCCAGGAAGTTGTATGTGGGGGATTTGGAGTGTTCCTTGTCATAGTAGAAGTGGTCGACGCGCTGGTATCCGGTGTTGCTCAACGATCCGGAGAGGACGATGTTCATGCGACGGTCCAGCAGGGTGTATTCGCCTTGTGCATATACGCCTTCCTGGTTGGTGCGTCCTTCGTAGTCGCGGTATACAACATCACCGACACCGAGTTTTTCGTAACGCCAGTTGGGGTCGGCGGCAGCGGCGTTGTTTTCTACCTTGACATTCTTACGGCTGGAGTCGTCCATGTAGTATTCGCCGTCATAGAGGTCTATGATTTTGTTGTTATGGAAGCCTACATAGTAGCGCATGTCGATACCGGCTGTGAAGCGCAGTTTATTGTCAAAGAAGCGGTTGTTGTATGTCGAGATAAGTCCGTACCAGTTGTGCGAGTTGTTGGACTGAGACATTACCATATTCGAACCGGTGGTGGATGCGCGGTTCATCAGTTGGATTTCGTCGTAAGCGAAGGTTCCGTCTTCGTGGCGGAAGAGGGTATTGGGCACACCGTTGGTTGCGCCATACCACGAGGAATTGCTCAGCGAAGTGCCGTTGTATGTTCCGCGGCCTTGGCCGGAGTATCCGCCGCCGGTGGCGATGGATACATATGCGGTAGTAGACAGCGAGGACTTGTCGTCAATCTGCCAGATGTGGGCCAGCGAAATTTGGGGCTTGTGGTAGGTGTTGCGGTTGGAGCTGCGTACCTTTCCGTCAAGGCCGAAGCCGTAAGTGGGGTTGTACTTGTAGGGGCTGTCGCTGTCCATAACGCGCTTGGCGTAGGTCTGATATTCCATAATGGTAAGACCGTCCTGGCTTGAGCGCTTGTTGTGGTTTTGGGGAGCTCCGAAGGCTGTCAAAGACAATTGGTGACGGTCGTTGATGCGCTTGGAGATGTTGAGGAAGTAGCTGTACGAATTGAAGTCAGTGCCTTGTATGTATCCGTCACCCCAGCGGCGAGCGCCTTGCAGGGTGATGGCCCAGCCGTTTTTCATCAGGCCGGTGGAGACGTTCATGCCTATGTTGTTAAGGCCGTCGTTGCCAAATCCGTAGAACACGCTGCCGCCGCGCTTGGCATCAAGGCTGCGAGTAGTGATGTTGATGGTACCGCCGATAGAGGGAGCCGAGAGTATGGCTGCACCCAGACCGCGTTGTGTCTGGATGTTGGAAGCCACGTCACCAAGGCCTGCCCAGTTGGACCAGTACACCCAACCGCCTTCCATATCGTTGACGGGAATACCGTTGACGAGGACAGCGACGTTGGCGCTTTGGAAGCCGCGCATGTTGATTTTGGCATCACCAAAACCACCGCCGTCTTTGGTAGCCCAGACGCCGGGAGTGGTTTTGAGCACTTCGGGGAGTTCCTGCGTACCGAGTTTGTACTCGATGTCAGCGGCATTTACCTGGCTGACGGCCACAGGGGTCTGGCGTGTGCGAGCCAGAGACTGCGTAACGACGACGTCGTTGAGGACTTCGGCCTGCGTGGGAAGGGTGATGGTTCCCATATTGCGGGCAGCGGCGACTGTGACAGCTTTGCATCCTACAAAGCTGAAAGTGAGTGTGGATGTCTTGGCCGGGACGGTCACGTTGAAGTGTCCGTCGACATCAGTGGTGCCTACGGCATTCTTGCCGGTGATGACCACACTGGCGCCAATGATAGGTTCGCCGTCTTGGTCAACGACAATACCGGTACATTTCATGGTGCCTTGGGCGAGCATGCCTATGCATGTCAGGCACATCACCACGAATACTGATAATAGTCTTTTCATTCCAAAAAATGTGATTTAGTGGTTAGGGTGAATATTGATATATCTAATTACAATTTTTTCATGTTAAATATAAGCCTTTGGAAAAGGCACTAAAGACGCTTTCGAAACCATACGCAGTCCCGAAATAGTTGTGAATCAATTGCTTTGTATCATTACTCAGAGGGTAAATCTGTTTAACGTGCATTCAAAGGTAGCAATAATCTTTAACATAGCAGCTATTCCGCCGAAAAATAGTGGACGGCGTGACGGCGCACAATACGCCTTCACGCCGCCAATATATTGTATTATAGATATTTATGCTTACATATTATATTTTTGTATACTATATCAGGCGCCGGGATGCCTCCGCCATATACCGACCAAGACGCTCGATGCAGCGCTTCTTTTGGCCGAGGTCGGGATGGACATAGAGGTTGAGCGTTGTGGCCACGTTTGAATGGCCGAGGATGGCGCTGACAGTCTTGACATCGCAACCGCTCTCGATGCACCGGGTGGCGAAAGTGTGGCGCAGCCCGTGAAAGACTATACGCGGTATATCCATACGTCTTAGCAGCCGGACAAAGGTCTCGCGGTAGTTGCGCGGATCTTTGGGTTCGGTGCCGTTGCCAACGACATATTCGCCGTATATTTGTAGACGGCGGACCTTGCGGAGCGCCGACAAAAGTTGCGATGAAACAGGGATTTCCCTGTTGGAACTGCGCGTTTTGGGCGAAGAAATATAGTGATCGGTGCTACGTGCCTCGCAATCGTAAACGCGCCCGAAAGTACCGTCCACAGTGATGGTGCGGCTTTCAAAGCTCACATGATCCCAACGCAGGGCACACACCTCGCCCATTCGCATACCTGTACACAAAGCGACAAGTACACCAATATTCTGCGTGGTAGGCGCAGCATACAATGTATTGAGCAATCTTTTGTGATCTGCGAGTGACAGCACCGGCAGTTTCTTCGCAGCAGTAGATCTTGGGTAAGATATATCCCATGTTTCGGCCGGAAAGATTCCGTGTTTTGCGCCGAACCGAACAACAGACTTCATCACGGCCACGATGTCGTGGACACTTTTACAACTCAACCCGGCACGTAGTTTGTCAAAGACGAACTGTTGTGCCTGCGACTCGCTAATACCATCGACATTGCCGAATGTCGGCAGCAAATGCACCTTGAGAGTGAGAGCATAGGCGCAAAACGTGGAATGTTTTACCACTTCGCGTTTGTGTTCTTTCCAGAGAACGGCCACTTGGCCGAACGTAAGATTGTTATGCATATATGTGGATTTTTTAGTTTCCACATAATATACAACATTCGATGGTGTCAGCGATTGCCTTTAGCGCGGTTATGATGCTTACAGAGCATCTGACAATTTTGTATATCCGTTTTTCCGCCTTTACTCCATGCTGTTACGTGGTCGGCATCCATTTCGCTTTGTTTCCAAATCTTGTGTGCCGAAGCATCGTGGCCGATAGCACAATAGGGACAATTAGATATACCGGCAGCCTTAGCTTCCTCTGTCTGTCTGGCATAGACAGCTCGCTTTGTTGCTTCGTCAAATATGCGGATGTCAAGGAGGCGTGTATCGGTCTCGCCGCCCAACAGGTACTCGAAGATACCCCGACGGTTTTTCACATAGGGGTCGGCGTATAGCTCCCGAGCACGGCGTTTCATATAGGTCGGATTGTATGGTGTGGCGTGATAGCGCTCGTATAATTCACCCCAGGGCAGTCCCCTCATCTCGGACTCGACAAACGGGAATACGGAACGCACCCAGTCAATGACCGAGTCAAAGTAATTCACAAGCTCCCGGATGTCGGAGCTGAAACGATGGTCGCGCATATATTCTTCCGCCTTACCGCGGCTCACCCATTCGAGAGCGGTCGCGAGAAAGTCCTGGCGATTGACAGCGCCGCTGACGTAAGCACCCCACATCTGCACTTTCGAAGATTGCGAATTGCTGAAAACGGCCTTTGCGGCGGTGATAAACGGCCCGGAATAGACGGCGTTGAGCAGTTCTTGATTGTTGAGTGGAATTCCGGCAATATTAATTGTACGGAACCATTCCTTAATTTCGGACTCGGTACCTTCACATTCGTAAATTAGCAGGTGCGTATCCAGAAACATCTCGCGCATTTCCTTGGGCATAGAGCCGATGCTCTGCGGCAGACCGTTCTCGTCCTTAATACCGAGTTTACCGTTGACAAAACGCCCCAGTGATGTAATGCGTTGCTGTCCGTCCAATACCTCGTAGCGCCCGTCGGCTGTCTTTACGAAATAAATCACACCCAGTGGATAACCCTTCAATACCGAGTCTACGACGGCAACATCGCGCTTGCCATCGGCGTAAATATAGTTACGTTGATACTCCGGCTGAATGGTCAAGCGTCCGCCCATTCCAAAAAGTCCTTTGGCTTCAAGTTCGTTATAGACAAAGCCGTCACAGATGTCGGCTATAGTCCATTCGGTATGTAATTTCGTTTTCATTGGTTTCTGTTGTTATTTATTCGAAATATTAGGAGTTTTTAATCATGGGTCAGATGGACCCTGGGATTTCGCGACTGCCACCGTCAATGGTATTGATAAAATAAACGTTTAGCAATAAAGAGGAGGTCGAAATATTAGGGATAACTGATAGAGGGAATGAATGGGGAATTAAAACCAAGGAATATACCCTTGAGGATACGCCCAAATATGCTGATTTAAACCGTAGAGGTGCAGTCATAATTAATGGGGAGTTATCTTCAACATATGCCCGACTGCTGATTAGGCGATTGGCCTGCGCTTGATAAAAATTCGTTTGTATACTCTGACACCATTTACAAGCGGTTGTGAAACACCGCAGTCCGATAACCACAGGCCATTAGAGAATCCTTTCCCCTCGCTTTCAGTAGCACCTAATATTTCGAATTGCTCCGGGCAGTACTTGTCAAGGAAAGTGATAGGGACACCCATAACGCCGTAATAGTCGGACGGAATTGCATCCGTGTAGGGAACTTCTATGGCGTCATAATTATCATAGTGGGCATAGCCTTTGCCACGGATTTCCTTGTGCTTGGAATACATGATGTTTTCTTCCATGGTCATTAGCGATAATGGCTGGTGGCGGCGTCCGTGGTCGATGTTGGTAAACCAACAGCAATTTCTGAATTTTACAAGCCCGGTGTTATCATCTTTAACTCCGGATGCGTATTCACGCTCACCAACTGGTCGAAAGTAGGCATTCCCATTATGAAAACCATTTCCCAGCCAAATCTTGTTGTTTTTAATCAAGGGAAATACTTCGCGATATGTCAAAGCGTTCATATTCCCTATAATAACAAATTTCTTATCGGCTTCGACAATCCAAGCGAGGAATTCGCGGAAAAGCGAGAAAGGTGGGTTGGTGACGATGATGTCGGCCTGGTCGCGCAGGGCGGTGACTTCGGCGCTGCGGAAGTCGCCGTCACCGTCAAGGTAGCGCCATTCGAGGTCGTGGAAGTCGATGCGCCCGTCGCCGTCAATGTCGTGATCGAGCACGAAGATTTTGCCGCGCACGGAGGTCTTTGCCGGGTCGAACTGGGGCGCATCTTGTTCGAATAATGAGGGCTGGTATGGCGTCCTGTATTTCTTGCTTTCGGCAGCGTATGACGTGGAAATCAGCTTTTTCAAACCCAGTGTCTGAAAGTGCTGGGCAAAATAGAGCGTGAAATTGCTCCATTCTGGGTCATCGCAAGGCAGCAGTACGGTCTTACCACGAAAGACATCGGGGTCGTATTCGAGGTAGGCGTTGATTTCGCGCTCGATGTCGTAGTACTGCGTGTAGAACTCGTCGTTCTTTGCGGCTTTAGCCGCCGATAGTGATTCGTTGGCCATTACTGTTTTTTCTTTGAGGGTTTGGGAAGTATCTTTTTCTCGTCAGCTTTCAGGCGGCGTTCCACTTTCTTGACGTCCTCGCCCGGTGGCAGGGTTTCGGGGCGGATGCCACGGTCGAGCAACATTCCGCGAACAGCAGTATTGTTGTCCACATGTTCGCCCTCTATCGCTATTTGTCCGTGGAGGTCTTTTTGTTGGACATTGACCGAAGTCATCTCTGCAGCCAGGTCTTTAGCCTTGATTGCGACTGTTGAAAGGAAGTCGGCAAGGGGGCGTTTATCGGGTGCGCCGACGCGGCGCTTCATAAGCGCTGTATTGAGGCCGAATAGAGCCCGGTCGCCTTTGGTACGTATTATTGCAAATCCCTTCGAGTCAACCCCGCGTTCGTATAATACGCCTGAAAGGCGGTTTTCTGTCTCGGCAAGTTTGGCGCGAGCTTGTACGCGTTCGTGGTCGAGGATGCGTTGTTGGACAATCTCGGCGCGGCGCGTCTGCACGGCAAAATAGTTTTGTGCAAATGCTATTTCTGGCTTCCGAGGGTCGCCGTTTTGGGCTATAAGGTAACAGGCATAGCGCGTCAACAGTATGTCATCTATCTGACGTTCAGCACCTGATCCAAGCAAGACCATTTTCCCGACGTTGGAAAAATGGTCGGTAATTGACTCTCCTGCATTTACGCAGGACTCTTTGGCCCTGTTTATAGCTTCTTTGAAACGATCCCATCGGGCATATCCCAGTACAGAATAAAGTTCACGTGCACTCCAACATTCGACGCCTTCATATTCTATGGCTATGGCCTCGAAGCTCTCGAATAATTGTTTTATTTCTTCTGCTTTCATTTCATGGTCCTTAATACTACCGCAAAGGTAGCCATTTTTCTTAAAGCGTGAAAGGCGGTGGTGGCGGGATACCGTCAGGTGTTGCCGGCAAGGCGAATGGCTATGTGCCACATGGCTATAGCGGCAGAGACGCTGACATTGAGCGAATGTTTGGTACCGAATTGCGGTATCTCGAGGTATATGTCACTGGCAGCCACAACGGCCGGGTCCACTCCATCGACTTCGTTGCCGACAACTACGGCATATCCGCGACCGTCCTTCGGGTCAAAATCTTGCAAAGATACACTGCCGTGTACCTGTTCGAGGCAGCATACTGCATATCCGCGATTGTGCAGTACGGATATGGCTTCGAGGGTGTTGTCGTAATACGACCAGTCCACCGAATCCTCGGCACCGAGAGCTGTCTTGTGTATCTCCACCGAAGGCGGTGTGGCAGTGATACCGCACAAGCATATATGTCGCACTGCAAAGGCGTCGCATGTACGGAATATAGCACCTATATTATTGAGCGAACGGATATTATCCAGCACCACTATCAGCGGCAATTTTTCTTTGGAATGGAATTGTTCGAGCGTATCGCGGTGCATCTCGGCCGTGGTCTTTTTGCGCGGCGCACCGGCGGCTATGGTGTTTTCGGGTGTCCATCCCGGTCGCAGAAAGTGCATGGGTCGCATCACAAATGCGCGCGCGCCGGCATGTGGGTGCGGAATTTTGAGCCTCGGATGCGAGTATACCAAGTCGTCTATAGCGATTATGTCGATGTCGATGCTGCGGTCTATGTAGTCACCCAAGGTGTTGCGGTGTGTCTCGCCCGGAGCTATGGTCTGCTCTATGGCCTGCACCTGGTCTAATAATGCCAGCGGGTCCACCTCAACGCCTTCGGGAAGGTCGATGGCGATGCCGACGTTGATAAAACGATTGACCGTATCGAATCCCCAAGCGTCACTCTGTATCTCCGGGGCACGACGTATGCGTGACTGCGGATAGCGTGAAGCCAGCATCAGTATGGCTCTTTCGATATTGGCGCGGCGGTCGCCGAGATTGCTGCCGAGGTTCAGGTATATGGTGGACATGTCTTATGATATGGGTGATATTCGGATGTTATATAATACTTTTGTTGTTAGTTTATTTTTTTTCGGTTGACCTGAGTTTATCAACCGTTGGATGTCGCGGTTGCGGTGTGTCTGTAGCGCGGATGGTGCTCGAGAATTTCCTGACGCAAGCGCGAGTTTTCGATATGCAGGTATATCTGCGTGGTGGCTATGGATTCGTGCCCCAACATCTGCTGTATGGCGCGGAGGTTGGCACCGCCTTCAAGCAGATGTGTAGCAAATGAGTGACGCAGCGTGTGCGGCGATAGCGGAGTGCGTATGCCGGCTCGTTCGGCGGCATCACGCAGTATGTAGAAAATCATGACGCGTGACAGATGTCGGCCGCGGTGGCTGACAAAAACCGTATCGGCATCGGCCGGTACTATCGGGACTTCGTTGCGGTCGGTGTCAATGTAGTTTTTGATGCGCGCCAATGCAATGTCATTTACCGGGACAAGTCTTTCCTTGGAGCCTTTGCCGCGGATAAGCATCACCGCATTACGGAAGTCTATATGCGAAATCTGCAATGCACACAACTCGGATACTCGTAGTCCGCATCCGTACATAGTCTCTATGATTGCGCGGTTGCGACGTCCCAACGGGGTATCGTCCATAGCGGCTATCAGTGCATCTATTTCGTCCAAGGAAAGTACCGAAGGCAGACGAGTGCCCACGGACGGACTTTCCAGTAATTCGGTCGGATCGGTGTCCATAACACCCTCGAGGCGTAGGTAACGATAGAAGTTCTTGATGCCGCTGAGTATGCGTGCGCACGAACGCGGCATAATACCCAGGTCGTGCAAGTCGCCCATAAAAGAGCGCAAGTCGTCCACCGTGGCTTTGGCCGGGTCGATATTGGCGGCGGCAAGTGCGTTGAGCAATTTGGAGACGTCCGTGACGTATGCTTCGCACGTATTGTCGCTGTATCCGCGTTCGACCGTGAGGTACGAACCGTATCTTCCCAGTATTTTGTCTATATCCATATCCGTCCGCGGTATTACAGTGAGCCTTGTTCGACAAGCGTGGCCACGCGTTCTATGATGGCATCCTCACGCTTTTTCTCGGGTTGGAACTTACCTCGCAAATTGACGCCGAAAAGCCGTCCGAAGCCTTGCCAGAATACGGCACGAAAACTGCCGAGAAATGCCTTGACAATTTCGTATGACGATTGGTCGGTTTCGCGCTGTATAAGCTTTACCAAAAGCCGCGCCTGGCTTTTGCTCAGTCGCTTGAGTATTGGCTTGTACTGTTTGAAAAGTTCCTTTTCCATGCGTTTGAGATATTGCTCACGCTCCTTCTGTGTATCAAAAGTCTCTATGTACTCGTATGTCTCGATAAGTGTCTCGCGTATCATTTTGGCATACGGAAGGGTTACCTTGACATTGCGCACGGTTCGCCAATAGAATTCCTCTTCCTTCTTGTTTCGGAATTTCATAGGCGGATACACCGTGAAAGGACGAAGGAAAAATATTGTCATTGTGTCGCCCGTTTCCGGATCGACTACGAAGTTGTATCCTTGGTAAATATTTTCGCGTGCAGAAGGCAGGCGCATATCCGGGCTATGTTCCTGCCCTGAGGCGGAACATAGCGTGCCGGCTACCATGATTGCTACGGCGGCCAGCGCTATGATCATGCTGCGCCGCTTCATTTTCACTGATGGTCGTGCGGTACCGGGGGATAGTCCACAGTGTAGTGCAAGCCTCGCGACTCGTGGCGTTCCTTGGCTTGTCGCATAATCAGGTAGCCCACGTTGATGATATTGCGCAATTCGCAAATATCACGTGACACTTTTGATTCCTTGAAAAGTTTCTCGGTTTCTTCGTACAGTATATCGAGACGATTCCAGGCACGGTCAAGACGTAGATTAGAGCGCACAATACCCACGTATGTACCCATGATTTGGTTGACTTCCTTGATGCTTTGGGTGATTAACACCATTTCTTCGGGATGGCGTGTACCCTCATCGTTCCAGTCCGGGACATCATGGCGCAATTCGTATCCGGGGGCATGGGTCACGGCGTGTCGTGCTGCCGCATCGGCATATACCACAGCTTCTATCAGCGAGTTGGATGCCAAGCGGTTGCCTCCGTGTAGTCCCGTGCGGCTGCATTCGCCCAAAGCATACAAACGATGTATCGAAGACTGACCGTCCAGATCGACGGCGATGCCGCCGCAAAGGTAATGGGCAGCCGGTGCCACGGGAATATAATCTTTGGTGATATCTATGCCGAGGCTCAAGCACTTCTGATAAATATTGGGGAAGTGATGGCGTGTCTCTTCGGGGTCTTTGTGCGTTACGTCAAGATATACATGGTCGTCGCCGTAGAGTTTCATTTCGCTGTCTATAGCGCGTGCAACAATGTCGCGCGGCGCCAGCGACAATCTCGGGTCATACTTCTGCATGAATTCGTCGCCACGTAGGTTGCGCAATACTGCACCATAGCCGCGCATGGCTTCGGTAATAAGGAACGATGGACGATCGCCCGGGTGGAACAACGCCGTAGGATGGAACTGTATGAATTCCATATCTTTGACCGTTCCCTTGGCACGGTATACCATAGCTATACCATCGCCGGTGGCTACAAGCGGATTGGTCGTTGTCTGGTATACGGCGCCGACGCCGCCGGTAGCCATGACAGTTACGCGTGCAAGGAATTTTTCAACCTTGCCTGTCTCTTGGTCGAGTACATATGCTCCATAGCAAGTTATGTCAGGAGTTCGGCGTGTCACTATGCGTCCCAAATGGTGTTGGGTGATGATTTCTATGGCAAAATGATGCTCGTAGATGTCTATATTGGAGTTATGTCGCACTGCCTCTATAAGACCGCGTTGTATTTCGAATCCGGTGTTGTCGGCGTGATGCAGTATTCTGAATTCGCTATGTCCACCCTCGCGGTGCAAGTCAAAAGACCCGTCTTCGCGACGGTCAAAGTTCACACCCCAAGACAGCAGGTCTTTGATACCTTTGGGTGCTCCGGTGACCACGGCGCGTACTGCTGCCGGGTCGGAGAGCCAGTCTCCGGCTACCATAGTATCATGTATGTGTTTCTCGAAGTTGTCCACGGCAAGATTGGTCACCGAAGCGACCCCGCCTTGTGCCAATGCGGTGTTGGCCTCATCGAGAGTAGTCTTGCATATCAAAGCTACACGACCGTGCTCCGCCACTTTGAGGGCAAAACTCATGCCGGCTATACCGGAGCCTATGACCAAATAATCGTATTCCATATTATTATTTATTTTGCAAGAGGTGTGATTAGATAGTGTTTTATGTCTATTGTATGATTATTTTATTGGAATGTTTTTTTATTTAACTACGACATTCACTATCTTGCCCGGCACTACTATAATTTTTACAATCTGCTTGCCTTCCAACCACTTGGTAGCGGCGGAATTGCTGAGTGCCAAACGCTCGACATCGGCGCGTTCGGTACCGGCAGCCACAGTAATGGTGAAGCGTGCCTTACCATTAAAGGACACGGCATACGTCTGTGTATCGGCTTTGAGATAGCGTTCCTCGGCTTGCGGCCATTGGGTATCGCAGATGGTGGTAGTGTTGCCCAAAGCGTGCCACAATTCTTCGGCAATATGCGGTGCAAAGGGTGTGAGAAGCACCAAAAGCGGTTGCAATACCTGTCGGCTGCGGCAGTGACGCGAGGTAAGCTCGTTGACACATATCATAAAGGCAGCCACCGAGGTATTGAAAGAGAAGTTGTCGATGTCGGCCGTAACCTTGGCTATGAGGCGATGGAGGCTGCGCAAGTCTTCGTCGGAAGCGGCGCTGTCATCGGGCAGGAATTCGTCGCCTTTGTAGAAGAGTGCCCATAGTTTTTTGAGGAAGCGGTTGACGCCGTCTATACCGTTTGTATCCCACGGCTTGGACTGCTCCAACGGACCGAGGAACATTTCGTAGAGGCGAAGTGTATCTGCACCGTAAGTGGCGACGATATCGTCCGGATTGACGACATTGAACATTGACTTGGACATCTTTTCGACTGCGTATCCGCAAAGATAGCGACCATCGTCTTCGAGGACAAACTGCGCATCGTTGTACTCGGGACGCCATTTGCGGAAAGCTTCAGTATCCAGTACATCGTTCTTTACTATATTGACGTCCACATGTATAGGAGTTACATCGTAGTCCTTCTTCTTGCCTACGCTTACAAAGGTGTTGGTGTCTTTGATACGATATACAAAGTTCGAACGACCTTGTATCATACCTTGATTGATGAGTTTCTTGAAGGGTTCTTCCTCTACCACTATTCCGAGGTCATAGAGGAATTTGTTCCAGAAACGACTGTATATCAAGTGTCCGGTAGCGTGTTCGGTGCCGCCTATATACAGGTCTACATTGCGCCAATATTCGTCGGCCTCCTTGGACACGAGTGCATCGTGGTTGCGCGGATCCATATAGCGCAGATAGTATGCCGAGCTACCTGCAAATCCGGGCATAGTATTCAGTTCCAAGGGATAGCCATCGGCAGTTTTCCAGTTTTTGGCACGACCCAGCGGCGGTTCGCCCTTCTCGGTAGGCAGATATGCGTCTATTTCGGGGAGCAACAGCGGCAGGTCTTTGTCATCGAGCATACAAGGAATACCATCCTTGTAGTATACGGGGAAAGGTTCGCCCCAGTAGCGCTGACGCGAGAATATGGCGTCACGCAGGCGATAATTGACCCTTACACGGCCTATACCTTTTTCCTTAATATATTTTTTTGTGGCTGCGATGGCTTCCTTGACGGTAAGTCCGTTGAGGTTGAGGTCCGGGCCTTCGCTATTCATCATTATGCCTTCCTTGGCATCAAAAGACTGCTCGGATACATCGGCGCCTTCGATCAGCGGTATGATAGGAAGGTCAAAATGGCGGGCAAAAGCGTAGTCGCGGCTATCATGTGCGGGCACGGCCATAATTGCACCCGTACCGTATCCGGCAAGTACATAATCGCTTACCCAAATAGGAATATTTTTGCCGGTGAGAGGGTTGACAGCGTATGCACCGGTGAATACACCGCTGACACGTTTGTCCATAAGACGTTCGCGCTCGGTACGGCGCTTGGTGGCGGCGATGTATGCGGTGACAGCTTCGCGTTGATCGTCGGTGGTGACTTTGTCCACGTACTCGCTCTCGGGAGCAAGTACCATGAAAGTAACACCGAAGACCGTATCGGCACGAGTTGTGAATATTTCGAGGTCTATATCATCTCTTCCTTCGATGGCAAAATACATTTCGGCACCTTCGCTGCGGCCTATCCAGTTGCGCTGCGTTTCCTTGAGCGAATCGGTCCAATCGATGGTATCAAGACCTTGAAGCAGGCGCTCGGCATAAGCGCTTACGCGCAGACACCATTGGTACATCACTTTTTGCTCTACGGGATATCCGCCGCGAAGTGATACACCTTCCGAAACTTCGTCGTTGGCCAGCACCGTTCCCAATTTGGGGCACCAATTGACCATAGTATTGCCGAGATATGCTATACGATAGTTCATGAGCACGTCCGACTGCTGCTTGGCATCCATAGCCTTCCATTCGTCGGCGGTGAAGGTGAGTACCTGCGAAGAGGCTGCCGGAGTGTCGGCACCGGCACCTTCCTTTTCGAAACGTGCCACAAGTTCGGTGATGGGCATAGCCTTGCAAGCCTGAGTATCATAGTAGCTCAGGAACATACGCTTGAATGTCCATTGAGTCCATTTGTAATACTCGGGGTCGCAGGTGCGTATTTCGCGCGACCAGTCGTAGCAAAAGCCTATCTTATCCAATTGTTCGCGATAGCGTGCTATATTTGTCTGGGTAGTTACTTCGGGATGCTGTCCGGTCTGTATGGCATACTGCTCGGCCGGCAGTCCGTAGGCGTCATAACCCATGGGATGGAGCACGTTGAAGCCTTTAAGTCTTTTGTAACGACTTACGATGTCCGAGGCAATGTATCCTAAGGGGTGTCCTACGTGCAAGCCTGCTCCAGAAGGGTAGGGGAACATGTCAAGTACGTAGTATTTGGGACGTTTGGTGTCTATGTCCACACGATATGTATTGTTGTCTCGCCAATACTGTTGCCAGCGGGCTTCGATGTCGCGATGATTATATTCCATTATATGCAGTGTAATATTGTTTTTTCTTTATTTATATGAAGTATGAGATGTATATTTCACGAAAGTTCGAGCATTCTCTGTATGGGAACGACAGCGCGTCGTGCCGTCTCGGCATCTACCGTGACCACCGGAGTCAGGTCGCGCAGCGAGTCGCGCACCTTTTCAAGGGTGATCTGCTTCATAAACGAACATTCGTTGCATCCGCATCCCAGTTCGTCCGGCGGAGCGGGTATGAATTTCTTTTCGGGGCAACTCTTGTGCATTTGGTGCAATATGCCGCTTTCGGTGGCCACGATGAAGGTGCCGGCATCGCTTTGCTGTGCGTACTTGAGCAAAGCCGCTGTAGATCCTATATGGTCGGCAAGTATAAGTACCGCCTTAGGACATTCGGGGTGAGCCAATACCGGAGCACCGGGATATTTTTTTTTGAGGTCAATGATGCCTTGGACGCTGAAACGAGCGTGCACATGGCAGGCGCCGTCCCATAACACCATATTACGACCGGTGACGCTGTTTATATGGTTTCCGAGATTACGGTCCGGTCCGAAGATGATGGGAGTATCCTTGGGCAGGCTTTCAACAATCTTACGCGCATTCGAGCTGGTGACCAGGATATCGCTGAGAGCTTTTACGGCAGCCGAAGTATTGACATAAGATATGACAGTATGTCCGGGGTGTTCCTTGATGAAAGCTTCAAAGCGGTCGGCCGGACACGAATCGGCCAGAGAGCATCCGGCGGTAGGGTCGGGAATAATCACGGTCTTCTCCGGGCACAGTATAGCGGCAGTTTCGGCCATAAAATGGACGCCGCATAACACTATTACCTTTTGAGCCAGTTTGGTTGCCTGCTGAGCCAGAGCCAGCGAATCGCCTATGAAGTCGGCAATGTCCTGCACCTCGGGCTGCTGGTAATAATGCGCCATGATGACAGCGCCGCGCTCTTGCTTTAGACGCTGTATTTCTTCTTTGAGTGCTTCGACGGACTGTCGTCCGGAGTTTTCAACATCCATATATTATTTAAAGGTTTAATGAAGAAAATTTTTTCAACAACTCTATAAGAACAATAATGGGTGTAGATAACGCTCATAACTTTTTCGCTGAATATTTGGAAAATACGTTATCAACATCTTATTGTGTATTGCTCTTCGGGGTTATAAACACCCGGTTTTGCTTATCCACAACAAGATACAAACTTTATTGACATGGTGTGGATAACGTGCAAAGTTAATAACTTTTCGGCAGTATTCGGCTCTCGCAGGTTGAAAAGATGGTCGAAAAAGGTAGAAAGCGGATATGATAACTTATTATAGAAAAATTTTGGAGCATTAGGTGATTCTGTGTATATGGCCAAGTCTCCGATATTTCCAAAAATAGTTTTCAATAGTTTCTTATCAGTTTTCGACATACTTATTGACACTGTATGTAGAGCGGCGGAGATGAGGCTATTCGGAGAAGTCGAATACGATCATAATCTTATATGTTTTGTGCGTTCCGGAGGCTACACCTACATATAAGAAGTTTTGAAAAGTGTTTTTGCGATGTCCCCTGCCGGGTACGTTGTCGTCCACAATAAGACAACGCACTATTTCCATAGCGGTCTTATAGCCGTACGCTATATTTTCGCCGCAATGACCTATATTGGGATCATACCTTTTTATTCGTAAGTCAAAAGTGGATCCGTCCGAGCCATCGTGGCCATATATACCCTTGGGACCGCAGTCATTGCAATGGTCGAGAGCGGCAAGATATAATGACTGTTTGGGTCTCAACATATTCATGGGCCTCTTTGTTTTCAAGTCTTCGATGGCTTCTACGATGGCTGATTTGCCTTCGTGTGTTCGCATCTTTTTACCTTCGCTGTTAAGATATGTGCTGTCTTCGCCCATTGCATTGAGGAAGGGAACGAGTACTTCTTTGATGTAGCGAGTAGGGTTGGTGCGTGCTTTATTGACTTCGATGATGGTTTCTTTTTCCAATTGGGAGAGGTAGGGGGCATTTGCCACTACCGAGTATATAGAATCGGGCCAAGCGGCGATGTCCGGGGCGGGCTTTGTGTTTTGGGGCGTGGCGGCGATTATGTTTGTATGGTTGTCTCGATTGTCTTTGGTGATGGGGTTTTGAAATACCAAAACATACATTTTATCGTACTTGGCATGTGTACCTATGGCGATACCGGTGGAGGAGAAACTTTCAAAGAGCATTTTGCGGTTGGCGCGTGATTGTACGCCGTCGTCCACTATCAGTGACCTTACCGTTTCCACGGGTGTCATTTCGCCGTACGAAGATATTTCGCTGCATCCGGCGTTTTGTGCATCGGGGTTATGTCTTGCTATGCGTTGTTTCATCGAGCTTCCGTCTGTACCGATGTGCCCGGTCATACCTTTGGGTCCGAGATCATTGCATAAGTCCGAGGCGGCCAGTGCGAGATACTGCTGCGGATGCAGCATGGGCATGGATTTTTGCAGGTGCATGGCGTTGATGGCTTCGTCTACGGCTCCTTGACCTTCTTGGGTGCGTATAAGGTATCCTTGACTATTGGTGTATACGTTGCTATTGTCGATGCTGTGCATATAGGGTACAAGAACTTCCAAGGCATATTGCACCGGATTGGTGCGCGCTTTGTTTATTTCGATTACCACCTGTTTTTCATCTTGGGTGAGATAGTCGGCGTTGTTTACACAGGCGTATATCGAGTCCGGCCATTGGTAGGCGTGGGCGTCTTGTGCGTAAGCGGTCAATGATGCGCAGACGGCACATAAAGCGGTGATTGTCTTTGTTATAGTCATAAGGGAGAAAAATTTATTATGTATGATAATGCTAATTTTGGATTAGGAGAGCTTGCGGAAAAAAAATGGTCCGAAGCATCCGTGTATGGTACATTGTTTAGCAATAAGGAGCGGTCTTTTCGTTCTCCGCTCCTTATTGCTATAGGTGTAGATATCAGCGTTGGGCGTAGAACGCCTTGAAGGCGCGGATGATCATTTCGTGATCGCGAAGCGAGGCGGTTTCGCGTACCGAGTGCATGGCCCAGACGGCGGCACCCATATCGACACCGCGCAGCGGTATTTGTGAGGTGAGGATATTGCCCAATGTCGAGCCTCCGGCTACGTCGCTGTGGTTGACGAAATACTGTACCGGCACTCCGGCATCCTTGCATATAGAGGCAAATACGGCGGCGCTGTCGGCATCGGTCATATACTTGCAATTTGCGTTGATTTTGATGACCGGGCCGCCACCGAGCAACGGATGATTGGTGGGGTCGTATTTGTCCATATAGTTTGGATGTGTGCCGTGGGCGTTGTCGGCGCTGACCATAAAAGAGTCGGCCACGCTGCGCAGGTATTTTTCTTCGGGCGCATCGGCGGCGGCGTATATGCGACGCAGTACGTAGTCCAGTATTGGCGATCCGGCGCCTTGCTTGGTACCCGATCCGGTTTCCTCGTTGTCGAAGATGGCCATAACTTTGAGAGTGCCGTCTGTCGACGGTTGTGCATCGGCGATGGCGGCGGTGGCGGCATGTACCATACTCAGGTCGTCTATGCGTCCCGAGGTGATGTAGTCTTCGTAAGCGCCTACAGTGCAGGCCTTGGTGGTGTCATATAGCGAGATATCGTAGTCGAGGATGTCTTCGGGTTTGACTTCGAGTTCGGCGGCTATCTGTCGGCACAACCATCCTTCGGGTTTTTCGTCTTCGGGGAGAGTACCCACTACCGGGAGCATATCGCGTTGGCGTGATAGGGGATTGCCCTCGTTGACGGCGCGATTGAAGTGTATTGCCAGATGCGGGATGGTGAGCATGGGGCGGTCGAAGCGCACCAGACGAGTGACGGGGTGCATGGCATCGTCGCCGCGCAGTATCACGCGTCCGGCCAGAGACAGCGGGCGGTCAAACCACGTGTACAATATCGGGCCGCCGTATACTTCGGTGTTGAGTCGCAGCATACGACCTTCGCCGAGCATCTCGCATTTGGGCTTGACGCGAAATCCGGGCGAATCGCTGTGTGCACTGATTATATGAAATCGGTCGGGGGCATGAAGGGTTTTGTCGCCGCTATCCGGCACTATGAAAGCCATAACGGCGGTGCCGTTTTGCAGTGTGTAATATTTGCCTCCCGGGACGAGGTCCCATTGCTTGCGTGCATCCAAAAATTGGAAGCCGGCATAATACAACTGGTGGCATATAGTGTCAATGGTCCAAAAATTGACCACTGAGGCGTCGAGAAATTCTTTGAGTGACAGCATAGCGGTGTTTTATGTTTTTTGTTGAGATTAGATATATCGTGTTATGTGTCTATATTGTATTGTTTTGATACAGAGAGGTATCCTATATCAGTTGGCGCGCAGGGCATTGAGAGCACGCAACACGTTGCACAATATGCCGCTCCAGTATTGTACGAAGTCGGCACGCAGGGCCTCGGTGGCTGCATCGACCACCGGGTCGGTGGCATCGGCGCGTACTGTTTGCAGATAGTTGTAGGTGCTTTGGAAGATGTCGCAGAGACCTTCGGCGATGCTGGCGGCGATGGGTGTATCGGAGTATTTCATATCTTGATGGAATACTTCGAGGTATGTATCATCGGCACCTAACAATTCCTCGATGGCGCGTCGCATGGCGTCGTAGGTGTCCTCGTCGAGTGCATCGGCAATGTATGCGTCGGTGTCATCTATGCTTTCGGGAATATCGTTGGCGGCGATGTATATACGCGGCAGCAGTCGCAACATCGAGTTTACAAAGGCATCGTGTGCCGAGGTGTCCTCGTCGACGGCGATATCGCCCGAGGCCACGGATTGGATGGCTTGGCAGTATTCGTTGCACAGAGCCATTACGGCTAATGTATTGTTGGAAAGTGACATTATCAGTTTTTGTAGAGATTGTTTCGGGTGATGCACTCGTAGACGCCGTTGGGTACAAAAGCGCGCATATCACGCCCGTCGGCTATGCCTTGACGTATCATAGTGCTTGATATTTCGATTATGGGGGCATGTACCTGACGCATACGCTTGTGCATATTTTCTTCGGTGATTTCGTATCCCGGACGCGGATATACCAAGACGCCGAATTCGGCGAGTATTTTGTCGTAGTCACGCCATCGGTCAAAGATGAGCCAGTTGTCGCTGCCTATAATCAGCTTGAAATCCTTGTCCGGGTATGTTTCGGCCAATTTGTGCAACGTATTTATGGTATAAGAGGGGCGTGGCATTGACAACTCGATATCACAGGGCTCGACGCCGACGATATCGCGAGTGGCATTGACGAGCATCTCCATACGCGTGGCATCAGGCAGTATATCACACCCTTGTTTCAGGGGATTGAGCGGTGACAACACCAGCCACACCCGGTCCGCATATTTCCATTGAACTAGAAAAGAAGCCAGTACAATGTGACCTATGTGTACGGGGTTGAAAGTTCCGCCGAGTATGCCGATGGTTTCTCTCATGTGTGCGTGTGTCGGACGGTCCGCGTTCCTCTGTCTTTTTTATCTAAAGGCTTTCTGCCGGGCAGAAGGACGGATTTCAGTCAGCCAAGAAAGAAGTGATGGCCTGACGTGTCTCGGCCACGGCTGTTTCGAGGTTGTCGTTGGTGATGCGTATATCGCATTTGTCTGCAAACGAAATCTCGTATTCGGCCTTGGCTACGCGCTGGTTTATAGCCTCTTGGTCATCGGTGCCGCGAGCTTCGAGGCGTCGGCGCAGGGTGTCGATGTCCGGCGGCAGGATGAATATAGTGAGTGCGCGGTTGCCGAAATGGCGTTTGACGTTGAGGGCGCCTTTGATGTCAATGTCGAGTATGATGTTGTCCCCGGCATTTATGGCATTTTCGACCTCGGAGGTCAGAGTGCCGTAATAGCGTCCGGGATATACTTCCTCCCATTCGATAAAACGATTTTCGGCTATGGCGTTCTGAAACTCGTCGGTAGACAGAAAATGGTAGTGTACGCCGTCCACTTCGCCGGCGCGCGGTGCGCGGTTGGTGGCGCTTACGCTGAAGCGCATGTCTATATCGCCCGCATCGAGTATGGCATTGATGATGGTGGACTTGCCGCAGCCGCTGGGGGCGCTGATGACGATAATCTTGCCTTGTTTCATGATGGTATGGTAGGGGGGTTACATTACGTTGAGCACCTGTTCCTTGATTTGCTCGAGAAGGTCTTTCATCATTACGACTATGCGCTGCATCTCGGCGTGATTGGACTTAGATCCGAGGGTATTGATTTCGCGACCCATCTCTTGAGCGATAAATCCGAGTTTTTTGCCTTGTCCGGGGTCTTGCTCCATAGTCTCCATAAAGTAAGCCAAGTGTTGGGTGAGGCGTTGGCGCTCTTCGTTGACATCGAGTTTTTCGATATAGAAAATCATTTCCTGCTCCAGGCGACCTTTGTCGTAATCGATGACGGGGATGCTTTGAAGAGCCTCGGCCAGACGTGTGCGTATGCGCTGTATTCGCTCGGCCTCGTATTGTGGAGTCTGCGCCAGCAGCTCGGAAATACGCCGGATGCGTACCGCAAAAAATTCTTCCAGTTTTCGGCCTTCGGCGCGGCGGTAGTCCATCAACGCATCGGCGGCCTGAGAGGTGACTTCGCGCAGTGCTTGGGCCAGGGTTTCGTTGTCCACACTTTCCTCCTCGTTGGTCTGCATCACATCCGGGAAGCGCAGCAGTACGCTGTACCAGTCCTCCGGTTCGGGAATACCGAGAGCCCCGGCGGCCTCGGATACTTGTGCGCGATATGCGGCCAAATTGTCCACGTTGAGGTGGCACGACACCGCTGCCGCCGTATTCTCGACGGTGACGGCAAAATCGGCCTTGCCACGTTGGAGCTTCGAGGCCAGAATGTTGCGCATGTCTATTTCGAAGGCACGCAGTGATGACGGAATACGGGTGCTGAGATCGAATTGCTTCGAGTTGAGGGACTTTACTTCGGCGGTAATTGTTCGCCCGGGGATGACTACGGTGGCTTTGCCAAAGCCGGTCATGGATAATAGCATGTGTATTAGTTTTTTTTATATGTTGTACGTACATGCGCGGCAGTGTGGTTGTCTGTATATCCCGAACTGCTGCGACATCGCAAATTTAGTTATATTTTCGCTAAACGACAAAATCTCACCCCCGGCCTGTCTAACTTTCAAGAAAAAAAGCTGCAAATGCGGCTGAAAACAAAAATATTGTGTAATTTTACGGCCGAAAAAGGTCCGCAAGGGCTTTGACGAATTTTATATCATACTACTTACTTATTTATTTACTGTTTTTATGAAACACAGCTACCGCATTTTCGCGATGGCAGCCGTTGTATCCGCTGCTGTCGCCACCGCCTCGGCACAAAACCCGGTATATATCACCGGCAACGTGCCCGGATTGACCGCTACTTGGACTCCCGAGGAACCGGCAACGCTCACCTACGCCGACGGCGTATACACCTATGACATGACCGGCGCCAAGCAGGGTCAAATGTTCAAACTGTCTACCGCCAAAGGCGACTGGACCACCTTCAACGCCTCCGCCTTCGGTATGGCCGATGACAATAGTAACTACACTCTGCCGCTGAACACCGCCGTGACTTGGACGGAAGGCAAGTGCGGCAATATGGAAATCCCCGCCACCGGCGACTTCAAACTGGTCGTAAATATGGAAGCCAAGACCCTCGAACTGCAAGGCGAGGGCACGTACACTGACATCTTTGATATCTACGTGCTCGGCGAGGCCACCGGCTGGTTGGCAAATGATGCCTACAAATTCAACTTTGTCGAGAAAAACGCTTCCGGCGAGAATGTCTACGAACTGACGTTGCCCGAAGGACTGCTCGGCGAGTTCAAGATTGCCACAGCCGACTGGAGCGCTGTCAATTACGGCGTATATGACGGCAAGTCTATCGAAGCCGGCCAGACCCTCGAACTGCGTTACAACGCCAATAACATCAGCTCCGCCATTACCGAGAGTATCAAGCTGACATTCTACCACAATCTTGACAGCAACCAATCTTCGTGGCTCAAGGTGGACCGTTACAGCGGTATCGGCGACATTGATGCCGAGGCAGCCGCAACTCCTGTCTTCTACAACCTTCAGGGTGTACGCGTGGATCGTCCTGCAAATGGCGTATACATCAAGGTGGCAGGCGACAAGGTCTCCAAAGTATTCGTGAAGTAATCTCTTACGAGACACATATATACGGCGAGGGCGCTCCCATACGAGAGCGCCCTCGTTGCATTATTATTATTGTGTCTAAGTCGCACAAAGTGACTTCATCGAAGTTGAGGGTGGGGGTACTGAGCTATAGAGGTTTGCTTTTTGTCCTTGATGATAGAAAGATGGCGGGCAGTGGGCAAGCTGTCGATGCCACGCATGTGCCGGGACGATAACGCCCGTGTGCATCTGTCAATAGTCGCTGAACAGTTGCGGCTTTATGACTATGCCTATGCGTAACTGGCTGTGGAATTTGTTGTACTCGAGCAGACCTTCGCCATAGCCGTTATAGTATTGCAGAAAAAGGAATTGGTTGTCGCGCTTCCAGAGTCGGTAGCTCAGCTCTATTGTTGTGTTGTAGCTTTGGCGCCAGCCGCGGCGCTTCACCAGGGTGACTCCGGCGTTGAAACGGCGATTGGAGCTGAAGAATTGCAGCCCCACTTGATAAAGTCCGCAGTAATCGAGAATGTCGCGGTTGTTTTCGCCATCAATGATGGGTATCCATGCTTTGCCGTGTACCATAAGCATGGGGTCTATCATCACGTTGGCGCCTAATGAAATTTTGTTCCACGAGCGGGAGGCGTCGCCATCGCGGCCGTTGCTTTCGTGTTCGGCCATCAGCGTTACTTTGCCTATAAAGCGATTCTTGACAAACAGCGGTTTGGTGAGTCCGATACCGGGGTTGAAGTTGAGATCCGTCATCGGCAGCGACTTCTCGAGTACGTTCCAAAACACCTTCTGCGTATAAAACAGATACAGGTACGTGCCTAAGGGCAATGTCGAGCGCGTCAGTCGTTGCGAAATCGAAATCTGAAACTTGACATTGGTATTTTCGTTGGTAGGTCTCGAGCCTATGGCCGGGCCGAAGACAAAGTAATTGTCCTTATAGAGTCCGAAATACGGGCGATTGTCAAAGGCACGTCGCATCGAATCGGCATCGATGCGCTGCTGAGTGGTGGATACTATCTGCGCACGTGCACCTTCCGGCATGGCTACGCATAACATCGCCATTGCCAGACATATAAGGCAGCGCAATACTGCCGAAGAATATGTGGTGTGTCTGTCAAGCATATTCGTCTTGGTGACGTATCCATGTCAAGGATATATTCACGCCGCAAAATTACGAATAAATCCTCGAGTGACAGCAGTAGCTACCGGCACTTTTATTGTCCAAAAGGCACAATTATTGGAGTGTATGGCGCATCGGTGTGTGTCGGCGTGGCTTTGAGCCGTTTTTCGGACCATATCGACGTTGGGCGATGTCAGTGTCTAATGTTCAACGACATACAGCGCACAGACAAACCTAAAAGCCGCCCAAATGTTTACTAAATATGAAAAAAGGGCTAAGCAAACATAAATAATATATAAAATTCACGTAAATTTGCAGTCGGAAAGTACGCGTCTCTTCCCGTGGCACTTAACCATTGCCGAGGTTGGCAACGACGACCACGGTCAATAGAACGAAAGTACGAACTTACTCCAATATCCACCTAACCAGCGACATGGACTACGGATTTTTTGATTTTTTGGGCCTACTCGGATCGGTATGCCTATTTCTGTATGGTATGAAGGTGATGAGCGAAGGCCTGCAAAAAGCCGCGGGCGACCGCTTGCGCCACATACTGTCGGCAATGACACGTAACCGCTTCAAAGGCGTGGTTACCGGTTTCACCATCACGGCATTGATTCAAAGCTCATCGGCATCGACAGTGATGGTTGTCAGCTTCGTCAACGCCGGACTGATGTCCTTGGCCCAATCTATGGCCGTAATCATGGGTGCCAACGTGGGTACCACCTTCACGGCATGGATTATCGCCCTCTTCGGCTTCAAGGTTGACATCTCGGCCGTGACCATGCCGATACTGGCCGTGGCTGTGCCGATGCTTTTTATGCGAGGCAGCCGCACCAAGAGCCTCGGCGAATTCCTTGTCGGATTTTCGCTACTGTTCTTGGGTCTGAATATCATCAATGATTATGTCCCTGATTTGCAGTCTAATCCCGAGGTGTTTGAGTCGCTTTCGTACTACACCAATATGGGATTTCTATCGCTGATACTCTTTGTATTGGTGGGCATGGTGCTGACCTGCGTCATACAGTCATCGGCGGCTACTTTTGCCATCACGTTGATTATGTGCAGCAAAGGATGGATTGAATATCCGCTGGCCTGCGGACTTGTGCTTGGCGCCGCCCTCGGCACAGCCATCACCCCGGTGCTGGCATCGTTGAGCGGCAATATTGCCGCCAAACGCACGGCCGCCGGGCATGTGCTGTTTAATGTCCTGGGTATGACGTGGTTGCTGGCAGTGTTCCACCCCTTTGTCAACATGTCTGCGCACCTGACCGAATGGCTCGGGCTGGGCGACCCTACCGAATTATACCGATACACTACCGAGCTCAAGGCCACAGATCCCGCAATGTACAATCAAGTGATGGCCAATGCCGCACCCTCGGCTCCGGATGCAGTCATTGCGCATCACCACAATATGATTACCCAGTTGCAGGTGGCTATGTCCTTCGGCCTGTCCGTATTCTATACGACATACAAGATTATCAATGTATCCATAATGATATGGTTCACAAAATGGTATGTGCGTATTGTCGAATGGCTGCTGCCGTCACGACACAAGGAAGATGAAGAATTCTCCCTCAAATTTATCTCCGGCGGTCTGCTCAATGCTTCCGAATTGAATATCACTCAGGCCGAAAAGGAAATCGGCGTGTATGCCGAGCGCGTCGGACGGATGATAAAGATGGCGCAGGACCTCGTGCACACCAAGAGTAGCAGTGTCGATTTCAATAAACTGCTGTCGCGCCTCGAAAAATATGAGGATATCTCCGACCGTATGGAAATCGAAATTGCCAAGTACCTCAACCATTGCGCCGAAGGACGTCTGTCCAACGACTCGAAGTTGCGCCTGACCTCGATGCTCGGTGTCATCAGCGAAATCGAATCCATAGCCGATTGCTGCTACGGTTTGGGTAAAATCATGGCTCGAAAAGCCCAAAGCAACGTCGAATTCAACGACGATATTATGGCCAATATCGACACAATGTTCGGTTATGTTTCCGAGGCTATGACTATGATGAACGGCCTGATAGCCAATATCCAAAATCCCGAGGAGCGCAAAATCATCGACAGCTACAATAAGGAACGCGAAATCAACAATATGCGCAACCAGTTGCGTAGCGAAAACGTCACCAATATCAACAGCGGCGTATATCAGTACCAAGAAGGCATATATTATATGGACATCATCGGTACGCTCGAAAAGACCGGCGACTACATCATCAATGTCGTCGACGCCGTCAAGGAACAATATCGTCATCAGCACCGCAACGTCTAAGGCTTGGAGGACCGGCGGAAGAACACGCACGGTCTCCGATAAGGCGATTGTTTACATCGAAAAAATTCAGCGGGTCTGCACTCACATTAAAGTGCAGACCCGCTTTTTCATCCATAACCGGGCAGAATAAAATCAGCCCGGTCCTGATTGAACTGCACCCCAAAAGTTAGACACAAAACTTTTGGGGTGCATTATATATAGGCGTCACAATCATGAAGAACGGCTGAATATAGTCAGTCGCATTCTCTGCG
>UQGP01000022.1 GCA_900540625.1 uncultured Porphyromonadaceae bacterium | reverse complement strand
TAGTCACGAATCCGCTGTCTTTGACATCCGGGGGTGTGGTTGCCCAGCATTCGATGAAGTCCCATGTTTTCTCACTACTAAGAAGGGCCTGCCCGTCTAACGTCTTCATTGTCGAAGGGAGGGTGATGGATTTGACCTCGGGGATGTTAAAGAGCGCATGCGCCGAGCGGATTATGGTTACGCCTTCGGGGATGTCGATATGTGTGACGGGATGGCTCTTGTCTCCTATATAGATTTTGGAGTAGTAGCAGGTGGGAGACGAGGTGGGCCAGTAGCCGGCAGTCTCGGATGTCTTAAATTTGGCTTGGACAAATGTCGCCATATCGCGGATGACTATGTCTCGTTGGCTACGGTACGCGGTATTCCAGAATGCGCCCTCGCCGAATTCGGCGACAGACTTGCCGATGGTAATGTCGGCGAGGTCGTAGCATGCACGGAAAGCGAGGTTGTCGATGTCTTCGCAGGCATCGTTGATTACTACCTTTTTGAGGCTGGAACAGAGTTCAAAGGCCATGAGGCCGATAGATGTGTTTGTTTCGGGAAGGATAAATTCCGGTCCTAAGCTTGAGCAATCTTTGAAGAAGCGCTGGGGTATCCACTTGATACCCGGAAACAGTTTGACCGATTTCAAACTATAGCATTTTTCGAACATTTGCGTGCTAACGTATTTGGTATTATCCGGGAATGTGAAGCTTTCCAACGACTCACATCCATAGAAAGCGCCATATTGGAAATCTATAGGATTGTATTGGCTCTCGAAGACCACCTCTTTCACTTTTGAGCAGCCCCGAAAGGCGTATGCTCCAACACTTCTTACGCCTTTTTTGAATACGATTTTGACAATGTCCTTGCCCCATGGTCCTCCGTATGGCGCATTGGTATATCTTTCCATATGTCCTACGGACCCTGTGGAACTTGAAGTCCATGTTCCGGATAGAGTCAATACCCCTTTAGCATCGACACTCCATGACACGGTCTTTTCATAGCCGATGGTGCCGCAATATCCCGAAGCGGCGTAAGCCGGTACGGACGAAAGCATTGCTGCAAGGGCTGAGACTGCGAGTAAAGTTCTTAGTTTCATACGCGTTTTTGTGTTTATTTTGTTCGTGAGTAATTGCGTAATCGTTGGGCGGGTTTTTTGTGGAGCAGGAAGCATCCGGCAAACATCGGGACAAAGATAGCAAGAGTCTGGTTTTGTCGCCAAATTTTGGGAGGTATGTTTTTTGTCCGACAAAAAACATATCTGTTTTTCCGTTAAGGTGGACTCGCGAACTGCCGCTTAAGGGAAAAAACAAGGCCGACGCATCGGAGCATCGGCCTTGTGTCATATCGGAATGTGCTCGGAGGATTAATCCGGCATCCTGACTTCGTCACTGAAAAAACAGAGTATTTTATAAGCGTTTGAATGATAATATTTTGTAAATTTGTGTGCCCCTATTTTGGGGTACGCATTGACGAAGTCAGGAGAGAGTGGACGCCTAAGATTAGCGGCGAAACCCGGAAGGCTTCGCCGCTGTGTATATATGGATAATATGTTATATAGGGCAAATTAAGATGTCTAAACTCAGACTGTTTTAAGTTGCCGTAGGGCGGACTAATTGACGGCTAATTTGGTGGTTTTGCCGGCTACGCGTACGATGTAGATGCCGCGTGTGGGTGCGTCTATGGCCGTTTCTTCGCCTGTGTAGACGTGCTTGCCGTCGATGGAATATACGTCTACCATAGTGCCGGCCTTGGTGCCTACGACGATGATTTGGCCGTTGGAGGCGTATACCTTGGTGTCGTTGTCGGTGACGTCCTCAACGCCTTCACTGCGTTTTTTCCCGACGATGTTCTTGAACCTTCCCCAATTCTTATGATTTTTGTATGCGGACACAGAGCCGGTGGGGACGTATAGAGTGGATCTGTTGTATGTGGCGGTAGTCACGAATCCGCTGTCTTCGACATCCGGGGGTGTGGTTGCCCAACATTCGATAAAGTCCCATGTTTTCTCACTGCTAAGAAGCGCCTGCCCATTTAACGTCTTCATTGTCGAGGGAAGGGTGATGGACTTGACCTCGGGGATGTTATAGAGCGCATGCGACGAGCGGATTATGGTTGCACCTTCGGGAATGTCGATATGTGTGACGGGGTGGTCTTTGTCACCTATATAGATTTTGGAATAGTAGCAGGTGGGAGACGAGGTGGGCCAATAGCCGGCAACGTCGGATGTCTTAAATTCGGCTTGGACGAATGTCGCCATATCGCGGATGACTATGTCTCGTTGGCTGAAATAAGCCGTATTCCAGAATGCACCCTCGCCGAATTTTGCGACAGACTTGCCGATAGTAATGTCGGCGAGGTCGTAGCATGCACGGAATCCGTGGACATCTATTTCTTTGCAGGCATCATTGATTACGACCTTTTTAAGGCTGGAGCAGAGCTCGAATGCGCTAAGTCCTATACTTGTGCATGTCTCGGGAACAACAAACTCCGGACCGAAGCTCGAACACTCTTTGAAGAACCGCTGGGGTATATAAGGGATGCCTGGATAGAGATTAACCGTTTTCAGCTTAATACATTGTTCGAACATTCCCGTGCTAATTCCATCGGTTTTTTCCGGAAATGTGAAACTTTCCAGCGATTCACATCTATAGAAAACGTCATAGCTGAATTTTATAGGGCTGTCTTTGTCCTCGAAGACCACTTCCTTCACCTTTGTGCAACCACGAAATGCCGAGGAGCCAATTCTCCTTACGCCTTTCTTGATTACAATTTTGACAATGTCCTTGCTCCAAGGTCCATATGGTTCGCGGAGAAAGTTTTGCATATACCCTACGAACCCTGTGGAGCTCGGAGTCCATTCGCCGGATATTGTCAACACCCCGTTGGCATCGACACTCCATGATACTGTGTTTTCGCTACCGCCACCTTCGCCGCAATATCCCGAAGCCGGGGTTACGGCGTAAGCCGGTACGGCCGATAGTATTGTAGCAAGGGCTGAGACTGCGAGTAAAGTTCTTAGTTTCATACGCGTGTAGTGTATTTTTAATCGTGAGTAATTGCGTAATCGTTGGGTGGTTTTTTTGTGGAGCAGGAAGCGCCCGACAAACATCGGAACAAAGATAGCAAGAGCCGGGTTTTGTTGCCAAATATTGTAAGGTATTTTTTTTGCCCGACAAAAAACATACCTGTTTTTCCGTTAAGGTGGACTCGCGAACTGCCGCTTAAGGGAAAAAACAAGGCCGACGCATCGGAGCATCGGCCTTGTGTCATATCGGAATGTGCTCGGAGGATTAGTCCGGCATCATTGTCAGTTGTAGTCGGTTTGCAGTCGGAATTACGCTCTTGGCCCACTCGGCAAGGCTTTGCGGAGTCATGGCCTTGACCGTGGCCGGGAAATCGGCGTTGAGGTCTTGGCCGTAGAAGTCGATGCCGCGAAGTACGCTCATCCAATATCCGTTGTCGCGTTGGGCTTCGTCCCAGTTTTTGAGCATATAGCTGCGAGCCTGGTCTACGGCATCCTGCGAGATATTGGCCGGATCGCAGAGGCTCTTGACGATGCTGTCAACGATATTCATAGTCTCCTTAGCGTTTTCGGGCGCCACGCGGACATATACCGGCATGATGAAATACTCGCGTCCGTCGCCGTTGATGTGCGAAGGAATGCCTATGTGCGTCTTCACTCCGTAGGTCCAGCCGCGTTTTTCGCGCAGCTCCTTGCGCAACATGTCGCCGGCCACCGAGCCGAGTGCGCGGCCGGCCACCATAGAGTTGATGTCCCAATGCGAGTCGTTGTTATAGAAGGTGTAGCATATAGCTTGCTTGACTTCGGCGGGGTGGTGCAGTACTTTGGTGACTTGGCCTTGGACGTATCCCAGCCCTACATCGCCTTCTTTTTCAGGTTGTTTGGCGCGTGCGCCCGATGGCAGCGATGCCAGGTATCGGCATACCAGCGGACGGATGCTGTCGATGTCAAACTTGCCCACGATATAGAAGGTGAAGTCGCCCATATCATCAAAGCGTTCGTGGTACAACTGCATAATTTTGTCGTAATCCACGTCCTTGAGGTCGCCGGCGCGGAGCTTGCGTTCGAGGGGATGGTCGCGGAACACGTTGGAGTGTATCGAGTCGCCCATAGCATATGTGATATTGTTGCGATTGCCCTCGAGTTTGACGCGTTGGTTTTCGATGGCGGCGGTGAAGGCGGCGCTGTCTTTGCAAGCTCCCGTGGCCTTGAGGTAGAGAACCTGGAAGGCAGTCTCGAGCGAAGCCGGGGTGGTACCCACGCCGAGGGTTTCCTCGTTTTTGTCGATAGCGATGACGCTTTTTATATTGGTTCCGGCAAGGCGTTTGCGCAGAGCCGTAGCGTTGAACTCGCCGAAGGCGCCGGCGCCGATGATTTCGTTGGCCATCTTATAGTTGGCGAACATTGCCGGGTCATATTTGGCGGCAAAACCGCCGGTGCTGTAGCCCTGTATGGTTACGCGGTCGGGGTTGTAGTCTGTGGGCATGAGCACCACGTTGATGCCGTTGGATAGCTTCCAACGACGGCTATTGTACGGGCCGGCGGTGTCCTTGACGATTTTGCCGGCTTTGGGCTGCTTGGCCAGTAGGGGAGCATCCACAACCTTGTCTACCCAGGGTGTAAGGGAGGCTGTGTCCACTCCGGTCCAAGCGTCCACGAGGCTTTGCTCGATGGAGGTGTTGGCTGTGCTGTCCGTTCCGGGGATATAAGCCAGCATCGTGACATTAGCGTCGTCATCGCGGATGATGCTGCGCAGATAGACTGTCACCTCGTCCGTGGTGATGGAAGCGAGGACGCCGCGCAGCATCTTGTGGCGTGCTATGGCATCGGGCAATGCGCCTCCGTCGAGGTAGTTGCGCACATATCGGCGTGCATATTCCGTATTGGAGACCTTGTCACGTGTGGCAAAGCGCGAGTCCTCGTCGGCGCGGAAGTCTGTCTTGGCGCGTTCCAATTCGGATTGAGCGAAGCCCAGACGAGCGGCACGTTTCAGTTCGGTGGACCATTGGCTCATAGCCTCGGCTTGACGTCCGGGACGAGCCACGGCGCGCATCAGCAGTGCCGGGGTGCTGCGTACCAGCATCATCGTATTGTCGCCGATGCCGAGGTTGGTGAACGGGGCGTCTGCACGGCTTTCGATTTCGTCAAGACGGTCGGCGAGCATCGAGGTAAGCAGCGATGATACCACTTCGCGGCGTAGGCCGGCTATGGTAAGTGCACTGTCGACCGGCAGGTCGCTGTGCTTGATATATAACATCAGCATCGGGGTGGGTTGTTCGCCGTCATTGACGGCCACGGCTATGGGTTTGGGGTTGGAGGGCAGCTGGGTGGGCGTGAAGCGAGCATCTTCGCGCAGAGGCACATCGGCCCACAGGCGTTCGATTTCGTTAATGACGTGCCGGGGATTTATGTCGCCTACAACGATGACACACTGGTTGACAGGGTGGTACCATCGGTCGTAGAATGTGCGCAGGGTGTCTGTCGGGAAATTTTCGACGACAGACATAAGTCCTATGGGCAGACGGTTGCCGTATTTGCTTCCGGCGAGTATGCGCGGAGCGGCACGCTCAATAAGTCTGTTTGAGGCCTGGGAGTGGCGTTGGCGCCATTCGCCGACAATGACACCGCGTTCCTCATCGATGTCCTTGTCGTCAAGGGTAACATCGCGGCTCCAGTCGCGCAGTATCAGCAGGCACGAATCCAGTGCCGTTGGGCGCTGAGAGGGCACGGCGCAGATGTTGTATACCGTCTCGTCCGTTGATGTGTAGGCGTTGAGGTTGGCGCCGAACTTGACGCCGAGGCCTTGTAGATATTCGATGAGCGAATTGCCCGGGAAGTGCCGTGTGCCGTTGAAGCACATGTGCTCCAGAAAGTGGGCAAGGCCGCGTTGTGACTCGGTCTCGTTGACCGAGCCGACGCGTTGGGCTATGTAGAAATCGACTTGTCCGGCAGGTTCGTTGTTTGCACGAACATAGTATGTCAGGCCGTTGGGCAGAGTGCCGCGGTGTACCGCAGTGTCCAAGGGCAGCGGGCGCAGAGTGGCCCATGCGGACGTCGAGACCATGAGTACGGCGGCGGCCGACATCAGGATTTTTTTCGAAAAGATGTTCATAATTACGTATGTATGAGATTTGTGCTTATGTATATTGTCTTTTGGAGCAAGGTGTCGCATCGTGTTCAGCTCGTCAGAAAGCGATGGTTACTGCGGCTTCGAGCGCATCGCTATCGGCACGTATGCCGTTGTAATGTCCGTGCGCGTATCGCACCTGCGGACGCAGCGCTATACGACCCACGGGAATTGTTACAGCAACGGCTGCATCGAAGGCCGAGGTGCCGGCGGCGAGGACATCATATTGCGACATCATGAGCATGTGCAGGCTGTGGGGGGCATTGGCGGCCGTATACTCAAGGTTGGACGACAATACCGGAGCTACGGAAGCTCCGATATTGAGATGCCCGAGTATGCGGCCTTTCAGCGGTAAGGTGGCGCCCAGGTCTGCCGAGGTAAGCCAGCGCTCGGCTTCCATCTTTTGTCGCGGGCTGATGTACAGTTGCATGGAACGTTGGTATTGAGAAGACAGACGTGCGCTGAACACCGTCATATGGTCGCGTTGCATCACCCAAAGCATTTCGGCGCCTGCATTGCATAGGCGGTGACGGTACATAGACAGGGAGCCTATTTGAGGATATATGCCTGAGGCCGGGTCGCCGAAGATATTCTCAGTGCCTTTGCGCAGACTTGTCGAAGCAAAGGCCATAACGCTCCAAGAATTCAAGTTGCACCGCCATGTGTATCCGGCGCGAGCGTCCAAGGCATAACTTGTGATTTTGGCCATGGGTAGCTTGTTGAGGTCGGTGAGCAGGATATTCATGTTCATGCCGTCGTAGGAGAACGAAGCCGAAGGGCCGGTGCCACCGATGCTGTCGGGTCGCAGGTCGATGCTGACGCCCCATAGGTCGGCGTTGTAATGCGTGGACAATCCCGAGCCGGCAAAGCGTTGATACTGTGTGCCAAGACCGGTGAGGTGGTACACTTTGTCCTGACCCATTTCGCTCTCAAACTTGATGGACGAGGTCTGCTTGTATCGCGTGTAACGTGCGGCAAATCCTGCTATAGCCTTGGGCGACAGAGCCCAAGCGATGCCGGCGCGAGTGCGCAGGTTGGCGGTTACGTTTCGTGGTCGCGGGTCACGACTGCGCCAATGCAGTCCGGCAGTGTAATCCAGCGATACGCCCCATAGTAGCCGTCCGCGACGGTCGCTGTACGACCCGCCGAAGTCGTAAATCTCGTTTTGAATGTCTCCGCCAACGCTGTCCGCCGCCATATATGGGTAGATCATAAAGATGTCCGCCGTTTCGTTCCATACAACATCTCGTGTGGTGCCGCGATGGTACGAGGCGTGTCCTTCGAGTACCATATCGGTGCCGACGCGCGTATACGTGGAAGCACCCACGCCATATCGGTCGAAGCCGCGTCCCAGTTGCGGGGCGATGATGCTGTCGCGGCGCATAGTGCCGTAGTCGATGCCGAGTATGGTCAGTCCGTAGGGATGAGCAAAACTCCGCAAGGCCGGGTTGTCGCCACTGGTAGCATACAGCGCCGGGACGCTGTCGCCTACCCAAGCGGCCACGGCATCGGGCTTGGCATCGGTGGAAGTCGCCGATACGGACAATGCCGCCAGCGTTGCCAGTGCAAAGGTGGTTGTTCGCTTCATTTTATGGGCGTTACTCCGTCATAAGTGCGAGTGTCGGCCGTTTTACCGCTGACGTCCACGGCAGTACCTTGGTTTTCGATTTCGCTGGGAGTGACATGTCCGTTGAAGTCGAGGCTGCTGTTGTTGGTGTCCTGGAATATGGCACGGCCGTTCTCGGTGATGTGCAACAGTTTGCGTCGTACGGCGTGGAAGTAGCGGGTCTTGTCCTTGTCGATGGTGCCGCAGTATGTCCATCCGCTGTCCAGAACGGGTGCGGTTACGGTCCATTTGTAGTCCGATTCGATGCTGAGGTTGACTACATCTACCACCCATTCGTTAGGCAGTCGATAGGCAGACTGACTCATAGGGAAGGTGCCGGCGGAGGTCACTTGGTCGTAGTTGTAGGTGTAATAGTAATCTTTGAGGTAAGTTTCCTTGTCTACGGGTATTCGAGCGATACCGTAAGCCTTAAATCCGCGGTTGTGCAGTATAAAGTAGCTCTTGGTGTAGCAGTACCATTTATCAAGGTTGGGCGTGGGCGTGTCGATATCCATATTCGAGGGACTTGAAGAGATGTCATACCACTCGAAGTTGGCGTGTGAGAGGTTGAAGCTCAGCGGGTTGCCGTTGCGGTGGTCCATGCCTGCATCGGCGAGGATAAAGTATTCGCCGGGTTGCACGGGGTGGTCTTTACCGCTACCGGGAATGGTATAGAGGGCATCTACGGTGATGGCTTGGGCCATGATGTCCGGCTCGAAGTTGAGCTTTTGGGTGGTCAGGAATTTGCTTTCGAAGAATGTAAGTCCGTCGGCATATATTACGTGGTCGGTATTGTTGTACAGCTTGACGTATTGATCTCCGTTGTATTGCTTGCCTGTGGAAGTGACCGTCCCGGTGTAGAATATCTCGGAAATTATCAGGTCGTCTGTTTCGATATTGGAGTATGCGGACAGGGCTATGGACGTCTGTCCGGCGGTGATGTTGACGCTTTGGGCGTTGGCACGCAGGGTTGCTTTATTGCCGTTTGGCAGGGTGTAATGAGCTTCAAATGCTACGTCATATAGTCCGGGCAGGACGCTAAGCGGCTCGTCCTTGCCGAAAGTGTAGTCCTTGCCGGTTGAAACGTTGTGAAAGGTATAGGAAGCGTCTGTCAGGGCGGATGCGTCCACGTCTGACGGAAGGGTGAGTATCACGGACACCCCGATGTTTTGTGCCCCGGGGTCATCATCGCAGGATGTAAGTGTCGGTGTGGCAATGGCGAGCCACAGTAGTGCGAAAATTTTTGTGGGTTTCATATCTTTGATTCTGTGTTTGTTTCGGTGTGTATGTATGTTTGGCGGTGTTGTGTACGGTTGCGCTTCGTTTATAGAGACGTCCTGTTGTTTAGAATGTCAGGTTGGCCTCCATCCCGAAGTATGCCGATGAGTAGCGGCGCAGCAATATGCCGTTGCTGTGGTATGAGGGCAGGTAGTCAATTATGCGGTTTACGAAGGCCGAAATCTTCATCCAATTGCCTATCTTCTTTGTAGCCTTTAGGTTGACATATATTGCCGGTGCCACTGTCTGAGTACGGAAGCTTTCATCGTTGTAGCTGATGATGAGTGTGCGCAGTACAGGGTCTTGAGCATCGGCTTTGGTGTACGTGTGGTACAAGCCGTCGTAGGCGCTGAGATATTGTGAAGGGACGCCGTTTTGGCGCAAGCGGCGTGTCTTGAGCCACCATTGGCATTGGACTGTAGTGGTAAATATAAGACCCCAGCGCCGTATTTGGGTGTCGAACATGAAATTGGTGCTGAATTGCTCGTTGATGCGTCCGTCGTCGGTGGGGTATACGCCAATAAACTTGTCGCTTACGGCGGTATTGCCTATGGTGGCGGAGACGGGCGTCATCATATCTTGCGAGTTGCTGTACCGAGTGCGGAACCATGCGCCGGTGATAATCAGCGACGTTTCGAGGGCCTTCCATCGTACGGTGTTCAGCTGGAACTCGATGCCGCGCTTGTCGATGCGGCTGCCGTTGGTGACGCGCGAATATCCGCCGAGGATGCTCGTATCGGTGTATGGCAGGTCTTCGAGGGCCGGCGGTGCCGTGAGCGTGGTCGGGTCAATGACCGTGGCATCGTAGAGGCGGTAAGCGTAGGCACTGTAACGGGGCGAGTAACGGAAGCCCGAGGACATGTGCTCGTCAAAATAGGTGACGGAGAACTCGTTGCCACGCCAGTTGAAGCCCGCGCGCACTTCCCACTTGCGGTTGCGTGCGGCGCGTAAGTCGTTATTGACGGGGGACTCGACGTATGTACGCAGGTTGATGCGGCTCAGCTTTGACGGGTCGGAGGAACTGTAATAGTTCAGTTGCATAAAGTCCAGGTAGACGTCCTGGGGATACAACTGGTCGGCGGTGGGCATACGCGTTGTCAGGCCCCAACCGCCGGCAATCCAGGGTTTGAAACCGTCGTCGTTGGCTGCGAAACGCCATACGGCATTGACGCGCGGGTCGAGGTATATGCGCCCGCTGAGATACCGTTCGCCGGGCAGTCCGGCCAGTTGGATGGTGCGCAGACCGCCTTGCAGTTCCAAGGTGTTGCGTCCTATCATGGCGGTGAAATTGTCTTCCAGGAACATCGAAACGACGTGCAGCGCCGGGATGTCCTTGAATGCGCGCGGACGTGTCTGCCATGATGCCGAAAGCGGACGCTCGAGGTCGTAGACCTGTCCGTCGCCGATATTTTTCGAGAGGGTGTATTCGGCGCCGAGCTTCCAAGCGTGGCGTGCCACGTCCGAGCCCAGAGCGCCTCCGGCGCGAGCCTTCAGGTATAGGCTTAGCGGCTGTCCGTCGTTGGTGTAATCGGCGATGTATTCGCCCAGCAACAGCTTGCCGTCATGCACTCCCGAATCGTAAGACGTAGGGGCCACGGCGGCGCGGCGCGGCGATACCAGCAGCGTGCGTTCCAGCCGGTCGTGCTGGTAAGAGAAGGCTGTGGAGATGTGCACTGCGCTTAACCACAAAGTTTTCTTGAAGTTAAAGTTTAGGTTTGAGGTCAGGGCTATGCGATTGTAGCGTGTTCGGTATTCGTCTACGCGGTTATAGTTGATGTCGGGGTCGACTTTGGCGTTGTCGAAACTGCCGGTGTAGTCGGCGCTGATATTCCAAAGCGTGGTGACGGCCGAGGCGTCCCAATGCAGGTGCGAGCGCAGCGAGGCGTTGGCACGTTTGTAGTTCTCGAGGTTGTCGCGCGGGTCGGTCTTGCTATCCAGCCATCCGGCATCGATATTGAGCACGTGCTTGCCCAAGGCCAGACCTTTGCCGAAGGAGAAGAGTTTGGAATACTCGTCCACCTTCAGACGTGCCGTGAACGGTGTGGCACGCGCTATGCGCTTGATATTGACTACGCCGGAGGTGAGGTTGCCGTATTCGGCCGAGGGAATGCCGCGCACAATTTCTACGCTTTCGATGTTGTCCGTGGATATGGTGCGCATATCGACACCGCGGTTGGTAACGTCGCGTCGGCTCTCGGGGTCGGAGGTCGTAGACCCGGGTATGCCCTGAATATTTGCATCGGTATTGATGGGCGCTCCGTCTACCACAAATGCGGTGCCCATAGAAGTTGTGGCGTATTGCGAAGACAGCGAACTGCGCTCGCCGGTGGCGCTTACGGCGCCTGTCTCACGCAGCGTGATGGTGTTGGCCGATCCCATATCGGGATTCTTGGATATTCCGCCGGGCAGCAGCTCAAGGATATCGGTGAAACTGGTGGGTTGCAGATGTTCCATAGCCGAGCGGTCGATGCGCGACGAGGTGGTCATACCGCGATTTTCGCGTGCGGTGACGGTTACTTGTCCCAAGACGGTAGTGGAGGTCTCCAGCTTGATGTACAAAGCGACGGCATCGGCGAGCGTAACGGTTTGGCTCTTGGTGGCATAGCCGACGTAGGATGCCGTGACGGTGTATTTGCCGCCGGGGATGTCCATATTCCAACGTCCGTCGGCATCTGTGGCCATGACATGCTTGCCCGGATTGACTTCGATGGAGGCAAAGGCCAGCGGCTCGCCGTCGGCTTTATCGACAACGCGTCCGCTAAGGCGCACGGCCAATGCGGCGGGTATTGCGGCTGTTAGGACAAGTATTATCGCGAATATGCGCTTGATAACAGGGGTGCTCATGTGTATGTTCTGTGGCAAAGTGCCGTTAAGTGCGGTAAATCAGCGGCACCAAGAGCCGAAAAATTCTTGAAAATAATGCGCCTGAATGCCGAATACAAAGTTACGTAAACTATGTAAAACGTACAATCATTAAATGTCGGTATTTTCGGCCTTTTGCCGAATTTTTTTTAGCGTCGTCATACCTACTTTTATGTATGGTCGTGCCTGTGGTTAAGTTCGGCGCCGTCTTTCGTTGCATCTGCGGGCAAACAATGTCGCTTGTACAATGCCGCGGCACAGCAGGTAGGCGTTGAAGGCCAGCCATAGCAAGTCGTTGGAGGATAGCGCAATGCCGCTGTATCCGAGAGCCGGAATTCCGGTATCTATGGCAAAAAATACAAGCATGGCGGCGGCCATAGACACCAGCATCTGCCGGGTCAGTGTCAGCCCTACGAAAACCCCGTCCCAAACAAAGGCCATAAACCCGCAAATAGGCACGGCTGCGGCCCACGGGAGATACTCGGCTGCTGCGGCGCTGACCGTTGCATCATCGGTCAGTAGTCCGAGTATGGCGTTGCCGCCTACGGCATATAGCAATGAAACAACAGTCGAAAGCGCTATGCCCCAAAGCAGCAGCATACGCACACAGCTGCGTAACGAGCTCTTGTCTCCGGCACCGTAGAAGTGCCCGGCCAGAGCCTCGCCCGCAAAGGCAAAGCCGTCCATAAAGAACGAGAACAGCATAAACAGCTGCATAAGTAAGGCGTTGGCTGCCAGAACATCGGCACCTATGCGTGCGCCTTGGCGTGTAAACCATAGGGTGACGCAAACCAGGCATAGTGTGCGCAGGAAGATGTCGCCGTTGACGCGAAAAAATCGCCCGAGCGAAACTCCGGCGTGGCGTATGGCCTTGCGTAGAGGAGGCAAGACTGCCCGACGTCGCAGCTTTGCGCTGATTATCAGCCCGGTGACAGCACCTATCCATTGAGATATTGCAGTGCCCAAGGCGACACCTTCGATGGCCATGTCGAGCGCGTATACCAGAGCAAGCGACAGTATGACGTTGAGAACGTTTTGCACCACGGCCATCAGCAGCACCGGACGCGTGTCCTGCATTCCGGTAAACCATCCGGACAGCGAATAGGTGGCCAATACCGCAGGCGCGCCCCAAATGGCGGTGCCGAAGTACAGCCGTGCTTGCTCGACGGTGTCGCCGCCTTCGGGTGCCATGAAGGCTTGCATCGCATTGGCGATAAGCCCCGAAAAGGCAATCATAGGCAATGATAGCGCCAGTGCCACGGCCAAAGCACGAGCCAACGTGCCGGCCATGGCGGCCTTGTCGCCGCTGCCGTGGGCTTGCGCCGTGAAGCCCGAGGTGCCCATACGAAGGAAGTTCGTAAGCCAATACAGCATATTGAACATCGCGCCGCCCATAGCCACGGCTCCTATGGACGTCATTCCGCCCAAATGTCCCACGATGGCCAAATCGACCATAGCCATCAACGGCGTGGTGACGTTGGTGGCTATGGATGGCCATGCCAGCGCGATGATGCGCCGGGACATGGCGGGGGATTTATGCGATGTACGGTTGTTCGTCGGTTACTTGGCCTTGCGGGATGAAATGTAAAGGTAGGCGATGATACATGCGTAGGCGACTATGCCGAGTACCTGAGGCTGGAATTCGCCGCCGTTGGTGGGCGCTTCGTGTCCGCAAAGTACGGTGATGGCCGAGAATACGCCGAAGAGGGCGCCGCCGGCGATAAGTCCGGAGGATATCAGCGTGCCACGGTCGCTACGGCGACGGCAAACTTCTTTATCTTTGGACGAACGTCCTACAAACCAGGATATCAAGCCGCCGACAAGCATCGGGGTGTTGAGGTGCAACGGCAGGAACATACCAAGGCAGAATGCCAGGGCGGGGACGCCTAACCAGTTGAGTAATATGGCAAGTATGGCGCCGACGATATACAAAATCCAGGGTGTCGAACCGCCCATCATCATGGGCTCGATGACACTGGCCATCGCGCTTGCCTGAGGTGCGGCCAGGCCGTTTTCGCCGAAGCCGTAGACCTTGCTCAGCATCAGTATAACGCCGCCGACGGTGGCTGCACTTACCAGAGTGCCGAGGAATTTCCAGCTTTCCTGCTTGCGCGGGGTCGAGCCGAGCCAGTAGCCGATTTTGAGGTCGGTGACGAAGCCGCCGGCCATGGACAGCGCGGTGCAGACCACGCCGCCGAGTACCATAGCAGCCACGATGCCGCTGGTGCCGTTGAGACCTATGGCGACGAAGACGGCGGAGGCTATGATGAGCGTCATCAGGGTCATACCGCTTACGGGGTTGCTACCTACGATGGCTATGGCGTTGGCTGCCACGGTCGTGAAGAGGAAGGCGATGACCGTAACCACCAGCCATGCGATAGCGGCCTGCCAGAAGGTGTGGATTACTCCGAGCCAGAAGAACAGCAGCACAGCCACCAGCGCCAGAGCTATGAAGTAGGTGATGTGTTTCATCGAGATGTCCAGTTGCCAGCGGACGGGCTTTTGGGCGGCTGTTTTGCCCTTGAATTCCTTGGAGGCGAGACCCACGGCTTCGCGGATGACGCCCCAGGACTTGATGATGCCGATGATACCGGCCATGGCTATACCGCCGATGCCGATACCGCGTACTTGCTTGAATATCTCATCGGGCATCATCCCGGCAAATTGAGGCGAGCCGAATTCGCTGCCCATCAGCGGAATGATGAACCACCATACGAAGATACTGCCGGCAAAGATAACGAAGGCATATTTGAGGCCTACGATGTATCCTAAGCCGAGGACGGCAGCGCCGGTGTTGCACGAGAAGACAAATTTGAATTTGTCGGCTATGGCGTGTCCCCAGCTGTAGGCTGTAGTGGTGATGGTTTCGGACCATACGCCGAAGGTGGCAACGATATAGTCATAGAGACCGCCGATGAGGGCTGCGACAATCAGCACGCGCGACTGCGACTGAGCACCGGAGGCGTTGCCGCTGATAAGTACCTGCGTGGTGGCCGTCGCTTCGGGGAAGGGATACTTGCCGTGCATATCCTTGACGAAGTAGCGTCGGAAGGGGATGAAGAAGAGTATGCCCAGCACGCCGCCGAAGAGCGAGCTCAGGAATATCTGTAGGAAGTTGACCGAAATATCGGGGAACTTGGCTTGCAGGATGTACAGTGCCGGCAGGGTGAAGATGGCGCCGGCAACGATGACGCCCGAGCATGCGCCGATGGATTGGATGATGACGTTTTGGCCCAGAGGATTTTGGACTTTACGCCAGTTGCTGAAGCCTACGGCTATGATGGCGATGGGTATGGCGGCCTCGAATACTTGACCGACTTTAAGGCCGAGATATGCGGCTGCGGCACTGAATACCACTGCCAAAATCAGGCCCATAATGACGGAGTAGGGCGTGACTTCGGCGTATTGGCGCGCGGGGTGCATCACGGGACGATAGTTTTCGTCTTTGCCCAGTTCGCGGAAGGCGTTTTCGGGCAGGTCGACGGGGTCGGCGTCCGCCGGAGGACAGGACTCCGTCGTGGTGTAAGGCGCTTGTGTCTTTTGCTCGAAGATGGCATCGGGGTCGGATGCCGGGACTTTTGTACTCATAATACTATATGGAACTAAGGTGCGTATATGCGTTTAGAATGTGGTTGTCGATTAGCGGCGACGACGGCGGCTTTTCTTCTTGGATGAGCTCTTTTTGTCTGACTTGACGTCCTTGGAGGGTATGGTAAGCGTCTGCCCGGCTCGGATGTCGTCTCCGGAGATGTTATTGGCGCTACGCAGTTGTTCGACGGTGACGCCATATCGCTTGGCTATCTTGGTGAGGTTTTCGCCCGAGGAGACTTTGTGCTTGACGGGTTTGCTCTCGGTCTTCTTGCGCGAGTTTTTGCGGCCGTTGTCATTTTTCTTGTCGTTGTTTTTGGCGTTGGACATTGCATCGGTCACTTGACGTGTCTGAGGCGTGGGCTCGACTGTCTCGTCGGTCTTGGCGACGGGCGTCGTATCGGCCTTGGTGTCGGGTACGGCTACCTGCGGCTTATTGTCGGTCGTTGTGCTATCGGTTTGAGCCGGGGCGGGTACGTAGCGGCGCTGTACGGTGTTGATGCGCAGTGTCTGGCCTCGGCGGACGCGGCGGCCTATGCCGTTGGTGCGTCGTATGGATTGCTGGCTGACACCGTAGCGGCGTGCAATGGACGCAAGATTTTCGCCGCGGCGTACTTTATGGTATTTGACAATGACTTCTTCGATATATTGTCCGCCGTCTTCGGAGGTAATGGAGGCGCCGGTGGAGGGCTCGACGACATCGCGACGTGCATACAGCTCTGCATTATGGTTGACGATGGAGTCTTCGTTGGCTATGTAGCAATAGGCTTGGATGTTGGGGAGGATGAGCGCGTAGGGATGTATGTCTCCGGGGATGACGTCGGTGCGGTACTGGGGATTGAGTACGCGCAACTCGTCCATGGATATGCCCATGACGTCCGAAATCTGCCGGAAATGAACGCGTTTGTTGACGTGTACGGTGTCGGTGACGATGGGTCGCGATGCCAGTGCCGGCGAGATGTTGTGGTGGTTGTAATAGGTCATAGCGTAGTTGGCGGCTATGAATGCCGGGATGTAGTCGCGTGTCTCACGGGGTAGGAAGGGATATATCTCCCAGAAGTCTTTTTTGCCTCCGCCGGCGCGGCGCAGTGCTTTATTGACGTTGCCGGGGCCGCAGTTGTAGGCGGCTATGGCCAGCGACCAATCGCCGTAGCTGTTGTATAGTTGTTTGAGGTAGCGTGCCGCAGCGTCCGAGGATAGGTAGGGGTCGCGGCGCTGGTCTACCAGCGAATTGATTTCGAGTCCCATGCCTTTGGCCGTATCAAGCATGAATTGCCATAGTCCGGTGGCGCCGACACGCGATACTGCCGTGGGGTTGAGTGCCGATTCGATAATGGGCAGGTACTTGAGTTCCATGGGCATGCCGTACTTGTCCAGTGCTTGTTCGAAGATAGGCATGTAATAGAGGCTCATGCCAAGCATCGATTCGACCAACGACTTCTTGCGCTCGACATACATATCTATGAAAGCACGTACAATCTTGTTGTAGGGCATTTCCATGACGGTAGGCATCCGTTGCAGGCGGTCGATGTATTCCCGGTCGGTGGTGGGGACGTTGGCGCGTCGGTCGGCGTTTCGGTCGAGTACGGCGTAGTTGGTCAGATACCAGTTCTGCATCATCTTGTGCGTATCGATTTCGAAGCTTTCGGGAACAACGATGTTGTCGGCGCTGATGGTATCGGCGGCTATGGAGCGCACGGTCAGTGCGGCGGAGGATGCCGTGGTGCCGAGGATGGCGGCAACGGCGGCGGCTATAAGTTGTGTCTTTATTTTGGACATTGGCGAGGGATTGGTTTTTGCTTTAATGGTTGGTTAGGATATGTGGGAATGTGGGCTTGCTGTTGTATATCAAAAACTTATGGCCCAGCAGAGCCCGAATCCCGGGAGCCGTGATCGTGCATCGGGTATTACGGCCGGGTGAACGTCCATGGATAGGTCGGGAGTGATGTCAAAATGCGATAGCGAGGCATCGACGTAGGCGTCGAGCATCGCCAGCAGGTACACTCCGACCATAGATATGATGCAGAGGTCGCGGTTGCGACGGTAGAAGTCTTTGCGGCTTTTGAGCAGATTGGTGAGCCATTGCTTGTCCAGCGAGTCTTCGGTGGTGGTGGGCGGAAAGAAGTTCATGTACGACCGTGTGGTTGGGTCGTTGTCCAAGATGTCGCGATAGGCTTGCTGGTAGTCCTTGAGCATCTTGTTGTTCCAGGATACGCCGTAGCCCAAGCCCATAAATCCGCCGGCTACGAGTGGCAGTTTCCACCACCGACGGTTGTAGATTTGGCCCAGTCCGGGGAATAGTGCCGACATCCATACGGCGCGGGTGGGCGAGGGATTGAAGGCGACTTCGCGCTCTTCCCATAGGTCGTAATCGCCGAAGGGGTCAAATTCGCCGACGACGCTGAGTGTGTCCGAGCCCAGGATGCTGCTGTCGCCGAGGGCCACGGGCTTTTCGACGGTCATAGGCATTTCCATGACCGCGGTACGCAGCGTGTCGCTTTCGGACGGGGTCTGGCTGCCGGCCTTTGCGGGGACGGCGGCACAGAATACCACGGCGACCGTGGCAATCAGTCGTAATAATATGTGTGCCCGTCGGCTCAATTTGCTGCGGGTTTTAGCGAGTCGAACATTGTGATGAGGCGTTCCAGCTCGTCGTCGTTGGCAAAGGGGAAGGATATTTGGCCTTTGCCCGAGCGGTTGCAACTGAATTTGACCTTGGTATGGAAGGTTGAGGACAGTTGTTTGCCCAGGACGTCGAAGTCTCCGGCGGAGTAGCGCGAAGCGCCTTTATGCGTATCGTCGCCGGCCTTGGCGGCGGAATCGCCTTCTTGGTACTGACGCGCAAGTTCCTCGACGCGGCGCACGGACAGTCCCTTGCGCAGGATTTCGTTGTACAGTTTGAGCTGGAGCGCGGGTTTGTCTATAGTGAGCAGGGCGCGCGCGTGTCCCATGTCTACTCGTTTGTCCCGCAGGCCGAGTTGCACCTCGGCGGGCAGGCGCAGCAGGCGCAAGAAGTTGGCGATGGTGGCGCGTTTCTTGCCTATGCGCTCGCTCAGGCGTTCCTGAGTCAGATTGTACTGGTCCAGCAATTTCTTGAAAGTCAGGGCTATTTCGATGGCGTTGAGGTCTTCGCGTTGGATGTTCTCAATCAGCGCCATTTCGGTGAGCTCGGCCTCGTTGGCGGTGCGTATGTACGCCGGCACATGGGTGAGCCCGGCACGTCGGGCGGCGCGGAAACGGCGTTCGCCGGCGATAATCTGGTAGCTGTCGGGTCCGGTCTTGCGCAACGATAGCGGCTGGATGATGCCCAATTCGCGTATACTTGCGGCCAGTTCGTCCAAGGCGTCTTCGTCGAAGGTGGTACGGGGCTGGTCGGGATTGGGCTGTATCTGGGACAGGGGTATGTCGTTGATGGCCGAAGATCCGCGTGCGGGGACATCGTCCATGGTGATGAGCGAGCCTAATCCGCGGCCTAAGGCGCTGTGTTTCTGTGTCATGATGGTGCTTTCGAATAGAGGTTCGGTGATTAGGACTGCTTGGCGGCGTGCTTGGCGATGATTTCTTTGGCCAAGGCTACGTGCGAGGTTGCGCCGCGGCTCTCGGGATCGTACATCAGCACGGGCAGTCCGTGGCTGGGAGCTTCGCTGAGCTTGATGTTGCGCGGTATTACTGTGTCAAAAATCATGTCGGCGAAGTAGGTCTTCAATTCTTCGTAAATTTGGTTGGCCAGGCGCAGACGCGAGTCGTACATTGTCAGCAGGAAGCCCTCGATTTCCAATTCGGGGTTGAGACGTTTCTTGATTATACGTATCGTGTTGAGCAGCTTGGAAATACCTTCGAGTGCAAAGTATTCGGCCTGCACGGGGATGATGACGCTGTCGGCAGCGGTGAGGGCATTGACCGTAATCAGGCCCAGCGACGGCGAGCAGTCTATGAGGATGTAGTCGTACTTGGCGCGTATCGGCTCGAGAAGTTTGGAGAGCACGCGTTCGCGCTCGGGTTGGTTGATGAGTTCCAATTCGGCGCCTGCCAAGTCGATGCGGCTGCCTATCAATTCGAGGCCTTCGACGCAAGTCTTCACCTGAGACCCGTCCAAGGGATAGCCGTCTACCAGGCATTCGTATATGGACGATGTCATCGATGCGGGGTCGATGCCGTAGCCGCTGGTGGCGTTGGCCTGGGGGTCGGCGTCGATGATAAGCACCTTTTTGCCCTCGGCAGCGAGGCTGGCGGCGAGGTTGATGGTCGTAGTGGTCTTGCCCACTCCGCCTTTTTGGTTTGCTATTGCAATGATTTTACCCATATATATACTATGTGATATGTCCGGAAATATGTGCGTGTGCATTAGGTGGATGCCGCGTGGACATACCCCGAAATGCAGTGTGTGTAGTTCCGCGCCTATATTGCGGACGCCTATGCGTCGCTACCGAGCCGAAACTCCGGGACGGACTTTGCGGCATAAGCGCGGCAAAACAGGTTTCGCCGCGTGGAACGCTATGTTCCACGTTTTGGCACCGCAAATGTAGTTAAAAATCGGACAAGTACAAACGGCTGACACCCCTAATGTTGATAAATTGCCGTGGGGTGTAGATAACTTTTTTGCACTTTTCAAGTTCTTTCAAACTACGTAAGCTATTTTCACGCTCACGACGTGTGTTCCGGACGGTTTCGGTGGGGTGTATATGCGGCTAAGACATTATATAAAGACGCCGACAAGCGCAATAAAGACGCCGACAAGCGCACCGGGACATGTGTCCGTGTGTGCCTGTCGGCGTATGACGTGTCGGGACTGTACTCGGCCTTTGCGATGAGTGCCGCATAATCGAGGTCGAGCCTCGAGCCGGGGATGCTTAGTCGTCGAAGTCCGGGAGCTCGTAGTAGGGGATGTCTACCAGACGGAGGTTGAAGCGCAGTGCCGTGTAGGGCTTGATGACGCCGTTGCTTTTGGTGCCGTATGCCTGGGCGTAGGGGATGAGCACTTCGACGCTGTCGCCTACGTGCATGTTTTGTACGGCAAGTTTCCATCCGGCAATCATAGCGTCGTCGTTGAGGCGTGAGCGGAAGATGCCGTCTCCGTAGGTCTTGACGTTTGTAGACGAGTCTACGGGTGTGCCGTCATATAGATGCAGGTGGTAGCGGACATCGGTGGTCGAGGTGGACAGCGGCACGAGGTTCTCGGTGTGCGGTCCGTCGATGGTGTGCATCAGGACGTATGCGGAGACATCCCACGGCGCCACCACTTTTGTGTAGTAGGGCGTTCCGTCGGTATTGGTGCGCTTGGCCTGAGCCTCTATCCAGGAGATATTGGCGTTGCGCCACTCGGCGTATTGGTCCCAGAGCTGCTCGTTGTCGTTGTCGCTGCATGCGGTCTGGAATACGGCGGCTCCGGCAGCGAGTGCTATGAGGAGTATTGAATGTATGCGTTTCATTGACAGTGTCTTGTGTGTGCGTTGTGTGTCGCGACAGTGATGTCGCGTGGTTTTAGTCGTCGAAGCTGACCGTTACGGCTTTTTGGGCGCTTGCATCGGCTTGGAAGCCTTGCATCTTGTCAAATCCGAAGAGCCCGGCAAAGATATTGGCCGGGAAGCGGCGTATGGCGACGTTGTAGGTCTTCACGGCTTCGTTGTAGCGTGTACGTGCGGTGTTGATGCGGTTTTCGGTGCCTTCGAGCTGCACTTGCAGGTCCTTGAAGTTTTCGTTGGCTTTGAGATCGGGGTATGCCTCGTGTACGGCATTGACGTAAAATCCGAGAGCGCGGTTGGCGGCTTCGTATTTGGACATATCGGGGCCTTGGCTGCGCGGTCCGCCAAAGGCTTGTGCGGCGTCTTGTGCAGCCATCAGCGAGTCTTGTGCCTGCTGTACGGCGGGCGCCAGGGTGCCGGTGCGCATTCCGGTGACGTTGGCCAGGGTGCCGCTCTCGTACTTGGCGTAGCCCTTGACGGTGTTTACCAAGTTGGGTATGAGGTCGAAACGGCGCTGGTATGATGTCTGGACATCGTTCCAGGCTTGGTCTACGGCTTCCTGCTTGGAGACCATAGAGTTGTAAGTGCATCCGCCGCCGAGTACGAGTACCAGGAGGACGAAGATGACGACGCCCCAGATGATGTTGGATTTCTTGGCGGGGGCGCCGGAAGAGGGGGAGGTGAAGCTAAATGCCATTGTCGGTATTTATTGGTTATTTAATAATGTGTATCGGTGTCGTTAGTGTCGTATCATCAGCGACGGCGTAGGCATCGGAAGCTGTTTATCCGAGGCGACGCAGCAGTCCGTTGAGGCTTACGCGGTCGTGGATAAGGCTGTGCAGGTCGGCGATGTTGACGCGTGTCTGAGCCATGGAGTCGCGCTCGCGCAAGGTGACGGTATTGTCTTCGAGCGTCTGATGGTCGACGGTGATGCAGAAGGGGGTGCCGATAGCATCCTGACGGCGATAGCGCTTGCCGATGGAGTCTTTTTCGTCGTAATGTGTGGCGAAGTCGAATTTGAGGTCGTTGACGATTTCGCGTGCTTTTTCGGGCAGTCCGTCTTTGCGGACCAGAGGCATTACGGCGCATTTGACGGGTGCCAGCGGCTCGGGCAGGTGCAGCACTACGCGGGTCTCGCCGTTTTCGAGGGCTTGTTCTTCGTAGGACGAACATAGCACGCTCAGGAACATTCGGTCGACGCCTATGGATGTCTCGATGACGTATGGTGTGTAGCTTTCGTTGAGCTCGGGATCGAAGTATTGTATCTTCTTGCCGGAGTATTTTTCGTGCTGCGACAGGTCGAAGTTGGTGCGCGAGTGTATGCCTTCGACTTCCTTGAATCCGAAGGGCATACGGAATTCGATATCGGTGGCGGCGTTGGCGTAGTGTGCCAGTTTGTCGTGGTCGTGGAAGCGATATTTTTCATCGCCCATGCCGAGGGCTTTGTGCCAGGCCAGACGCCATTTTTTCCATTGCTCGAACCACTTGATTTCCTCGCCGGGACGTACAAAGAATTGCATCTCCATCTGCTCGAATTCGCGCATACGGAAGATGAATTGGCGAGCGACAATCTCGTTGCGGAAGGCCTTGCCTATCTGCGCGATGCCGAAGGGTATGCGCATACGGCCGGTCTTTTGGACATTGAGGTAGTTGACAAAGATGCCCTGAGCTGTCTCGGGACGCAGGTATACGGTCATGGCGCCGTCGGAGGTGCTGCCCATTTCGGTGCGGAACATCAGGTTGAACTGACGCACGTCGGTCCAGTTCTTGGTGCCGGATATGGGGCAGACGATTTCTTCGTCAATGATGATTTGACGCAATTCGGCCAAATCGTTGTCGTTCATAGCTTTGGAGTAGCGCTCGTGTAGTGCGTCGCGCTTGGCTTGATGCTCGAGTACGCGGGCGTTGGTTTGACGGAACATTGCTTCGTCAAAGCTGTCGCCAAAGCGTTTGGCGGCTTTCTTGACTTCTTTGTCAATCTTATCGTCGTATTTGGCTATCTGGTCTTCGATGAGCACGTCGGCGCGATAGCGTTTCTTGGAGTCGCGGTTGTCTATCAGGGGATCGTTGAAGGCGTCCACGTGTCCCGAAGCCTTCCAGATGGTCGGGTGCATGAAAATGGCCGAATCCAAGCCCACGATATTCTCGTGAAGCAGGGTCATCGCTTCCCACCAGTAACGTTTGATATTGTTTTTGAGTTCGACGCCGTTTTGGCCGTAGTCGTACACTGCGGCGAGGCCGTCGTAAATTTCGCTGGAGGGGAATACGAAGCCGTACTCTTTGGCGTGCGAAACTATCTTCTTGAAGACATCTTCTTGTTGTGCCATATCTATATTTAATTAGCTGTGTTATTTGCAATTGGTGTGCGCCGTCATATCGACAGCGCAAAATATCGTGCAAATATACGAAAAATTCCGCCATCCCCGCATCCGTCCCAGCCGTTTTAGCCTAATTTAATAATGTAATGGTGGGTAAAGACTTGTCAATTACAGTGGCGTTTTGTAGGGATGCAATGCATTGCGCCCCTACCGGGCCTATATCCGCGCCCTCTCTGTTGAGTGTAATAAATTCCAAAGTTCTCTATTGATCTTTTTTAGTGGACACTAAAGATATAAATCCGTAAATTTACATAATTGTGTAGTTGTTTCATTGTAAAAGTTTGGTAGATCAATATATTATATGTACTTTTGCACAAAATATCTCTATTGATATAATATGCAATATGAAATATAATATTGATAAAGTAGTTGATTTTCTTGCCGAACTGACAGGTAGTGAAGTAAGGATGTTCGCTCATGAAAAAAAGAATGATAGTAAACTTGCTATAGCAATTGCTTGCTGCTATACTTTTTATGATGTTGAGCTTATGGAGACGATAGTTACCATAGCGGTGCCCACCGAGTTTGATAGCATTTCTCCGATGCAGCTATCCAAACATCAGACAAAGATGATGGAAGTATTCCACCATCCGGTTGTGTTTGCTCTTGAATCAGTCGCATCATATAATCTGTCGAGGCTAACCCATGCCAAGGTAAATTTCATTGTTCCGGGCAAACTTGTTTTCATTCCAAGTCTTCTCATCGTGCTGCGCAAAATGAGGAACAAGTCTAAGGTGATGCCAAATAAAATGCCTCCTGTTGCTCAGATGCTGGTAATATATCATCTGGTAATGAGTCCGATTGATGGTTTTAATACTTCGGAAATAGCTGAGCTTGTGGGTTTAGCGTACCCAACAATTAATGTCGCTCTAAGGTGGCTTGAAGCCAATAATATAATTACACTTGTCGGAGGCAAACAGAAATCTGTTCAAATAGTATTGAATAAGATGGACTTATGGAATAAATCCCTTCCACTGATGTCGTCTCCTATAGAACGCACTCTTTTCGCTGACATAAAACCTACGGGAAGTTTGATGTCCGGTGAAACAGCAATGGGGCATTATACCATGCTTGCAGAGCCAACAACCCCTGTTGTTGCAATTGACAAAGTGACAGCCAAAGAGAATGCTGCAATAATGAGCAAACAATACGGGGACATAAAGGTCGAAGTATGGAAATACTCTCCGTCGTTGTTGTCAGAAATCGGAATAGTAGACAAACTTTCGCTTTATCTGTGCATGAAAGATAGCGATGATGAAAGAGTACAGTTAGAATGTGATACTTTAATTGAAGATATGAAATGGTGACAGGAATTGAACGCTGGAAGGAATACTTCATTGATTATAAAGACAAATATGTGCTAATAGGTGGTGCTGCGTGCAATTTGCTTGAAGAGGAGTTTGATATGAATCCTCGTGCGACGAAGGATCTTGACCTTGTCCTTGTTGTTGAAGCCCTTACACCTGATTTCGGATTACGTTTGTGGGATTTTATCAAAGCTGCCGATTATGGTCACCGAAACAAAGGAGAAAACGAATTCAAACACGAATATTATCGTTTTACCAATCCTCAAGACAAGACCTATCCGAAGCAAATAGAGCTTTTTGCAAGAACTACAGGCATTCTAAACCTTCCGCCGGATGTACATATAGAACCGATTAGCGTTGGAGAGGACCTCTCCAGTCTGTCTGCAATTCTAATGGATGACGACTACTATGCATTCACGATTGAGCATAGCAGATATATTGACGACATCCATGTCGCAAATCCGGAGGCTCTAATTTGTTTGAAAGCTAAAGCATATACGGAGATGCTGGATAGAAAAGCAGAAGGCGAACAGGTAGATAGTCGAGATATCGAGAAGCATAAGAAAGATGTGTTTAGGCTGATTGCTATGCTGCCGCAGGATTCTCACTTTACACTTCCTGAAAAGTTGAAAAACGACATAAAAGACTTATATCAAAGAATAGGAGAACTACCAAATACCGATTTCTTCAAAAATGCAAAGCTTAGAGGCTTGAATGCCGAGCGACTTCTTGAGCTTCTCAATACGGCTTTTATAAGATAAATACTGATACATATCCCGGTACTTAATAATTTTACAAAGCGCCGTAATGTCGCCATTATTAGCCGGATTGGGATGCTTTTGTGCATGTCTGAAATTGTGGGCCTTTGCGTTGTGGGCTTTTACGGTTTTGAACACCCATCGTAAGCCCGGATGCGTTCAGCACCACCTATTTCACGCTATGGCAATGCGAATTAGCACACAAAGCGAGCGCGGATATCGGGAGGCAATAGCCGCCGACATCCGCGCTTTTCAGGTGAGTATGATAAGTGAATCAGTTCAGATTTTCAGCTTCTTGCGACCTTGCGGCGATACGAGGATGTAGACGCCGTGGGGAAGGGCATCGGCGGTGATTTCCGTTTCGTGCATACCGCTGCCGACGCGTACGCCTTGCAGGTTATACACCTCGTAGACCGCGTTCTGCGTGTCCACGCACACATCATCTACGCCGTTATACCCTAATATATTCAAGAAATCCTTCCATTGGTTGGCTGTCTTGTACTTATTGATAGATTCTTCCGGGACAAGCAACTGACAAGATGTTTTATCAACATTTGAAAATGCACCATAGCCACAGGTGGGCGGTTCAACGGCCAGAGAGACCAGCTTTGTCAGCCCGGAGCAGCCTTCGAAGGCCCGGTCGCCGATTGAAGTGACGGAATTGGGAATGGTAGTATTCTTGCAACCAACGATTAATTTGTTCGTGGATGTCTCTATAATTGCATTACAATTGTCGCGAGAATCATATGTGCCATTATTTTTGTCAACTGTCACGGAAGTGAGCCCGGAACAGCCGCCGAAGGCAAATTCGCTGATGGAAGTAACGGAGTTGGGGATGGTCACGGAAGTCAGCCCGGAGCAGTTGGCGAAGGCGCCATAGCCGATTGAAGTGACGGAATTGGGGATGGTCACGGAAGTCAGCCCGGAGCAGTTGTAGAAGGCGTAGTTGCCGATGGAAGTGACGGAGTTGGGGATGGTCACGGAAGTGATCTTGGAGCAGCCGTAGAAGGCAAATTCGCCGATTGTAGTGACGGAATTGCCTATGGTCACGGAAGTGAGCCCGGAGCAGCCTTCGAAGGCCCGGTCGCCGATTGAGGTGATGGAGTTTGGGATGGTCACGGAAGTGAGCCCGGAGCAGTAGTAGAAGGTGTTGTAACCGATTGAAGTGACGGAGTTGGGGATGGAGACGAAGGTGAGACCGGTACAGTCACAGAAGGCGCCGTCACCGATTGAAGTGACCGAGTTGGGGATGGTCACGGAAGTGAGCCCGGAGCAGCGGAAGAAGGCGTATTCGCTGATGGCAGTGACGGAGTTAGGGATGATAGTATTATTACAACCAACGATTAATTTGTTCGTGGATGTCTCTATAATTGCATTACAATTGTCGCGAGAATCATATGTGCCATTATTTTTGTCAACTGTCACTGAAGTCAGCCCGGAGCAGCTGTGGAAGGCATATTTGCCGATGGAAGTAACGGAGTTGGGAATGGTCACGGAAGTCAGCCTGGAGCAGTCTTCGAAGGCGTGTTCGCCGATGGAAGTGACGGAGTTAGGGATAATCACGGAAGTTAGTCCGGAGCAGCCGCGGAAGGCGCTTCCGCCGATGGAAGTGACGGAGTTGGGGATGGTCACTGAAGTCAGCCCGGAGCAGCCGTGGAAGGCGCGGTTGCCGATTGAAGTGACTGAATATGTTGTTCCGTTGTAAGTTGTAGATTTAGGGATGATAATGTTACCTACATATGCATCCTTGTTGTTTGAGGAATAGAGACCTATATATGTAACACTTGCTGTTTTGTCGTCATTGTTGAGATTATAGTATATTCCGTCAACTTTGCAGTCGTAGGCGATGGAAGGGATCGATGAGGACAACAACGCGAAAAATGCTGTTAGAATAAAAAATGTTCGTTTCATGTTTAGTGTTATGTTTGCGGTTGGGAATGAATAGGTGAATGCTCTATGGCCATACCGAATGCCGTGGCGGCCTATATGCGGCATCATCGCCCGGCATTTCGATATGGTCTTTTATGAGCATCCTTTTGTCGCTTAGATTATGTCTTTCAGATTTGGATTTTCTTGCGACCTTGCGGCGACACAAGGATGTAGACGCCGTGGGGCAGGGCATCGGTGGTGACTTCCGCTTCGCGCATACCGCTGCCAACGCGCACGCCTTGCAGGTTGTACACCTCATAGAGTGCGTTCTGCGTGTCTACGCTGACATCGTCCACACCGTCATATTCGGAGATATACACAAATTCCTTCCATTGGTCGGCCACCTTGTACTTATTGACAGATCCTTCCGGGACAAGCAACTGACAAGTCGTTTTATCAACTTTTTCAAATGCACCTTCGCCACATATGGGCGGTTCAACGGCCAGAGAGACCAGCTTTGTCAGCTTGGAACAGTAGCGGAAGGCATAGTCTGGAATAATAGTGACTTTATCTCCGATTGTCAATGTCGTTAGATTTGTACATGCATAAAATACAGAATAATCGTTAGATCCCATTTCGGTACATTTCTCGGCATTGAATGTCACGGAAGAGAGCTTTGTGCAACCGTAAAAGGCCCAGCCGCCGATGGAAGTGACGGAGTTGGGGATGGTTATCGAAGTCAGCCCGAAGCAACGGGAGAATGCCCCGTCGCCGATGGTGGTGACGGAATTGGGAATGATGGTGTTTTTACAGCCAACAACTAATTTGTTGGTGTATGTTTCTATAATTGCATTACAATTGTCGCGAGAATCATATCTGCCATTATCCTTGTCAACGACCACGGAGGTCAGCCCGGAGCAGCCATCAAAGGCATAGTTGCCGATAGAAGTGACGGATTTGGGGATGATTATCGAAGTCAGACCGTTACAACTAACAAAAGCACGGTCGCCAATCTTAACAACAGAATTGGGTATTAAAATAGACGTCAATTTAGTACAGTAGGTAAAAGCGCTTTCGCCAATTGATGTGACGGAATTTGGAATAATAGTATTGTTGCAGGCTGAAATTAGTTCGTTCTGTGACGACGCTATGATCGCATTGCAGTCACCTCTTGAGTCATATGTCATATTGTCTGATGCAACTACTATATGCACCAGTTTTTCACAATCAGCGAAAACTCCTCTGCCAATCGAAGTGACGGAGCTGGGAATGACAATCGAGGTTAACTCTTTGCAGCTATCAAAAGCTGAATCACCGATGGTGGAAACTGAGTTGCCAATGGTCACGGAGGTTAGCCCGGTGCAGAGGAAAAAGGCGCCTTCACCGATGGAGAGCACGGAGTTGGGGATAATTACGGAAGTCAGACTTGAACAGCGGAAGAAGGCGTTCTTGCCGATTGAAGTGATAGAGCTGGGAATGATCACGGAAGTCAGCCCGAAGCAGAGACTGAAGGTACTACGTCCGATGGAAGTGACGGAGTTGGGAATGGATACAGAAGTGAGGCTGGAGCAGTTGGTGAAGGCGCCATCGCCGATAGAAGTGACAGAGTTGGGGATGGATACCGAGGTCAGCCCGGTGCAGCTGAAGAATGCGTATTCGCCGATGGTAGTGACTGAACTGGGGATGGTTACGGAAGTAAGACCTGAGCAGTCGTAGAAGGTGCTAAAGTCGATTGAAGTGACGGAGTTGGGGATGGTCACGGAAGTAAGCCCGGAGCAGCCTTCGAAGGCGCTGTCACCGATGGAAGTGACAGAGTTCGGAATGGATACCGAGGTCAGCCCGGTGCAGCCGAAGAATGCAACACGGCCAATGTCGGCGACTGAGTTAGGAATAGTTATCGAGGTCAGCCCGATGCAATCCATGAATGCGTATTCGCCAATGGAAGTGACGGAATACGTTATGTCGTTGTTTGTTATAGTTTCGGGAATAACAATATCGCCGCTATAACTTCCTTTTATTACACTTGCTGTTTTATCAGTTGTATTAAGATTGTAGTATACCCCATCAACTGTGCAGTCGTAGGCGAAGGCGGAGAAAGTGGAGGAGAGCAACAGGATGAGCAGGAGTGCCGGGCGGATGATTGCGCGTTTGAGGAGGATGGGGGTGAGGAACGGGGGAGCGGGCCGGGATGCCGGATGTCGCATCGCCGAGGTCTCGGCATGTGCCGATTTTTCATTTTTGAGGGGTATGAGTAGTGCCATAATGCCACTTTTTTTGGTGGGTCGGGTGACGTCCTGCCCGGATGTTTGTATGCAGAAAAGCGTGGACGTCTGTATCTGTTGCCGCCCGGCGAACGGAGGAGAGAGTTTCTGTTCGTCAAGAATCAGTGCGGATAAACGCTTTCCAAAAAAATGTCTGCCGGCCCACCCGCTTTGCCCGTGACCGGGCTTCTGCGGAGCGGTCTGCATGGCAAAGGTACACATTTATTTGCTTTTGGCAAATAGTTTCTTCGAGACACGTTGTCAGCGTTTTAGGACGTGTGGCGGTTATGAAGGGCGGATTTGCAGGCGGAGAAGTGAAGAAATAACGTGAAATGGCGGTTTTTGATGCGTTAAATGTTGCCGATTGGGAAATAATGCTTACATTTGCACATTGATAATAGGCATTGACATTCAAAATTATCATATAATATATCATGTATTGATATTCAAAAACCAAAAAACACATAACATGCACTACACAAACATTATTCGCACAATGATGCGCAGGGCCATCGTGACGGTGGCCGGCATTGCGGCTTTGGGTGTGGTCGGCATCGTCGGCACGCCTGCGGCAATGGCGCAGGATGCGGCGACGGACATTGTGGTGTTGCGACTCACTTTGGGCGACAAGGTCTACAAGGCCTCCGAGGTAGACAATATCGCTTTTGGCCCCGAGCAGGTGTCGATGACGACATCTGCCGCAGTCGTCAACGTCGGGTATGACCAATTGGTGTCTATCCGCTTTAATACTTTGCTCGGCGTGAGTGACGTCGCAACGGACGCTGCCTCGTCAGCCATCGAGTATGACGGTACGTCCGTGCGCGCATCTCAACCACTTGCAATCTATGACATTTGCGGCCGCAAAGCGCTGGATGCGCCCTCCGGAATGGCCGATGTCACTTCTTTGACTCCCGGCATATACATCGTTCGGGCAGGAGTACAAACCCTCAAAATCAGCAAGAAATGAAGACACGCAAGACTACATTGGCTGCAGCGCTGTCGCTGACGGCCTTCGCGGCATTGGCCGTGACCCCTTACGTGTGGTTTCACGATAGTGCGGGCAAGCATCACCGCGGCGTGGCACGCGAGCGCGTGGACAGTATCACGGCCGCCAACGGTAGCGTTTCGGTCATATTGGCCGCCGATGCCGGAACTTCCGAAATGACCACGGCCGAGGCCGCTACGCTGACCTTGGCCGATGACGCCAAGCAACAGATAACCATATCTTTTGCCGCTGACGGCGCATCCGAGATTACTAACCCCAAGGCTTTTGACGGCGTGACCGTCACCGACGATAATGCCGGCGGTATCGTTGTAAATTCGACCGTCACCGACGAACTCGAATTCAAACTTAGCGGCACAGGCTCGTCCCTTAAGATATATGCCGCCGCTCCCGTCAAACTGACACTCGACGGCGTGACCTTGCAAAGCAAGGGAGGAGCTGCGCTCAACGTCCAGGGCAAGAAGGAATTGACCCTTGTGCTGGCAGACGGAACGACCAATACCTTGGCCGATGCGCTGCCTTATGCAACGCCCGATGGCGAGAAAGAAAATGCCGCAGTGTTTGCCACGGGCAAGATGACCATTCAGGGTACCGGAACGCTGGTGGCCTCGGGTGCATCCAAACATGCCATAGCCTCCTCCAAATCGATGAAAATCAGAAAAGGTGCGACCGTCAAGGTTACGTCTGCCGCTTCGGACGGCATACATGCCGACGGCATTAAGTTGGATGACTGCACCATAGACGTGCGCGGCACCGGCGGTGACGCAATAGACGCCGGCGATGACGAACTCACGGTGGGCAAGGCCGTTGTCGTTGCCGATGTGGCGACAGATGATACCAAGGGCCTCAAGGCCAACGGCGATATCCTCGTCACCGACGGCGCCGACATCACCGTCACCATGTCTGCTGCTCAAGGCAAAGCCATGAAAACGGCGCGTAATTTCACCATGAACGGCGGCAGCATTGACGTGAAAGCCTCCGGCGGTGTTGTCGTCACCGACGGCGATCCCTCGTATTGCACGGCCATCAAGGTGGACACCACATTTACGCTCAATGCCGGAAGTATCAAGGTGGTACACACCGGAGCGTCCGGAAAAGGTATCAGCGTAGACGGGAAGGCCTATTTCAACGGCGGCGAGGTCAATATCACTTGCAGTGGCAACGGCGCGACCTACACCGATTCGACGGGTACGCTCGACAGCCACAGTTCCACCTGTATCACGGTTGACGATGATATATACCTTGCAGGAGGAACTTTGACCCTGTCCAATAGCGGCACTGCCGGGAAAGCCATTAAGGGTGATAAGGCCATAGTCATAGGCGCCGAGGGCACCGAAGGCCCCACGATAGATGCTCGTACAAGCGGTGCCAAATTTGTCGTGTCGTCCGGATCGACATGGGGCGCTCCCGGCGGACGACCCGGTGGCGGTCCCGGCGGTGGCGGTCCCGGTGATCAGACGGATTACGCAAATCCGAAGGTCGTCAAAGCCGGCGGCGACTTGACCGTGAACAGCGGAAAGCTCACGTTAGTGTCCACGCAGGACGGCGGCGAGGGCCTCGAAAGCAAGAGTATTCTCACCATCAACGGCGGCGATATACACATCACGACAGTGGACGACTGCATCAATGCTTCGTCGCATATCCAAATCAACGGAGGAGTGATACGTTGCGTCGCCTCGGGCAATGACGCTATCGACAGCAACGGTACCCTCACCATCACCGGCGGTATAGTCATTGCAGGCGGAACAAATCAACCCGAGGAGTCCTTTGACTGTGACCAAAATACGTTCACCATCACCGGCGGGACGATCTTCGGCGTGGGCGGCGGCGTATCTACGCCTACATCGAGCGTGTGCAAGCAAAACATTATCATCAACAGCAATAACTCCTATACCAACGGCACGCGCATCACCTTGGCCGATGCTTCGGGCAACGTGATAGTATCCCTGCTCAATCCCTCCAACTGCTCGCGCAGCGCCACGGCCCTTATGAGTGCCGCCGGCATCGTCTTGGGCACCCAATACCGTATACTCACGGGCGGCACCGTCACGGGCGGCGAGACCCATTACGAGCTTACCATCGGCGGTACCATCTCCGGCGGTACACAGGTGACCACGGTCACGCCCTCGTCGGTAGTTACCGGCAGCGGCAGTAGCGGCGGCCCCGGCGGCGGCCCCGGTGGACGCTGGTAATGCTATAGACAACATCTGCGAAGGCTTGTCCTTATAATATTGCGGGCGCACGGCGACATCGGCCGTTGCGCCCGCAGGCTTTTTTAACATCCGCAGGCATCACTATTTAGGTTCGTGACGGGCGATTTTGGCAGATTTTGCGTAACTTTGCGGCTTGAAGACCGGGCGCATTACGCGTATGGTCGTTAGACTCCTAACAGCATCTATATCACTACTATGATTTCCAATAATAATCCGACAGGAAACAACGCGCAGGGACAGCCTGCGCCGGACTCCGGCGATGCCGCACGTCGCCGCAAACGTATATTGTTGTATTGCGCCGCAGGCGTATTGGTGGTAGCCATCGCCGTGGTTGCATGGCTGGTGTTCTCGCACATGGCCGAACAGAAAGCCAAGGAGCAAGCCGAGATAGAGGCCGAGGCTCGCAACCTCGATTTGCAGCAGCAATTGGCTAATAGCGAGTTCGAAAACCTTGAAAACGACTTCCGCCAACTGGAGACACAGCGCGTCAATATCACCAACGATACGCTCAAAGTTCGCCTTACCGAGAAATACGAGGCTGCGCGTCTGCAAATAGAGGACTTGCAAAAGAAACTTCAGGACCAGCGCCGTCGCTCGTCCAAGGAAATACAAGACCTGCGCGGCCAAATAGACTCGCTGCGCAAGTTGCTCAAGCACTATCTTGAGGAAATCGACCGCCTGAATCGCGAAAACGAAGAGCTGCGTTCCGAAAACGCCGGGCTCAAGGACCGTAACGAGAAATTGGCCACGCAAGTGTCCGAGACATCACGTGCCAATCAGGTGCTCTCCGAGCGTATGACCCTTGCTGAGAAACTCAACGTTACGGGCGTCAGCCTTAGGGCTTTGAACAAAAAAGGCAAGAACGAGAAAAAGGTCTCCAAGGCCAAACAACTTGTGGTGTCCTTCACCCTGCCGCCCAACAATTCGACACCTGTCGGCGAAAAGACTATATTTGTACGCATCATTTCGCCCGAAGGCAATCTGCTGGGCAATGGCGGATCGTTCCACTTCGAAGGCGCCAATGTGCCCTGTACGGCACGCAAGGTCATCGAATATACGGGCGAGGAAATTGCCGGAATACCCGTATATTGGGACGTAACCTCGGCACTGAGTGCCGGACGATATACCGTCGAATTGTTCGCAGACAATTACCGCTTGGCTTCGCGTTCGTTCGAGCTCAAGTGACGGCGTGCCTATAAGACGGCACTGTCGCATATTTGTGGCCGCACCGTCAGGCAAGTAACGAAGTATCAGTAAACTACAAGTATACACACGCCGATGAACATCGAGAGTCTCATCTCCGACTTGGCATTTATACTGCTCTTGGGAGCGGTAGTCACGGTGGTGTTCAAGTGGATACGCCAGCCGGTAGTGCTGGGGTATATCGTGGCCGGCTTCTTGGCCAGTCCGCATTTCACCTACCTGCCGTCGGTGGCTAATGAGGCCAATATAGATTTTTGGGCACAGATAGGCATCGTAGTGTTGCTGTTTACGCTCGGGCTGGAATTCAGCTTCAAAAAACTGGTGACAGCCGGAGGGTCGGCCGTAGTCACAGCACTCATCATTGTCTGCGGAATGATGGGTGTGGGCTACTGCATAGGCTATGCCATGGGCTTCAGCACCATCAACTGCCTGTTCCTGGGCGGAATGTTGTCCATGTCGTCCACGACTATCATAATCAAGGCTTTCAATGATTTGGGTATCAGACAGAAGAAATTTGCCTCTTTGGTTTTGGCAGTCCTCATTGTCGAAGACCTCTTTGCTGTGGTGATGATGGTGATACTGTCGTCGATAGCCGTCAATAATGCAGTCGAAGGCGAGGCGTTGCTGATGTCTGTCGCCAAGCTGGTGTTCTTCCTGGTTATGTGGTTTCTGGTGGGCGTATTTGTGCTGCCCTCGGCCTTGGGCCGTATGCGGCGCTTCCTCAACGGCGAGACGCTATTGGTCGTCTCCATGGGGTTGTGCCTGGGTATGGCTGTGTTTTCCGTGTACTGTGGGTTCTCGCTGGCCTTGGGCGCCTTTGTCATGGGATCGATACTTGCCGGGACCAGTTATGCCGAACGCATCGAGTCTGTGGTCACGCCGGTCAAGGACCTCTTCGGCGCCGTATTCTTTATCTCGGTGGGAATGATGGTTGACCCGCAAGTCATAGCATTGTATTGGAAACCGATACTGTTGTTGTCGGCAGCTGTCATCGTCGGAATGATAATGTTCGGCTCGTTCGGCATGCTCGTTACGGGACAATCGCTGCGCGTGGCCATCGAATCGGGCTTCTCGCTGACGCAAATCGGCGAATTTGCCTTCATCATCGCCACCCTGGGTATGTCGTTGGGCGTGCTCGAACCGACACTCTATCCCATCGTGGTGGCCGTCTCGGTGCTTACCACTTTCACCACTCCGATGTTTATCAAGATGGCCGACCCGGTGTATGGCTTTGTCGAAAAGCATCTGCCGAGCCGGCTGTCATTCCTCATAGACAGATACCAAAAAAGCGCTACCGACCAGCAGGCCGTAGGTGCCGCCTGGGCCGTGCGTCTGCGCCGTCAGGTTATGCGCACGCTCATTTACGCGATATTGCTCGTTGCCATTACACTATTGTCCAGACAGTTCTTGCTCGAATATCTGGAGCAGATTGCCGGAGAATGGAGCCATACTCTGGCCCTGGTGATTACCATAGCCGTGATGTCGCCGTTCCTTTTGGCGCTGCTGATGCCATTGGCGCGTGTGTTTGCGTCCATACGCAAGCCCAATGTGCCCACGCCCGCCATAGGGGACATTATTGTCGCTGTGTTCAATCTTTTCCTCGCCATAGTCTTTGTGGTTCAGGATATAAGCTGGTTGTTCTCGATGACTATGGGCGTATCGGTGGCCTTGGCCGCGTTGCTGCTGACGGCGTTGATATTTTCGACACGCGTGCGTCGGCACATGTCGGACATCGAAACCAGATTTATGGACAACCTCAACGAGCGCGAATTACGCCGCAAGGGTACTAATAACGCCTTGGTACACGACCTGCATTTGGCCTATATGACTGTCGGGTTCGGATGCCCGTTTGTAGGCGAGAAGCTGCGCAATTCCGATTTGCGAGGTCGTTATGGCGTCAATATCGTGTCGATACAGCGCGACGGCGTCACGCAAGCCATCCCGGGTGCCGATGCCAGGCTGTTCCCCGGTGACATCATAGGCGTTGTGGGCAATGATGACCAATTGGCCGCTGTACTGGCTGCCGTGGAGGCGCAGCAGACGGCTCCTTCGACAGCAAGCGATTTCCAACTTTTCAACGTCATGGTCAACCAAGAGTCTCCATTGGTGGGCAAGAGCCCGCGTACGGCGGACATGCGCAACGGCTACGGGGCATTGGTGCTTGCCGTGCAACGCGGCGATGAGTATATAGACCAAAAGCCGGACATAATTTTTGCGCCCGGCGATATCCTATGGATTGCCGGCGACCGCGAACGCCTGCGCCCCATTATTCGCAGTCGACGTCACGCACAAGCCGCCGCGCCTTCATCGAATGCTTAGCCGACGCATACAATACAGCTAATACATAGCATAATACATACGCAATATGATTATCCTATTACGCATCTACCAAATACTGATTATGATACCCCTGATGGTGGTATTGACAATACTGACCTCGCTGATTGTCGGCGGCGGCTCGATATGCTTCGGCGGCCGCTGGTGGGGCTATTATCCGGCTGTGGTATGGGCGCGCCTGATGACGTGGCTCTCCTTGGTGCGCGTCAGCGTACGCGGTCGCGAAAATATTTGCCGCGGGACATCCTATGTTTTCGTGGCCAATCATCAAGGCGCTTACGACATCTTTGCCATATACGGATGGCTGGGACACAACTTTAAGTGGATGATGAAGAAGTCGTTGCGCAAAATTCCCATGGTCGGGTACGCCTGCTACAAGGCCGGGCACATCTATGTAGATCGCGGTAGTACTGTCGGAATACGCGAAACGATGAAAACCGCTGAGGCACGCCTTTCGCGCGGTATGTCCGTAGTCGTGTTCCCCGAAGGTTCACGCAGCGCCGATGGCGAAGTACATGCTTTCAGACGCGGAGCATATATGCTCGCCACCGAATTTAACCTCCCGGTCGTACCGGTGACCATTGACGGTGCATTCAAAGTGATGCCGCGCCAAAAACGTCTGCCGCGTCCCGGACACATTACCATCACAATACATCAGCCGATAACTGCTCCGGATGGCGGTCATGACTTGTCCGCTCTGATGCAACAATCGCGCGATGCTATCATTTCCGGACTTCACAACAATACAGTTGCAAAATAATATTTTCCACAACAAAAATCCTAAAGACGACCTATGAAAACGTTCCTGAGTATAGCACTCGCAATCATTCTGTTGGCAAGCGTTCAATCATGTTCCGACAACGGACTCGCCGGTTCGTGGTTGGGAGCGCCGACCCGTATCAACATAGGCGGCACCGCCGACACACAAGTCACTCCGAAACTGACTTTTGTCCCGAACGAAGAAAATGACACAGAAGGCGATGTCACAATCGCCTCGGAAATCGCCGTACTCGATGTACTGCCGTCAAACGATTCATTAGTCGCTCCATACGAAATTTCGCTATACGGAACATCCGAAATCAAAGGCACATACCGTATGGTAGATGACGATGAAATCATTATATCCTTAGACAACAGTACCCTGAACGTCAACATATCTTCCAAAGACATACGCTTCAACGAAAGTCAATTTACACAACGTCTTATCCCCGACGAAATCCAAGACCAAGCACCGCAAATAGCACGTCGCTACGCATCACGCATACAACATACACTCGGCATCGAAATATTGCAATACAGTCGTCTCGATGATGTCAAAATCGACAAAGACCTGCTGATGTGCGAAATCAACGACCGCGATGTAACTTTCCGCTCACTCACCCCTCGGAAATAAAACCACCCGCCATCGCTCCTCAAAAACACAACAAATCATCGTATAACTACAACAAAAAAGCAGTAGCAAAAGTGCTGCAATCAGGCGTGCCGCTCCGATGTCGCCTTTTGCCATCGGAGCGGCTGTGCATATTGCCGTAATGTACATGATGAAAATCTTTTGCAATTAGTAAAGATTAACTAAAAATGTTTGCATGATATTAATTGACGCGATTATCTTTGCATCGAAATGACATCGGATTGCGTCGGATGTCCTTCGAATAACAACCACTCATATTTTTTACAAACCGAACGAATACTAACACAACCAAATAAAAGACTATGAAAACTTATAAGTATCTT
>UQGP01000021.1 GCA_900540625.1 uncultured Porphyromonadaceae bacterium | reverse complement strand
GCTAGCCCCGTAGTGAGAGGCTAATGTTTTTGCACTTCGTTTAAGAATCTACACACTTTTTTTCGACGGCTTTTCCGGAAATACCGTGCCTCAGACACCCAAGACGCTATCACTCCACTATATAGCCCATCAAAAAAAATTTTGTAAGAATATGGGAATAATGGGAGCATGGGAATAATATGGGAATAATAGGAATAATGTGAATAATGAGAGTAATGTGAATTATGGCAGCCAGTCGGAGAACCCGGATTTGAAGGGATCAAAAGGTCTCGGAAAATATGCCGAAAAATAGCTACCTTTGCAAAAACATCAGGAAAGGCCGCATTACAATGTCTCCCGAAGGTGGAAGATGACCATTGCGGTCCCCTATCCTATCTATTACGGCACGGCCAAGGCCGTCCATACACCCTTTTCGGCATGCATACACCCTTTTCGACCAAAGAATAATAACGACAGACGATGAGACGACATAGCATCCTATATATAATAATGAGCGTACTGGCGATAGCGACCGCCGGCCTCAATGCATCGGCTATCAATTGGGGGCATATCCGCTTCGGCAACGAGGAACGCGATACGACGCTAATGGTGGAGATTATGAAAAATGCGTCGAGGCGTGAAATGCTTTCGGCCACCAAATACACGCCCGGGATGCTTCTCTCGGATATCGGGCGCAGCCTTATCGGCACTCCATACGTAGCGCATACATTGGAGTGCGACACGGCATACGCTTTTTCGCATCGAGCCTCTGACGGATCGGCCGGCGAAATGCTGACTATCAATCTTGGCGCACTCGACTGCACAACCTTTGTCGAAATGGCTATGGCTATGGCTTACACCATCGGCGAAGGACGTTCGGGGTGGCGCGATGCAATGTACAACCTCGAAAAAATCCGCTATCGTCATGGCTTAATGGACGGATACACAAGTCGCCTGCACTACATCTGCGACTGGGTTATGGACAATACCGCCATAGGTATCATCGAAGACGCCGTCCGCCGCATGGATGCAGGCGTCAAATACGAGGTCAAGACCATCGACTTTATGTCCGCGCATCGCGACAAATATGCGATGCTGGCCGACAGTGTCACTTACGAGCGCATACGCGATGTCGAGGACGGCTACCGCAACCATCGCTACGGCTACCTGAAAGCCAGGTCCTTAGGTGACAAGAACGTGCAAGCTCAGTTGCGTGAGGGCGATATCTTGTGCTTTACATCGACGCTCAAAGACCTCGATGTAACCCACCTGGGCCTACTGACGCGCGGCGATGACGGCAAATGGCACGTACTGCACGCTTCCAGCACCCTGGGCAAGGTCGTGGTGAGCGACGAAACGCTCGACCGCTTTGTCCAGCGCAACAGATACTGGACCGGCGTCCGCGTCCTCCGCCTTCGCGAGTGACGCTTACCGCTATCCTACGCCGCCATCCCTCCTCTAATCTCTCCACCAATCACGCCATAAAGACCGCTACACACTTTCCCGGACGACACAACTGACAGATAAGAAAAGCTCCTGCCACAAAACACATGTGACAGGAGCTTTTCTTTTAGGAACGGAGCGCGATTAATCAATAAAATATTGACCATCTGTGCATTAAGCACGCATGTCTGCATCCGTTAAACGTGGGCGCCGGCGCTTTAGCACCGACGCCCAACGATATTAGTGGCGGAATTTCACCGTCTTAGCAGTGTCGGTGAAGATGTACACGCCCTGTGCCGGGAGTGTGATGCGGTGCTCGGAGCAGTTCTCGGGCACGCTGAACAGATTGTAAAGCACGCCGTTGATACCATAGACACGCAGCGTCGAGCCGGGAGTCAGGTTGCTGACAACGACAGCATCACCGTCATTAGCAACGACAAAACCGGCATCAGCGACATCTTCATCTTTTGTGATGTCATCCACCCCATCGGGAATGGTCGTAATATCATTCTTATACAAGAATACTTCGACGGCGTTGTCTCGGTAGTTTTGGTCGGGAACAACATTACCCATAGCATCAGTGGTAACAGCCACTGCATACACCATAATATCCTCAGGCACAGCGCCAATATCGAAACGTGCCACAGCCATACCGCTATCACGGTCAAAGTCGGATGCGGCAAGATTGACCTCGTGGGCATATTTATACGGAGCTGTTCCGTTGGGATCCAAATAGAGCGCCACATTAGTATTGTATCCACTGCCAAGCGCTACCGGCGAATTGTTGCTAACGGCAAACAGCACGTTTGTAAATCCGTCCTCCTCGGTTTTATCCAATTCGGGTATCTCGCCGGCATCTTCGCACTCGCCGATTTCTCCGGGTTCAAAATCCTTGTCATCTCCAAGTACGCGTACACTCAGCGGCGACACGACCATATCCACGGCATTCAACGTAATCGGCGTCTCGGGTGTGCTCACCGGCGAGCGATGACGCGGTGCGCGAGCTGTTTTTGAAGCCGCAACCTTGTATGGGCGCTCTACCGCAGGATTGGAAGTGAAATGCGGAGTGATGTAAGGCACCAATCCCTTCTCAAGGTCAGCAGTATACAGCACCATGTCCGAAAGATCCACGCTATTGCCGGGGAAAAGGCTGGTCGAAATCGTACGTTTGACGCCTTCGTCTCCGAGTTTAATGTCAATATAATCAATGGCATCGCGTCCGTTATTATATACAGTGACAAAGTACCCGAAGTCCTTGTTCTTTTCGACAGCCGTGTCGATGCCGGCACGTTCAATCGAAACGACATTGTCGAATGCCGCCGAGTTCTCGACGATATTGGCGCCGCCGGTGGCTACATCGAACAACGTGACGGCTGCGGTGACTCCGCCGTCGGCATTAATATATCCGTCAAATCCGGCTATATCAAGTCCTGCCGGGGCTTCGGTAATCAGACGAGAAGCCGAGAGGTATACCATACCATCGCCGGCGGCAGCATCGGCGGCACCGCGTATCAGCGCGGTATATACCTGCGTCTTAGCCTCGAACGCTCCGGAATTTTGGTCCGTGATATGTTTACGTACCTCTTTCCATACGACAGCCAGCGGCGCATCGGCGTTGTCCGAAGCTATGAGTCGATAGTCGAGGACACTACGCTGTCCCAGTCCGAGGAAGCCAAGGTCTTGCAACGAGCCGTCCCCGACGACATTGTAAAGGCGAATGTCGGCATTGCCGTTTTGGTCAATATCCGTAGCTGCGGCAAATACGCCCGCCGAGCAGGAGACAATCTGCGGACGCGAGCCGCTGCAATCCGTATGCATCGTATACGATGGTTCTCCGTCCTTGTATACCAGAGTGGCCAAGAACGAATTATCCAATTCGTTGCCTATGCGATTGATTTCCCTTTCGGTACGCATAACAGACAGCAATGCAAAAGCCGTCCCGTCCTGTCCCATTGCTACGGCGTAATCGGCTATGGGATGGTCGTTGTCCATCATTGTCATCGCCTTTTCGGCCGACCACTTGACGCCGTCATACGAAGCGCCGTACAATGCGCCGCTGACGGTGCCGCCGGTGCTGCCTCTATCGTCCGAATTGACATACGAGGGCACATATTCGCCGCCCTTCCAAATCACCAGACCCTGCCCGGAGGCGTTAACGGCCGCACGTGGTGTATAGTTGGCGTCGTTGGCCGAGGACAGCAGCAACGGCTCGCTCCAAGTCCCGCCATTGTAGACCGAAGCCTTGACGCCTACATATTTCGGGGCGTCATTGACGTCAAAAATCTTGTCGGAGGGTGCCGTAGACGTTTCCATGACAATAATGCCCTTTGAGCCGGCAGAAGCAGCATCGGCGCTCATCAGAGGCTTGCCGTCAGTAGCGGTCAAGACACCACCTCCCACCGTTTCCACCGTGCTTGCTTTCATATCCTGAGCATTAAGGCGGAAGAAAGTCATATCCTTACCGTCGAAAATGTAGCGCGGACCGGCATAAGTATCTACATTTGAGACAATCGATGATGCAGTTTTGAGCGCATCGGCATCGAGCTTCAACGGGCGATAGTCCGAGTTGAGCAGACGTAGACCGGTGCTACTATTTCCACCATTATCGCGTTGCCACAGCGGGTTGGAAGCATCATCCGGGTCGTACCACTTCTTATCAAAGGAGAATAGCGTATACGACTGGCGATTTTTCCACCATAAGAACTTGACCTCGGCATACGCTTCGAGCGAACCGCTCAAAGACATACGACTGCCGTTGTAGAGGTAGAACTCGGGCTTCTTCTCCGGCTTGTCCGGATCGGACGAGTCATCGTAAATTTCGTGAGCATGTCGCAGATATGGTTTGTAGCGGACTTCCGAGTCAAAGGAGCCGCCGAGGCTGCCTATGACGCCACATACAGCCTTGGCTATATAAAGGTCTACGCCGGCCTGCACCATGAACGAAGTGGTGAGACCCACGGTGGTCTGCTGCACCAGGTCCATCTTGAACTTGTCGTCACTGCTCACGGCCCATTGCAAGTCGTGTTCCTCGGGATAGGCCAGAGACACTGCCGTGCTCACCTCGCCTTCGAGAGCAGAGCCGACGCAGAAGAACGGCGTCCACAACTTGCTTTGCACAGTACCCGAAGCCTCGACTTTGAGACCTATACCGCCGGGGCGCGGAACAAAGTGTCCCGATTCGGTGCGCACAAAACGCCCGTCGAGCCATCCGCGCACGCCCACAAAGGCGCCCGAATTGTTGAAAGCATTTTCGTGTATCGAGCGCTCGTGATCATCGCGAGTAACGGTTCGTTGCAGCTCGTAGAACACACCGTCCATATCATTGGCAAATCCCACCTTGTCAAGCATATCCGACATGGTGCCGCCGGGCAATATATTATAAGACATTGCTCCACGAATGACGTAGTCGCGACCTATCTTCTGCACTCCGATATTGAAAGACAGGAAATTGTCTGTCGGCAATTCGACGTCAAAATCGGCAAAAGTCTGCTGGAACTCCTTGCCGAGGTCTTCCTTGGCGGACATTTCGGACACTCTTTCTTCGCCTATAGGCGTGTCATATTCCAGGCCGTCAGCCATATACATTGCATTCTCCGTCAGGTTCTTGAAGCGGCACAAGTCAATACGGTCACGGCTCTTGAGGGCTATGGTCACCATACTTTCGCGCTCATTATTGACCAGACTTCCGGGTATGCCCTCGTAGGTGGCAAACATATACTTGCATTGCGGATAGCGTCTATACTTGTAGTAATGACACCCTACGCCGTTGTAGCCCAAGTCTTTGTCTTCGACAAGTCCAAAGCCGACAATATCGTATCGCGGCGCCATGATGCCGGACAGATATTTGGTGACCAATGGGAAAGTAACCTCGTTGGCTGTGCCGTCATACTTGCCCGTAAGAGCTTTAAGCGTTATGGAAGACAACGCTCCGGTATCACCTTTCCACTTGTCTTTCTCGGGATTTTTGCGGCTTTCCGAGATTGTATAGTCGTTATAGTATACAATGGTGATTGCCATCGTATTCAGCCCCTTAGGTCTGTATCCGCCCTCGTATGCAATACGTGTCGACGGTCCGTTGTAGACTACATCCTGCCATCCGGGGTCTTCGGCGTCGACACCATTGACACCGGGCGTGCGGTAACGTACGGCGACGACATCGAAAGGACGTTTGCCGACGCGACGGCGCATCGGAAGTGTCAGCACCAGGTCATCACCCTCATATTTGGCCGTATAGCCTCCGATATATGCGGTCTGGCCCTGTATTTCGGGTGTGCCGTAGAGTATCTGCGGCACATATCCGTCGGCAAAAAACGCATACTGTGAATAGACTCCCCCGTATATGGCCCTGACTACACTGATTTTGGCCATACCATTCACCATCTGCGGCGTATTATGCTTGGTATCGCTATCGCCGGCCCAGTAAGTGATGCCGGAGGTTATCGTCTTGCCGGTAGAAGCATCTACGAGGCGTACATACAAATCAGTGACGCCGGTGAGACAGACAAGATTTCGCTCTCGGGGCGCTCCGTCCTTGGCCACATCGACCATTATCGGACTATTGGAATCGGAGTACGAATGAACGCTGCGCACAACGTTGAGGCTGCCGGGTATAAGCACCTTATGAGCCGTTCCGTCAGGCACGGTATCAGTCACTGCAATCACGCGCTTGATGCCATCCGGTTCGGTAAGTATCAAAGCCGACTGATTCCTGGCAAACTGAACGCCGTCAACATCGGAGAAAATATTGCTACTATACCATTCATCGCTGCCGAATGTCTGACGCTTGACCTCCCCGGTCTTTGTTTCGTAGACCATCAATATATCCTCGATGTCGGCCAAACCGGCACCTTTGAACGTCATATTGATGCAGTACATGTTTTCGGTTTCGTCATTCTTGTCCGTAAAAGTGTATTCGCGCAGCAAGTCTATGTCCGGCCAGTACAAGGCCCAACGATGGAGTTTGCCGTCAGACGGGAATGCCAATCGGGTGGAGCCGTGATTGAAGCGTATTTCCTTGGCCACGTCATAATCATATCGGCTGCCGGCACGCACCTCCGACGTCGTACCGCTGTCCGACTTCTTTTTCTCGACAAGCACTTGGCACTTGCCCCAGCGCTCCGGGAAATTTTTGATGTTTACCTCCATGAGATATGAATTGTACAGCAGCTCGTCAAGGTCGGCCTGGTATATGCCGCGGTTGTAGTATTCACGCACCTTGTTCCGGTTTTTGGTGGCGCAGGCGTTGTAAAAGTCCTTATACATGGATACAGCCCAGCCATTGTCGAAGTCTACCGTACTGCCGTTAAGCGGCGTGGACTTGGCGATAGTCGAACTTTGATAATTCTCGTTGTTGTTGAGCTTGTATACTACTATGCTGCCTAAGAGCTGTTTGATAGATTCATCTCTACCGCTACGTCCTACGCTTTGCTCGACCCACGGACGCGGTGTGCCGTCGGCGTTGTAGTTGCGGGCGCGGATGGTGAAGCGATAGTTGCTTCCGCTGCTGATTGTCCCCTCGCTTTGGAACATTGCCACGGCATAGCGTGTATCGATGTCTATGCCGAGCGTTCCACCCTCATGCGTGTAGCTGCCATCGTCTTCCGGCACGGGACATTCGCCGGCCTTGTAGTTGTACTTGTACCGATGTACATTGCTCCACTGCTTGTGTTGTATATTGTACCTGTCCACAACCAGTTCGACATCAAAGCCGTTGGCACGGTCAAGGCTGCCGGCCTTCACGTTAAGATAATACCCGCCTTTGTACACAATCAACGACTCTTGGCCGTAGAAGTCGCGTTCAAGCTCCGGATCTTTCGTGCCGGGCATATAAACATCGACAGTGTAAGTCATTACTGCTTTTTCGCCGGAAGTCTTGTGCCGAATCGGGATTTCCATCACATATCGGCACGAAGGCTGCAACTCGCCGGAAGCATCATAGACCGCCGTCAGTGGGAAGTTAACAGGGTCTTGCACTATGCTTTGGCTGAGATAGGGCCGATATGAATCTCGACCGTCATCAGCCACTAAATATGTATAATTCTCGCCGGAGAATGTCGAGGCAACGGTGTCCGGATATGTCTTTGCATCGGCGTGCCGGAAGTATGCCTTGACGCCGTAGCGTCCGTCCTTGACCTCGGTAAAGTCAAAATCCCATTCGGAGGCACGGTCCACGCCATGTCGCAATGCAATACCGCCTATCGGCAGCGAACCGGACGACCCGGGAGTATAATAGAGTGTCGAGTAATAATCATCCGGGCGGTCAGACGAGCCGTCGACAGGGGCAAATATTGCGGTAACTGTCTGGCTGTCATATACACCGGTAATATTGTATTCGGGCGTGGTGGCCACGATGGCGCCGTTGCGTTCCCACCCCTTAAAGGTATAGCCTTGAGCGGCTTGTGCCTTTACGGTGGCTGTCGACCCTATGCGTATCTGCGTCAAATGGCTGACCGTCCCGCCTTCTTTAATGTTTTGGCGCACGGATACGGTGCAATACCCGTCATCCAGCGCTTCGGTGAGGAAGCGGCCCCAATTAGCATCGCTCCGATAGCGCGTATAGGCATTGCGCGGTACTTGCAGCACCACATCCCGGGCTATCTTGTCTGCAAGTGTGCCGGACGTGACCGGCGGTACCGGCGCATAGCTCACTATGGAAATCAGCTGGCAGGGATTATTGAAAGCGTTCTTACCCACGTATTTGATTGTCGAAGGCAGCACAAAATGATATGTGCCGTAATGGCTGTAACCGTATGGCCATTTGTAAACCTCGCCGCCATTGTCGCTCAACGCCTCGGATTCGATACGCTCGATGCCTTCAGGTATCACGATATTGCGCAGATAGGTGCAACACGCCAACATCCTCTTAGGCACCACTTTAAGCGACGCCGGCAATTCGACGGTCATCATATAGTCCATACGCTCGAAGGCGCTTTCGCCGACAGAGGTCAAAGTCCCGGGAAGCACCAAGGTATTGGAGTCATTGTTGTCACGACGTACGGTGATAGGATTGCAATAGAAAAAAGCTTTGTAGCCTATGCTTTGCAATCCATAGTTAAACACAAATTTTATACGGTTTGAGTACTCGAAGTCCTTGGATTCGTAGAATTTGTCTCCCGCAAAGGCATAGTCACCTATACGTCGCATTGTGGAGGGCAGTCTCACCTCGCCGTAAATGCGGCAGTTGCGAGCAAAGTTGTTGGAAATTTCAGTCATACCCTCCGGAAGCGCCAGCGAGTATATGGTGCAGTCCCTGAACATTTCGCCGGGGAACACCGCTTGCATCGGCGAAAACACCAAGCACGCATTGGGGTGAGTCAACGTCCCTTTGTGGAGTCTTGTCAACGATGACGGAAACTGAATGATAAACGGCTTGCTCGTATATCCGACTTTTATCAATTCGGTCTGCCCTTCGCTGCCTACCTCGTTCACAGCGTACTCGGTATCGGCATTCACTACTTTTTCGGGTATGAGTATTCGAATTGTATCCTGACCTGACGTTTGTCCGGGCAGTCCGATACTGTCTACGCGAACGGTCTTTTGTACCGCACTCGTCACTGTGTATCCGACACCGTCCAAGACAAAGCGCTCGGCTAATGCCGGAATAACGGCATAAATACATAATGCGACAACCATAATTGCCTTCGTCGGCAACATCTGTCGTCTGTCTTCACTTGATGATGAATGGATCATGTCTATGGTATTATGTTTGTTCGTATATTTTGCGTAAGGATTGGTCGTAATCCGATTTCGGTCGGCAATAGCGTATAGGCGCCATAGTCCTATTCAGACATTATGAAGCATATAAATCACGGATAAAGGTAAACAGTTTCGTCGTTATACGCGCATCCTCAAAAGGTATGTTTTTTGTCCTGCAAAAAATATACCTCAAAACATCATCTCAGCGGAAAAAAATAAGTCGTCAGCGGAAAAAAAGACGCCCCCAAAAACCGTGTATTACGGCTTCGGGGGGCGTCGTATTTTCAGTCTACGCTCGCTATTGCGAGCTGCGTTGCGATTTTAGGCCTGGGGCATCTTGGTCTTTTTGCCGTAACCGTAAGCGGCATCCGATCCGAGTTCCTCCTGGATGCGGAGCAGCTGGTTGTACTTGGCCATACGGTCGGAGCGGCTGGCCGATCCGGTCTTGATTTGTCCGGCATTGGTAGCCACGGCGATGTCGGCGATGGTGGCATCTTCGGTTTCGCCCGAGCGGTGCGAAATCACTGCGGTGTAACCGTTGCGCTGTGCCAATTCAACGGCACGAAGGGTCTCGGTGAGCGAGCCGATTTGGTTAACCTTGACAAGGATGGAGTTGGCGCAACCCAGTTCGATACCTTTCTTGAGGTACTTAACATTGGTTACAAAGAGGTCGTCGCCTACGAGCTGGCAACGGTCACCGATGAGGTCGGTGAGAACCTTCCAGCCTTCCCAGTCGTTTTCGGCCATGCCGTCTTCGATGGAATCGATAGGATATTTCTCGATAAGGCTCTTCAGGAACTGAGCTTGCTCGGCGCTGTTGTACTTGGGAGCGTCTGCGCCCTGTTTCCAAGTATAGTCATATACGCCGTCCTTGTAGAACTCGGAGGAAGCGCAGTCGAGGCCGATGGTAACATCCTTTCCAGGTACATATCCGGCCAATTCGATGGCCTTGATGATGACGTTGAGGGCGTCTTCGGTACCGTCAAGTGTGGGAGCAAAACCGCCTTCGTCACCTACTGCGGTGCTCAGGCCACGGTCTTTGAGGACTTTTTTGAGGTTGTGGAACACTTCGGTGCCCATGCGGATGCCTTCGCGGAAGCAGCATGCGCCGATAGGACGAATCATGAATTCCTGGAAGCAGATGGGGGCATCGGAGTGTGCGCCGCCGTTGATGATATTCATCATGGGCACGGGCAGTGCATAGGTGTTGCAGCCGCCAATGTACTTGTACAGAGGCAGGTCGAGATAGTCGGCTGCGGCCTTGGCCACAGCAAGGCTGACGCCGAGGATGGCGTTAGCGCCGAGTTTGCTCTTGGTTTCGGTGCCGTCGAGAGCTATCATAGTTTCGTCAATCTTGACTTGGTCAAGAGCAGACATACCTACGAGAGCTTCGGCGATAGGGCCGTTGACATTGGCCACGGCTTTGAGGACACCTTTGCCCATATATCGATTTTTGTCGCCGTCGCGCAGCTCGAGAGCTTCGTTAACGCCGGTGGAGGCGCCTGAGGGTACGGAGGCGCGTCCGCGTGCGCCGGATTCGAGGATTACATCAACCTCGACGGTGGGATTGCCACGGCTGTCGAGTACTTCACGACCGATGATTTTTTCGATTTTCATAATGCGTTGATTATTAATGATGATTATAATGTTCGCGTACGTGTGCTTTTAGCAGTGCAAAGGTACGAATTTTTTTTCGGAGAACAGTCATATAGGCGCGCGCAACATCAGCGTATGGTTTAAAGGTTGTTAAAATCGTCATTCGGAATACACGAAATGCATATCTTGCGGTCTAATAAGTGAAAGCGCACTACGAGCGCCGCACCAATGCGAAACGCACTAACGATGAAAATACTACGCCGCACGCCCAAGACACCGCCATTCGACGACATCCTCGCCGAATACTACGAGCCGCTATACAGGCACGTGCGCCGTATGGTGGTGTCGCACGATGATGCCAAAGACGTGATGCAGGAAGCAATGCTGCGCATATTCCAAGGCCTCGACGGGCTCAAAGACCCCTCGGCTGTACACACCTGGGTATGGCGCATAGCCACCAATGAGGCCCTGCGGCATCTAAGCCGGCGCCATGACACTGACACCGGACTTGACGATAAAGACCTGCCCGAACTCGAGGACGAGCCTTACGTCGACAACTCCGACCGACTGGCTACAGCCCTGGCCAAGGCCATGACGGTACTCACCCCGCGTCAACGACAAGTCTTCGACCTGCGCCACTATGACGGGATGTCTTTTGCGGACATCAGCGCCATTGCCGGGATGGCCGAGGACACCGCCCGAGCCACATTTCACCAGTCACGCGCCAAGCTCAGGGACATCCTCCAAAGCATGGACATACATCCTTAAGACACACTTCTCTCATCTGATAATATAAAAGCTATGACAGACAATAAACACGACAACGACATCGCAGGCTTCTCCCGTCGCGACATATACACCGTACCAGACGGATTTTTCGAGGCCGAGAAGCAACGCCTGAGCGCACTGGCACGCGGCCCGTGGCAGGCACGCCGACGCCGCAACCGTCGTCTCCTTTGGGGCACAACGGCCACCGTCACCGCAGCCGCCGCAGCCATCGCATGCCTCGTGGTGATACGTCCATCGGACACACCGCAACCCGAGACTCAGACACCCGAAGGCATTCAGACACTGGCGCAAGCCTCATCAGACAGCCGCATGTACCTCGACATGCCGCAAGAAATGATTGACAACGACCTGTTCATGAACACATATTGAGACAAAACATCCTACAACCATCTAACACACAAACACATGACACGACACCTCCATTGGATAATCGCCATAATGCTTATAGCCTTGGCTCTTCCCGTCCAAGCCAAGCGCCCGTGGCATCAGCGACAAGACCGTCCCGACATCCCGGCCATAGCCGCACGGCTGGCCAAAGCAGCCGTAATGAATGACGAGCAGACAAAGACATTCACATCCCTGTTCATCGAATGCAACACCGAGATGCAGAAAATACACGAAAGATACCGCCTCGAAGACGGCAAATCGCTATCATCCAAGCAAATCGAGCAAAACACCGACAACCGTTTCGCTATGGCTCGCGCCATCCTCGACCTGCGCGAAAAATACTACAACAAATACAAGCGTTTTCTCTCCCCCGAACAGATAGACCGCGTCTATCGCACCGAAAAGCGCCTGATGGGTCCTCCTCCGGGCGGCCACAAAAAAACGGGTAAAAGCAAAGGCCGGCGGCTACGGCATCAAGGGCCGCCGCCACCTCCGCCGATACCTTGAACTACGAACGGACCTCCGACACCACGGATTGTCCGAACGACACCGAGACACACAACTACACTAATCCACGACAACACACACATCAATAACAATCGCAAAAATGCCTTCAACAGAAGGTTTGGTAAAAGGGTTTTTAACAACAACATCTAAACCAAGTAACTGAAAAAAAAAGAGAATCGGAGCCGACCGTGAGGTTAGCTCCGATTTTTTTCGTATATGCGAAATGGGACGCGCCCAATAATTAGACTAAAACCATTGAGTTATAGTCGCTATCATACAGTTTTTTGCGATAGCGTTAAACAGCCATTGAGGTGTGAGACGCAACATCTGCAAAGCCTCAACTTGGCCCTATATCACATCACCATCGATTATAGGTCTTCGAAATCTGAATTGGCTTTATCCGAGAAGCCTACAATGATGCCGTATTCAGGCTCACCAACAAGATTAAAAGGGCCTTCACCTCCAAAATTTTCCTCATAGGTCATGCGTGCCAAATCACTAACTGGTGAGATAAGATTCGACTTTGTCAGAGAGTCAAGGAACTCCTATAAGTTGTAATGCGATCAGTGGCAATGCCGTATCGAGCAACCTCAGCGTCAAACCACACGCCGACGTGTACCTTTGCACCCGGCGCAATACTGATAGCTAAACCGAATTATAACCATTCCGGCAACGAAAGAGGGGGGGAGAGCAATCACCGATATGCCTTACAAATCGGCGTAGGCGATGCCCCCTTCAAAAATGGTGTACAATTCGCACTCACCCATCTACAAAGACCTACCACCCAAAAAGGTGGTAAGCTACCACCTTAAAACAACAAATATTAAGTTTAATGAAATGACATTAGACAAAAAATAGGCCTATATGCCAAAATCCGGTTTGTCAAATGCAGGACAAAGTGTCCCTCCCTAAAGAATTTTTACCTATAAAAATCACTGCACATCTAAATATTTGCAGTATCTTTGTAGGGTAAAATATATTCGGGATATGAATATTATAGACAAACTCAAAGAAAAAGGCTACGTTTCAACAAAAGAATTGAGCTACTGGCAAGAGCAACAGTTGCAGGAAGCTGTTCGTAAAGGTGAAGCGATAAGACTCAAAAACGGCATATACGCAGACATTGATGCCTTGGCAAACACCATGGTGGACATACGGGTGATAGTTCCCAGAGGCATACTATGCCTCTGGTCGGCATGGTCTGTTTATCGCTTGACAACACAGATACCCAATGCCTACTATGTAGCCATTGGGCGAGCGCGGAAGATAGTTCTACCTGATTATCCGGAATTTCAATTGGTTTATCAATCCGACAACCTGCTCTCTATCGGAGCAACTCGAAAAATTGTACAAGGATATGATATTCCTATCTTTGATATAGAACGTTCTGTATGCGATGCAATCAAATACAGGAACAAAGTCGGCATTGATGTAATGGCTGAAATCCTTCAGAATTACCTAAGACGTCCGGACAGAAATATCTCACGGCTGATGGATTATGCCTCAAAATTAAGAATACGTAAAACGCTGAATCAATATCTTGAAGTATGTCAATAAAAGAAAAGCACAATTTCGGTCGTTCGGTAAAAGCAAAATTATTGAATATTTCACGGAATGAGAAACTTGGATATCAAATGTTGGCGACCAGATACCTCCAAGAGCGCTTGCTATACCGTTTGTCGATAAGCCCTTACCACAACCATTTCCTACTAAAAGGCGGAGCATTGCTATATGCGCACAAACGCTTTATGGCAAGGCCCACATTGGATATAGATTTTATGGGGCAGCATATTGAAAACGACAAAGAGACTGTAAAAAAAGTGTTTGCCGAAATTTGTGCGACTCCATACCGACAAGACGGGGTGACATTTCATACAGAAACCCTGAGGACCTATGATATTGCCGCTGAAAAGAAATATCCGGGTGTAAGGCTCTCGCTGAGTGCCTCTATTGATACAATTCGCCAAGACATATCAATGGATATCGGATTTGGAGACGTAGTAATTCCATGCCCTTCCGAACTGGATTATCCTAATTTAATTGACGGGTTTCCGGCCATTAACATTTTGGCATATTCATTAGAAACCGTCATCGCCGAAAAGTTTCAAACAGTGATTGCAAGAGCGGAAGCCAATAGCAGGATGAAGGATTTCTACGACCTATACACCATTTTACAAGAAGGAAAATACGACAGTGTGGTATTAAGTGAGGCAATAAACGCTACATTTGAAAATCGCCAAACAGCCTATATGGATAATCACACCGTATTCAGTCTTGATTTTGCCAACAATACGGACTTAAACATACGATGGAATTCGTTTGTAAACAAACTAAGAATCCAACAAAAGCTGACATTTCCTGAAGTTGTATGTTTCCTACAAGCCAAACTCGAACCTTATTGGAAAATGCTAAAATAAATTAGGTGAGCGATGGTTGAGTCATAGGAAAAATATCCATACGTGCAACCAGTATGCTTCGGATGTTTACACACAGAAAGCAGGCGAGGGCACCGCGGCGGATGCCGCGATGCCCTCGCTTATGGTGGGATGACGGGCTTTCAGGGCCGCGTCATTCGGGGGGTCTTACTTGGTGAGGGTGATGCTGTAAGGAACGTTGGTCAGATCGAGGGTGACATTGTATGTTCCGGCAGCAACGCTGATGTTGTCGCCACCAACGGTGAGGGCCTTGAGGTCGCCGCCGAGGTTGATGTCCCAGTTGTCGTTGCAACGAATCTTCCAGCCCTGGCCGTCGGCAACGGTGAGCTTGCCTTTCCAAACCATGGTTTCGCCTTCGCGAGTGAGGTTTTGCTGAGCGCCCCATCCGTTGAAGTCGCCGATAAGACCTACGGTCTCGATGGCGATGAGCTTGTAGGTGAGGGCGGAGATGTCTGCCGACAGGAAGTATACGCCCTTGGCTGCGTTAAAGTTGGGTGCGTCACCGGCGGTGCTCAGGGTACCGGCTTCGGCGCCGACGCCGTAATTGGTACCGCTCCAGGATGCTTCGGAGCTGAGCTTGAATTCGCCGTCAAGAGCCAGGAATGCGCTGTAATTGCTTTCGCCGACCTTGGCAAAGGCCCATGCCGAAGCGGCCTGTGACCATCCGTTTTGGTTGCCGGGAGTGTAGAGCAGGTCAAAGACTTTGACAAACTCGTAGCTCTGGTTTTCCATATCGAGGGTCAGGCGGTATATGCCGGGGGTCTTGATGCAACCGGCGCTGCAGTCTTCGGTAGCCGTACGGGGCTTGAGGTTGCCTTCGAGGGCGCCGTCGCCGTTGACAGCCACGCCGAAGGAGGCGTTGTCAGCGTCTACCCAGTTGCCGGTGTCTATGGTGCTTTGGGGCACAACTTTCCACCACCATCCGCTCTCGGCGTCAGCTGCGGAGATGACCACTTGCAGTGTGAAGATGGGGTCATCGTAAACGTCTGCATCCGAGTGCTCGAAAGGTATTGCCTCGGCTACGCTCCATCCGTTGATGGTGCCGAGCAGACCGTAGGAGGGTTCGATAACGATACCCAGGTCGAGGGGTGTAACGACGGTCTTGGTGTCGATGACGAAAGTCTTTTCGTCGCCGAAGCGTACCATCGATTTGCCTTTGACTGCGAATGCGGCTACGCGTACAAAGACTTCTTTGGCCTTGGCCGATTTGCCCATAACGCTTACATAAGTGTCTTCAAAGGCTTGGGGTGCCACTTGGAGTGTGGTACCGTTGAGTGTTACGTCGAAGTCGGCGCTGCGCTCAAAAGCTGCATCGCGACTCATGGTGCCGACAAATTTGAGCTCGTAGCCGGCGGGCAGGTTGTTGACGGCGGCGACAGAGCCCAGCACTATAGGCGTCTCTGACTGCAGGGCGGAAGTTACGTCGATGGCGGAAGCCACGGCGCCTTCAACCTTCAGGTCATCGGCGTTCATGACGGGCAGCTGCGGATTCACCGTGGGTTCGGCATTGGTGCTCTCGTCGCACGAGGTGGCGACCAGTGCCAGTGCTGCCATAAGTATTACGCTTAATTTTTTCATTGTCCTAATGATGTGTTAAGTGTGTGGTTACTTGTTTCGAAATCATCGCGCACCGCCGGGACGGCTGCGCCCCGGCGGGGTGCGGATGTGCTTCGTGACAGGTGGTTATTCCACAGATTTGATTATGAGTTTACATGTGTTCATATCGACGGTGATGTCCATCTTGCCGCCCGGCCAGCCGGGGAAGCTGAACGAGCCTTTGCCCTTGACGAGGGTGTAGTTGAACTCGCCGCTTGTGAAACCAAATTCTATGGGATTGTCTTCACCCTGGCTGCCCCACGAGTCGGTATCCCAGCCGGTGAGGGCTGTATAGAAGCGGAATGAGGCTTTGCCTGCGGGGATTTCGAATACACCGTGGTAGATGTTCGAGCCGATGGCATCGGCGTCTTCGTAGAGTGCCCATTCTTTGTAGTGTTCGGCCTGCGTGTCATCCGGGCCTTTCCAGCCTTCGGGTTCACCTACGAGGTAGATCTTGCCGGGAGATTGGATTGCGCAATAGCCCTTGACCCGCTGCAAGCAGATGGTGTTGGAGATGATTGCGGAAGAGGGATACTGGGGAACGACGCCTACCACGCGGATGTACAGCGGGCGTGCAGGCTCGTCGGTATAGCTGTCTTCGTCGACTATGCCGCGAAGTTTGCATACGCCCATGGCTATTTCTTCAGCCGATACGGAGGCGTTGCAAGCGTTGTAGATTGTGGGAAGAGTGTAATAGTTGGCTGCAATGCCTTCTTCTTCGTTGGCTTCCACGAATGTTTCTTCGAGGCTGACCTGAATCGAGTAGTCGGCCGCGGCGGCAAAGCCCCAATCAGGCTGCGACCAGTCCAGGTCGACAGTTCCTTCGGGCGTCAGCTGGTAGTACTGCGAAGCCAGGGCGGGCGTATTGAGCTTGAAGTCCGTGGCCTTCTGGATACACGGCTCGGTATTCTGCTTACAGCTGCCCAGGGTGAGCACGGCCACCAGCGTTGCCATGAGAATTGATATCTTTTTCATTATCGTATTCTGTGTTTTAGCTGTTTAATATTGTTTGTACGGCTATATGCGTCTGATGGCTTACATTACTTGCCGTAACCGGTATTTTGCTCGTATTTCTGGAACGAGATGACCTTGCTCGGGATGGGGAAGAGGTTGAAGTGCGCATCGACTTCGCGGCCTTCGCGTACGCCGCCCTTCCAGTTCCATACATATCCGCCGCCGGCGTATTTGCCGAAGCGGACGAGGTCGGTACGGCGGATGTTTTCGCCGTAGAGTTCGCGCGAACGTTCGGCCAGGATGTTGTCAGCTGTGAGCGAAGCTACGCCCCAAGTGGTTACACCTGCGCGTTCGCGGATGTAGTTGATGTACTTGAGAGCATCAGCTTGGTTGCCTACATTGCCTACTACGTTAGCCTCGACTGCGTTGAGGTAGATTTCGGCCAGACGAATAACGGTCCAGTCGGCATCGGCGAAGGCGCGTTCGCTGCCGTTGGGCGAGTTCTCGGTATCGATGTTGCCGAATTCGTCGTAAGCGTAGTTGGTGTATTTCAGAGGTGCATAGCCCTTGCCGAAACCGGCGTTGCCCATGATGGTGCTGTTGCCGATTTCGAAGCCGTCCTTGCTGGTTTTCCAAAGTTCGGCGCGTGCGTCGTTGGTAAAACCATGGCCGTCAAACTCGAACTTTCTGGAGAGCTGCTCGCGAGCAACCATACAGGTCCATTGAGCATTGAGGTTGCAGTCGTTGATCGAGCTGATGCCGTCGTACGAGCCGCAGCATGCTGCCATAAAGAATGTCGAGCCGCCGTAAGCCTGCAGATTGATACCGTCTTGAGGTATTGTGAAGATTATCTCGTTGACACGCGAACCCTGTGCTGCATATTCCTTGTTATTGGCGCCGAAGAGTGCCTTGTAGGAGTCGGACAGACCGGAGTTGTCGAAGCCGGCACCCTGGTGATGGGCAATAATCTTCTGGCAGATGTTCCAGCACTTGTCGTATGCGGGCGTTCCGGTGAATACGCCGGCGTTGACGTAGAAGCGAGCCAGCAGGGCGTCAGCAGCTTCCTTGCCTACGTATCCGTAAGCGGGAGCGGTATAGCTGTCACCATATTCGGCAGAAACTTCTTCGAGGGTGCTTACGACCTTGTTGTACAGGTCGGCACGGCTGTATTGCACGGGAGCGGTACCGGCCTCGGTGGTTTCGTCTACATAACCGGCCGAGCCAAAGTCGCTGATGGCGTAGAAGTATGCCAGCGAGCGCAGGATCTTGGCCTGGCGGATGGCATCGTCAGCAGCAGCCTGGTCGCCATCGGGCAGATAGCTGCGGTACTGCTGGATGGTGCGGATAAACTCGTTGCAGAGGGCGATTTCGCCGTAGATACGGGAATATGCGGCATACATTATCTCGTTGTCGGGAGCGAAAGCCATGGTCACCAATTCGTAGTAACCGCCGTCATTGAACTGCAGCCACGAGAAGTGGTCGGTGGTGAGTTCTTCGAGGTTGAAGATGGTGCGGGTGAATGTGCCGGCACCGGCATCGCCGAAGCCGAGGATGGACTCACCGGCGCCCCTGTTACCTGCGGTAGCAAGACCCTGATAGCACTCGGCCAGCAGTCGGTCCATAGTGCCGCGCGGGTCGGCGGCAAACATCTTTTCGGGGGTGTCCTGGTTAGGATCTTTCGGCGGCACATCGAGGTCACCGGTGCAGGAGCTGAAACCTGCGGCCAACATCAAGGACAGTCCGAGGAAATATTTCGATATGTATTTCATAAGTCTTATCTATAGATGTGTTGTTGTTAGACTGGTGTGATTAGAAGGTGGCCACGACGCCGAGGGTCATGGTGATGGGCCGCGGGTATGCGTTGTTGTCCACGCCACTGAATACTTCGGGGTCTATGCCGGAGTACTTGGTGATAACGAAGGCATTCTGTACGGCTCCGTAGAGGCGCAGGCGCAGCTGATTCTTCAGCAGGTTGGGGAAGGTGTAGCCCACGGTGATGTTGTCGCAGCGCAGGAAGCCGGCGTTCTCCAGGAAGTAGTCGGAGCGCACCAGGTTGCTGACGCCCGCACCGCTGTTGAAGTAGAACTTGGAATCAAGAACGTTGTTGAGGATGTTGCCCTGGCCTTCGAGGTTGTAGAGGTTGATGGAACGGGCACGCATAGCGTTGTACACGTAGTTGCCGATGTTGGCGCGGAGTACGAAGCCGAAGTCCCAATTCTTGTACGAGAAGTTGTTGTTCCACGACAGGGTGACTTTCGGGTCACGGCTGTGCTTGTACACCAGGTCGGAGGCGTCAATCTTGCCGTCGTTGTTTTGGTCGACGTAGCAGTCGGGGATGGGATTGCCGTCGGGTCCGTATACCTGCTCAAACACGCGGAATGTGTATGCGGGCAGACCTACCTTATGGATTTCGATGGCGCCGGCATTTTCGGATGCGGGGTTGCCTTCGGCATCGAGGGTGAAGGACTTGTCTTCTTCGGCGCTACCGGTGAGCTCGGTAATCTTGTTTTTGTTCCAAGCGACGTTGAGGCCGGTGGTCCAAGTGAAGTCCTTGGTGACGATGGGTTTGGCGCCCAAAGTGAGTTCGACACCGAGGTTGCGCAGCGAGCCGATGTTGCGAGTCATGGCGTTGGTGGTGGTCATACCGGCGGGTACGGGCACGTAGGCCAGCAGGTCATCGGTATCACGCAGGTACCAGTCCAAAGCGGCGGTGAAGCGGTTGTTGAGCCATGCCATATCGACACCGACGTTCCATGTGGTAGTGGTTTCCCATTTCAGCTTGGCATCGTAGGGGTTGGGATACAGGGGGTTGATCCATCCGCCGTTGTAGGGATAGAGAGTTCCGGGGTTGGAGATGGAGTATACGGGGGTATAGTTGTTGTATCCGCCCACAGCCTGCTGACCGGTCTTACCCCAGCCGAGGCGCAGCTTCATCTCGTTCATCTTGTCGCGGAGACCGTCAAAGAAGCTCATGTTGGAGAGCTTCCAGCCCAGAGCAACCGAGGGGAACAGACCCCAGCGGCAGTCCTTGGCAAAACGCGAGGTGGCATCGTCACGCAGAGTGAATGTCAGCAGGTAGGTATCCTTGAAGGAGTAGTTGAAACGTCCGTAGAAGGACAGCAGGTTCAGCTGGTTGCCGTCGTAATAGGTCTTGCGGTGGTCGAGGCCGAAGCTCTTGCCGATATATTGCTCGGTGGTGGGGTCGACATTCATGTTCCACATACCCACGGTGGGCATATAATCAAGAGTGTAACCGAGGGTGGTGATTTCGGTATGGTTGCGTTTGTGGTAGTCGAAACGCTGCCAGGAGTAACCGGCCATTACATCAAACGAGGATTGGATGCTTTCTACTTCTTTCTTGTAGTTGGCGTAGAACTCGAGCATGGTGTTGCGTGCCAACTGGTACTGGTAGAAGTACTGGCCGGCGCCGTTGTTGTAGTTGGACTTCCAGGATTGCGGGCTGTTGGCCAGCATGTAATCGCGTGTACGGCCCTGCATGATGTCGTAACCGAGGTTGAGGTTCAGTCGCAGTTCGGGGAGGAAGTGCAGAGCGTAGTCAATCATCAGGTTGCCGGTGGAGGCCCACATTTCGTCCTGCTTGTCGACGCCGTTGAGCATCGATACGGGGTTGTAGCTACCGTTGGTTTCGAGGCGTCCGTCGTTGTTGATCAGCGAGGTGTATCCGCCCAGATAGCTCAATCCGCTGTTGCCCAGAGTGCGGTAGTCGCTGTATACGGGCAGTGTGGGGTTGTAGATGAGTGCTGCGTAGATGGCGCCGGTGTCGGCTTTGTCGTCTACTACATAGCTGCCCTTGGCGTTGAGGGCAATCTTCAACTTGCCGTTGAAGAACTCGGGGGTGAGGTTGAAGCCCACGGTGGTACGCTGCATGCGCGAGGTCTTCAGGATACCGTTGTTGTCTGTATAGGAAACATTGAAGCGGTAGGGAAGCCAACGGGCTGCGCCACCTATGCTCAGGTTGTAGTCATGCGAGAAGGATGTGCGCAGGATTTCGCGCTCCCAGTTGGTGGAGGCATCGCCCATCAGGTATATAGCATTCTGAGAGGCGTTCTCGTATATCAACTTGCGGAACTCGTCGCCGGTGGCCACGTCCCAAGTACGGCGAGCCGTATTGAGGTGGAAGTTGGCGCTGAAATTGACCTGCGGCTTGCCGGTCTTGCCTTTTTTTGTGGTGACGATAATCACACCATTGGAGGCACGGCTACCGTAGATGGCCGTTGCGGAAGCGTCCTTGAGGATGGTGAGGCTCTCGATGTTCTCGGGAGCTATCATCGACAAGGGGCTCAGCGAACCATAGGAGTTGTTCATAGGCACTCCGTCGATTACAATCAGAGGGTCATTGGAGGCATTGAGCGACGCGCCGCCACGTATGCGGATGCTGGCGCCGGCTCCGGGGTTACCGCCGTCGGTGGTAACTACCACGCCGGGGCTTGCGCCTACCAGCAGGTCGTTGGCGTTAGTGGCAAGTCCGGCCTCTATTTCGTCGGGCTTGACAACGGATACGCTACCGGTGGCATCTTGTTTCTTCACTGTACCATAACCTACAACGACGAGGTCTTGCAGGACTTCGGTGTCGGATGTGAGGTTGATGGTAATGTTGGTGCGGCCGTTCAGGGCCACTTCCTGTGTCTTGCATCCTACGTAGGTGACTACGAGGGTAGCGTTGGGAGCGGCGACAATGCGGAAATTGCCGTCTACATCGGTGGCAGCGCCCTTGGTCTGTCCTTTGACGATGACGGATGCGCCCACGGCGGGATCGTTGTCAGCGTCGTAGACGGTACCGGTCACCGTCACGTTCTGTGCCAAAGCCGGGAAGGCCATCATCAATGCCATTACAATGACGAGCCATGCCTTCCGATTCATTTGAAAACAAATGTTCTTCATGCAACAATTTTTGAGTGGTTTGACTTTATTTAATTAATTATTGTATTGTTTCTCAATAGGATACCGCAACACCTTTGCACCCGATTACTCTCCGGGACAAGAGTGCGCATACATGTATACTTGGCAGCTATGGTGGGAGCCTTGTGCTTTTCGGCGACTCCGGGGACGAAGGCGGGCAGCGGAAGGCGACATCAATCCGGCATTTCCTTCCGGTTGTTGCTTCCGGAATGGAGGGAAACCGCATACATACTTGCGACAGCAATAATGGTGCATCAGTTTACTAATCTGTGCGCCGGTCTCTCATCAATAAGCCTCTGTTTTTCAACAATTACAAGTAAGTACGGGGCATCTCGTGCCGTGTATCGCGTAAGCCTTCGTTAAGTCTTTTTATGGCTTTACGTCATTTTATCGTGCAAAGAAAACACTATTTTTCCATTTGTTAATGCTTTTTACCTAAGAATTATTTGTTTACACCGTGTTTTTAACCAAGTTTAACCTTTCGCACCCTAACACCGCTTGGCAATAGCCGAGTAGTTACCCCTAACGCATAATCTCCGCGAACATCATCTAAGCAGACTCCGCACAAAATTTCTGTTCATAAATCTAAAAGAGGTCTAAAAACCAAATATAATCACTATATTTGCAAAAAAAAAACGGATGCACATTAGCGGCAGCCCCACCTGCCTGATATACGGCCTCCCCTTTTCCGTCAATGACAAAACGAGTTTATATTGTTTTTCACACATTCCACAAAACACAATCTCTATGAACAAACTTTGCTCCGTAGCGATGGTAGCGGTTATGCTGGCATCCGCATCAAACGCCAAGGCTTACGATTTTGCCTCGGGTCAACTATTCTACAATGTGCTTTCCGAAACGGACGGTACGGTCGAAGTCACTAAAAACGAAAGCGGTACATATTCCGGCGACATAATCATCCCGGATGTCGCGGCCTATAACGGCAAGACATACACTGTCACACGTATAGGCGACTCGGCCTTCAAGCAGAGCGACATAACCTCGCTGCGCTGCGGCAACAACCTGACGCACCTCAGCGCATGGAGCCTTAGCAGCTGCACAAAGCTCAAATCGCTTTACATCACCAAAAGCGTGACCAATATCGAAGCCGATGCCGCCGGCGGCTGCTCCGTACTGCGAAACCTTGTCTTCGAGCCCGGATGTAAGGCCGTAATAGGCTCGCGTGCCTTTGCCGACTGTCCCAAGTTTGTATGCCTGCTTTTACCGACTACCGTAACCTACGAGGCCCAAGCTTTCAGCAGTTCGGCTTGTGCCGTCGAGTTTGTCGGCGATCTCAAGTCCCTCAACAACGGCGTATTTGCCAATGTCTTTCCGGCTTACGTTATGCTCGGCGCAGCCAAGCCGCCGACAATAGGAAAGGTAAAACCGTTTGACAGCAAGGCCAAATATTTCTCCACACTGTACGTGCCACGCGGAAGCCGGGCCGCATACAAGGCTGACACATACTGGGGCACATTTTCCGAGATATACGAGAAACCTCTCGAACTGGCAGTCAACGGCTCGGCCGAACGTGTAATCTCGACAAACGTGAACGCCGTCCTCGCCACGCGCCTCACCTTCGATGCAAGACAGGACGATTTCAGCCCCTCAAATATGGGAGTATACACCGATGACTCCGACATCGTCAAAATCGAATACGTCTCCACCGACGAGGATGGCAGCATAAATTACAATATCACGGGCCTCAAAGACGGCATCGCAAAAGTCTCCTTCCTCTACTACAACACTAACGGACTTACAGTTACATACATCTGCTACGTATGCGTAGGCCAATTCGCCGCCGTACACGATGTCACAGTCAACACCGCCGAACCGGCTGCATACGGGGTCTACAACCTCAGTGGCGTCAAGGTGGCCGACGGCATGTCCAAAGACGCCGTCAATACACTGCCGCGCGGCTTCTATATCCTTGTGTCACCGCAAGGTAGCACAAAGCACATAGTACGCTGACGTCCGAAAATCACTTTCAGAGACCTCATAATCCATACAACCGGGGCTGTGACGCAATGGCACGCGTCACAGCTCCGGTTGTTTCGGTATATAGGCAGGGACAAGCTCCTGCTTGTTCAAACCCCAAGGACGATAGCGGGGTCTATGTTTAGACGCCGGCTAATCTCGCGAGCCTGCGCAAGTGTGGGTTGCTTCTTCCCCGACAAAACCTCACTAACACGTGACGTGCTAATACCGAGAAGGCCTGAAAGCGCAAGCTGGTTCAATCCCATCTCATACATACGAAGTTTTATAACATCGATAAGCGATGGCTTCCCTATCGGATAGTGCAGTTCTTCGTATTCCTCAATAAGAGAGGATATGAGGTTGAGTTCTATATAGTATGGGTCATCAACCGGAGTCTTGTCATTTACAAGCGGCAACAGCTCGTCTACCTTGCGGCACGCCCATTCGTACTGAGCTTCGTTCTCTATTTTAGCCTTACTTTCCATATCTTATAACTATATTGTTGATGCGTTGATTTTATCGTATTCCGCGTGAGTACCAACAAACCTTATATAGACCTTGCCGGGGATAAAGTGAATTACTACAATCAAGCGAAAGTCGTTCCCCTTTATATTAAACACATAATGCCGGTTTCCGACACTGTCTACACTATTGAACGTGTTCTTGATGTCGGCAAAGCAAGTCCAGTTGCTCGCTTTTGTTCTCGTAAACCATTCTTCCAAAGCCACTTTAGACAGAGGGTGATCTTGATAATAGTCTGTCAACTTCTTCCGAGAAATAATATGCATAGCTTTTTGCTTGTTTATTCGATTACAAAATTAGGAATAATTTTCCAAAACAACAAAGAAACCGTGGTTTAGGCTTCACCCCGCACATACGCAGGCAGGGACGCGCCCCATTTTCACGGGATGCGCCCCTGCCTTACTTTGTCGTCGACAGCGCGAAGATGCTATGTCGGGCTTACTTCTTCTTGAAGTAGTCGTTGTAGATTTTGATGCCGAAGATTATAGCCGAGCATACGGCGGTGATGACATTGGTGACCACCAGCGGCCAATTGCTAATCATTATACCCTGCACGACAAAGAATATAGAGCCGAGGCCCATCATGCAGAAGGTGGCCATGGCTATGCCGTCGGTGTAGCGCGTGCGCATGGTGGTAATAGCCTGCGGCATATAGCCGAAAATCATGCAGATTGCGGCCAGGCTGCCGAAGATGTTGTCCGGAGTGAACATTGCGGATATTGTTTCCATTGTGGTGTATATGTTGATAGGTTTTTTAGATGTGTCACATGGCATTAGGCTTGATGTGACAAGTACAATTTTATATGATTATTTCTCAGTATAATATTATCGTGATACTTCCGCGCCTGTTTCGCCGAGAGGCTTGACAATGGGGAGGCTCGGTAGGAACTTGCCGGCCTCGACGCATCGCTACCCTACCCGGGGTTGCCCGAAAAACATTCCGAGGGCGGTGCCGTTCGAAGCATCGCCCTCGGGGTGGGATAGTTTTACTTATCCTTGGGACCTACTGCGGTCCGGGGGAAGTATGTCTGTGGTGTCTTATTTTACAAGAACCTTGGAGGCTTTTTCGCCGACAACCTTGATGTAGAGACCGTTTGCGGGGTTGGCCACGCGTACGCCTTGGAGGTTGTAGTATACGGGAGCCACGTCTGCATCAGCTGCGATGACGTCGTTTACGCCCTGAGTGAAGTTAACAGTGAACATTGCAGCGAGGCAATTGTTGTTGTTGGCGCCGTACCACTGGTAGATTTCGTAGGTGTTTTCGTCGATTTGGCGAACGTTGTACGAACCGAAGCTCTGATTACCGGTTTCGCATGCTACGGGAACACCACCGTCGGTTACGGAGTTGAAGATTACGTTGCCTTCTTCGTCAGCGATCTCGAAAGCATTTTCATGACCCTTGGTCATCACGATGGGGTTGATGGTGTAGAATTTTTCACCGTGGATGAATGCATCGAAGCCTTCGGTGCCGCTGGTGTTGTGGCCGTTATTGGGTTTTGCAAGAGTAACCCAATCGTTGGCATCAACGTCGAAGTAGCGTACGCGCTGGTCACCGCGGTTACGAACCGAAAAACCGCCCTTGCGTGCGTCATCACCCATACCTACGAGTGTCTCGAAGTCATAGAGAGGTTGACACACAGTACTGGTGTTCATTGTCGAGGGGCAGGGTTCGGACATCAGGTAAGAGAGGTCGCCCATAGCCTGTTCGCCGTTCTGAACGAAAATGGTCGTCACGTTAGTGTTGTCCTTGAGGGAAATGAAGAAGAAGGCTCCGTCCTCGGACAGAAGATTACCGGCTACACGACCGAGTTGGTCAACACGTGCAGCTGCAAAGCCTGCATTGTCGGTATTGATGTCGAGAGTCAGAGTTTTCTGGCTCTTGTCTTCAGCGCTGATGATAACGTAGTTAGTAGACGAACCTGCATCGGGGAAACCGGTGTTTACGAGTACGTTGCCTGCGTCATCGATAGCGATACCTGAACCGAGACCTTCTACGGCTGCGTATTCTTCAACGTTGCCGTCTTTGTCGATGGTCATCACCTTCTTGTTAGCCTTGTCGTTGAAGTACACCTTACCGCCGAAACCGGCACCGAAGCGGCTTTCGTTACGATTTGTTGTGTAGGTCTTGTACCAGTCGGTCTTGACTGTAATGCCATCTGCCATAGCGGGAGCTGCAACAGCTACAACAGCTGCTGCCAGCATAATGTTGCGTAAAGATAATTTCATACTGTGAAATTGAGATTAGTTATTAGATATAGAATTGTTGTTTTCACTCTCTTTATAGGGTATAATTGCGCGCAAATCAAATGGTTAAAGGCCGATGCGGAGTGCATCCGGCGGCCTGTCGCGCAATAATTGCCGTAAAGGTAGCCATTTTTTTGCGCGTGGAAGCGTTGGCAGGCCCCGAAAAGGCCGAAGTTTAACCATTTTTAGTATTTTTTAAGTCGTTAAGCATTACATTCGTTACGCTTGCCGCGACCCGGAATACGAAGCTATGCCCCACCCTTACGTCGCGCAATACCGGCCGTGCCTTTAGCCGCACGGCGGGTCAGCACCAAGCCTATGACGGTCAGCGCCACGCTGGCACCTACCAGAATGTATGACATCGCGGTACCGTTCGTACCCAAGACGTTGATATCGACAGCTCCGGTGCAGTGACGCGAGACAATATATATGGTATTATTGAGTACATGCATGGCTATAGGCAGCCACAGCGACCCGCTCCACAACAGCAGATACCCGAAGAAGGCGCCCAAGAGCAGACGAGGCACAAATCCGAAGACCTGCATGTGCATGGCGCTGAACAACGCCGCAGCCACCCAGACGGCCACTCCGGCGTGCCAACGACAGCCGACAAAAAGGCGCTGAACCATGCCGCGGAAGAATAGTTCCTCGCTAAATCCGGCAAGCACGGCAACGATGAGCAGGTTCATCACCAGCGACCCGATATCCGTGCCGCCAAGCATAGCTTCGGTGGTACGCGCCGCCGTTTCTTCGAGTTGGCGCAAGGATGCGGCTATACCCTCGGGCAGCGGCAGCGAAGCATTGGCTTCTATCACCCAATTCATGGCCGGGATACTGACAATCATGGTCAACGCAGCCAAGCACACTGCACGCCGGCGCGGAGCGCAGTCCACAGCCAGGAAACGTGCCGGCAGACGCGTCAGCAGTACGGCCACGATGACCGCCGGCAGCACAAACAGCAGCATATCCTGCATTACGGCGGCTATGCGCAGCATCCGTATATTATCTGCACCAAAGGCGCCACGCATCAGCTGCAAGGCCAGCCCCGTAACCACATAAAAAAGCACGGTGACACATGCGGCCAGTAGCAGTCGGCGGCCGGGCGTCAGCGACAGTGTCGGCACGGATGTCTTATTTGTCTTCATATTATGTTGTATTGTTTTCTTGATTGTATGGCCGGTATGGCTATTATAGCTGTTATGGCTGTTATAGCTGTTATAGCTATCAGGAGGCATAGAAGTTGCGGTGGACGATGCGGCGGATGGCCAGGGCATTGGCGCAGGTCAGCAGCGCGACGATGACCACGCCGGCGCATATCGCAGCCCATGGGCCGGAGGAAGCCATGCCGATGTCGGCGAGGCGGGGCGTCCACCACGATGCGGCCGTCAGCGCCGCCGTCTGCGACAGCACAAGCACGGCGACATTCACCGCCCCTATCAGCAAATAGTAGGGACGCGCAACCTGCCCGGGCGAGTAGCCCAACAGCATCAGGTCATGCAGCTTTTGTTTATTCTTTTGCAGCAGCAAGTATATGCTGAGCATCAGTATAAAGAAGGCTAACAGCGAGATGATTATACCCACGGTAAGAACAATGGTGGTGACCACGCGCAGGAAGTATGCGGCCTTGGAGTTGTCGGCCTTGTCGCCGGCTATTTCGTAGCCGTGGCGTTTGATATATTTGGCTATGGCCGGGTCGCCGGCGGTATTGGCCTCGATAATCAGGCGCGAGGGATTGCGGCGGTCGCCGGGGGCGGCATAGCGCTCGTTGGCCCAATCAAGGAAGGACTGCGGCACGGCTATGGTGTTAAGGCGCGACGAAAACCCGACGATACGTGCCGGCAGGGTTTCGTGCAAGCCGTTGCCGCTGAGCGTCATAGTCATAGGCACTGTCCCGATAAGACCCTCGGAAAGTTGGGGCATGTTGCGCGTGGTGGCAAAACCGAAGTTGTACAGCGTCAAATAGTCCTTGGACATTATCACCGGAATGACGGGATTAGCCGGATCAAAGGACCAGTCCCGGGGATTTATATCGAGGAATTGGTCGGGAATGGCTTCGAAAAACAGGTATGTAGACATGCGTCGTCCGCCCATTTCGATGGCGGCCATCACGGAGAAATCGGCGCCGGTAAATTGTCCGACACGGCGCGTCCATGATTGGCGTTCTATGTCCTTTATCTCATCGGGCGAGAAGGATGTGTCGCCGCCGGCGCCCATGGTATTGAGGGCGCTGACTTTCTTGGAGATGATGACGTAGTCTTTGCTCAGAAACGAGTCTTCGCCGCTGATGGTCTCGGAGGTGTCGCCGTAGAATTGTACGGCGGCGATGATAATGCTCAGACCCACGAGGTTGGCGATGGCGTAACCCACTATCTGCGACACCGAGATATTGCGGCGCAGGAGTTTCCAGACGTTGTTACTCATAGCTTTAGGGTGTTGATTAGGGGGGCTGTATCGATGTCTGAAAGCAGCAGAGGATTGCCCACGGAGGTGGTGATAACGGCGGCGTCGGCCTCACGCGCGGCTTGCGCGATGATTTCGGCCACGATGAGGTTGTTGCGGCGGTCAAGGTGGCTCACCGGTTCGTCAAGTATAAGGAAATCAAAAGGTTGGCACAGGGCGCGAACTATGGCCACGCGCTGTTGCTGGCCTATGGAGAGCAGCGCGGCCGGCGTATCGGACTTGTGCTCTATCTCGAGGGCTTCGAGGCGCTGACGTATCTCGGCTTCGGAGCAGGCGTCGGTCAGGCGGTTTTTGATTTGTATATTCTCCATAGCCGTCAGCTCGGGGAAGAGGCGCATTTCCTGAGGCAGCAGGGCTATATGGCGGCGGCGTATCTCGCACCACTCGCCCACGGAGAGCGACGCCAAGTCGCGGTCGTCAAGGAGTATATGCCCCGAGTAGTCGCGGCGGTTGCCGTAGACAAAGGAGCACAGCGACGACTTACCCGTACCGCTTTCGGCCTCCACGAGGTAGGCGCCGGCATCGCGCCGCAACGTCAAGTGGCGCAGCCATACCTGCGAGTCGCGCACGGGGCTGTCGTGCTCGCTGCCGACAAAAACTCGCGGCAGCACATTATCAAGTGTGATTGTTTCGATTCGTTTCATTATCAGTATTTTATTCGTCCGACTGTTCGTCGTCGGCATCATCGTCCTCTCCACGGGCCATCATCGAAAGTCGGCGTAAGTCGGTACCGTGCAGCGTAATGACAAAACTGCGCTGATACACAACGGCTTCCACTCCGTCAAGATGCACTATGCCTTCCAACACCGGGGCTATTGCCAAGGCCATAAATGCGTCCTTATCGGGCGCGATTGTCGGCATCGGAGCAAGGCCGCCGAACAGCGGAGGCCTTTCGCCTACGGCTATCTTCAGTCGCATCAGGGAGTCACCGACGGCCTCGGCGCGTACCGTATTTTGCTGTCCCACGCGCCGAATCATCGAGGATACGCGCCGCGTGGCCGCAACGGCGCCACCTTCGGCATAGGGCATAGATACGCGTACGACGGCAACGTCGCCCTCCATTTCGAGGGTGGCGCGCAGGGTGCCGCAGACTTCACGCAGTATATCGGAGGCAGCCGCAAATGCCAGTTTTTCCTTGACCCCCAAGCGAGGCTGCAAGTGTTTGGACACTGCCCGAGCCAAGGCTCCGCGACGCAGGCCGACGGCAACGGCGGCACACACCGGACGGTCACATATCGCCCCGCCGATAGGTTGGGCATATTCGCCGAAATCGTATACCGTTCCGGCGCTGTCGCGGAGCTCGCCGCGAACTTCCACCCGGTCATCGGCGGCCGAGACCGTGGCCGTAATGTATTTATCGTCTATGCTTAGGACGACGGCGATGCCGGATTTCGGTTTTAAGGTCGCGCGTACGGGTTGAGGCAGCCCGCCGCCGGCGTCCAATATCGCGGAGACAGCGTGTACGGCCGCGGAGACTTCCGAAGCCGCGGGCACGAGCCATACGAGGCGTCCGCCGAGGATGACCGTGCCGCCGTCGGCAACGCATACGCGCCCGGCGATGCCGTCACGGCCCAAGTCCACGCGTTCCCAGTCGGCGGTGGCGTCCTCGGCCACAGCCACATCCGAGATTGCAGACACAAGAACCTCGGCGCCGTCCGAAGGATGCACCAAGACCACCGGGTCTTCGGCTTTCAGGCGACATACACGCCCGAAGAGGTCGCCCGCCTCGCCGCCGAGGTCACAGACGTCGCCGACCCGTTGCCACGACATAGTTTCGGCTGAAGCGCCGGCGGGAATGGCGGCCAAGACATCATCTATGGTGCCTTTTTGGATGCCGCTATCGCATGCTGATACCGACAGTAGCATCATCGCCACTGCCGGTATCAGCATACATTGACGCACTATATTCATTTGCACCAATGCTTCGATATTGTATTACTTGCCTGCGCCGAAGACTTTTACGAGGTTGTCGTAGATGCTTCCCTCGGTATCGGTCAGTGCCAGTACGGCACTGCACGAGCCGCCGCCCTTGGGTGCGTCCACTACGAAGCTGACGCCGAAGGGTATTTCCAGCCCGGAGTATTCTTTCAAGTCGCTCTTGGTGAGGGCAAATTGGAATTCGCCGCACTTGCCTTCGAATTCGCCGGCCTTGAAGGAGTTGGATTGCTTGGAGATAGGTGCATTGGACACTACCAGGACATCGCCTTCTTGCTTGATATACAGCTTGCCGTAAGTAATCTTAGGCTGCTGAACATAATCGTCGCCGTAGAAGTCGGGCTCGGAGTATTCATAGTCGAAGTCATCGTAGGAGTACTTCACGGGGATATTCAGCACCATCTCGTTGCCGGTAACGGCGGCCGAATCGGCTGCTGCGGCAAGCATGGCAATCAAATCCTTGGCCTTGGAAGCGTTGTCGCCCTTGAGTTTGGCGGCCGCAACGAAGTGCCAATTGTCATACTGAGGATCAGTGAATGAGCCGAGGCCGTTCAGCGGTCCGGCAGCGCCCATAAGCGAAGAACCGTCAAAGAGGTCGTAGACGGCTTGCAGCTGCTCGAGCATTTGTTTGTTCATTCCGGGCAGAGCGCCGAAGCCCAGAGCCATATCCTTGGTGCTGCCGAAGCCGGCGCCGAAAGCCATAATGTCCTTGGGCGAGGCGTAGGCCAGCAGCGAGGCGTCGAAGCTGCCTGCCTGAGGTATGGTTTTGGTCTTGCCATCGGCGTCCATAAACTCGCCGCCCATAGTAATTTGGGGACCGTCAGCGTCCATATGGAAGCCCATGAAGCCCTTGGTAAGGTATTCCATGGAAGGCAAGCTGTTAATTCCGTAGGGCATAAAGTCCATAAGCATATTGCCCACCTTCTTGCCGTCTATCAGCATATTGAAGATGCGGTTCTGTGTCATGTAGTCCAGCTTCCAGTCGGCCAGCGGGCTTTCCTTGGCGTTGTCGCGCCATTCGTCGATGGTGGAAGCTGCCTTGGATTGTTTAACCAGAGTGCCGTTCTTGATAGCCAAGAAGCCCAAATTGTCTTTGAGGGCTATCACATGGCGTTTGTCGCCGAAAGTGGTGTAATCGCCGTCCTTGTCGACTTCAAGGGTTTCGTCATCCTCTGCGTCCTTCATCGATTTGCAGAACGTGTCTATGTCCGTGACCGAGAAGATCACCAGCGCCGACAACTTTTCGCCTTTATCACGTACGCCGACTACGACATTGTTCCAGTCTATACCCTTGAAGTCGAGCAACTTGTTTATATCCTTGTCGTAAGACGTGAGTTGGGACAATTCGTCAGGCAGCTCGATTTGTCCGTCGGAGTTGGTCTTGCAGTTGAGTTGTCCGAGGGCACGTTCAACATCGCCGGATACCACCATCATACAGTCGTCGGGGATGTATTCCTTGATTTTGTCCGACACCGAAGTGTTGTTGCCGCACGAGGCCAGCATCATCACGGCGGCACATATCAGCGCCACCGGGGAGAGAATTTTTTTGATTGTCATACTACTTATATATTTAGATGTTTAATTTCGTGTGTTATATCGCGCTGTGGCGTCTTGCCGCCGCGTCTTGCTGTGGCGTCTCGAGTGTCCTGGCTGTCACAGACGCTGCAGCCGTATTTCTTACTCCTTGACGGCTTTGAAGCTCATATCAAGGCCCTTGACCGAATGGGTCAATGCGCCTACCGAGATAAAGTCGACGCCGCACTCGCCGTAGCCGCGCAGGGTGTCGTAGGTGATGCCGCCCGAGGATTCGATTTCGACATGGCGGCCTTTTTGGTTGGCGCGTATGTGCTTGACGGCCTCGCGTGTACGTTCGATGCTGAAGTTGTCGAGCATTATTCGGTCGACATCGGCGGCCAGGGCTTGGTCGATTTCGTCGAGGTTGCGCACTTCGACTTCAATTTTCAGGTCTTTGCCGTTGGCCTTGCACCAGTTTTTGGCAGCAGCCACGGCCTGCGGTATTCCGCCGGCAAAATCCACATGATTGTCTTTGATAAGAATCATATCAAAGAGCCCGATGCGGTGATTGGTACCGCCGCCGATATGTACGGCTTCTTTCTCGAGCATACGCATTCCGGGCGTGGTCTTGCGAGTGTCCAGGACGTGGGCACCGGTACCTTCGAGCAGTGCCTGATAGCGTGCCGTGGTGGTGGCTATACCGGACATGCGCTGCATGATATTGAGCATAATGCGCTCGGTCTGCAGCAGCGAGCGTACGCGTCCGGTGACGCGGAAGGCGATATCGCCGGGCTTGACATGCGCACCGTCGTGTATGTACTCTTCCATACGCAATTCGGGATCGAAGCGTTGGAATACCTTGCGTGCAATTTCCACTCCGGCCAGTATGCCGGGTTCTTTGACGATAAGCTGTTGCGTACCGGTTTCGTCAGCCGGGATTGTGCTCAGGGTGGTGGCATCGCCGTCACCGACATCCTCGGCAAAGGCGAGGTCCAGCAGGTCGTCTATAAGTTGGTCTTTGGTCTTCATTATCTGTATCTTAGGTATAATTGCCGTAAGCATGTGCCTGACGACACCTGCTGTTTTCGGTCTACACGGAGCATCTCCGCTAAGTATTGTCTTATGGTGCTATTGTTCTCGCGATAAGATTACCACGCTGCAACCGAGTCCACTGCGGCCACTTCTTCCACTGCGGCCGAGTCCGCGGCCACGGCTTCATCGGCGCCCTTGTCGTAGCGGGCACCCATGGCGGTATTCAGGAAATCGCCTATGTCTGCATCATTGACTCCGGGGACTTCGTTGCTTTCGATTGCCGACAGGGACTTGGAGTCGTTCTTGTCGTCATTGCCCAAAAGCAGCAATGCGACCACGGCGCCAACGGCTATGACCACCAAGGCTATGACCACATATATCCACGTCTTGCCGCGGCGCGGCTCGTTGTCGCCGGGCGAGGGCGAAGGCGAGGGCGTCGGTGCGGGAGTCGGTGCGGGAGCCGGGGTGCCTATGCGTATTGTTGCTTCTCTGTCGTCCGCGCCTATGAGGCGTGTACGTGTGTCGTCTTTTTCGGCATTACTGCCGGGGTTGCTGTCTTGCATATCCGTGTATTTTTATCGTACCACAGACAGTGGCCGCCGATGACGGCGACCGCTATCCGTTGAAATAACTTAGTTCTTGGTTTTGGAGGCATCCAGCTGATGCAGCAGCTCTTCGACGGCGCGATGCAGCTGCTGATCCTCGCCGGTGACGATGACTGCCGGGTCATTGGCCACGCGTACGTCGGGTTCAAGCTGGCTGTTTTCGAGGAAAGTACCCTCGGCGGTGCGGTATCCGATTACGGGGATGCCGTATACCAGCGAGGGGTCTTGCATGGTGACCCAGTTGACCGAGGTCATCGTGCCGGGTACGGGCATACCCACGAGTTTGCCTATGCCTTGGTGCTTGTATACCCAGGGGGTGCCGTGGGCGTTGCTGTAGCATGCCTCGCACATCAGCATAATCGAGGGTTTGTTCCAGCGGCGCGACGGCATATCGCAAGTTTCGATGCCGCGTATTTCCTGCGTGAGGTATTTCTTGCCGCTGAAGAACACTTCAATGTCTTCGTGCAGACGACCGCCGCCGTTCCAGCGCACATCGATGACGATGCCTTCGCGATCGTTGTACTTGCCCAGGACATCGCTGTACACGGTGCGGAACGAACCGTCATCCATGCTTTCGATATGGACGTATCCGAGGCGGCCGTTGCTCCAACGGTCTACATCGGCGGCACGCTGACGCACCCAGCGGTTGTACATCAGGCCGTTGTGTGCCGATGCGGATATGGGCAGCACCACTTCGTCCCAGCGTTGTCCGCTATTGGGGTCGTAGATGCTTACCAGTGTCTTCTTGCCGGAGATGTCGGTGAGAAGTACGGAGGCATCGGCGGTGGGAGTAATTTCCTCGCCGTTGATTTTTTCGATAATCATTCCGGGTGTCAGCATGGATGCTGCACGGTCAAAGGGGCCTTTCTTGAGCACCTCGGCCACGCGCAATCCCTTGCCGGCGTAGGACATATCGTAGAGCAGACCCAGCGAGGCCGTGCGGTCGCCCGAAGCAGAGCTGCCGCTGTAGCGTCCGCCGGTATGGCTGACGTTGAGTTCGCCCAGCAGTTCGCTCAGCATCTCGGCATAGTCGTAGTTGTTGTTGATATAGGGCAGGAAGCGGCGGTAGTGCGCGGTGAGGTTTTTCCAGTCTACACCGTGCATATCGGCTACATAGAAGCGCTGCCCTACTTCGCGTACCATATTGTCGAACATGGCCGTGCGCTCGGCGGCGTGGTCGAGCGGCATGGTGGCGCTATAGCTTATGGACGTTAATTTGTCGCTCTTGGGGTCGAGTTTGCGCATGGACGGGCCCAGCACAAAGAGGGTCTTGCCGTCCTTGTCGCTCGTGAAATAGAGTCCGCCGCTGATTTTGCTGACCATACGGTGGTCTCCCTTGCGCAAATCGAGTTTCCACAGCTGCATACCGTCTTGAGCGCGGCTGATATAGTACAGGTTGTCGCCATCGGCTGTCACGGCGTAGTCTGTCATAGCCGTGGACATGGGCGTCACGCGCACAATGCGGTCGATGATGCCGTCCTTTTCGACCTTGATGGCCTTGGTTTCCTCGCTGTCGTCATCGGACTTGGCGTCTTTTTTGTCGGACTTTTTCTTATCGGACTTGGCGTCTTTGTTTTGGCGCTTCTCGACTTCCTTGTACAGGGCGTAGTCTTCGGGCGAAAGGCGATAACGGTCGTAGGCGTCTTGATTGAGGAAGCAGATGAACACGTCATCCATCGAGCCCCAGGAGGCGTGGTTGCGCATACCGTAGCGCTCGCTCACAAAAGCAACGGCATTGCCGTCAAGCACCCATTTGGGATTGCCGTCGGTGTATCCGCTGGCGGTAAGGTTGATTATCTCATCGGTCTCGACGTTGATGATGGCGATATCCATATACGGCTCGTGCTTGCGAGTGACGATTTCGGTGGCCAGCCATTTGCTGTCGGGGCTCCATACAAAGCCGATACTACCGTTGCGCTCGGGTGTGGTGGTGCCGTCTGTCAGCACTTTGACTTTCTTGGACTTAAGGTCCATCACGGCCAGTTTGGTGCGGTCGTATACAAAGGCCATTTTCTTTCCGTCGGGCGAGATGTCGGGGCGGGCGCGTTCGTGGCTGTCGGCGGCAACGACCACGGATTCCTTGATGGCGGTGGCGTTCTCGAAGTTGATGTCGTCATCGGGGCGCTCCATCACGGCGCTGTATATGGCGGCATTGCCGTCACGCTCGCTGGTGTAGTAGAGGGTCTTTCCGTCGGGGGCCCAGCTTAGGCCGTACTCGGCTTCGGGGGTGTGCGTAATCTGCTTGGTGGTAGTGTATTCCACGGAAGTCACAAAGACATCGCCGCGATATGTGAAGGCTATGCTCTTGCCGTCGGGCGAGGGTGCGGCGGAGGTTGCGCCGGAAGATACTTTCTTTTTTTCGGCGACAGGGTCATCGGGATCTATGAGTGATACCTCGACACGGCGCGGAGCTTTGTCCGTGTCTTTCATCGTGTATATCTCGCCGTCGTACCCGAAGCAGAGTGTGCCGTCGGCGCCGCGCGACAGGAAGCGCACGGGATTACCCTTGAAGGCGGTAAGGCGCTGTGCCTTGCTTACATCTGCCAGAGGGGCGGTGTAGACGTTGATGCAGTTGTCGCCCTCGCGCTCGCTAAGGAAGTAGAGGCGGTCGCCGGCCACCACGGGATTGCGGTCTTCGCCGGCACGATTGGTGAGATTGGTATGCTTGCCCGTGGCGCCGTCATACAGCCACAGGTCGCGCGTGACGCTGGATGTATGATGCTTGCGCCATTGGTCCTCGAAGCCTTTGACATCTTGATATACAAAGGATTTGCCTGTTTTGTCGGTCCAGGACATCAGTTGGGCGGGCGTTCCGAGTACCTGCACGGGAGCGCCTCCGGAGACAGCTACTTTGTAGAGCTGGGTCATGCGCGAGGAGGGGAACATGGCGCTGGTCGCCGGTGCTTGGATGGCGGCGGAGAAATAAATGCTCTTGCCGTCGGGCGAGAAGGCCTCGGGTGTCTCGGCGGCGCTGTTGGAGGTCAGTCGCTGCGGACGTCCGCCGCGTACATCAATCATAAAGACATCTAAGTTGCCGTGGCGGGCGCAGGCGTAAGCTATACTCTTACCATCGGGACTCCATACGGGAGTGGTCTCGTAGTAGTCGGTGGCTGTGAGCTGACGTGCCATACCTCCTTGGGTCGGCACAACCCAGATATCACCCTTGTAGGTGAAAGCTATGGATGCCCCGTCGGGCGAAATCTGTACATCGCGCATCCACAGCGGACGCGTCGTGACCGTACTCTCGGCGGCGCTGCCTGTCAAAGAGGCCAGTAGCGCGGCAGCAAGTCCTAATATCATTCTTCTGTGCATAACAATATGTCGTATATGGTATTACGTCGTTAAAATCCTTGTAATATCGACGCAGGCAGAGCCTTAGCCGTTTCAAGGTGCAAATATACCACTTTTTTTTGTTTCTCAGGGGTCTGCCAGGGCAACCGCATCAAAAAAACGAGGAAGATTAACGACCTTGGAATTACCAGGG
>UQGP01000020.1 GCA_900540625.1 uncultured Porphyromonadaceae bacterium | reverse complement strand
GCGGAAGGCGTCCTTATGCGCTTTGGGAGGATTTTCGTATTCGCAAGTAATGGCCATAATGTCATACGAACTGTCACAGAAACCGTCGCTAAATTCGGGTGACGCATCTTTATTGGCGGACTTCTTGATGATTAGGTGCTTCAAGTTGTCGGCATACAAGGACGAATACCCGAGCTTTATCGTGCCGGGTACAATCAAGACTGCATTGTTACATCCAAGCGAATAGCCGGAACAATGCTCCACGCCATCCTCAATACTCAAATTGTCTGCCCATACAAAAGCCTGGTAGCCGATTTGCTTTACGCTCCCCGGAATTGTCAATTCCGGTAAAGTGTATCCCATACTGGCGATGAAGCGCACGGACTCGGGGATATTGAGAGACTTAATCTTTATGCCTCCTAATCCCATAGTGATGCCAATCACCCGAATTGTGTTAGGGAGTGTGATCTCAAGATCTTCGCTTTCATTTTCGTGCGTTTCTGACAGGTTGACAAAACCGACAACGGGATACTCGTGGCCTTCAATCACCACTTTTTCGGGAATGACAATCTTCCCGGAGTACTTCTTGTTCTTATCCGTGTTGGGGACGACCGTGGCCCCAAAATTGCCGTCAAATGACAAAAGGGGCCGTTGGCTTTCATCGGTATATAAGGCATAAGAAATGCCGTCTATTGTGTATACCGGCAGGTGGTAATATTCTTGTCCGGTATTAGTCGATTGCTCTGCCGCATCCGGCAGGACAAAACTCCCCGGTGTGGCGGTCTGTGCATACGCACAGCACACGCCCAAAGCCACTGCTGTCAGCAGCGCTTTCACTCTTCTGGCGGTTCTGTTCATACTCAGGTGTTTTTTAAGGTTGGTATTCTTTCTCTCTCTGTCCCCGGATGTCCAAGTGATTTCTAAGGGGCATTGGCGGGAGAGAGGATTTATTCACGGCAAATTTACACAACGATTTTCCGATATGCAAATTTTTGGCCAACATTTCTTCAAAATTAATAAATCAAATCGGATCAAGCTTACCGCTTGACTCTACACGACTTAGAAATCCTTATTAAATTGTTGCCATTCTCGCGGCAAAAAGCTACCTTTGTAGGGACGGGCGTCCGGTGTCGATTATGACGGAAGGCACACGAGCGCACGCAAAGGCATGCGCCTACACTTCGATACACCACGACTATGGACGACAAAAAACTCTTTCTGTTAGACGCTTACGCGCTGATATACCGCGCATATTACGCCCTCATCAACAGTCCTCGCACGACTTCGGACGGGCGCAACACCTCGGCAATATACGGCTTCTGCAACACTCTGAGCGAAATACTCACCAAGCACAATCCGCCGTACATGGCCGTGTGCTTCGACCCTCCGGGCGGTAAGACATTCCGCCACGAGGAATATCCGGAATACAAGGCCGGACGTGACAAACAGCCCGAAGACATCACGCTGAGCATCCCCGTAATCAAAGAGATTATTCGCGCGTGGGGCATCAAAGTCGTCGAAGTGGAGCGCTACGAGGCCGATGACGTCATCGGGACATTGGCCACTGCAGCCTCCAAGCAGGGTTTTACGACATACATGATGACTTTGGACAAGGATTACGGGCAGTTGGTAAACGACAACACCCTGATGTTGCGGCCGGCCACACGCGGGCAAGACCTCGAAATTCGCGGACCCAAGGAGATATGCGCACGCTACGGACTGTCCTCGCCAAGTCAGGTCATAGACCTGCTGGCTTTGGAGGGCGATGCCTCGGACAATGTACCCGGATGCCCGGGCGTGGGCGAGAAAACCGCAGTCAAGCTTATCGCCCAATGGGGCAATATAGACAACATGCTGGAACACGCCGCTGAAATCAAGGGTGCCTTAGGCCGCAAAATTGCAGACAACGCCGAACAGATACGCTTTAGCCGCTATCTGGTGACCATCAAGACCGATGTTCCCATGGACGTTACCCCCGAGGGCTTACGCCGCACCAATCCGGATTATGCCGAGCTACGTCGCCTTTATTCGGACCTTGAATTCAAAACATTCCTTACGCGCCTCAAAGACGACAGAACGCCCGAAAAAGCAGCCCCGGCAACCGCCCCGGCACGGCAAGATGACGGCATGGGCTCGCTCTTCGATTTTGCAGACAACGCTCCATCGGACGCCGTCTTAGATACTCCGGCCATAGACGCTGCCGGCATATCCATCTCCGATGACACCATGGTCATCGAGGCGTGGAACGCCGAACACGGCGCCGCAAATTACCCGCTCATTGCGCTGGCGCTCAACGTCGAAGGCGAGAGCGCAATGTCGGCACAACTGCTGGGCATAACTCTTTCGGTCGGCAACGAATTTGCCGAATCGACATTGTACATCCCTGTCCGCGACACCATCAACCGGTCAGTGGCCGCAGCAGTGTCGCACATCATAGCACAAGACGGACGTGTCGTGCTCGGAGCCATGATTAAGCGCGACATCACAATACTGCGCCGCCACGGCATAGATATGCAGGACAATTACTACGACATTGCAATAGCGCACTACCTGCTACGCCCCGAGGGTTCGCAGATGCTGGCCGACATCGCAGCCGAAATGCTTCAAGTGCACATACCCGACTGGGGCGTGCCGGTGCAGACATTACGCCGCGGCATCAAGGGCGATGATGCACAGACAGCAGCGCGCATGGCTTCAAGGACCGATGCCATACTGCGACTGTACAGCCCTCTACAACAAGCCATTGCCACCAACGGCCATCAACATCTACTCTACGATATCGAGCTGCCGATGGTACGCGTCCTCGCAGACATGGAATACGCAGGCGTGCGCATAGACACCACATTGCTGCAAGGCATAGCCGTTGAGATGACATCGCGCATATCCACCCTCGAAGAAGAAGTCTGGCAAATGGCCGGCACGCGCTTCAACACCGCTTCGCCAGCACAAGTGGGCGAAATGCTCTTCGGCAAAATGCAAATCGACCCCAAAGCCAAGCGCACCAAGACCGGAGCTTTTTCCACCACCGAAGAAATTCTGGAAAAATACCGCGCACAATGGCCGATAGTGGACGCAATACTGCGCATACGTGCGCTCAAAAAATTGCAGTCGACATACATCGAAGCGCTGCCCAAGATGGTATCACCTGCGGATGGAATGGTACATACCACCTTCAACCAGACCGCCACGGCCACGGGACGCCTTTCGTCCAACAACCCCAACCTGCAAAACATCCCCATACGCACCGCCGAGGGACGCCGTATACGCGCTGCTTTCATAGGCTCTTCCGAGGGCGACAAAATTATGTCCTGCGACTACTCGCAAATCGAGCTGCGGCTTATGGCAGCGCTCAGCGGCGACAGCGTAATGCTCGAAGCCTTCCGCGAAGGCAAAGACATCCACCGCGCCACTGCCGCCAAAGTATTTCACGAAAGCGAAGACGCCGTCACCGATGACCAGCGACGCAAAGCCAAGACCGCCAATTTCGGCATAATCTACGGCATCAGCGCCTTCGGGCTGAGCGAACGTCTGGGCATACCACGCGGCGAAGCCAAGGACCTCATAGATGGATACTTGCGCACCTATCCGGGCGTAGACGCCTTTATCAAGCGCTCCGTCGAGCAAGCACGCGAACGCGGATATGTTGAGACCATTTTCGGCCGCAGACGCTACCTCCCGGATATAAATTCGCGAAACGCCACCGTGCGCAATTTCGCCGAACGAAACGCAGTCAATGCGCCGCTTCAAGGGTCGGCCGCCGACATCATCAAGATTGCTATGGTGGCTATACATCGCGAAATGAAAGCTCGCGGAATGCGCTCGACTATGATCTTGCAAGTGCATGACGAATTGGTATTCAACGTCGTACCCGGCGAGGAAGACGCTCTGCGCACCCTGGTCTCCGAGAAGATGTCGCAGGCGTGGCCACAGTCACCCGTGCCGCTGGACGTCTCCACCGGCATCGCCGACAACTGGCTGGACGCACATTGACAATCCGTCGCGCCGACCCAAATAACCGGCATGAGCCTCTAACCACTCTACGCCGCAATTACCTCGCAGTTTGCCTTATACGCCGGCGATTATATCTATATTCAACTGCTCAATATATCATATAATAGATATTTTTATTAACTTTACAGCATCAAAAGATATATTGAGTATGGCAAAGAATACAATGGGGACCGTGCTACCCCGAAAACTGGAGCAGAAGATGGCTATTATGGGTGAGCAGATAAAGCTCGCCCGGTTGCGACGCAACCTCTCGATTGCTCAGGTTGCAGAACGCGCCACGTGTTCACCGCTGACAGTAAATCGCATAGAGAAAGGCGCGCCGACTGTTTCAATCGGCATATATGCCCGTGTCCTTTACGCTCTTCAGCTTGATGATGATCTAATTTTAATTGCAAAAGAAGACGTACTCGGACACAACCTACAGGATCTAAGACTCAAACATCGCACCCGCGCCTCGAAAAAAAAATAAGATATGCAGAAACTATTTGTATATGCCGACTTTGATTGGCTTGATAAGCCTCGATTGATTGGTGAATTATCCTACGATTCGGTGCGCGGTAACGAAACGTACAGCTTTTCCTTTGACAAGGAATGGCTTGCAGAGTATGGAGACATATTTCTCAGTGATGACTTACAAAATTATACGGGAATCCAATACACACGCCCCGAGCGAGGCATATTCGCATGCTTTTCTGACGCTCTGCCCGACCGCTGGGGGCGCACATTACTGAATAGACGCGAACAGATTGCCGCCGCCGATGAAAAAAGAGCCGCACAGCGCCTTACCTCTTTCGACTACCTTATGGGCATCGATGATATTTCGCGTATGGGTGGTTTTCGATTTGCCGATACTCTCGCAGGCAAATTCATCAACTGCGAGGCAAGCCTTCGCGTCCCGCCATTGGCAAATGTCAGAGAACTGATGCACGCTGCGCATGAGATCGAAGCCAGCGAGGGGAAGCACCTGTTGCCCTCAAAAAAGTGGCTGGCACAGTTACTGCATCCGGGCACATCTCTTGGAGGGGCCCGACCCAAAGCGTCTATCATTGATGAGGATGGAAGTCTGACTGTCGCTAAATTTCCTTCTCGAAAAGACGATTACGATGTGGCTCAATGGGAACATTTCTGCCACGCCATGGGGCGGAAAGCCGGATTGAATGTTGCGGAAACACGCACTATTGACGGTGATGAGTATCACATTCTCCTTTCAAAACGATTTGATAGGACGACCGATGGCAAGCGAAGACATTTCGCATCCGCGTTGACTCTCCTTGGACTGACCGATGGTGACAATGAATCCACAGGCTATGGCTATACAGACATTGCTGATTTCATTATCCGACACGGCAGCAATGTTGAACGAAATCTTGAAGAATTATATCGTCGGGTGGCATTCTACATCATTGTCGGCAATTCGGACGATCACTTCCGCAATCATGGCTTTCTTTTGACTCGCAAAGGTTGGGAACTTTCACCGGCATACGACATCAACCCAACGCTCTCCGATTTCCAAAGCCTACTGATTAATCGCGACACAAATAAATCGAACATTGACATTCTATTAGAATCAGCCGGAGATTATATGCTGTCCTTCGAAAAAGCGCATGAGATTATCGATAACGTAAGGGACGCAATGAAATCATGGCGCAATGAAGCCCGTAAACAAGGGCTTTCACAGCGCGACATTGATATGTTCGCACCACGTTTTGACAAGTGGATTTGAGATAAACCGTTTCAGTGATCAACTAAAGGCTTTCGGCCTATACGCAAAATCTTCAACCGCACTAAGATCTTTATTTTTAGTATTTGGACATATAGACCAATGCTTTTAATGTGATTCCGGCGCCAGTTTTGACCCATACATCGAAATATACAATCTGCGACCCATGTCCGTCAACAGACAAAACATCGGTCGCAGATTATACTGATTATTCTTTTTCGAGCTCTTCTTTTATCACTCTTTCGGTGTCTCTCTTGAAATCGATACGACTGTATCGCTCGCCGGTACACATTTCGCAGCTACAAGGCTGGCCGGTGGTACGATACACCTGACACCACTTCACCTTGCGAAGCTCTTTCCAAGTCTTTGCTCTGCGAATCGTCCCGGTCGAGGGATCAAAATACTCACTATCGAATGCACGAAGAATCAGGCGTAAACGATTACGCCACACGCGTTTTTTCTGAATGCGTCGCCACGCACGAGTTGATGTTCTGTCCATCGTCACGTTCTATTATTGGTTTCAGGAACGTGATATCTACAGCCGTATAAGAACTATTGTTGTTCATATCCATCAAATTGTTGTTTATAACCATCAAGTGCTTTTAATATTATCTCGCAAAAGGTGTGCCAAAAAAGACGAATACCTCGCAGCGCCCTATCATAGTAACGATAGTTCTCAATAATAGTTCTCTGAAAAACTAAATAAAAGTGTACCTTTGTGCGTGCTAAAACAGCCGATTTCTACGCGAGGATGTGTCATAGCGGGGAGCCTTTATAGGGGCGCAATACATTGCGCCCGCGTAGCACGAGGATAATATAATAATCCCCTGTGCATTATATTGCGCTCTCGCAGTCACTGCGGACGTAATATGCTGCATCCTTTCAATAATCAGCTATTTTGACACGTCCCATGCATTCATCTACATATCAAGCAATCGCATTATGAACACCAACCGACCGCTCACGGCGCACCTTTGCATTCTCGCCGCATGTATCATCTGGGGGCTGATGGCACCTATAGGCAAAACGGCTATGCAAAACGGTTTCGACGGCATCGACCTCGTACTATTTCGTGCCGGCGGCGGCGCCATATTGTTTTGGATTACCTCCCTATTCATGAAGCGCGAACACGTACCGTTGAAAGATATTTTGGCCTTCAGCGGCGCCGGAGTACTCGGCCTTATAGGCAACCAGTGCTGCTTCACCATAGGCCTGGGCATAACCTCGCCCTCCAACGCCAGCATCGTGACCACCTCGCTGCCCATATTTGCCATGATACTCTCGGCCATCATCCTCAAGGAACCCATTACGGGCAAAAAGGCTGTGGGCGTCGGCATCGGGTGCGCCGGAGCGTTGATCCTGATTTTGGGCACCGCCACAGCTCACGACTCGCGTGCCGGAGACATTCGCGGCGACCTGCTGTGCATACTCGCCCAATTCTCGTTTGCGCTCTACCTTGCCATCTACCGCGACTACCTGCGGCGATACTCACCCATCACGGTCAGCAAATGGATGTTCACCTGGGCCACGCTATTCCTCACCCCGTTCCTATTCGGGCATGTCAAATCCACCGATTGGGGCGCCGTCAGCACCGGGGCATGGCTCAGCGCCGCCTTTGTCGTAGTATGCGCCACCTATCTGGCCTACCTGCTGATGCAGACGGCACAGAAAGTATTGAGGCCGACCGTGGTCAGCGTTTACAATTACGTGCAACCCGTTGTGGCCGTCGCCGTCAGCCTCGCTGCCGGAATGTGCATATTCACGTGGAAGCAGGCCTTAGCCGTCGCGCTGATATTTGGCGGCGTATGGCTCGTAATCAAGTCCAAATCGCGCCGCGATATGGACGCCGAAGCCGCCAAAATCGGCGAAAACGCAGACAAATAATCGTCCGCAGACAGCGGCGAAGACTCCCGTAGCGCGGCGCGCACAACCGTTCAGATATGATAACAGTTGTGCAAAACTTTCATAAAAGTACGCACGCGCGCAGCGCACACGGCGGCATTGCGCCGAATTTTTGCTACCTTTGCCAATAGCGACACCACAGACAGCGGCGTCGCCACGTGCAATGGACAACGCCCAATTGACAATGGACCCGATAATGGTAGTGCTGACAGGACTGCTGCTCAGCGCCGCCGTAATCTTGTCGTACTTCCGCCGCAAGCCCGCGGCGCTATGCGCATACGTCGGCATGTGGACCTGCCGCATCGGGCTGTCTGCCGTATGGGACATCAGCGACATGGTGCTATGGGGCTTTGTAGCTCTGATAGCCACCATACTTGCCTACTCGGACCGCCGCGACAGCGAGGACTGCGACAGCGCACGTCCCTTCGTGGTCACCGGGACGCTTACCGGCGCCATCGTCGGGCTGATAGTCAACACCATGGCCGGGCTGATTTTAGGCGCCGCCGTCGGTGCGGTATTCGGGATGCTGGCCTACTCGCGCATCAATACGCGGGCACGACAGCACTGCCCGTTCCCGACACGTCCGTTTTGGACTACGCTATTGCGCAGCGGCATCGCAGCCGTCGTCACCATGACTATTGTCGGCATGGCACTTGCGCGTCTGCTGACACTCACCACTCTACGACCTCTCTGATATGAATCGAATACTGACACTATTCACAATATTCGCGACAACGCTGATTGCCGGTCTCGGGGCATACGCCCAAAGGCCGCATCTGTCTCACGTCCACCCCGATATGGCCAAAATCAAGGAAGCCTCCACCGACCCGGCATCGCAATTCTATTTTCCGCGACTCATGGACCGGTTCTTCGAAAACGATACTTCGATGACTGCCGAGCAATACCGCTACTTCTACTACGGCGCCATATTCCAGGAGGACTACGACCCATATCGGCCGTCACCGTTCGAAAACGAAGTCAAGCAACTGGGGCCTACATACCTCAAGCGCGATCACCTATCGCCCGGCGAGTGCAAACGCATTATCAGCGTTGCCGAAAAAGTCCTCGGCGACAATCCTCTGGACCTGCGACAGCTCAATTATATGGTATACGCCTACAAGTGCCTCGGCAAAGTCAACATAGCCAACATCTGGGCCTCCAAGCTCAACAATTTGCTGCTCACCATAGCATCGTCGGGCACCGGCGACAGCCCCGAGAGTGCCTGGGTGGTAGCTTATCAGACACACGAATACGACTTCTTCAACCTCTCCGGAACGCAAGTCACCGTCACCGGCTCGGAATTTGTCGAGCCATACTACGAAAAAGTCACGGTCAAGGTAGGCAAAAAAGAACCCAAAGAAAGCGACCACTACTTCAACCTGCACCACATGCTCGAGCAATACTACCTCAAGCACCCCGAAGAACTCGAACGGCAATAGCCTCGCACCACTATGAACACCCGCAAACTACTCCTCACCGCGATATGTGCCTTGTGCGCGTGTGTCGCTGCCTTGGCCGGCGAAACAGACGCCCTGCGCACCAAGGCCGCACGATATGTCGCCCAAGGCGAATGGCTCAACGCCAGCGCTATATATTGGCTGATATTGGACCGGACACCCGACGACACGGACATATACGCCGATGCCATGGTAAGCAACACATTGGCAGGCGACACAACCGCCGCTATATCACTGGTGCACAACGCTATGGGCAATCTGGTAAACGCCGATACGCTGTTTTCACGCATACGTACACGAGCCTTTGCGTTGGGACATCCCGGCATATACCAAGACCTGCTGATACGCGCACGTGACAATTTTCCCTGGATGACGCGTATGGTCGACCGAAGCCTCCTCGATTATTACGACTATCGCAACGACGGGCCGCAGATGGTGGTTTATGCCGACAAGATGCTGCAAGGCTTCCCCGAGAACGTGACATACCTACGCGTCAAGGCACGAGGCACTCTGCTCTGCGGCGATGGTGACGGAGCGGCCGATATATGGCGGCACATCCTTGACCTTGCCCCTGACAACTACGACACCCTGGTGGACCTGGTAGCCTATCTCGTCACTTGCGGCAACCGCGATGCCGCCACGCCTTACATCCAAAGAGCCATAGCGATACGTTCCACTCCATACCTGCAAGCGTTGCTCGACAAGCGTTGAAACCGCTGACAATCCCATTGCAGAGCGGCCATTGGCATCCTTTTTGCCCGTATATTTGTTATACTAAGCAGTACACGCATATTATTCACTTTTCACACATACAGCTATGATTAACAATAACGTCGAAGATGCCATCAACATCCAAATAAACAAGGAATTATGGTCGGCATATCTGTATCTGGCCATGGCTATGAACTTTGAGCACGCAGGACTGCCGGGCATTGCCAACTGGTTCCGCGTACAGACCAAGGAGGAGCAGGCTCACGCCGAGATATTCATCAATTACCTCAACTCGCGCGGCGGACGCGTACGTCTCCAGCCCATCGAAGCCGTTCCCGATAGTTGGGATACCCCTCTGGCCGCCTTCGAGCACACCTTAGAGCATGAGCAGAAAGTCACCTCGCTCATCAACAACTTGTACGCACTGGCCGAAGCCGAGCACGACTACGCCACACGCGGCAAACTCGATTGGTTTGTCTCCGAGCAAGTCGAAGAGGAAGAGAACGCACAACGCCTCATCGACCGTCTGCGCCTGATAGGCAACGACGGTATGGCTCTTTACACCCTCGACCAGGAACTGGCCGCACGCGTATACGTCGTACCCGCACCCCTGGCCGCCGCTTCCAACAACTGATAAGCGCCCGACATATACAGTCCAAACCGCACAAAAAAGGCCGGCACGCCTCATCCGCGTGCCGGCCTTTTTTGTGCGGTGGATGTCGCACTCGATGGTATCACACGGCTATCATTTGGCCGATTTTTTGTGCGTGATGATGAGGCATTGTCTCTTGTTGTCAATGGTTATTCGACCGAGACGCCCCAGAACGGATTGACCCAACAGAAGCGGAGCCACCTGATTGTGGACTACGGATGCGCGCACATTTGTAAGTTCAAACTCTCCGAATTTGATTTTGCGAAGATTGATAATAGTGCCTTCGCTAATGTCGCCGTTGGCATCTGTAAACATAGTCGTACCGCAGATGTCGTCCTTGGTGATGTACCCGTTCTTGTACATAAAAGTTGCCTCGACCGAAGACATCGACACAAGAGACGCCCCGGTATCAAAGATAAAGCTCAGAGGCAGATCGTTGATGGTACATTTGACCTTGGTCACTCCCTCCGATTTTGCAAAAGGGACTTCAGAAGTCTCCGTTTCGCCGTCTGCGTCATCCCCGGCGTCTTCGTTGCCTACAATTTTGACTTCCGTAGGCAAGGACGCATTGAGCTTTTCGGTATACTCATCGACGAGTGCCTTGTAGGCTTCCATATCGCGAATATTATCGAAATCTTGGTCATCCCGCACATGTACAAGAACGCTGACCTTCCGGTCCAAAGCCTTGCGTAAATATACTATCGCCGAATCGGTATCGCCCAACAACGAGTATAGACACGCCACGTTGTAGTTATTCTCCGTGCTGTCGGCCTCAATAATCTTGGCGATGCAATCACGGACTTCATCGTTGCGTCCCAGACGCACCAATGCATATCCGCGTATTACGCTACCCTGCACGGTGTCCGTCTCGATAATTTTCTCAAAATCTTTGACAGCAAGGTCTTTCTTGCCTATGGCCGTGTATGCCTGACCGCGCTTGAGGTACGCAGGCATATATTCCGGTGCAAGCACCGTGACGGAGGTGTAGTCCTCAATCGCACCTGTATAGTCCTTCTTGTCGTACTCGTATTCGGCTTTGGCCAAGTATCCGTTAGCATCTTCGGCGTCGGCTTCGATGTATTTATCTATCTGCTCGATAGCCTCGTCATTGCGTTTTAGCGAAGACAGAATATTGGCACGACGGAGCATATAATCCGTATCGTCATCCTTCATCTGTATAGCCCGATCTATGGCATCCAAAGCCGAACGATAGTCGCCCATATCCATGTAACATCCCGAGATATTAAACATCAATACGGGGTCGGCTTCTATTTCGAAAGAATTTTGATAACAGCAAATGGCTTCTATATAATCATCTTCGTCATAAGCCATTATTCCCAGATAGTACTGCCAAGCTCCGTTTTTCTTGTCCTTATTAGCCTTGATTTTCAGCCGGACTTTCATCGCATCGCGTGCCTCGCCTTTGAGATCTCTCATTAGCGAAAACGCCTTGTTATCGCCGTCAATTTCGAGCGCTTTGAGAATGTCCTCCGTGGCTTCGTTCCACATTTCTTTAGCGATGTCCGCTTCGGCGCGGAACGAGTAACCCGAGCTGTAATCGGGATACATCTTGATGACCCGGCTGTATTGTTCGATGGCTGCATCCCAATTCTTACGCGCTGCATTATTGCGTCCGAGGCCCATAGTACTGTATCGACGCGCGTTTTCTATTTCGAGCGCCTTATTGAAGTCAGCATCAGAGTCGTCATAACGCCCCATAAAATACAACAAATCGCCGCGGCCGTCTAACGCGTCCGCGTCTTTGGAATCCGCCTTTATAGCCAAAGCATAGTCATTGAGAGCTTCTATCGTATCAGTTAACGCGATATGTATTTTGGCTCGGGTCTGATATATAGACGAGATTGTTTCTTTATCTTTCTTTGTCACCTTCCGGAGTGCGGCATTGGCTGCCGATAACGCCTCGCCGTATTCATCCTGAATGAGTTTAATGGCCGAGATAAACCAATAGGCATAACCGTTGTCCGGGTGTTCTTTAATTTCTTTATTGAACCACTCTAAAGCATCGGCATAATTCTGTTCGGAAAACTGCTCGATGCCACGCATATACGAATAGTTTTCCGGCTGATAAGATTTTTCTTTGGCAATCGCAGTCACAGCCGTTAGAGCAATGACAATTAGGATTGTAATAACTTTGTTCATAAGCGTTTTTTAGGCGTTAAATTATTTTGCAGCGCAAATATACGGATAATAATTGGAAAATACGATACACGGCCGATAATACGGTCGTCACGGCAGACAGCACTGCCTGTCATAAGGTATATACCCGAAAGTGCTTAAACGTAAATGTGTTTTTCGAGGAAAAAATGTATTTCGGCAAAAAAAGCCGATATACTTAACCGAGCATTACCGCTCCGCCGCGGCGTGACATATGGCGCGGTATTCCGAGGGTGTCATACCGGTCTGTTTTTTGAACTCGGTGTAGAAGTTGCTGGCATTGGCAAAGCCGGTGACCGTCGGCAAAGAAGATATCGAGACAGCCGAATCGGCTTCGATGCAGGCGCGAGCATAGTCTATACGCTTGGTATTGCGCCATGTACGGAATTGCATGTGGAGTACCTCGGCAAAATATGCGCTCAGTTGACGTCGCGTCACACCCATGTAGCGGGCAATATCGTCCATAGGTATGTCCGAACGTAAATATAATCCGGCTTTGGTCCATCGAACCAGGCGTTTTTCGATTAAAGCATGCACCTCGAACCGACTTGCCGGGGCGGACGCATCGGCAGGCGTATTGTCAGCCGACGAGACCTCCGCGTCGGTCGACGGAACGTCCGACGCACTCATGGATATGCCCCACCCTTCGGCCGACTCCGAAATGTCTGCGACGCGGACAATAAAGGCACCGCGCGTGCGGTAATTGATGACACAAATACCTATGTGTATATAATACAGCGTGTACGCCGCCATAAAGCAATCAAAGTACGCCAACGGCATCGCTACGGACGAAAACACGAGTGCTCCTATGCCTACGGCCAAGGCTCCAAGAAAGCACCGACGTATCCACCGCATTCGGTAGCTGATATCGTCCTCGTACTCGTTGTCGATATGGCGCTTACCGGCACGGTACTCGCGGGCAAAAAGCATACAATAACCTACCATCTGTCCGGCAAAAATGCCCGACCACACCCAACGCCAATCATTGTAAACCTCCGGAGAGACCACGGACAGGACTATGGCACCGCCGCCCACTACAGCACAGCCCAAGAGTGCCGCGACAATGGGGATACGACCACGGTATTCGGGATGCACCATCCATATACAAATATACGTGAATATAGTGGCTTGAATCAATCCCACAAAAAGCGTGGACGATGACACCAATGCCCAATTGGAATTTTGGTTGCCAAAAGCAATGCCGACCACTCCGGTGAGGGCGACTACTGCGGAGGCCAAGGCCAGATATTTGCGTGCTCTACGCAACTGATACCAGCGACTGCCGCTTTCGATATGCAACAGGGACAGCACAACCACCAATGACAATATGGCGACTGCGGTGACGATTGTGACTATGTCGTGGCCCTGAAGTAGCATATATCTAATTATTTAGGATTATGCAGTGTGTACCTAAAGGATAATCTTCCCGACACATGGGCGTGTCGTGCAACCGGTCTTTCCCGGCGTGTCGGACGGCCTGATTGTATCGCTTGTGCGAACGATGCCGAAGTTCTTACAGCCCGAAGGCGTGTGTACCTATAAGAATCAAGCCCCGCAGGAGAGTATCTCTTGCAGGGCTTGAGGGGATGGCGGAGAGGACGAGATTCGAACTCGTGGTAGGATTACTCCTACGTCAGTTTAGCAAACTGGTGGTTTCAGCCACTCACCCACCTCTCCGTGGTGGAAGGACTTAATCTTGCATGCTTCGCATGCCCGTCGGTCGCTATGTTTGGAGACGACCGCCCTCCTTTGCGACTGCAAAGTTAGCAATTTATTTTTGTCTCCACAAAATTTTTGAGCCGAAATTAAAAATCAGAATGTAAAAAAACGGCAAAATCGCCCGTTTTACATTTTTCCGGACCTTTAATTCGGCATATTTTTCAAGGACGCGTCTGGCCGTGACCGTCGATATACCAGCGATAGGTAGTGATTTCGCGCAAGCCCATAGGACCGCGAGGCCCTAATTTTTGGGTGGATATGCCTATTTCGGCGCCAAGCCCGAATTGAGCTCCGTCGGTGAAGGATGTCGGCGCATTGACATACACGCAGGCGGCGTCTACGTTGCGGCGAAATGCCTCGGCAGCTGCAGCATTCTCCGTGACTATAGCCTCGGAATGTCCGCTGCCGTGTGCGGCTATATGCGCAAGTGCTTGCTCGATAGTGCCGACGGTGCGCAGTCCCATCTTGTAGTCCATCCATTCGGTATCCCATATCGGGGCGTCGTCGTCATCGTCGGCGCGGGCAAGCAGCTCGGCCGGATATCCGCCTTCGAGCAGGGCTTTATAAGCCTGAGTGTCAGCATATATTGTCACTGATTTATCGGCCAACGGCGCACATATCTTCGCGATATCAGCCAAGCGCGACGCATGCACTATCGTGGTATCCAGGGCATTGCAAACGCTGACACGACGCGTCTTGGCATTGGTGACAATAGCGGTAGCCACGCCGATGTCGGCCGCGGCATCGATGTACGCGTGCACCACTCCGGCGCCGGTTTCGATGACAGGGACTTTGGCGTTCTGACGTACGGCGTCAATAAGTCGACGTCCGCCGCGCGGGATACATAGGTCCACGAGACCGCGTGCTTCGAGAAGTCGGCGTGTAGCCTCATGTGTCGGCTCGGGCATGGCCACAACGGCGGTATCTATGCCGTGACGGCGCAGTACGTCATGAATAACGGTCACGGCGGCGACGTTGGTGTTTGCAGCGTCCTTGCCGCCCTTGAGTACGCACGCGTTGCCGCTCTTGAAGCACAACCCGAAGACGTCGAAGGTGACATTGGGACGGGCCTCGTAGATGACCGCAATAACTCCGAAAGGTACACTGACACGGCGAATGTACAGGCCGTTGGGCAGGGTATTGGCGTCCGTGACTATGCCTAAAGGCGAGGGCAGCGAGGATACGTGGCGCATATCGGCGGCTATATCGCGCAGTCGTGCGCGGTCGAGGCGCAGGCGGTCGTACAGCGGCGACGCAGGATCCATAGCCGCGAGGTCGCGACCGTTGGCTTCGAGAATGGTATCGGCATGAGCTTCAATGGCATCAGCCACATCGTTGAGCACCTTTGTGCGGCATGCTTCGTCCATAGCGGCCAAGGCCGGGGCGGCGGCATGTGCTTTCTGCAGCAAGGTGTCTATATCTGTGTATTGCATTTTTGCTTTATTCGATAAAAAGGTAGTCGTAATGTATAAGCGGGCGCTCGCCGTGATGTCCGAGAGCGGCGCGTGCGGTGTCGGCATCGCAGGCGGCGCGTCCTACGGCAATGCGGCGTCCTTCGGGGTTGATGACAGCGACGATGTCTCCTTCGTCAAAAGTCCCGTCTATGGCCGTAGCGCCCACGGGCAGCAGGCTGACGGCGCGGTCGCTGAGCAGCATTTCGGCAGCTTTGGCGTTGACGTGTATCGCCCCCTTGGCAAAGGAAGTGCTGCGTGCCAGCCATCTACGCACGGGGCTGATGTCGGTATCGGCCGCCACAAAATGGGTGCAAGGCGTATCCGGCGCATCCATATCGCCCAGGGCAACGGCACACAGAATATCGGGGCGAACGCCGTTGGCGATGACTACGTCAACTCCCTCGGCGGCGAGGCGGCGGGCCACGCCGTACTTGGTACCCATACCGCCGCGGCCGAAGCCGCTCTTTCGCGTCACGATGACGCCGGACAGGTCGTCACCGGGCTGCACGCGACGTATCAGCTTCGACGACGGGTCGGACGGGTCGCCGGTGAAAATTCCGTCGACATTGGATAGTATGATGAGTAGCGAGGCATCGGTCATAGAGGCCACCAACCCGGCCAATTCGTCGTTATCGGTAAACATCAACTCGGTGAGCGAAGTTGTGTCGTTTTCGTTGAGTATGGGCAGGACGCCGCTTTCGAGCAATGCGTCTATGCAGGAGCGCTGATTGAGGTAGGCGCGACGGTTGGCGAAATTATCTTTTTGTGTCAGCACCTGCCCCACGGTGATGCCGTATTCGGCAAACATGGCGCTATAAATATTGAGCAATTTGATTTGGCCCACAGCGCTGAACACCTGACGACAGCCCACGGCATCGAGGCCGCCTCCAGGAGACACCATGGAACGTCCGCAGGCCACGGCACCGCTGGACACCAGGATGACCTGATTGCCACGGCCGCGTATTTCGGCCACTTGGCCGACTATCTGCGCCATGTGAGTGATGTCGGGGCGGCCGTCGGCACGGGTGAGCACGTTGCTGCCTATTTTGACAACTATACGGCGCATATTATTGGCATGCATATCAGAATATTACTTGGAAGTCGAGGCCAGCAGTCCCGAGATTACGGCATGAGTAAATCCGGCGGCTTCCATGGCGTTGAGTCCGCGTATGGTCACTCCGCCGGGGGTGGTCACCTTGTCAATTTCGGCTTCGGCATGAGCGCCCGGTTGTTCGGTCAGCAGTGCGGCGGCGCCCTCGACAGTAGCGGCCACGATGTCCTGTGCCTCGGCGGCACGTATGCCCATCTGGACACCGCCTTCGACGGCAGCACGTATGTAGCGCAATGCGTATGCTATGCCGCAAGATGCCAGCGCCATAGCTGCCGGCAGATGTGTCTCGTCTATAGCTTTGACCGTTCCGAGTTTCTCAAATATTTCGGTGATTTGACCCGGGACCTCCTTGCTTTTGGGCAGAGGCACGGCGAAGGTCATCGACCGACGCACGTTCATGGCCGTATTGGGCATCACCAAGGCTCCGTCAGCATATTTGCCGTCTATCCACGCGTCGATTTCGGCGCAGGTGACGGAAGCGGCTATGACTGCAAGTATGGTGTGTGCCGCGTCTGTGGCTGCGGCTATCTGTCGTAGCACATCAGGCAATATCCACGGTTTTACGGCCACGACAACAACGTCCGCACCACTTGCCGCAGCACGATTGTCGGAGGTGGTGGCGCATCCGGCGTCAGCAAAGGGGCGCAACTTGGCGTCCGTAGGATTGGATATGTGCAGACTATCGGGCGCAACCCCGGCAGCGAGCAGACCGCGAGCTACAGCACCGCCCATGGCACCGGCTCCTATGATTGCTATTTTCATCTTAGTATATGAAATATATTGTATTACTGCAACTTACGCGACATCATTCGCCGTCCGGCGTCTGATTATCGGCTAAGTCATCGTATTTTTGATAGAGGAAATCGTTGTAGGGGAAGCGGCGACGGTGTACCTCGGCGGCCTTGTCGTATATACGAGCTTTCAGCTCGGGTATATTGAGGTTTTTCTTGGCCGAGATAAAGACGCAGTCATCGCCCATACGGGCCATCCAAGACGTGCGCAACTGGTCCAGCGACATATTACGCGTGGTACGTTCGGTGAGGTCGTCTTCGTCTTTAGGCTGATAAGTAAAGGCATCTATCTTGTTGAATACCAATATCACTGGTGTGTCGGCATCCTTGCCTATAACCTCGCGCAAGGTCTGCTCGACCACCTGTATTTGTTCCTCGAAATTGGGGTGCGAGATATCTACAACGTGTACCAAGACATCGGCTTCGCGCACCTCGTCAAGCGTCGATTTAAAGGATTCGACAAGGTGTGTAGGCAATTTGCGTATAAATCCCACGGTGTCCGTAAGCAGTATCGGCAGATTGTCGATGGCGATTTTGCGCACGGTGGTATCGAGAGTCGCAAAAAGTTTATTTTCGGCAAAGACATCACTCTTGCTCAACAGGTTCATAATCGTGGACTTGCCCACATTGGTGTACCCCACCAGGGCGACGCGCGTCAGTTTGCCGCGATTTTTGCGCTGCAAAGCCTTCTGTCGGTCTATGGACGCGAGCTCCTGCTTGAGACGGGCTATTTTGTCCAAGATGATACGGCGGTCGGTCTCAATCTGTGTTTCACCGGGGCCGCGCATACCGATACCGCCGCGTTGGCGCTCGAGGTGCGTCCACAGGCGCGTCAGGCGCGGAAGCATATACTGGTACTGAGCCAGCTCGACTTGCGTCTTGGCGTGCGCCGTCTGGGCACGGCGAGCGAAGATGTCCAAAATCAGCGATGTACGGTCCAGGATTTTGACCTGCAACTCACGCTCGATATTAGACACTTGCTTGGTGGACAAGTCATCATCAAAGACCACAAGTCCTATGTCGTTGGCTTCGACAAACTGTTTGATTTCTTCCAGTTTGCCCTTACCCACAAATGTGCGTGGATTGGGATACTCGCATTTCTGGATAAAAGTCTTGACGGTTACGGCCCCGGCCGTATCGGCCAGAAAAGCCAACTCGTCGAGGTATTCGCGAGCTTTTTCCTCGGGCTGTTCGCGTGTGGCGAGTGCCACGAGTACAGCTCGTTCGTTGGCTTCTTGAGATATAACGAATTCTTTCATTGACAATATTTTAAGTGAGGGAGGGGATATATGATGCGCTACGGCTTGGGCGGTCCCACGATGAGGGTACCGTGCAGGCTGTCGCGGAAGAAATGTTGCGCGACGCGGCGCATATCGGCGGTAGTCAGCGCACAATAGCGGCGCAACTGCGCATCCGGGGCTTCGCGATGATACACAGCCAGAGCGAGCGACGCAGCACGTCCTACATAATCGAGACTGTCAAGGCGGAATGCCGCACGCTGGCGATTTTGGAGGCGTTCTAATTCGGCCACACTCACGGCATCCGAGCCGCATAGTCGATTGCACTCGTCGAGAAGCATCTCGGCGGCATGACGGCAGGTGGCATCGTCGGCATATCCCGGGGCGGTCAGACGCGCCGAGACGGTCAACAGTCCGGGTCCTTCGCTTCCGGTGATACTGGCATCCACGCCGCTGAAAGTTCCGTCACCGTCTATAATCAGGCGACGGTAGAGGCGCGAGGCGGCTCCGGCAGCCAAGGCATCGGTAACGGCGTCCGCAGCCGTGTAGTCGGTGGTGCCATAAGGGTCTGTAAGCCACGCCATAGTGATGGCAGTAGCCGGTACGGAAGCGTCATCGTATCGCTGCCAAGGCGATGTCGTCAGTGCAGGCACGTCCATCGGTGGTGTCGCTACGGCATCACGGCGCGGTATATCGCCGAACCATTTGTCGGCCAATGCAAAAGCCTCGTCGCGGCCGATATTTCCGGTGACGGCGACCACGGCATTCCCGGGGGTGTAGTGGCGCTCGAACCATCGGCGGGTATCCTCGCCGGTGATGGCGGCTATGTGCGCCGGTTCTTTGCCGATTACGGGCCACGAGTAGGTGTGCGTCGCCGGGTACATCATCTCAGACAGCGCATGCCCGGTGATGCCGTAGGGGCGGTTGAGACATTGCTGCTTGAATTCCTCAATGACGACACTGCGCTGTACCCTAAGGCTCTCGCTGTCAAAGGCCGGCGAGAGCATACGGTCGCTCTCGAGGTAGAACAGCGTCTCGGCATTGTGCGCCGGCGCCATGGAGTAGAAATTGGTGAAGTCGTTGGAAGTCCAGGCATTGGAGCGTCCTCCGGCGGCAGTGAGGGTGCCGTCATAATCGGAGACATGCGCCGACGGGCCGAACATCAGATGCTCAAACAAGTGTGCAATGCCGGTCTGCGTCGGATCTTCGTCACGTCCGCCAACGCCGTAAAGCACGTCGAGGCACACCATAGCGGTGGCCTCGTCGCGGCTATGCACCACGCGCAACCCGTTGGCAAGGGTATGCACCGCCGCGTCTTCGCTTATCGTAAAGTCCGCGGCGGTGTCATATTGCGTGTCGGGCGCACCGATTTTTCGGTCGCTACCCGGCGTCATTTCTTTTCGATGATGGACATCGATATTATGCGGATGTCCTTAACGGGGCGGTCGCCGGCGTCGGTCTGTGCCTTCTCGATTTTCTCGACAACGTCCATGCCGCTAACCACTTCGCCGAAGACGGTGTAGTTGCGATCCAGGAACGGTGTTCCGCCGACCTTGGCATACGTGTCTATGATTTCCTTGGACAGTCCGGCGGTGCTGTCATTGGCAAATTTTGCATTGACTTGCTTAATAAGCTCGTCCTGCAACGCCATCAGGCCCTGCTGATCGCCGGCTTGCTGCATAGCGCGTATCTGCTGCATACGTGCCCGGGCCAGACGGTTGAATTCGTCTTGCATTGCTCCTTGACGGGCCATGGCCGTGAGTTCGGTCTCCGAAACTTTCTTACCGGTGACGATATAGAATTGCGAGCCGGAGGAACGCTTTTCGGGGTTGACCTGGTCGCCCTGACGAGCGGCGGCCAGTGCGCCGCGCTTGTGGAAGTGCTTGGGATAGACGATTTCGGCTTCGATGGTGTACTCGGGGCCGCCGGCGCCGAGCTGCTGCCCGGGCTTGGCTTCGCGGCTGTCGGGGTCACCGGCTTGGACCATAAATTCGTTGATGACGCGGTGGAAGAGCGTATTGTTGTAATAGCCTTCGCGCACCAGCTTCAGGAAGTTGGCCTGGTGTTTGGGCGTATCGCCATAGACGCGGACGGTGATATCGCCCTCGGTGGTCTTGATAAGTACGGTTGTGTCGGGATTTGTCATTGTGGTCTGTGCTTTGACGGAGTCAGTGGCCTCGGCATTTGCGCCGTCGGCACTCTTGCCGGCGCATGCCGTCAGTGCCGTTGCTATGGCCATGACACCCAATATTTGCTTGATCATTGGTGTTATGTGTTATTATATATTGTCTTTGGGTTTGTACCGGCGCATTACATAGGGCTGTCCGGGAACAGACGCTTGTATATGCGGCGGAAGTTATTGTCCGTGGCTATAAGCTGCTGTGCCCTATCGGCGTAGTCTTCGCCGTAGATACACGTCAGCAAGTCACCCAAGTAGCGACGCTCACGGTCGCGGTCTATGGTCAGCGCCACCAGGCGATGTACCGCATCGGCGTAATGATCTGCATCTATAGCGTGCAGAAATCGTGCCGCGCTGGCCATATATTGGCCGGTGAGGTCGACGCGCTGCATATTGTCGATAATGGCCGGGATGTCTTCGTCGCAGCGCCCGATGTTATTGGCCAGATATTCGTAATTGGCAAGGCCGTCGTGATCCGAGGCCAGAGCCTTTATGTCGTCTTCGTTCATATCAGTGCGGATGTTTTACCGCAAAGTTAATCATAATTTTCCTAATCCGCATCGTGCCAACGCACAATCCGCACTGTCGGCGTAGACAACGACGGACAAATATCGGACTTACGAAGCCGACACTCGCCCGTCAATATGCTATATATCAGCCGCGTATATCACGACTGCACAGATACGGAAGGTAGCACACGGCAAGCAACAGTGCGACGCCCGTCGACGATAATTCGAGCCACGTAAAATGCGGAATAAGCATTGTAAGCCCCCAAATTACACGCCCCGAGAAGACCACGACAATTGTCGTCATGGCCGTGGTCTGCAGCGGCAGACGCGGAATGGCTTTGAGCGCGGACAGCCCGTAAAGTGCAACCGCAAAAATGCCAAGGCAATGATGACGGTGATGACATAAGGCAAGTATGCCCCGTACTGTGCTATCCGATCCATGACGTCACCGATGCCATAGATCGCAAAAATTTTGTCCAGTGCGGCCATACACAATAGGTGGCCGAGTCCGATAAGGAGATTGAGTGCAACTCCGACTTTGATTAATACTTTCATTTGGAATAGTTTTGGGATGTATGATATATTTTCTTGCTTTCGGGGCTGCAAATTTAACACTTTATTCGCATTTGACGTATATCTCACGGCTTTTGTCGGGGCTCTTCTGACGGGAGGTGCGCGGTTTTACAGAAAAAATCGCTAAATTTGCACATCAACAGCACATAACCTGTCACGATGGACAATACAGACAGCATACGCGCCGAAATAGAGCGCCTGCGCCTCGAACTCAACGAGCACAACCACAACTACTACGTACTCAACGCCCCAACAATTTCGGATCGCGAATTCGACGAGATGATGCACCGCCTCGAGGACCTCGAGAAGCAGCATCCGGAGTATGACGACCCGCTGTCGCCCACGCACCGCGTCGGCAGCGACCTTACTCGCGGATTTGCACAGGCTGAGCACATCTACCCCATGCTATCCCTGGCCAACACCTATTCGGTGGAGGAAGTCGATGCCTGGGGCGCACGCGTACGGCGCGACCTCGCCGCCGAATCCAATGTCGCCATCGTGGGCGAAATGAAATTTGACGGTACGGGCATATCGTTGATATACGAACACGGACGTCTGGTGCGTGCAGTCACTCGAGGCGATGGCGTGCGCGGAGATATAGTCACCGAAAACGTCAAGACCATACGCAGCATACCGCTGACGCTCCAAGGCTCGGACTGGCCCGAAATGTTCGAACTGCGCGGCGAAATTGTCCTGCCGTGGACGGCCTTCGACCGCCTCAACGCCGAGCGCGAAGACGCCGGAGATCCGCTCTTCGCAAACCCGCGCAACGCTGCCGCCGGAACACTGAAGTTGCTCAACCCCGCGGAAGTGGCTCGTCGCGGCCTCGATGCATATTTCTATTACCTGTTGGGCGAGGACCTGCCCTGCGACAACCACTACGACAATATGCAGCGCGTGCGTCAATGGGGCTTCAAGGTAAGCAATGCTATGACATTGCTGCACAATATAGACGAGATTGACCGATACATAACCTACTGGGACACCGCACGCAAGCAGTTGCCCGTAGCTACGGACGGCCTGGTATTCAAAGTCAATTCGTTGCGACAGCAGCTCAACCTCGGTTTTACCGCCAAATCGCCGCGCTGGGCCATAGCCTATAAATTCCAAGCCGAACGCGCCCTCACTCGTATGAACTTTGTATCCTTCGAAGTCGGGCGCATGGGTACCATCACCCCGGTGGCCAACCTCGACCCGGTGCTGCTGTCCGGCACCATCGTCAAGCGCGCCTCGCTGCACAACGCCGATGTAATGCGCAGCCTCGATATACACAACGGAGACATGGTATATGTCGAAAAAGGCGGCGAAATCATACCTAAAATTACCGGCGTAGACATATCACAGCGTCCCGCCGACAGCGCCCCCGTGGTCTTCGTCACCCATTGCCCCGAATGCGGCACCCCGCTGGTACGCGTCGAAGGCGAAGCCGCATGGGTATGCCCCAACAAATGGGCCTGCCCGCCGCAAATCGTCGGACGCATCGAGCACTTTGTAGGCCGCCACGCCATGAACATCGATGGCATAGGTGCCGAGACCGCCGAGCTGTTGTACAATATAGGCAAGGTAAAGACGCCCGCCGACCTATATGCTCTGCAAGTGAGCGACCTCGAGCACCTCGAAGGATTTGGCCGACGCAGTGCCGAGCGCGTCATCGACGGCATAGGCGCCAGCACCACCGTGCCTTTCGAACGCGTACTATTTGCCCTGTCCATACCCAATGTGGGCGAAACCACAGCCAAGAAAGTAGCCCGTACCGCCGGAAGCATCGACCGCCTGATGTCCATGACCCTGCCCGAACTGCAAGCCATCGAGGACGTGGGCGAAATCATAGCCCGAAGCATCATCGAATATTTCGCGCAGGACACCAACCGCGAAATGGTCGAACGACTGCGTCAAGCCGGCGTGCAGATGGCCATTGACACAGACACCGCACCCGTCAGCAACGCCCTGGCCGGCAAGTCGATAGTCATCAGCGGCGTCTTCGCCCTACACAGCCGCGACGAGTACAAGCAGATGATCGAGCAGCACGGCGGCAAAAATGTCGGCTCAATCTCGCGCAAAACCGATTACATCCTCGCCGGCGAGAATATGGGCCCGGCCAAACTCGAAAAGGCTCGCACCCTCGGTATCCCCATCATCGACGAGAACGCCTTCCTCGCCATGATCTCCCCCACCGACTGACCATACTCGACCGACCATACTCGACCGACAAGCACCATCAACCGCCAACCCCCTCCGCTTCACCGACCCAACAGGAGAACGTCCGATAGTGTACATTGAAACGAATAGTTGGGGACACGTTTTTCCGTCAACAGGTGAAGGAGCATCCTTAACGGTGTACACATATGGCAGATATGGCGATACTTGGAAAAATATCTCTTCGTTAGGTTCTACGGCCGGCGAAGGCATTCTTATAAAACTGAAAGGCAATGATGCACAAAGATTCATCAACGATGAAGACAACCGATTTTGGTCTGAATGCATTTGCTTTCGAGCAAGATAAGGACGCTGAGATAAACGCTTATTTTGACAATATTCTACAAGAAAAATCCGCTGATCCGTCAAACAAACGTGACGTAAAAAAATATCGGTGAAGGGATTGTAATAGATGAATATAATGTTGTGAACAACAACTGCGTAACGACCACTTTGAATGCGATTCAAGCTAAAACGCCAATAAAATCTTCCGTGAGTTTTTCCCTAAGGGCACTAATTTCAGAAAGATATCACAGCAAGAGTTGAACAAGGTCCAGTATCTGATAAACGATAGACCTAAGAAAAAATTAGGCTTTTCTACTCCAAAAATTGAGTTCTACAAAATGATTCATTAATTTTGCACTTGCCACTTGACTCTACACCCTGATAAAATACGATTGCTATTATGATTAAGTCACAAATAATGAGTAATTTTGTGTTTACTTTAACCCGCATGAGATTAATAATAACGAATACTAAAATATGAATACAACAGATGTAATTATACGTGAACTTACCAAAGAAGAATTAATAGCAAGAGATCCTTTTTCACATTTTGGCTGGGAAGGAGCCGGAGCGTTCTCTTTTTTAACCATCTCAGATGGATATTGGGAAAGTGCAAAAATGTTGCTTGAGAGAATGGGAAAAGGAAGCAATAATTTTGCTATAGTCGATTCTTTGGTATATCCTCTATTTTTCAATTATAGACATTCAATAGAGACATACCTAAAACTTTTGTTTTTTAAATATGGAGAACAAACGGAACAGGCCAGGCGTGATTTTCTGGAGTTAGGACATGATTTGCAAAATCTTTGGTCCAATTTACGCCCATATCTGAATAAAGGGAAAAAACACGTAGGAAGCTCCATAAACCTTGATGCAGTGGAGCATTATATAAAGTCAATAAATGGCTTTGATCCGAATTCAATGGTAATGCGCTATCCTATTGAAAAAGATTTAAAAGCAAACAAAGATCATGAGTATCGTTTCGACTTTATCAATTTTGGCGAGCGAATGAATGAATTGTGTTCTTCTTTGAGACAGCTTGATTATGATTTATCAAACCAGATGTTAGAAACAGCATCATTGGAAGAATTAAACACCTATCTTGATATGATTGAAAAATATCGTCCTCAGATAGATATTTTTTTGTCAATATTAAAAGATGAATCAAAAGAAGAATCCATAAAAACATTCAATGTTCATGACTTTTTCAGCAATTTAAAAAGTTATGAACCATCCCCTAAGTATAAATTTCTCAAAGAATGTGACCAGGATTTACTTATACTGTTAGATAATTTATTCTACGGTGGACGAACTGTAAATGCAAATGAAATACGTTTATCCACATCTCCAGTTTGTAGGCAGAAAGAATTTGTTAAATTTTGTTGTGAACTATTAGATAATGATGGACTCCGTTTCGGAGAAAAACCTCAAGAAGGTCAGATTAATATTTGGGGTAAAATGTCTTCTTCTCTTTTAGATGGCATTTCTACGGCCCTTTCCATACTGAATTTAGAACCTATTGATTGACAAGCATAAGAACCTTTTAATAAAAGAGCGAAGTGTAAAAGCCGACCAACTTTCACACTTCGCTCCAATTTATTTTATGTGCCGTATCTCTCTGATAAATTCTATACATATTTATCCCAATCGAACTCTTCCTCCGATTCTGGCGGTGCCGCCTTTTTCAGTTGCGGCAAAGGCTCACCGTATTCGTCCAGACACTCCTTGAAAAGACTCTCCACCAGTTCGATGTTGCTCACTTCGGTGGTGAAGAAATCGAATATCTCGGTCTGCCGGATGTCGTATATCGTCTTGACGGTACGGATAACCTTATCATCGTTCGTATCGCGGTTTTCCCCCGTCACCACACCGACGGCATTCATCATGTCCTCGTAGGTCATACCCGTGGAAAAGTCCTCGTCCACTTCCGACACGTAATCCGACATCAGTTCCGCTTTCTCTTCTTCGGACAATCCGCCAGGAGCATTACCGGTAAAAGTGGATTCCACATCATCCGCGGAAATATCCTCCTCTTCTTCCATCTTCTCCGCCGGGGGAAGCGGCTCGCTACGGGCAGGAACCTTGCAGGCGATTTCCGGGTCTTCCAGATAGACGATATTCGTCCTGCCGATGACCTCGTTGTCATCATCCTTCGGAGCGGTGACCGGCTCAGCCGGTTTCTCTTTCTTTTTGGGTAGGTTTTTTACCATATCCTCCCACAAGCCGTATATCCGTTGCCTGAACAGAAAAATCCACAGGCGATAAAAAAGATAACCGCAGCATACCATCTTGACACTGAAATAAAAATAGGTTTCCATGACTACAACGGTTTAGAAAGTTCCCGACTGTACATTTCATTGATCTCTTCCCAATGCCACTCTATATGGTCACCCAGGATATTGCTGATGTAACTGGCGATGCTGACCTCCGGCGCGATAAGCGGCAGGAAGCGTTTGATACGTTCGTATATATCCCGGTTGATATAGGTCTGCGAACGGTTCGGACTCGGCGTATTGACCAGAAAGAGTTCCCGGTAATCCGAACCGCTTTCCTTTTTTCGTCGGTTCCTGACTGACTTCGGTTGCTCCGAGACCTCTCTTCCCGCCGGAGCGTCAGAGATATTTTCCGGTTCGGCTGTCGCCGCTTTTTTCAATGCAGGTTCCGTATCCCTTCCATACAGGGGGATATCGCTCGTCATCATTCCTTTGAGGAGGTCTTCATCCACCTCGACTATTTTCTTTGCCATATACGTTACAGTTTAAGTTTCTCTTTCAGTTCGTTTGCCAACTCCACGAATCCGCTCCCTTTCAGCAACTTGGCCGGAGGCGGCAGCAACGTACAGCGGAAATAGCTCTTGCTGCTGACGGACAACTCCTTATCGTAGCGGCACGTATCGGGAACAGTGGTTTCCAACACCGTCAGCTTCAGCCGTTGCATCATCATCCGGTAGATGTCGAACACCTCGGTATTGGCCCTGCGTTCTATCTTGTTCCAGAAGAAAAGGATGTCCTTCAGCGGGATTTCGGGCCTGTCGCGGACACTTGCCACTTGACTCTACACAAATCCGTGATAGTTGAAGTTACATCACGGATTTTTTTGTACTTTTGTACCGTGATTGAGGCAACTCTTTCCAAGACATAAGAAAAAAAAGCGTTATGCTTATCTTGCACTTGAAAACGTAGGAAATTTTCAAATTGGATACAAGGATAGCATAGTGGTTCTCACGCTATAGCGTGGGCTGCTATTGTTACATCCGTATCCAAGGTTTCCTACGACCTTCAAGTAAGAGTGTGGCATACAGTTCCACGCTTCGTGATTTAACCCATCCTTTGTGGAAGCTGGAGGATAAATGTGTTGTGTATGGACGCAATTAAAAATTGGCTATTAGTTATTTGCACCATTCTATTAGCAAATGGGTGTGCACCACTTCGAACACCTGTAATAGTAAGGAATGCTCCTATTGAGATGTATAAATACGCATACATTTCTCCGACAAAGGAATTGACATCAAGCACAGGAGGTACATATGGAGGTCAATATGGTATCTATGGCTCTTCAACAACCAAAAGTGTTAATCCGAGTGATGTGATAGCAGGTATATTGATAAAACAGGGGTATATTATATTGCCTGAACTCAAATCCGAATTAGCGAATGAAACCTTAATCGTCAATTATGGCGAGAGTGGTAGGCGTAACAGAGGTTTAGGCTATACAATAGAAGTAACCATACAATTCAGTTCTGCAAAAACCAATGAAATAATATGTTCTTGCACAGCAGAGGGACAAGGAGAAACAGAAGCTGATGATATTCGCCAAGCTATCAGACGAGCATTGTCAAGTTTATTCCCTGAAAAATAAAATCAATTAATAACCAATAATACAATAGATTATGAAGAAGTTTATAGCATTGTTTGCATTGATGGTTATTACGTTGGCATCATATGCTCAAGTTTATAAAATGTATAATACGCGAAACTATCATAATCAGCTTCGTTTAAATACGATGACAGGTGAAGTACAGCAAATTCAGGATGATGGTCAGTCTTGGATTGTTTGCAGTGCAAGAGAAATATCAGGGGATAAGGAAAGTAGGTTTCGTCTTTATGAAACACAAAATATGTGGACTTTCATAATGCTTGATACATATACAGGTAAAAATTGGCAAGTTCAATTTAGTGTAAAAGGTGAAGATTATATGTTTGCTGCCCCAATCAATATCTTCTCTCTTGCATATCCAGAAACAACTTCAAATTGGACTAATAGGTTTCAGATGTTTGCCACCCAAAACATGTGGACTTTCATACTGTTAGATTCGTATAATGGACGACTATGGCAAGTCCAATATAGTACACAAGATTTAGATAATCTATTTTGCATACCTATAAACAAGTACGAATTAGTATCTGATAACGAAAATTGTATATTCTCTATTCAACCATTGACAAGCATGTATCAATACTATCTCATAAATGATAGAACAGGTGACATATGGAAATTCCAATGGAGTACCAAGGGGGATGATTATAGGTGGATTGAAAAATTTAAATAGTTATCATCCTCTGATATGCAGTTGGTTTTACTTATAGTTGTGGTTTCTCTTGTTGCTATTTCTGTTATTGCAATAGTCACAATACGAATACGCTTAAAAAACAAGTCCAAGGAACTTTCAGAAAAGTTAAAACACATATCTTCTTATAGTAATAAATCCAATTATGAGCAAGCAAAAGAGAGATTGTCGGCATTAAATAACGAAACATTTATTGATCCGCGCACGCCGATGAAAGTGTACAATTTTTAGGCGTACAAATGCCGGGCTTTAACGAAAAATGTGTACATTTGCAGCCCGTTTCGCCTCGGCAAGGCGTGGCGGCGTGCAGACGGCCTCGGCAAGGCCGCATCCCGTACGCCGCAATCATTGTCTCGGCCGGGGCCAAAAACCTATCACAACCACCGTCTCTTCTCGACAGACACAATGAAAGACATCAGTATCACTGTCCCCGTAGTCTGCTACGGCTACGATGAATTGCCTGACGATGCCATCCGCGCCCTTGTGGAAAAGGCTCGCCAATCTACCTATCATTCGTATGCACCTTACAGCCACTTCTGTGTCGGCGCCGCCATCCTGCTGGACAACGGCGAGACCATCACGGGTGCCAATCAGGAAAATGCCGCCTTCAGCGCCGGCACATGTGCCGAGCGCTCGGCCTGCTTCTATGCACACGCCAATTACCCGGAAGCACGCTTCGAGGCAATAGCAATTGCGGCGCGTGCCGAAGACGGTGATTTTGTCGCCGACCCGGTGTCGCCCTGCGGCGTCTGCCGTCAGGCTTTATTAGAATATGAGGTCTTGGCCAAACATCCCGTACCGGTATGGCTGGCCGGACGCAACTGCGTATACCGCCTGCCGTCGGTGGCCTCGCTGCTGCCGCTGGCGTTCTCGGAATTTTAAGGCACGCGGCCGACGAGTCAATCATATAAAACACCGGACATCGGCCGAAGGTTGCATAACGGCCTGCAGCAATGCCCGGCGGCAGTTTCGTTTTTTTTAGGTGGAACGGGGACGTCAATCCTTATCAATAAGGTCGCGCAAGGTCACATCCGGGTTGCGGAACTGACAATATCCGCCCTTGATATGTGCGTGTGTGATAGCGCTTTGAGGACAATTATGATAGCACGCGGTGCAGCGTATGCATCCGCGATTCCATTCCGGATGTCCGTCCCCGTCGCAAGTGATGGCGCCCACCGGACATATACGGGCGCAGATGCCACAACCGTTGCAGCGCCCCGTGTCGCACCGATACTGACGATAAAAGCCCTTGAAGGATGGCATCGCTTTCATACATATTCCCATAAGACGATCTGCGACCGATGGCAGCGCAATATAATGACGTCGAGCGGCAATATCGGCAGCGATGGCAGCCGTGTGGCCGGGTATATCCTTGGCATCGGCTGTCTCGATTTGTCGGCGTACATCGTAGAGCATAAAGTTGTTGTCCACCATCTTGATACTATTGGCATATGCAACCTGCAGGCCGCGACGGCGTGCTTGACGGCAGGCAATGTTCACCCCGAGGCCCGGTGTCACCCCACAGGTATATACCACAAAGAGATAGTCAGTGCGAATATCCGCAGTCTCAAAAAATCGCTCGACCGGCGCCGGCATACGCCCCGTGTGCGTAGGCGTGACAACACCTATGGCATCATCCTCCCATACGGCAGACGGCGTCTCGAGCGCCTCTCTTATGCCTATGATGCAGCTATCAGCCTGAGTTCGAGCGATATGCCGCGCCACAGAAAGAGAATTGCCCGTTGCTGAAAAACAGAAGACTATCATATCGCAAAGGTAAGCATTCGACCGCTTTCAGCAAAAATAAATTTTATAATCCTAAAAACTGCTAAAAGAGCAAGCCTACGACTAAACATTAGGTCGCAACAGCGGTCTATTGGTCAGAAAAAGACAAAAAGCAAAGAATGAAAACACGCCGCTCAGGACGTCCTGTAATGACGTCCATATTCCTACTGGCCGGCATATTATATGCCTTGGCCTACAACATCTCGGGAGTCGTGACCGACACCGACGGCGATGCGCTGGTGGGCGCCTCGCTGCGACTGCTGCGTAGCAAAGACTCGACAGTGGTCAAGGCCGCTGCCGCCGACGGCAACGGACGCTATGTGCTGCGCGACATCGCCGACGGGCGCTATGTACTCGAGGCCTCGTACGTAGGCCACAACCGACAGACAGTCAATGTCACCATGGCCGGACGAACACTGCGCGTGGACACCCTGCGCCTCTCCGACGAAGCTTACACACTGGACGCCGTCACCGTCACCGGTATACGCACCCCGGTCAAGGTGATGGAAGACACCATCGAATTCAACGCCGACACCTACAAGGTGCAGCCCAACGCCGTAGTCGAAGACTTGCTCAAGCGCCTGCCCGGCGTCGAGGTCTCCTCCGACGGTAAAATCACCTCCAACGGCAAGGAAGTCACCAAGATACTCGTAGACGGCAAGGAATTCTTCAGCGATGACCCCAAGGTGGCATCCAAGAACCTCCCCGTGAGCATGGTGGACAAACTTCAGGTCGTAGACCGAAAAAGCGATCTGGCTCGTATAACCGGCGTCGATGACGGCGAAGAAGAAACCGTCATCAACCTCACCGTCAAGAAAGGTATGAAGAACGGATGGTTCGGCAATGCCGAAGCCGGTGTCGGCACCGACAGCCGATACATGGGCTCGTTCAACGTCAACCGCTTTTGGAACGACAACCAAATCACGCTCTTAGGCGGCATCAACAACATCAATGAACCCGGATTTACGGACGGCGCCAGCGGCCGCTTCCGCCACTTCGGAGGCGACAACGGCATCACCACATCTCGCGCCCTGGGCCTCAACTTCAACGTAGGCAACAAGGAAATATTCCGCGTAGGCGGCAACGTAATGTACAGCAACACCGACGCCCGCACATACAGCACCACCGACCGCCAGTATCTCTTCGAAGACTCCACATCGTACGTCAATTCGGGCAAGTACGCGCACGACCGAGGACACAACTTCCGCGCCGATTTCCGCATACAATGGAACCCCGACAGCCTCAACACCTTGGAAGTACGTCCCCGCATGATGTACAATTCCAGCGACGGCCTTAGCGTCGATTCATCGCTGACACGCGCCGGCAATGCCGACCTCACACGCGTCACCCAAAGCCGCAACAACGCCACCAGCGATGGCAACAGCTGGGAATTCGGCCTCTCAATGATATACAACCACAAATTTGCCTCGCGCCCGGGACGCTCGTTCAGCATACACCTCGATGCCAATACCTCCAACGTACGCGAACACGAAGACTCATACTCCTGGAACCGCTTTTTCCTGCTTGACGACAAAACCGATGTGTACGACCAATATGCATCCAACCACACATGGAGCAAAACCTTATCGGCACGCCTAAGCTGGACCGAGCCACTGGGCAATGTCAAAAACGGCAACTTCCTGACCTTCGCTTACCGCCTGCGATACCGCTGGAACAACGCCGACCGCCTCACCTACGACCGCCCGGTATCGTGGCCCGGCGGATACGACCAAGAACCCGTCATCGGCGACGATTTGGTATGGAACAGCGACCTGAGCAACAGCTTCCGCAACAACTATATGAGCCAAGACATACGCGCCGGCTTCAAGCACGTCTCCAAGGTCTGGACCATTGATGCCGGCCTGTCAATGGCACCCCAAATGTCCAGTTCGCACGACCTCATAGACAACGCTCGCGACATACCCACGCGACACACCCTCAACATCGCCCCCTACCTGCGCTACCGCTGGAAACTGTCCAAGCAGCGCACCTTCAACCTCGACTATCGCGGACGCTCATCCCAACCCTCGATGTCCCAACTCCAACCCGTGGCCGACAAGTCCGACCCCCTGCGCATTGTCGTCGGCAACCCCTCGCTGGACCCCACATTCACGCACAGCATACGCATGCGCTACCAAAACTTCAACTCCGAGGCACAGCGCTCCATCATGGCCATGGCTTTTACGAACATCACGCAAAACTCCATAGTTTCCAAGACCACTTACGACGCCACCACCGGCGGACAAACCACCACCTACGCCAACGTCAACGGCGTATGGTCGGCAATGGCCATGGGTATGTTCTCGCAACCGCTGCGCAACCGCGCCTTCGTCTTCAACACCCATATAGGCACGCGCCTGAACCACAACGTCGGATTCAACAACGGCCTGCGCAACACCTCCATGGCCTTTGACGTGATGGTATCGCCCTCGCTGGCATGGCGCCCCGACAATATCGAACTCGAAGTACGCCCGCGCTACAACTTCCAGACCTCGCGCAACAGCGTCCAATCAGGCAGCAACCGCGACGTACACGCTTACGGCTTCAGCTTCTACGGCTCATACTACACACCCTTCGGACTGGTGCTCTCCACCGACCTCAACTACGACGCCACCAGCGGATACTCGGCCGGATACGACCGCAACGAATGGATGTGGAACGCCTCCATAGCCTACCAATTCCTGCGCGGTCGCAACGCCACCATCACCCTCAAGGCCTACGACCTGCTGCGCCAGAAAAACAACGTCAGCCGCACCGTCACAGCCAACTACATCGACGACAGCCGCTACAACTCGCTCACGCGATACTTCATGATTACCTTCAGCTACAAATTCAACACCTTCGGCAAAGGCAACCAACCCAAAGACCGCAACGCCGATGACAGACGTCGCGGCCCGGGCGGCCCGCCTCCGGGCGGCCCTCGCGGCGGCGGACACCCCGGAGGACGTCCCCCAATGTGATATCCTCCGCGCCAACCATAAGCCCCACCCTGCGCCTGAAAAGTGCGACCTGCCGCACTTTTCAGGCGCAAACACATCTGACAACCTTCGGAAACATCCGCATCGACCGCCAAAAACAACGGCGGAATACAGCGCAAATAAGGCCGGACGTAAGCCGTTAGAGACACAGCGGTTAAGGCTCGCGTATATGCGTGCGCTACGGCTCAGTATTAAAGTATTTTAACGGCGCATCGTAATTGCGAAAAAAATCGTACCTTTGCGCTGGATTATCCACAAGGTACAGTTTCGAAAAAACTGAAATACAACAACATAAACCACCAACAATGAGTAGAGAAAAGAAATTCGTAACATGCGACGGCAATCAAGCCGCTGCCCACGTGAGCTACATGTTCTCGGAAGTCGCTGCCATCTACCCGATCACCCCGTCTTCGACAATGGCCGAATATGTGGACGAATGGTCCGCAGCCGGCCGCCGCAATATCTTTGGCGAGACGGTACTGGTACAGGAGATGCAGAGCGAAGGCGGCGCCGCCGGCGCCGTGCACGGGTCGCTGCAAGCCGGAGCGCTGACAACGACATACACAGCCTCGCAAGGACTGCTGCTGATGATTCCCAACATGTACAAGATTGCAGGCGAGCTGCTCCCGACAGTGTTCCACGTGTCGGCACGTACTTTGGCCAGCCACGCATTGAGCATATTCGGCGATCATCAGGACGTGATGTCCGTACGCCAGACCGGATTTGCTATGCTTGCCGAAGGTTCGGTACAGGAAGTTATGGACTTGGCCGGTGTGGCACATCTGGCCGCCATCAAGAGCAGCGTACCTTTCGTCAACTTCTTTGACGGCTTCCGCACCTCGCACGAAATCCAGAAAGTGGAAGAAATGCAACAGGAAGACCTCGAACCGCTGTTGGACCGCAAGGCACTCGCCGACTTCCGCGCACGTGCCCTCACACCCGAAGCACCCGTATCACGCGGTATGGCCGAAAACGGCGACGTGTTCTTCCAGCACCGCGAAGCCTGCAACCGACACTATAACGCCGTGCCCGACATCGTCGAAGGATACATGGCCGAAATCACCAAAATCACCGGTCGCGAATACCACCTGTTCAGCTACTACGGAGCCAAGGATGCCGACCGCGTAATCATCGCAATGGGCAGCGTCACACAGGCCGCCAAAGAAGCCATAGACTACCTCACCGCCAAAGGCGAGAAAGTCGGCCTCGTAAGCGTACACCTGTTCCGCCCATTCTCAGTCAAGCACCTGCTGGCAGCCGTACCCGCCACAACAAAGCGCATAGCCGTACTCGACCGCACCAAGGAACCCGGAGCCAACGGCGAGCCTCTGCTCCTGGACGTCAAGGAAGCCTTCTACGGCCGCGAAAACGCCCCCATGATCATCGGCGGACGCTTCGGACTGGCCTCCAAGGACACCACTCCCGCACAAATCGTCGGATTATACGAAAACCTCGCACTGCCCCAGCCCAAGGACCACTTCACTATGGGCATAGTCGACGACGTAACCTTCACCTCGCTGCCCCCCGTCAAGGAAATGGCACTGGGCGATTCCTCGACATTCGAGGCTAAGTTCTACGGCCTGGGCGCCGACGGCACCGTGGGGGCAAACAAGAACTCCGTAAAAATCATCGGCGACAACACCGACAAATACTGCCAGGCATACTTCGCCTACGACTCCAAGAAGTCCGGCGGCTTCACCTGCTCGCACCTGCGTTTCGGCGACAAGCCCATCCGCTCGACCTATCTGGTGAACACCCCCAACTTCGTGGCATGTCACGTTCAGGCATACCTGCACATGTACGACGTTACACGCGGACTGCGCGACGGCGGCACATTCCTGCTCAACACCATCTGGGAAGGAGAGCAGCTGGCCAAACACCTGCCCAATAAGGTTAAGCGCTACTTTGCACAGCACAATATCACCGTATACTACATCGATGCAACGCGCATCGCACAGGAAATCGGTCTGGGCAACCGCACCAACACCATCCTGCAAAGCGCATTCTTCCGCATCACCGAGGTGATACCCGTAGACCTGGCCGTAGAGCAGATGAAGAAATTCATCGTCAAGTCCTACGGCAAGAAGGGCCAGGACGTCGTCGATAAGAACTATGCAGCCGTAGACCGCGGCAACGAATACCACACCCTAACCGTAGACCCCGCATGGGCACAGCTCCCCGATGACGAAGTCGCCGTGGACAACGCCCCCGCATTTGTACGCGACATCGTTCGCCCCATCAATGCACAGGACGGCGACCTGCTCAAGGTCAGCGACTTCGAAGCTATCCCCGACGGAACATGGCAGAACTCCACCGCCCGCTACGAAAAACGCGGTGTGGCTGCCTTCGTCCCCGAATGGAATCCCGAGAACTGTATCCAATGTAACAAGTGCGCCTTTGTATGTCCTCACGCCGCCATCCGTCCCTTCGTGCTCGATGCCGACGAGATGCAGGCCGCACCTTTCGACGAAGAACGCACACTTGCCACCATCGGCAAGACTATGGCCGGCACACGTTTCATCCAAGCCGTCGATGTACTCGACTGCCTCGGCTGCGGAAACTGCGTAGATGTTTGCCCCGGCAAGAAGGGCGTCAAGGCTTTGGAGATGAAACCTCTGGAAAGCCAGCTCGATGTTCAGCCCGAATGGGACTACTGCGCCGAAAAAGTCAGCAGCAAAGCCGACTTGGTAGACACCAAAGCCACCGTCAAGAACAGCCAGTTTGCACAACCGCTCTTTGAGTTCTCGGGCGCATGCTCGGGCTGCGGCGAAACTCCGTATGTCAAACTCATCAGCCAACTCTTCGGCGACCACGAAATGGTAGCCAACGCCACCGGCTGCTCGTCCATATACTCGGGCTCGGTACCCTCGACGCCCTACACCGTCAACGCCGCCGGCCACGGTCCCGCTTGGGCCAACTCGCTCTTCGAGGACTTCGCCGAATTCGGCCTCGGCATGAACATCGCCACCGAGAAAATCCGTATGCGCGTAGCCGACCTGATGCGTAAGACCCAAGAATGCGCCAAGTGCTCCGATCAAATCAAGGCACTTGCTCAGCAATGGCTCGATGCACCCCACAACGCCGCTTCCACACGCGAAGTCGCTGACAAGATTGTGCCCTTGTGCCAAGCCTGCGGATGCGACACCTGCCGCGAAATTGTCGAGCTCAAAGGCTTCATCGCCGCTCGTTCGCAATGGATTATCGCCGGTGACGGCGCCGCCTACGACATAGGCTTCGGCGGCCTGGACCACGTCCTCGCTTCGGGCAAAAACGTCAATGTCCTCGTACTTGACACCGAGGTATACTCCAACACCGGCGGCCAGGCCTCCAAGGCTACGCCCTTAGGCGCCATTGCCAAGTTTGCCGCCTCCGGCAAGCGTATTCGCAAGAAGGACCTCGGCCTTATCGCCTCGACTTACGGCTATGTATACTGCGCACAAATCGCTATGGGCGCCGACCAAGCACAGACCCTCAAGGCCCTGCGCGAAGCCGAAGCTTACGACGGACCTTCGCTGGTCATCGCATACTCGCCCTGTATCAACCACGGCATCAAAGCCGGTATGGGACACAGCCAGAACGAGGAGCAACGCGCCGTCGAATGCGGATATTGGCACCTGTGGCGCTACAACCCCGCACTCGAAGAGCAAGGTCAGAACCCCTTCAGCCTCGACAGCAAAGAACCCCAATGGGACAAATTCGAAGACTTCCTCAAGGGCGAAGTTCGCTACGCTTCCGTAGTCAAAGCCTACCCCAACGAAGCCGCCGAACTCTTCGCTGCCGCCAAGGCCAACGCCCAGTGGCGCTACAACAACTACCGCCGCCTCTCCCAGCAGCAGTGGGGCGTAGATCCTCTGGTCGAGAAAATCGAAGAGAAGAACAAATAACCTCATAGGTTCCCGAACACAACAACAGCCCTCGCCAACCATCGACGAGGGCTGTTGTTATATCACCCGATAAAATTCCGGAAACCTAATCGCATGAATTTGCCTCCCACGATCGCGATGCCATTATTCGGCAATCGCCGAAATCACGATGCCTGCTTTATTGATCCTGATCACCGGACTCTCGGGCATCACCGCAAAATAGACGCCAAAATTTTTTCGAAAAACATATTCGCACTCACCGAAAATTCGTAAATTTGCATCTGTGATAACACCCGAAAAGGTACATATTTTTGGTCTCCAAACGTTAACGAAATTAAAAATATCGTTACAACAGTCTCGCTGACAGACACTTCCAAAAGTTGCTCTCCGAGACCATCCTCCACTAAAACAAGGATTAAGACCATCCCCAAATTTAGCTTCTGCGCAAGCGTAGACTTCTCCGAGACCATCCTCCACTAAAACAAGGATTAAGACAGCCTTTGGAGCATAGATGTGGCCTCCTAGTTTAAAGCTCCGAGACCATCCTCCACTAAAACAAGGATTAAGACGTTTATACATATGCTATCTATTATTGTTTACATTACTCCGAGACCATCCTCCACTAAAACAAGGATTAAGACGTTATATGTGCTAGTTCACGTTTGAGATTTGTTATCCTCCGAGACCATCCTCCACTAAAACAAGGATTAAGACGCGGCCTGGATTGTGAATATTGTGTCCGAATACCCCTTCTCCGAGACCATCCTCCACTAAAACAAGGATTAAGACCACTGTTGTCTCTCCGTAGCGGAAGAATATTTTATTCTCCGAGACCATCCTCCACTAAAACAAGGATTAAGACGGTATAGATAGTATTGCGTAAGCCATCTTCTTTATCAAACTCCGAGACCATCCTCCACTAAAACAAGGATTAAGACAGGTCAGCCGACGACCCTTTAGGGTTTCTGACGAGGGGCTCCGAGACCATCCTCCACTAAAACAAGGATTAAGACGGGAGGAGGAACGCACGAATTAAATCCGCGTTAAGCGCTCCGAGACCATCCTCCACTAAAACAAGGATTAAGACTTTTTCTATCGCGTATTTCAGATCTTTATAATGCACTCCGAGACCATCCTCCACTAAAACAAGGATTAAGACTATGCAAAGGAATACTGTAAGGTATAGTAGTATTCTCCGAGACCATCCTCCACTAAAACAAGGATTAAGACGGCGCTTAGCCAGGTTAATCGACGACCCTTTAGGGTCTCCGAGACCATCCTCCACTAAAACAAGGATTAAGACTGTATATTTCATCCGAGTATCCCTTCTTAGGGGTCTCTCTCCGAGACCATCCTCCACTAAAACAAGGATTAAGACAACTTTCGCCGAAGCCGTTAATAACTATTTTCCAAGTTCTCCGAGACCATCCTCCACTAAAACAAGGATTAAGACCTGCTGTCTTGGCCACGATTCCAACATCTACTGGCCTCTCCGAGACCATCCTCCACTAAAACAAGGATTAAGACAACGGCGGCCGCTACCTTAAACGTGTCGCCGTCTTTTGTGGCACTCCGAGACCATCCTCCACTAAAACAAGGATTAAGACAAGGTGGGTTTGGAACTATAGGTTCCTTGCCACCTTTAACTCCGAGACCATCCTCCACTAAAACAAGGATTAAGACGGTTTGGGCTAGCTTCAGTAGCTCTATGATGTCAGTCTCCGAGACCATCCTCCACTAAAACAAGGATTAAGACACTGCGACGCGTGTCAGGACGCGACGACCTGACGCCACTCCGAGACCATCCTCCACTAAAACAAGGATTAAGACTTTTTGAGGTTTTATATATAAAGTACTTTCCCCCTATTGGGTCTCCGAGACCATCCTCCACTAAAACAAGGATTAAGACTCTGCCTGTGTTGTGCAAGCGCGCCAGCGCTTGTCCACTCCGAGACCATCCTCCACTAAAACAAGGATTAAGACTCATTTTGTCTTGGATTGCTTGCCAGAAATAGGCGTTCTCCGAGACCATCCTCCACTAAAACAAGGATTAAGACGGGTAAGTTTCTTCATTGTTTGCAGGTTAAGTACATCTCCGAGACCATCCTCCACTAAAACAAGGATTAAGACGTGTATGCTTTGTCCATCTCAAACTGAACCCTTTTCTCCGAGACCATCCTCCACTAAAACAAGGATTAAGGTTTCTTTCTATAAGAGTAACTTTAAAGTATTCTGAATATGATACATTACTACATACAAAAACGAGAGCTTCCTCCCTCAGAAATATATGAGGATATGAAGACCTCGGCTGTGTTTGAAATCCTAAGCCTGCTGCCGCCGGAAAAAATGTGGAACATTTTCCGAGAGGCATCGGAATTACCCACTGACATCCAATCGCCTACGAGCCTTAAGGATGTGATGTTCTGGCCGCATTTGGAAGGCATTGAAGGAACCAATCACTCGAGATTCGTTGAGCCGGATGTTATATTCCAATTTGATAATGTTGATGTTATCATAGAGGCCAAACGTAATGATAGTAATCCTCAAGATCCAAAACAATGGAATTCCGAGCTTGAAGCATATAAGAAAGAGAGCTATCCGGGCAAAAAAAAGAAAGTTTATCTGATTGCAGTAGATGGGAACGGCGGCAAAAACGGCAAATCTGCAGAAAATGAAGAAGTTTATCAGACTTCCTGGCGCAGACTTTGTAGTGCCGTGTATAACCAGAATAATAAAGGGCGAATTATTGATCTATTGCTAAAGGCTTTTGAGGTACTGGGGATAAACAGCTATTCACCATTATCAGAATTTATATCTGAATTTAAATTTAAATTAGATAGGTATAGCTTTTCCGATGCAAAAAACAATCTTAATAATATAATAGGATGGAGAACTACGAAGTAGAAATATTCAAACAGGTTAACCTTGCAAAGGATTTTTTCTTTGCATATAACAAAAAGATTGAAGCTATAATCTCATTCATCAAAGAACATGTAGAGAAGCCTAATAGCAATAACAACGAGGGGAGCTCGGTCGGAGCAGTAGAAAAGCCAATGCTACGATATAGCATAATGACAGAAGGCTACAAGCGACATGTTTCTATATTGAGAATAGACAACTTTAATGACAGCGGACAACCAATCCTTGCCTTTATGATGTATTATAACGCCAAAAACGACTCGTGGGAAGGCTGGGAAAATGAGGATAAATGGGAAAAACCCGATAAAGTCAAAAAACTCTCTATTGAGAACCCTTATATAGTGCAATGCAACGATCCTGACCCCGATGCCCGTTGGACTTTCGCTGTTTATACACGACCCATAACTGACTTCCGGAATGAAGCTTCATGTCTGAATACCATTAAGGAAGTCAATAATAAGTTTAAAGAGCTCATCAAAGAGGATATAGATTACTTTATAAGATTAGACAACAAGTAAAAAAGGAAGCATTAAACATAAGCTCCTATAACTAATTGTGTGGGTAGTCGGCCTTGAACTTTCCACTGATGAGGTATGCCGTATCTATGAATTTAGATATTAGGGTGAACGGATCGACCTATTCGATAGCTGTCCCTTTCCACACAATTGAGTTCTGCTTCCGACCCATATATGCACACAAAAAGAAGGGATTACATCCAACGCCTGATGCGCTGTGTTGTAATCCCTTTCAATCAAGTGACCCCGGAGGGGCTCGAACCCTCGACCCGCTGATTAAGAGTCAGCTGCTCTACCAACTGAGCTACGGAGTCATGCTTCCGACGGGCATCGCTTTGCCCTCTTTGCGGATGCAAAGGTACAACCTTTCGGCGAACCGACCAAATATTTTTTCAAAAAAATTTTCGCGTCAAAAATTTTCGCTGTATTTCTCGCCGCAGACCCCTATCGAGTGACGGGCCCAATCGCTCCGATTATCTGCAACTTCCCGTCAAATATCCTTAAAGTATTTCTTGCAGTCATTGCAATAATACAACGTCTTTTTGTACGGAACGAAAGTATTGACCACAAGCACGATACCTACAATCAGGCAGGTCCACTGCAAGACGCGTCCGGGGAGGAAAAAGCCGGCAGCAAGCACGGCCATTCCAATGATTACGAAGTATATAGGAAGCTTTTTGCGCACGACCTCCTTGGTGATATTCTCGCCTCCACATTCGCGGCAGTAAGTCACGCCTTTCGCATTGTCCGGATTGCATTTTGCCGCAATGGCCGCGGCTTTTTCGGCATCATCATCCTCCACGTACAGCGAATAGGTGACCATGCCTCCCGTCGGGTTGAACACATCTGCGTTGTTCTCGACAATCTCCGCGTCTATATCCGAGCCCTTCAAGGCGGATTCAAGCTCCTGCAATTCCGTAATATACGGACTTCTTCTAATTTCCTTCATAACGGATTGTTTGTTTGATTTTTGATTGTTTCGCAAAGCTACGCATATTTTTCGCCATCCGCAAAAAAACAGCGTCAATTTATACGTATGTAGAGTCAAGTGGCAAGTGCAAAATTAATGAATCATTTTGTAGAACTCAATTT
>UQGP01000019.1 GCA_900540625.1 uncultured Porphyromonadaceae bacterium | reverse complement strand
ACGTCCGCCGCGACGGCCTGCGCGAGTACATCTACGGCGCCCGCATGTGCATCCCCTCCGAGACCCGGTTCAGCTCTATGGACAAACACGCCGAGAATTACCCGTCATTTTCACCTTATGCTTTTTGCAAGTGCAACCCTATCGTTTATGTAGACCCGACAGGTAATGATGTGTATGTGTATGACAGTCAAGGGGATTTGCTTTATCAGAAGAAAGACAAAGAAAAAGATGTCGTACAAGTAAGGAATGACAATGGCATCATTGACGAATCTCCGGAAATGAAATACGGCACCATCCAATCCATCGATAAATTTCAAGGCGAGGGGTCATCGTGGTACAATGTCATGAAAGTCAGGGACGATAAGAACGGTAGGATCATACACGAGTTTCTTGCATCCCACACCAAAGTGGAATGGGTGCGCATACTTGTCGGAAAAGGTAGATACACCGCAAACTACATAACGACATCGAATGAAGTCGGAACCGAAAGAGCCGGCGTGTTATGGTTCAACCGAAAGCTCAGACGTAGATATCATATAAGAGAATGGATACATAATCACTATAATTCTCCGGAGCCAAGTGATTGGGATGGCGATTATATTGTTGCATACGCCTTAGAGTGCATATTAGGATATCACATCATTCACAAGATATTATTCTTTGAAAAAGACACAAATTCAAACATAACACCCACATATCATGAGTATTCACCAATGGATGAGCCACCGACACAAGAAGCTATTGACAAATATGGAATCTTGCCGAAATAACCGACTGTATTACGTGTATATAGCCGTAATAACACTAATACTTGGCTTGTCGGCTACGGCAAAGCGTTCCTCCAAGTCTAAGTATGAGACATACCAAATCCATGAGGCTACAGTAGATTCTACGATGTATGATCTACTATTGCATAATGCTATTCCTGCGCTTGAAGCGCACCACATCAATCAGCCTTTTTCATGGATGGTTTTTTCAACCAAATCTGCATATGCGCGTGATACTACGTCGAATTTGGTTGGAGCCGTCTGGCCTATTGGATGCGAAAGAACTGAAAATATCGCCTTGTATTACAGGATGCCAAAGTTTTTTTGCAAGATAGGAACTAAAATAGTTTTTTTTAGTGAATCACTTCCAAATATTAAAATGAAAAAGAATGGGAGTGTTATTGTTCTCAGATATCTCAAAGATAATTTTATTCGTGGGGCATACGATCCTGATGAGGGAAAAATCATTCGGACGCAAAATGGGTACAAGATTAGGTTCTTTAATGGTGATGAAGAGTAAAAGACGCAAATTCAAACATAACCCCCAAATATTATGAGTTTTCACCAACGAACAAGCGACCAACACAAGAAGCAATTGACAAATATGGCATATTGCCGAAATAAAACCGTGTGGTACTATTTTGCTGTTGCTATTGTGCTGATATTTAGTGTGTCGGCCATGGCAGCATCTCGACCCAGAACCAAACCGGGATATACTATACGACGAGTCCCGGAAGTTATAGTGGGTTCTACGATATGCGAGGCGCTACATAATGCTATTCCGACACTTGAAGCATACGATTCTGAGCCGTTTTCATGGATGGCTTTCTCCAATAAGTCGATATATGTGGGTGACACCACGACCAACTTAGTGGGAGCGTTTGGGCTATTCGAAACGATAGAATTGACAATCAAGGTCTTTATCACAGAATGAGTGGCTTTTGCCGCTTTGGCACTAAGACCGTTTTTTTGGGGGTGAAGATGTTGGGGCTCACTTAAAAAAGGAAACAAATGGGGAAACTATCACGCTAAAATTCACCAATGATATTACTAAAGTTTACCGGGGTGAATTTGACCCGTATGAAGTAAAATCATCAAGACACAAGATGGTTATAAAATCAAGCTTATGGGCAGGGATGGCGAATGGACCGGGTCTAAACAAGAGAACTAATAGGATTTCTGGCGACTCACGTTACCGATAAGCCGTTTTACTTGGCAAGCAGGCGGTGGCCCCAGCGGCAGTAGATGCACTTGCGGGTGTCGCAGTAGGCGGTGCGCAGACGGTGTAGTGCTTGCGTGGCAAAGGCATCGTGGCACTCAAGGCCCATAGAAGCAAAGGTGCGTACCTCGGCAGTGTCTTCGGGCGGCAAGCCTTGAAGCATATACACGGCACGTTCCATGGCTGAGGTATCGTCGGCAAGGTAACCGCGTGCATATATAAGCGGCGCGACGACATTGATTACAAGGATGTTTGCAGCGCCGATGCTTAGCGAGGCGCTGACCGGGCGCGCCGACATAGCCGCGGGTCGGTGGTGCGTGGTGAAGTAAGGGTGCATCGACGGAGCATTGCGCAATACCGCGACGGCCTCGTCGGCGGTGGCTGCATTCCATGAGTTCGTGGCCACGGCAAATCCATTGCTGACCATGGCTGCGAGCGTGGCCAAGCGGCGGCAGGGAGCGTTGGCCGGGCGTATGCCGCCTGTGCGCCATTGAATGTCCGTGGGGCGTGACAGCCCGAATTTGGCGCTGAGGAATGCGTAATCGCTTATAAGTCTGAGCACTACTGCATCATCGGCGGCATTTTCGGGCGTAGGCAGCATCCCCGCCTGACCCAGCAATAGTGCCGGTGCCGACATCGGGTCGGCGGCGTGCTTAAAGAGTATGCGCAGCGGCACACTGCGTGCCGTGCGTTCCATTGCCTCGCCGTTGGCGCCGAAGCCCAGACCGCGTGCCAGAAATTGATATGCCGTTTCCAGCCAATCGCCGTGGTTGCGGTCCAGCAGGTCCAGAGCGGCGTCCGCCTTGGTTTGTAAGCGGTCGTATCCCAGCGAGGTCATCCAGTCGTCTATCCATAGGCTTGGGATTTCGGCCAGACGGTCGTGACACGGATATGCGTCACCTACGTGCGGACGAGTGAAGTCCTCGTATCGCTCGATGACTTCTTGTGCCAGGGGGAGCAGCACTTGCGGCACTTCGCGTCCGTCGATATTGATGCGGCAGTCGTCATCGCCCACCACGTGCAACACCACATTGCGGTAAGCCGGGTCATTGTTGTGACCGTGTGCGTGCCAATCCGAGGCGCGCACGTGCACTTCGACGTTGCCTACCCATACGGCGTCGCCGATGCGTATCTTGGCATTGAAAAAGTCCGGCCCCGGTCCTGTATTGAGCATACCTTGGTCGATGACCTCGATTTCGCGGCCATCGACGGTGCGCAATTCGGGAGCGCCACTCCACATCTTGTGCTGCCAGATATGTTGCATCAGCATTTCCATACCGTACGCGAAGTTACGCATTTTCTGCGAAAATGCGGTATCGGTGGTCTCGAATCATCCCGTGTACTTGGATTCCTCTGAACACTTTCCGACACTTTTTTCAAGCGCAATATCGAGATGAGCACCACCGAATTTCGTCGACGATACAGGTGGGGTCTGTCGTCGTGTATTGCTTCGCTGAAGGTGATTTTGCCATCCCTTACTTTGGTGGTGTTTAAGATTTCTCCATAGTCCGTTGTGTCGCCGACTTTACGCCTATCTACGACCTTGTTCTTGCCGTCTAATTACTCAGTTTTGATAATGAAATGGCTAATCGGCTGTTATGCAGATTGGTAACGAATGGAGCGAATTGTTCGTCCCAAAGCGGAAGAAGTGGAAGGCTGTAGCGAGGATTTTGGACCGTCATACGGAGGATAGAGTGGGTGGGTACGGCATTGTCTCGGATAATGACATGGGGCGAAATAATAGTGTATCGAAGTGGTGATATGTATCAGTGGCGAGCCGGTGAAGGTCGATGAGGGACGCCATGAGGGAGCTATGTGTGTAGAAGGGCCGAAAGTTTGGGCGGAAAACGTCTGTAATGCCGCGAAAAATTCGTAAATTTGCGGCGCAATATGGACATCCTCGAAAAAATACGACAGGAAATAGCACCCGACATTGACCGGCTCAACGCGCTCATAGCCGAACAGTTGGCCACGTCCAATCCGTTGATGGATAACGTGATTACCAACTATTTGAAGACTAAGGGCAAGCTTATCCGCCCCATAATAGTGATGCTGAGCGCCCGGCTTTTCGGCCCGGTGACGGACAAGGTGTTGCGCGCTGCAGCGTCTGTCGAGTTGTTGCACAACGCCTCGTTGATACACGATGATGTTGTTGACGGTTCGACGATACGTCGTGGTCGTCCGACGGTCAACGCCATGTGGGATAATCATATAGCGGTACTTGTGGGCGACTTTTTTGTTTCCACATCGATGCAGCAGGCCATCGTTACGGGCGATACACGCATCATCGAGTCTTTGTGCCATCTGGGCAAGCTGTTGAGCCTCGGCGAATTGGACCAGATATACAGTGCGCGTTACCATAACTTGGACGAAGATGCGTACTTCAAGATTATCGAGTACAAGACCGCCTCGCTATTTGTGGCGTGCTCGCAGATGGGATGCTATGCTCAGGGTGTAGATGATGAGCGCAAGGATCGCCTCAGCGAGTTTGCGCGATTGCTGGGTCTGTGCTTCCAGATACGAGACGACATATTTGACTATTTCCCGGCGCAGCAAGACACTGTGGGCAAGCCTACGGCCAATGATTTGCGCGAAGGCAAGATCACGCTGCCGCTGCTGCATGTGTTGCGTAACGGCACCGATGCGGCCAATGCCGAGATGATGAAATTGAGCAAGAGTCAGACACTCAACGAGGACGATATTGCCCGTCTGACAGCTTATGCCATCGATGGAGGCGGCATTGATTATGCTTACTCAGTTATGGAAGGTATGCGGACACGCGCTGTCGCTTTGCTTGATGATTTCGATGATAGCGAGGCCAAGAAGTCGCTCATCGACTTGTTCGGCTATATTATCTCGCGCCGATATTAAAAATCGGGCGTAACAATACTTAGTATCAACCCTAATCATTTACTTAAATACTTATTCAAACAATGAGAAAATCCATTAAGACTATTGCAGCATCGCTTGTTGTAGCCATTGCGGCGCTTGCTCCCGCGCAGTCGCATGCCATCGACTTCGGCATCCGGGCCGGACTGGATGTCACCGTCCCCGGTAGCATAAAGTCTAACGGCGCTTCTGTGGACATGTTCAAGGCCGGCTGTGGTTTCCATGCCGGAGTCGTGGCTGACATCGACTTGGTATCCAATCTTTTCCTTGAGCCGGGTATGTACTTGGTTTATCATAACACGGGTACGGATATTCAAGCCGACATTGCGGGCGGAGTTTTTTCCAAGGCTAAGGCAGACATAGCACTGCGCCAATTCGGTCTACAGATTCCTGTGCGACTGGGCTACAACTTCAATTTAGGCGTTTGTGACCTCAAATTATTTACCGGTCCCAGCTTCGGTATAGGACTTTCCGGTAGCTGGAAGAATGCTAAAGAATTCGATATTAACTCGGATCCTTACGACGAAGAGATAACCCGTTTTAATATGGGTTGGAATCTCGGCGCCGGCATTGTGGTCAGCCGCTTCTACATCGGTGCGGACTACACCTTCGGCCTCAATGACCGCTACAAAGATGACGATGGTTCTTGGAAGCAAGGCTGCTTCTCCGTTTCGGTAGGTTACTATCTATGATATAGGCTGCGCGTAAGGCGCACAAGATATAGACGGGCACCCGATATCGACATCGGGTGCCCGTCTGCTCTTCAGAGTAAGAGCATGTCTAACAAAAAAACCAAAGAGGAGAGAACATAAAACATAGGTCTATAAGCCGAAACACTTTGGGTCGAAACACGTGTGAAAGTCGGCTCGTTTCGGACGGTTGCGTGCACACACGTCGGCGGATGCAGGCGTATGCGGTCGGGGGGATTAGGAACGACTCTGTCGTTCTTTCAGGCCCTTTAAGATGATTTCGGTTTGCTCGAGGACAAAGTCTCGGTAATCAAAGAAAAAGTACGTCGGATTATAATTGTCCGACTCCGGGTCCATAGAATTGTAGAAGTCTTTGGCTTCATCCCAAATGGCGCGGGCCACGTCTTTGCGTAGTTTGCGCAGCATCTTGCGATACTTCGTACCCGCGCGGCGCGCCATATAGGCCAAATCGTTGTCGTAGTAATTCAATTCGCCACATTCGTATACCACATCGCATATACGGTAGCATCGTGCGGCCGTGACGTAGTCGCGAGCTTCTTCGGCAGCTCGTGCAGCTTGCCAGTTATCAAAAATAGTGCAGCAGTCACCCATAATGATATTGGATTGATAATCTTTGATATAGATTGATAATGTCTGATTGGGTTATGCTATCCGAGGCCGGACTTCCGGCGGTGTCTGTCGGATTGCGCTGCAAAATTAGTCCGTCTGCATGAGATATGCAATGGTACGACAAGGTCTGCGAACATAGAATTCGCGTGCATGGGAAAAAGTATTGCTATAGTCTCAAAAAAGCGGCTTAACGGTCCGAGCCGGGTCAGCGACGTCGGCGGAAAAAATCAGTGATTACGGCGGCACATTCGTCGGCAAGGATGCCTTGCAGGACCACAGCACGCGGATGAAACGGCGAGCGTGCATACATAGTCGTGTATCCGCGTTTGGGGTCGGCGGCGCCGATGACTATGCGCCTGATTTGTGCCCACCCGATGGCGGCGGCACACATCGGACACGGCTCGACAGTGACGTACAGTGTGCAGTCTGTCAGGTATTTGGCGCCTATGGCCGCGGCGGCGGCGCCTATGGCGAGCATCTCGGCATGTGCCGTGACGTCGTGCAGCGCTTCGGTGCGATTGTGTTCGGCGGCAAGGATGCTTCCGTCGGCACCGACGATGACGGCTCCTATGGGCACCTCGCCTTGGTCGGCAGCCTCTTGCGCCTGAAACAGCGCCATATTCATATAATACTCGTCGGTCATACCTGTGCGTCTTGTGATTGGGCCGTTTCTTCGATGTCTATGGACATACCTTCCGTAGCGGCTATGGTATTCGGGAAAATCTCACGAGCTTCGGCCAGAAGAGTGTCCTCGTTATGGTAAGATTTGGAGTAATGTCCCAGCACCAAGCATCCCACTTCGGCATCGCGTGCCACCATAGCTGCTTGTCGGGCGGTGCTGTGTCCGTGCAGGCGTGCGCGGCTCTTCTTGTCGTCGGCGTAGGTAGCCTCATGGTACAATACGTCGACGCCGCGTACGGCTTCCACCGTGTCCCGGTGATAAGATGTGTCCGAGCAATATGCGTACGAACACGAAGGCGATGGCGGCAGTGTCAGACGCTCGTTTTCGAACACCCGTCCGTCCGGGGCTGTCCAATCGGCACCGTCCTTGATGGCCGGGATATCACTTATCGGAATGCCGAGGTAGGCCGCCATATCGCCGCGCAGATGCCGTGCCTTGGGCTTCTCGTCAAAGCGAAATCCGACGCAGGGCACGCGGTGATGCAGCGGGAAGGATGTTACGGTCAGGGCCTTAGTGTCGAGCACGATGTGCGGTGCATCGTCGTACAGACGGTCGTATATAATGTCAAAAGTAGGCTCGCCGGTGGTCACCTGCATGAAATGACGCAGCAACTCCTCGCCTTGCTCGAAGATATGGACGTGCAGGTCGCCGCCCTTGTCTTGCAACGACAGTGTAGACAGCAGTCCCGGCAGTCCCAGAAAATGGTCGCCGTGCAGGTGTGATACAAAGACGTGCCTCAGCCGCGCAAAGTGTATGCGCATACGCCGCATGGTCAGTTGGGCGCCCTCGCCGCAGTCAATCATCATCAGGCTGTTGCGATAATCAACGACTTGGCATGACGGCATGTGTCGTAGCGACGGAGTGGCCGATCCGCAGCCGAGGTATTGCACGGTGAATTCGGACATGGAATGGATGTGTGGGGTGTGGTTAATGCTTAGGTGGCGGTATGTCAAGCGGTTAGACGGGAGTGATGCGCACTTTTTGGCCTTTGAGGCGCCGGGCGCGTGCGGCTTGGCTCAGCGTTTGCGCGTATTCGGCGGCTACGGCTACCAATGCGTAGTCCGGGGCTATGGTGATGTGTCCCACTTTGTCGCCGGGGATGCCGGCGTCTTTGGTGGCGAAGCCCAGGATGTCGCCGCGCGAAATCTTGCGTCGCCGTCCTCCGTCGATGTACATCAGCGTGTACGGCTCGCGTATGGCAGTGCTGTCTGCCGGCTCGGCGGGGTAGTGCGTATGGTCTGTGTCGATGTATGGCGGCAGGCTCTCGGTAGGTCCGAGGATGATGTAAGCCAAGCCGTCGGCGCCGGCACGTGCCGTGCGTCCGTTGCGGTGAGTGTATGCCGCCTCGTCCACGGGCAGATGATAATGAATGACGGCTCCCACGTCCGGGATGTCAAGGCCGCGTGCGCCCAAGTCGGTGGAAACCATCACGTCGGCGGCGTGCGAGGCAAAGGCTGCCACGGCGATTTCGCGTTGGCGTTGTTCCAGACCTCCGTGGTACAACACTGCGGTGATGCCGCGGCGTCCAAGTCCCGAGACAACGCGCTCGGCGGCATCGCGGTGGTTGACAAAGACCATGGCAGTCTGTCCGGCAGCCAGCAATTCGCGCACCAGTACGGCCAGGGTGTCCAGCTTGTCGCGCTCGGGCGATACGACGTCCATCACGGTCAGTCGTGTACGCGTAGGTGCCGCATCGTTGTCGGTCCGGATGACCGTGGGCGTGCCGCGGTCGGCGATAAAGGGCGGTAGCGACGGCGGCTCGGTGGCCGAGGTCAGCATCAGCAGATCCGTGCGCGTGCCTATGCGGCGCATGATGTCGCCCATTTGGCGTTCGAAGCCCAGAGCCAGCAATTTGTCGTATTCGTCGATGACCACGCGGCGTATATTGCGCGGAATGATGGTGCCGCGTGCGATGTGGTCCAGCAGTCGTCCGGGGGTGGCAATGACGATGTCCGGCGGGGTGGCGGATGTCAATGACGGCACCTCCGATTCGGCCGAGCGACCGCCGCATACCACCACGGTCTTGAGTTTCGGGGCGGCCAGCGGACGTATCACATCATAGATTTGCTGCGCCAATTCGCGTGACGGAGCCAGCACCAATGCCGTGGGTGCCTGACCGGGAGCTGCCGGACGCATACCGCGCAGCAATGCAATGGCGTATGCTACGGTTTTGCCGCTACCTGTGGGGGCCAGTAACATTAGTCGCTGCACGTGTGCATCGGTCTCGGCTACAGCACATTGAATGGCGTTGAGCCGGGTGATGCCCATGCGCGCCAATTTGGCCATGAATTGTTCGGAAACCTTGCTCATAGCCCGGTGATGCTTTTGACGTATTGTTCGAAAGCTGCCACAGGATCGGCCTCTTCGAGCCATTGAGCACCGACAGCCACGGTCGGACGTTTGCCCGGCATAAGAATGACTATGGTCGGGACGGCACGCAAGGCGAAGGCTTTGGCTGTTTGCGGATATCTGTCGATGTCCACGCTTACGAAGGCTGCCTTGCCTTTATACTTGTCGGCTACGGCCTTGAATACCGGGGCCAAAGAGCGGCACGGACCGCACCAGGAGGCGTTGAAGTCGATGACCATAGGGCGCTTGACTTTGGTGGAAGGCCTTAGTGTCGTGTCGCTCGACGGGGAGGTAATCGTGACGGCGGCTTGGGCTTCCGACGGCAATATTGCCGCAAGTAATACCAAAAGGATGACTTGGATGTTTGTCTTCATAAATATATTGACGTTAGGCTCGATGTGTGCGATGTCCCGGCTTATGAGGGTGTGTCAAGACCGTATACGCGGTAGGAGCGCAAAACATTGCGCCTGAGCGAAAAACGGCTGTTCTTGAAGCGCCTCCCCGGCCATGGGCCGAGAGACTATAAGAGACTTTCGATGTACTCGTCGAAGGATTCCTCGGAGGACATAAAGTCGTTGAGGCCGACGTATGAATTGGATGTGCCGTCGGGAAGTATGACGATGAGTGTCGGTAATGAGTTGACACCGAAAGCGGTCATGATGGTGGGGCATGCATCGGCATCTACGCTGACAAAGTCGGCACGGTCGCCGTATTTCTCAGCTGCGGCGTGGAATACGGGCTTGAATTTTTGGCACGGGCCGCACCAGGTGGCGTTGAAATCGATGATTAGAGGCTGTTCGACAGTCATATCGGGTGTCAGGGGATCGTCGTCCTCGGCTTCCTGTACGGCTGCGGTGGTGACAGCTTCGGCGGTGGCTTCCTCGGCGGCGGTGTTGTCGTTGTCCTCGGCGGCTTTGTCCTGCTTATTGCCGCAGGATGCGAGCGCGGCGCACATCATCATTGCTATAAATACTTTCTTCATAATCTCGGATATTCTTTGGATAAATGACTTATTATAAGAGGGGAGGGATAGAGACCTTAGGGCCTTTAATGCCCTTAGAGCCTTTAAGGACAATAGTCCGATGCTAAGGCACTACCTATTGGACTTGGTCTTCAAAAAAAACGGCGGCGACTGCCGCGCCCTGTGTACGCGGGTGCGTGGCAGTCGCCGTGGATGTTCGTGTGAAGTGCCGGACTATCAAGCGAGGGCTTCCTTGAGGGCCTCGTTGGTGTGGTGTACGGCAGCAGCGCTCTTGGCAAAGAGGGCTTTTTCTTCGTCGTTGAGGTTGAGGTCAACGATTTTCTCGATGCCGTTGCGACCCAGCAAGCAGGGAACGCCGATGCAGAGGTCTTTTTCGCCATATTCGCCTTCGAGCAGAGCCGAGCAGGTGATGATGCGCTTCTGATCGTGGAGGACGGCAGCGACTACGCTTGCTCCGGCTGCACCGGGAGCGTACCATGCGGAAGTTCCGAGCAGTTTGGTGAGGGTTGCACCGCCTACCATAGTGTCGGCAGCGACTTTCTCGAGTTCTTCTTTGGCCAGCAGAGTGGAAGCGGGAACGCCGCGGTATGCTGCATAGCGTGTCAGAGGAATCATTGTGGTGTCGCCGTGGCCGCCGATAACCATACCTTCAACTTCGTTGGGGTTGGCTTTGAGAGCGTTGGCCAGGTTGAAACGGAAGCGAGCGCTGTCGAGAGCGCCACCCATACCGATGATGCGGTTTTTGGGCAGACCGCTGGTCTTGTGGATCAGGTAGGTCATGGTGTCCATCGGGTTGGAGATGCACAGGATGACTGCTTCGGGCGAGTGCTTGAGCACGTTGTCCATTACGGATTTTACAATCTTGGCGTTGACACCGATGAGTTCTTCGCGGGTCATACCGGGTTTGCGGGGAATACCGCTGGTGATGACTACCATGTCGGAGCCTTCGGTGGCGGTGTAATCGTTGGTGACGCCGCGCAGACGGGTGTTGAGACCCAGGATGCTGGCGGTCTGCATGATATCCATGGCTTTGCCTTCGGCTACGCCCTCTTTGATGTCGAGGAGTACGACCTCGTCGGCTACCTGGTTGGTTACAAGTACGTTGGCACATGTGGCACCTACATTACCGGCGCCGATGACTGTTACTTTTGACATAATTGTAAATTTTATATTGGGTAATATGTTTGTGCTTGTGTATGTATGTGGTCTTCAGACCTATGCGCTCGATGTTGCCGCCGATGGCCGCAGCCGGCGCATTTGCACGGCAAATATACAAACTTTTTCCGTGTCGGCAGTGAAAAATTAGTTAAGAATATTGTCTGCCGGCTAAAAATACGCTGTTCGACGTGTCAGAATGTCATCCGAACAACGACTGCGAGCGGTCTTTCGCGGCCCTGACATATACACAAAAAAAAAGCGCCGCCTGCCGGAGGTGTTCCGACGGGCGGTGCTTATGCGTGTATGCTTGCTGATATTATTTGCCAAAGGCTTCAGCGGCGTTCTTCAGGTTCTCGGCAGCGTTCTTGACGGCCTTGACGTCCTTGGAAGCTTTCTGAACTTTTTCGGCGGCATTGTTGATGGCTTCGGAGGCCTTGTTGGAGACTTCCTGTTCGGCTGCGGCAACATTGGTGTCTACAGTGGTGGCAGCTTCTACGGCTGCTTCGGGAGCGGCCTCTACGGTTGCTGTTGTGTCGGCAGCTGTGCTGTCGGTAGCGTTGGCGTCTGTTTTACCATTGCCGCAAGCGGCGAGACTCAGTGCTGCAAAAGCGGCAGCTACATAAAGCATCTTTTTCATAATTGTATGTGTTTTAGTTGTTTGTTTCTATTTCTGTTGTTGTCTGTGTCATTGTATGACACGGCATATATTGATACAAAAATAGTGCCAAACGATGTGGTGGCAGGTTGTGTGACACACCGGAAGGACGCCAAAAAAAGCATGAGAAATAATTTTTTGTTTTTCATATTTACTTTTGTATGCTTCGCGGTATATATACAAAGAGTACAATACTATTCAAATGAATAATACATACAGATATGATATATAACGCAATTAATAATTTTGACATGCTGAACGATGCCTGCATCCGATATACGTCTGTCATATCTGACACTCTTGGCATAACTTATGGCACAATGTGCATCGTATTGTATATCCTCATTCCGTTGTTATGGACTGCGGTGCTGATATGCTCGTCTCGGTTGCTGATAATTTCCGGCTGTAGCATTCGGAACGGGGCCAAATATGAGGATAGGAAACACAAGTTAGGCCGAATATTATTTTATGTCGGATTGGGTATTATCGGCACCACAATCTTGTTTTATGCCGTTACTTTCTGTTATGTAGCACTGAAGTAGTTCGGAGCGACACTAATATAAATATTTTCAGTAATTCACTTCTCCAAATAACATCCGATATCAATGATTGAATATCTTATAATACTCGGTTTTTGTATGGCTGTACACGAGTGCGGCCACTTCTGTTTTGCCAAAGCTTTCGGCGTACTTGTATATTCTTTTCAGGTGTTTATGGCCCCTATAGCGGCGCTGTTGCGTTATTATCCCAAGCAGGGATGTTTGTGTATACTCGATGTTGAGGCTACGTCTGACGACAGTAATGACTCCGAGGGAGATGCTGACGTAAACGAAAACCGGGTCGAGCAGCGCAGCAGTTGCCTGATACGTATCCCTTTACCGCGCCCCAAGGGCGAAGTATCGCCCACGTCGTGGCGCAATACCGCCTTCGGACTCGGATGGCTGCCGGTGATGGCCTATGTGCGCATGGCTGACAGCTACGGCGTGGACGGACACGAGCCTCTGCCGTGGGAATTGCGCTCCAAGCCGGCGTGGCAACGGCTGCTGGTTCATAGCGGCGGCGTGATGGCCAACGTCTTGTTCGGACTGCTGGCCTTTGTCGTAGCCAATTACGTCTGGATGTATAATGCCGACTCGACATATCTGCTTGCCGCTATAGGCGGAGGCTTGACTCAATGCTGGGATGCGCTGTCATTCTTTTTGGCGCACCCGCTGGCCATTTTCGGCGTGGGCGGCGGCTTTGAGGCCGCGCCGTTGATTGTCTGCAAGATGCACGGTATAGTGTACTTCACCGGACTCCTGTCCATAATCCTGGCTGTGGGTAATGCGCTGCCCATCCCGGGGCTGGACGGATCGCGCATGCTTCTCAACCTTGCCGAGATAGTCACGCGTCGCGCCCCCTCGGAACGCCTTCGTCGCAACATCGACATCGTCGGTGGATTTCTCGTCTTTCTATGGATAGTTTACCTCGTCATCTCGTGGATAGCGTAAATGTTGACTATATGGTAAATCACTAATAATAAACAGCAATCATTATGGAAGATTACAATTCTGACTTAGAACAACCTGCGACCGAACCGCAAGGCAAGGCCGCCGAAACCGAGAACAATCTGTTTACCATCCCGCCGTTGGCCGAACGCGACCCGGAGTCGTTGGAGGATGACAGCATCTCGGGCTGGATGCTGTTTATGTACGTTTGCATCGGATTGGGCGCGCTTTTGAGTTTGCTCAGCCTCAAAGAGCCCGGTGTTACGCCGATCATTCGTTATAACGTTTGGATCAACCTGGCCTTTGCCGTCTATACCATTGTGGCTGCGTACAAGCGTATGCGCAACGCGATATTCCTGGCCAAGACGTACATATGGGTCTCGCTACTGACCAATGTCTGTTTGATTTTGCAAGGGGCTCTTGTTATGCCTGTTGGCGCCGGTCTGGAAACGTCCACCGCCGTGGGTGCCGTCTTCTCCGCCGCATGGCTGTTCTATCTATATAAGAATAAGAGCCACGCCGTCGAGGCACGTTTCCCACGCAATATGCGCCGTGCATTCGTCTGGGACTGGCTCGCGATACTCGTGGTCTTTGTCGTTCCCTTTGTAGCTATAGCCATCCAGTCTTACCGAACGACCGACACCATCGAATATGCCGAAAAAACGCCCGATGCCAAGGCCGTGAAAAAGCTCAAGTCCGAAATCGCGAAACTGAAGAAGCAATGCCCGACGAGCATGGGTGGTCTGGATATAATGTCGGTGGACTATAATGAGGACAATAATATAGCTCTGATACGGATTAGTACACCGGAACCTATCAAAAACACAAAAAGAATCAAGGAATTAGTAAAAGAGAGTGTTGTGCTGGCGTATACTTATGATGCCTTAAATGATAAGACTTTCGCAAAAACTTTTTCAGATGCAAGAGCTTCTCTGCGTATTACAGTGACAAGTTCAAATAACAATCAAAGCATAATGATAAAGCTAACTCCGAAAGATTTCGATTCAATAGTCGGCAGCGAGCTGAGCGAGAAGGAATTAAGCGCCCGGTTGATCGAAGTTATGACATATAAGGATAATGAGTTTTGCCCGTATGATATTGACTCTCAAACCACGATGTTATCTGAAAAGACAGAGGACAATATGTATGTTTGTGTGATAAAGTATGGTTCTTCAATTGCACCTGAGCACAATGATGTATGGGAGGCGCTCAAGGCTGCTTATGCACAACGAGAAAACAAACATGAGTTTGTTGAGGGGCTTATGTCAGAACCAATTGCGTCAAGATTATTCAAAGCAATCATATCTGCCGACTATGGATTCCGAATGATTTTCACTTCCGAAAACGGCAAATATACCGCTACCATGGAAATCTCGCCTGATGAATTCAAGACACTGTACGAAAGCATACATAGAGAAAAATAATCCACCGTGTCCTTTATTTTAGGACAGAAATAATCAATTCTGTCCTAAAATAAAGGACAGCCATTTTTTGACTTGCCCTTAGTTTGTTTATGCGCTAAAGTTCAATTCTATATCCGATGTTGTCTCATAAGATCAAGCGTATATCCTTGTACGCCGGCATCGCGGTGGCGGTGGCGGCGTCGATCATCGGCGCGTGCTGGGTGGCTGTGGATGTCAATGCCTCGGGACGAGTCTATGATGACGTCAGCCAAGTTCCGGCCATGCGCTACGGGCTGTTGCTCGGCACATCGCCGGTGACGCCGAGGGGCACGCACAATATCAATTTCGACAACCGTATCAAGGCTGCTGCCGAGCTGTATCATGCGTGCAAGGTACGGTATATCATTGCCTCCGGTGGGGACTATCGTCGTGATGCGGAAGGCAATGCCGTGCTTTACGGCTGTGACGAGCCGCGGCAGATGCAACGCGCCCTCATAGCCGCCGGTGTGGATTCGACACACATCATACTCGACTACGAGGGCACGCGCACGCTTTATTCCGTGGCGAAGGCTTGCAAAGTCTACGGCCTTGATTCGGTGGTGATTGTTTCGCAAGACTACCACAATCGCCGAGCCATCCGTCAGGCCGACCGGTACGGCCTGTATGCCGTGGGATATAATGCCGCGCCCAGCCCGGAGGCCGGCAACGTCGTGCGCAATACGCTGCGCGAGACTATGGCACGCGTCAAGCTGTTCATAGACATGTGGTTCGGCAATGAGCCGCAGTTTGTGTCCACGCCCGATCACAAGTAGTCGCGACGTTCCATCATTTTGTGCAAGTCTTCGGCGGCGGCATCGTTCACAATGTCGCCGCTTTCGCTTTCGAGGACATATAGCGCCAGTGCGTCGGTCATCAGGATATCGTCATGGCGACCGCGCACGGCACCGTAGCTGCCGTCGTCGCGTCGCATATACGATGCCAGCTCGTCCACGGCTTCGGTGTCCGGCTCGTCAAGTGTGCCGTCGCGCACGGCCGCCACAAGGGTGTCTATCACCAGCGGCTTGGTGTTGCGGTTGGTATGAAACCCGACGCGCCGTCCGGGTGCATCGTCTATGGTGCCGACTGCCCGACGTCGATATAGTACGGGGTAGTCACGTGCCAGACGCTCGAGCACGGGGAAGCTGTCGCTGCTTTCCAGCGTATTGCTCTCGACCACCAGTAGGGCGTAATTGTAGGCCCGGGCCAAGTGCATAGCTATGGACGCTAACCGATCATGGTCGATATGTCCGCGCCACCGAGCGCAGACACGTGTGCCGATGTAGGTATGTCGCAGCACGGTCACTACCGAGAAATCCGCCCCCGGGCTGCGACCGCCGACGTCGACGGCTGCCACGTACGTATGTCCGGACGCCGGCTCCTCCCATAGGCGCAATGCTCCGCGGCTGTCATCGCTCCATTGTCCGGAACGCCAATCGACGGCGCAGGTGCGCAGCGGCGCACGACAGCGGCGTCGCAGACGCTCGGTCCATCGGATGTCAAAGACGTTGGCTCCGGTGTTGCGAAAGGCTTCATCGGCCGTGGTCGGATATTCGGCCTTGAGCGCTCGGGCGTCCTGCATCTCGAGTGCTTTGGCGTGATACCACGCCACTTGGTCGAGGCACAGTCGGATGCCGTCGTCTCCCTGAGGCGTGAGCCAGAGATTGCGTTCCTCATCGGTCAACGACTCCCACAACTCGGCCACTCGAGCCTCGGTGTCCAAGGGCCTGTGGTCGCGGTAGATGCCGATTTCGTACCACGGCACAAAGACGGCGCGTTTGTCGCCGCGACCGGCGGCGCAGCGGTGCCATTCATGATAGAAGTAATTGCCCGTGCCGTTGGCCGTGGACTCGACGACGACCAGGGTCAGCGGTTCGATGGGTATGGTGCCGCACACCGAGCACATCAGCGCCACGGGCGATCGCTTGGCGCTGTCGGGCCAATAGGCCATCTCGGAGAGGTGGGCCATCTTGATGTCGCTGCCGCGCATGGCGTCGGGCTTCTCGGCGCTGGTGACCACGACGTAGCAGTCGCGTCCGGCTATGCGTCGGGTGTTGGCGCTGCGCTCGTAGGGCAGGAAGCGCAGGGGCTTGTCTTCGTGCCACAAATTCTCGGGGTAATGCTCGGCCAGAAGGCTGTACATGCCCAGGATGAGCTTGGACGTGTCCTTGACATGCGCGGCTATCAGCGAGTTCCAGCCGCGGCGTAGGCATATCTGTATCCAGGCCATATATATCTGCACCAAGGTGCTGCCGCCCCATTGGCGTGCCTTGAGCAGAATCATACGCAGCGGACGGCCGGCGCGCCGATCGCCTTCGAGAATAGCGGCGACGCGTCGTTGGGGGCGGTTGAGCACGAAGGGCTCGAGCATTCCGGTGGTCTTGTGGCGTATGGTGACGCATCGTGCGCACCAAAATTCGAAGTCGCAGCGGCATCGCGCCTCGACCCATGCCTCGGCGTTGGACTTGACCGGGGCAATGTCCATCTCGCAGGGAACGTATGCGTGGCGGGCGCGGTGGTCTATGGCTCCGGCAGGCGCTACCACGCGTTTGCGCCTGCCGCTGCTGCCGCGACCGGTCAAGGGGTCGAAGTCTTCGGCCTGTATCCGCAGTTGCCGGCGTGCCATATCTTCGGCCAGTATCGCTTTATAATCAGTGTTTTCCATCGTTGTGTAAGGTGTGCGTATTTCATTGCTTGATAGCGGTGTATGTAGGTGCGGCTATACGCGCATCGGCGCTGACGCCGGCATCGATGCCCAGCCATAGCGAGGTGATGCGGCGTGCTGCGGTGTGCACGGTCAGCGGAGTGCGCATGGCTCCGGTGTAGCTGGTGCGGCAGATGCATAGATAGCGTGGCGACAGGTACATACGCTCGGCCGTGAGGTCGCCGTCTACGTCGGCGGCATCGATATTCCATGTCAGGGTGCGCAGGATGGCGCGAGCGCCGAAAGGCGTGCGCGCGTTCCAGCGCACTGCCGTGTTCCCTGTCGGCGCTACCATATCATCGTAGTCCAGTATGCGTCCTTCGGAGGCGGCTGCCAGGGCGTTGCCGGTGACGCCGAGGGTTGCGATGACACCGGGATTGTCCACACTGTAGCGTGCCCAGCCGTGACGGCTGCTGTAAATATTTGTGTCTTGGTCGGCGGCAAAAACAGCCAATTCGCGCCGCCTTGGCAGCCACAGTAGTTTCGAGCTTCCGATAGGTATATCGGTGGTGACGGTCTCGACGCGAGTGCCGCGCAGGATATTGATATGGCCGTGACACAGGACGTATACCGCATCGTCGCCTGCGCACATGCATCGCGCACCGACGGGTATCGAATTGCTGATGAGGGTGGCGGACATGGACTTGGCCTCGACACCGACGGTGACCATACGTATGCCGTCTCCGCTGCCGCAGTAGAAGCGACTGCGGCCGTAGTCCCAAGCGCCGCCCGAGGCCGGAGCCGCCGTCAGCGTGCGTATGTCGGCCGGAAGAATCGTGGTGCTGCCCGGCGCAAGTGTTCCCGGGCGTGTGGCGGCCAATAGTCCGCGTACTACCGGGCCTACAACATCGCCGGCGACCGTGGCGTCGTCGCCCGTATCGGCGGCTGTCGAGGGCGTGACGGGTTGCATGGTGCTGTCAATGGCAAAGGCGTAGGCGCCGTCGCCGGCGGCTTCCGCCGTGGCCGTATGGTGGTAATGGGTGCCGTCAATGTCGAGGTCTATTTGGATTAGAGTGGCACTTGGATGCGGATATACCAGCAGTGGCGATAGCTGTGTCGGCGCATCCGTGGTGCCACTGCCGCGCCATACCACATCGCGGTGGCCGTCGGCAAAGGACACGCGCACACGGCCGCTCCAAGCTTTGTCGGCAAGAGCGGCGGCGTAAGTCACAGGGCTGTAAGCCCCGGGGCGCACGGCGTGTATGCCTCCCCAGAGTGTTGCTCCGGCGGCTTTGGCACATATCTCGGCCACGAAGCCGTCTGACAGGGTGGCGGCCGGTGCATAGGGTGGGGTGCATATCGTTCCGTCACCCATGTCGAAGGTGCGGCTCCATCGTCCTTGGCTCAAGGGCCGACTGACGGCAGCTATGGCACGTGCGCACTCGTCAAATCGGGCCAACGCCTCGGCTATATGTCTGCGCGAGGCTGACGGACGTGTCGCAGCCACCCCGGCGGTGCCGCAGATGCTGACGCGCGCATATCCCGTGCCGGGCGTACGCCCGAAAGATGCACGCACATCCACGGCGGACAGGTCTATCGGAGGCATCGGTGCCGTCATCTCGAGCACCAGGCGTGCCGTGCGGCGTGCCCATAGAGCGTCGGCACTGCCGCCGACGATTACGCGCGGACGAAAGCTGCGTACAGTCAGCGTCTTAGCCGATAGTGTCTTGCTGTCGGCGCAATCGTAGGCAACGGCATTGGCAAATGGGTCGGCCGTATCGGCGGCCAATAGTACGGGAGGAGTAGTGTACAAGGTGTTGCCGGCGGCGTCAAGAAGGCGGCAACGGGCAAGACACGGGGCGATGGCCGCTCCGGCGGCTTGGGCGCTGTCGAGGGCATCGCTGTAAGCGCGTGTGATGTCTCCGGCCAGCGCCTTGCGGTCGGTGGCGGCCAAGGGCATCCCCGAGGTATATTCCTGAGACAGCACACGCGTAGGCAGGGTTACGGATATGTCCCCGGCGCTCTCGGCGGTGACCGAGATGGCGGGCCATGCGCTGCTGTCGGCACGCGCCATTTCCCAGCCGCTGTCGGCGTATTGTGCAACGTATGCCCCGGAGGCGGACATCACCGTGAGGCTGTCGCCGCCATCATCGAAGACGGCGCACAGCGGCGTCCCGGCGGTGTTGCCAACGGGAGTGACTGCCGCTGTATCGGCATCAGGATTGACGGTGGCCACGGCAATCTCGGTGTCGCGGTGCAGTGCCATACGCTTGCCTGTGGCTGTATCCACGCAGACCAAAGGACGCCATCCGCCGGAAAGTATGGTGCGAGGAACGCCGGTGGGGCACAGAATTTCGCCGGTGGTGTCGGCAGGGCACAGGTTGTGGCATTGGACGACTTGCAAGGCTTGAGCCTTGCCTTTGTTTTTTGGATTTTCGATAAGCATAGTCATGGTATGTAAGATTTGGGTATGGTGTGTTTTTCGATATGGTCGTATGCACCGGGGCGCGTGGTGTCAGATGACACGCCATAGTTGATGTCGGCCGGAGCCGGCTCGGTGGTTTCACGTGTTTGATGCGGCAAAGTTACGCCGCATTTGTCCTGTCGGTACTGCCGATGACGAACATGTCGCGCCAATCATCGGTATAGTCCGCTGTCGCGTCCATCCCCTTTGCTCGGCTGGTGGGCGCGTGCGTCAAAACACATTGCACCATTACATAAATACTCTATATACTCTTATGACACTACCTGACTTGGTTATGAATGCTATTATATCCTTCCCCTCCGATAAAAACAACGGGACGCACCCGCCGTGCGGATGCGTCCCGGTTAAAGGGCGTTTTTTTTCGTTGTCTGCCTTAGGCTTATTTCTTGGCAGCTTCGATGGATGCTTTACGGAATTCCTTCATAGCCTTCTCGATTTCGAGGGAGGCCTTGCGGGCGCGTGCGCCGGCAGCTTTGTTTCCTTGTTCAGCCTGAAGGCCTGCGTCTTTTGAAAATACAGCGTAAGCAGCTGCTACTTTTTCGATGATTTCTTTCATTGTAATGATGTTTTGAGGGTTAGGGATATCATTTTTACGCTGCAAATATACAACAATTCCCACAATATCAAATAATTTTACGCCAAAAAGCCCTATTTTTAACCCTTTATCCCGTTTTTTTGCCCTTTTTCGCCCACTTATAAAGCCTTTACGTCACCTCCCATACCATACCTAACTGCAGTGCCCCCGGTTTTATGGTGGCTTGACTGCCCCGAGCCCAAAGGATTCGGAACGAGGCACAGCCTCAGCCGAGCGACAACGCCTTCCGACTTCGGGTCTTGTTTTACGACAATCCCGGCTGCGCTCGGTATAGGTCAAGCAAGCTTGACACTCTGCTCTCGCTTGCATGGGATTTCCTCTTTGCAATCTTCATAAAGTCCGACCGCCCACTCTGCCGAAGCAGAATGAGCGGTCGAAATTAAATTGAAAAGTCTATTCGTATTGCCATAAACGAAGATAGTCGCTGATAAAACGTTTGTAATGTTTATCGAACGTCTTTCGGGCTGCTTTAAATGCTTCATCATTGCCGTCATACCACGACAATGGAGCATACCATGTAAGGTTATCGCGTTTTGCTGATGGAGTGAGAGCCGATGAACCGGCGAAGAAATCGGCAGGAAATCCTGCATCCAATCCCCACAACCAACCTTGCGTTCGAAGTTTCATGAAGCGTTTGTCGCCGGCTGGCAGCCATCCATAATCCGTATGAAAACGTTTCAAAGCTCCAAGGCTGATTTTGCCATCGGACTGGTTAAATTCAACGAGATATGAGCCTTCGCCAAGCGTGAGGTCATCTCCGAAAATCGTAAGCAGCAGATTTGCCATTAGAGCGTTTGCACCTCCATCGTTTGCGCCCGGCTCAACAAAGAGATTGCCTAATTTGAGCTGGCCACCTTCGATTTGAAGATACTTTTTACCGTCAAGTTCCACTACTCCTTCTACCACCATTGGGATGTACATAATGTTGTATTGCTGTCCTCCATGAGTGTTAGTTACACTTCGTCCCGACCGATAGCGTTTTTCGGGGTCGAACACCAAAGTCAAAACACCGTATTTGTCACCATAAGGAGTTTTTACCGATTTGGTGGATTGCAGTTCAAGATATAGCGGAACTTCTTCGGTAGCCCTGCCCCCTTCGGGAATGTTGTAAGTATAAGGAATAATACCTTCCCAAACTCCGGTATCAGGTGCTGAACGTTTGTCCTTCTTTATGAAATTAGCCGTCAGCGTCACATCTTCATAAACCGTAAATGTGTTAGGTTCCATCGTGCGACTGCGAGGCGAAGAAGATGTTATCGAGGCCAGTTTCCATTCCGGGTTGGCAATAGCGCTAACCTTAAAAGTTTCTCCGTAAGAAGTGGGCACACCGGGGTTTACCGATCCTCCTTCAGCCGGAGATGCCACAGTGGTAACAGTATATTTGGCAGTCGGAGTGGTAGTGTGTTCCCGTTCTTTAGGAGGTGCCGGGGGCACAGGAGGAATATCACCGATAATCGGAGGTTCTTCAGGCCACGGACCACCGGGACCTCCTCCCCACGCATGATTATCGTCGGCATTGACTCCCAAAATCACCGTATAAGAGCCGTCAGGTCTAATATATCCCCGAACAGTACCTCCCCGGTACTTGGTCTCCGCGTAAGCGTAACCATCGGCGCTAAACGGGCGTAGTTCAAGGTTTTCACCGGGTGAGAAATAGACTAAAGCAAGTCCGTCGGGCCTGATTGCCGTTCGGTTGTAATGGACAATGGAAACCGGATAGAAAGGAAAACTCGGCTTGAAGTTGTCAACGCCATAAAAGTCATTGTAACGGTCTCCTATTTTTGATAAATCGAAATCCTCATTTATTCTATAGGTTCCACCGGGCATAGTGACAAATGCATAACCATCGGTAAAACCGGTCCCTTTGGCCTCCGGAAACCGCTTCAACTCTACGCCTTTCGGGTCGTAATAAACAATTGCCTCGTCTTCGACTACGCGGGCGATTCCGTTATGGAAGTCTCCGTAGTTTTGGGAAATCTCCATATTATATCCCTTAAAACGAGGTTCTATAGCCCAGTTTCCTTTGGCATTGATAAGCCCTATCTTATAATCATTGCCAATTTGAGTGGTAACCCATGCATAACCGTCTGAGAAGTCACGATCCGACACGTACTGGGCCGGGATTTTGAAAACTCCCTTTGAGTCGACAAAGCCCCATTTGCCATCCTTGCGGATTGCCCGAAGTCCATTGCCTACTTTTCGCATAGGGATAGTGGGCACCATGTCACCCATCTTTCTGCCTATGGTGGTCAGGTTGGGCCAAATTTTCTTTCCGTTGATGTCGATGTAAAAAGAGGAAGGAATGTATTTGGCATCAAAAGACTTTGCCATAGCCACGCCATCAACGAAATCCTCTATTGTTGCATAGCTCGCGTCAAGCTCTCTTATGCGACCATCCGTATAAAGAATCTTATATCCGTCCTTGCGTCCTTTGCCGGATTTTACCAAAGCCACACCGCCGTTAAATCTCGGAGGATTGTTGTTGGCTTGGTAACCTATGTTTTTAAATAGGCATTCGCCGGTTTCAGCATTATAAAACGACCATTGACCTCGCTGGTTGCGCACTGCGAAGAAGCCTTCGGAGACAGGCGTCAAAGCTGTTGGATGGTAGAAATAAGAACCTACTTCGGTTTCGTCTAATAAGACAAACCTTGTTGAATCGGTAAAATGCGGCATATGCGGGTCAGGACTTTCAGAAAAGTCAGTCTTTAAGGAAGCGCTCTCACCGGACATATCGGATGCCGATGAGACTGAAGCCGCATTAGCCGGTTGATTGGGAGTTCGCTCTTTTTTAGTAGTTGCAGATGGGTTTGTGACTACTTTTTCCACTTTATCCAGAGCATTGTTTACTTTCTCAAGTCCTTTGGAAAGCTTTTTCAAGAACTGAGCTTCGGCCGGAGGGGCTGATGCAAACAATGCCAGCAGCCCAAGAAACAGAGCTGCTGACATATGATGATTGAGTCCTTTCATATTATTTCTCCGATTCGTAAGAGAGCTTTAATGAAGTGGCCTTAAGGCATCCCTCCACATTCTTTTCAGTGATTTGAAAGGTTTCAAATTTGAGTGGAGTTCCGGCTTTCACGCCAAGTGCACTCTCACTAATCAAATCCATAGGGAAATAAGCTACTTTTTGTGAGAATACCCGGGTGCCGGCATCGTCATAACCTACGAGAAACACCTGTTGGCCCATACCAACGTATCGCGATGGATCCCCGGTAGACAACTTCTTGCTGTCTTCACTTTGGTAATTTTGGGCTGCAACTACATCTCCCTCCATTTTGAATTCTGGTTCCAGACCGCTTTTTGACCAAAATCCGTCGAATGTGAGTGTGATTGGCGAGTTAACGGTTATTTCGGGTGTTGACTTGATTTCGATTGTCTTTCCGTCTAACGCTTTGCCGGCTTCCTCGAGCTTGGTTTCATACTCTTTAGCTGCTTTCTCGGCATCAGCCTTAAGCTTCATGGCTTCGTCCTGTGATTCGCATGTTTTGAACTTTTCTTGCAGAGCTTCCTTTTTGGCAGTCATTTCGGAATAGATGCCGGGCACGTTTCCGAAGAACTTGGAATCGGAAGAGCCGACTCCTCCTCCACAAGATGAGAGGGTCAAGGTTGCCATTGCTATAGCAACCATTGCTGTCAATTTTAATACTTTCATGATTGTTTATTTTTTGGTGAGTTTATATGACATTACCCTTGTCGTTTAGAAAGTTTAACCTTGCTGATTGCCTAAGATTATAGCAATCCAGCGTTATCAAAATAGCATCTGCAATCGTCTTCATTTCAACAAGGCTTTCAACTACAATTCGGACACTCTAAATGTCCCTAAAAAACGATTGATATGAAAGACTCAGCAGAAGAGATATTCATATTCTCACGTTTGGAACGCGATGAGCAGGGCAGACTTGTCATTGCGCTATATTATAAGAAAGTCTAATTGATTTGCGCTCCGATTGCAGGTGCTTTATTTATCTAACCTTGCCGTTTAGGAAGTTTAACATTTGACAATATTATTTTGTCATTCAATCATTTATCTCGTTTTAACGCCTAATTTCCACAGATTTTAGGCGTTTTTCTTTATTGCTTAATAACTCTGCGGAGTTTATATAAGAAAGACACGACACCATCCTCTTTTTTAATCCCGAATTTCTTTCCAATATCCCTACAAAGAAAGGAGGTGTTAAAACAGATATGGAAGACAAAGTCAAATATGAGTGGGTCAAAGTGAAGACTTATCTCACGGTCATTAACGGCCAGTACGCCTTTGAAACTCTCTACAAAAAGGTGTACCACTAATTTGAATTGCTCCTAAATGGTGTCGTGTCTTTTCTTTTTTTTCGCAAAGATTTTTCTTGCCAAAGTTAATAAACCCAACCCCAAACAGGTTGGATTATGAACGATATTAACTTTGGAGCATTTAACTCGCTGTATGACTTATTTGAAGCATTTCCAACGGAGGCATCTTGCATCGCCTTCCTTGAAAGTAAACGTTGGGAGAATGGAGTGGTATCGCCTTATGACCCAACCTCAAAGGTCTATGTCCGTGGCGATGGTATGTACCGCTGTAAGAACACGGGCAAGAATTTCAACGTCAGGATAGGTACGATATTTGAAGGCACAAAACTGCCACTGCGTAAGTGGTTCATGGCTATCTATCTTATCTGCAATCACAAAAAGTCTATCTCTGCCACGCAGTTAGCAAAAGATATATCCGTGACATTGAAAACCTCGTGGTTTCTACTTCATAAAATCCGCAGAACATTCCATAGCATACACATAGAGAAATTAGACGGTGAAGTAGAGCTGGATGAAACATTCGTTGGTGGCAAGAATAAAAACCGCCACGCAAATAAGAAGGTTAAGAATAGTCAGGGCAGGAGTTTTAAGGATAAGGTTCCTGTACTCGGTATGTTACAACGTGGCGGCAACGTGGTTTGCAAGGTGGTAAAGGATACTTCGGTTAAATCCCTTACACCGCCTATTCTGAAGTCAATAGCAAGGACGGCAACGCTGTTTACCGATGAATGGTGTGGCTATGACCTCGTGCGTAAACTCTATACAACGAAAATGGTTGACCATGGCAAAGGACTGTACGTTGTCGGTGACGCTTATACTAACTCCATAGAAGGCTTTTGGGGCAATTTCTGTAAGCGTGTTGTTAATGCGATATATAATTGGGTCAGTCGTAAGTATATGCAGCGATATTTTGATGAGTTTTGCTTCCGTTATAATACTCGCAGCGTTTCTAACAAGGTACGCTTTGATATGGCAATAGCAAATACAAATATCCGTGTAACCCAAAATCAGATAGTAGGAAAATGAAACCCAAGAAAAAGAAGGATAGAGAGTATATGGCAATACTGGACCAGCCCATAGAAGTATTGAAAAAGCCTATGGGTCAGCCAGTAGATTTTGATGCCGCTATGACGCAGATATTAAAGGATAGCGGCAAGCAAAAAGGTCAAAAATAGGTACGCTGAACAACAGCATACAATTGACCTTGTATAAGGTGTACGCCCAATCCACATTCATCATAATTCTTGCTGTTTGGCTTGTAATTATGATTGATAAACAGATATTTAATAGCAAAGTTATTTACCATAAATCGAATATTTAAGTTCGTATTCTGTAAATTTTGGTTATTGTTCATGTTTCAGAAATTAATGGGTTAATAATGAACAATTTGATTTACGGTCGCATATCGTGGTGGATTGCACCGCAAAATTACAAAGAATTTATGGAACACGCAAACGCCCGACATCTGTGAAGACATCGGGCGTTGATTTTTTGATTGTGATTAGAATATCACATTATTGGTCATATCGGAAGAATGTGGCTTCACACCAGCCTTTTTCATTCAGTTTGAACCCCATGGCATACTGTTCGTTGTTGTATAGCATTTGATACGGGTCAACAGACAGACCGTATGTTTCAGATGAATATCCCAATCTGCGCAAATCAGTATCGAGATTTCCCAAATACTTATCTCCGAATGTTATCACGCATTTTTCGACCTTTTTAGAGTTTTTCTTCTTGAATACCTCAACGATAAGCACTTCATCAGCATAGGCTGAATTTGCAATTTTGAAAATTGCGTGGTCGGATGTGCTTTTTGAATCATACACCAAACCATCGTTGGTGAGCATCGTTTTTGCGTGAGCAAAATCATTTGACCTTGTCACAGCTACGCCGATGGTGGCAACCGATGGTCGGCACCACGCACTTAGACTGCATAGGAATACAGCCATAAGCATTACCAATAGTTTTTTCATATGGCAATTTTACAAGAGTTTTTGTTCCCCTCAAGCAGCCTTATATTGGAGAAATTTTCTTACTTGAGTTATATATAGAAAAGTGGGCTGCCATCCTTGCACTCTTGTAGGTATCGCCAAACACCTGAATACACGCACGGATAGGCAGCCCACGTTATATGAGCTGTCACCGTGCCTCGTGTATTCTTTGTGAAATTGGCGATTTTACAAGAGAGAGGCACTTCTCTGTTAGTTCAAACTTTGTCTTCTCAAAGACAGCGCAAAGTTACGAAAATTTTTGCTAACTTTGCGCTTATAAACAGAATAACTAATACCTATGGATGAAGATTTTATACCATTTGATGATAACGATATGATTAATGAGTTGTGTCCTAAAGGCGGTCATCATCAAATAAAGTATGACACAGATGAAAAAATGATTATCTGTAAAAATTGTGGTAAGTTCTTATATAGCAAGAAATATTATGACAAGCAACCACCTTCGGATGCTAATTCTTCGGGGGTGGGGTGATATATTCTCCTAACAAAATTTTCAATTTTAGGACAAGGTCTTTGTATTGTTTTATCAGCATTATAAAGACCTTGTCTAAACTCCTCCTCAGTTAATTGTTCTTGCTCAATAAACACTCTCCGAAAATCAGCATAAGTTTTTAAGTCAATCTTCATATCTAAACCTCATTCTATTTTTCCATTTTCAATAATGACCGAACATACATTCTAAATTCCCTCCGATTACGGAATTTCCGTTTATCAAACTTTATACCTGCTATCTCAGCATGCACATATTTCGGAGCTAATCAAGATTACCAATCCAAAACTAATTGCTGATTTAGAGCGTAATTATCACCAATTTGAATAACGCTCCCATTCAGACTCTTTTGTCCTTTTTATCATTGTATCGTGGCTATTCGGAATTGGCTTTATTGCATAGACGCATTCCGAAGGATTAAAATAAATCTTAGCAATCGTATTATCATATACATCCTTGCTTATACTTCTACTATTGGGATGCCGTTTTAGAAATTCATCTAATACGCGACCTTGCTTAATGTCAGTCGCTCCTGTTAAACCCATTATTTCATTGAGTTCGCTTATTACTTCATTTTCGGTCATTATCAATCCTCCTCTTTCATCAAGTCCCGAAAATACATTTGAAACTCTCTCCGATTGCGGAATTTCCGCTCATCAATCGTTATGCCCGCTATTTGGGCAAACTTACGAATTGTTATCAAATCCGTAAGCGGAAATTTTGAATTGCGTTCCTGCTCGGTTATGATATGACCACTTGTCTTATCGCTCTTTCTGATAATCTCTATTAGGCTACGAAGAAGTGATGCGGTAGCAGAATTTCCAGCACTCTCGCCACTCGTATTCGTTTCGCTAATATCGTGTACCATCGGAAGTCTATCTACCGATAGAAATGCCTCTCGGAATAGCATCTGCCCGTATTCCGCACCGTTGACCGATATGTCGGTACTGCCATCGGGGTTCTTATCCCAACGGATTGTTATGCTTGACTCGTTCATTAGTTAATTCTTTGTTAAAATGCCGTTTTTAAGCAGAAAACTTATGCTTGACTGTTATAAGGTAGAAAAAGGTAATTGCTATGACCGAGCAGACCAAATCCAATAATGGACGAAGAAGTAAAACGGCTTATAAAAGCCAAAATGATTCAAGTTAAATTAGGGCAACTCTATCGCGCCACCGATGAACGCGGAAATATCGTATGGCGCATAGAGCAAAAGCCCATTATCAAAGGATAAATCTGCTGCGGTCATAGCTGTTACTTATCCTATAAATACGATAACTTTGAAATTATTTGATATTATATATGTCAATTTGTCAGACCTTAAATAATGTTTTAGCATGTTAATGACATTAAACGTGACAACACTAACATTGGCATGAAAATTGCAATACGATTTATAGTGCCATCGGCATTCCGTTATGCTTAAAGTCTTTTGTGGATATAACGGCAGTTTTCAACCAATCTTCCTGCAATTAAGATGGCGGAGTACCTCTCCGAAAAAAAGGACGAAAGACTTTTTAATTTTACAATTTTGTATATGAGTGTTTTAGTCAAGAATGCTCCTGACACAGCTGATTTACAACCTCCGTATCCATACAAAACATGGATTGAATACTGGGAAGGGAAAAGCGGTAGTAGATTAAATATCTTCACAAAGAACGAATGCCCTGCTGGAGATTGTAAAAAGGCTTGTTACAGAGCTGATTTAGACGGATGCCATGTACAAAAGGTTTTCGACAACACGAACACAATGTACATAATCCCTTTGTGCAGTGGTTGTAACCATAGAACTGATTACTTCTTTGTTGACGAAAACCTTTTAGTACCCGCACCTTAATTAGTCGTGGCTCGTTCTTACTCCAACCTTGTTGCAGCAAGGTCAAGAGTCTAATCAAAGTCACCGTCAGTTTGGCACTATGACGGTGGCTTTATCTTTTTAACTTTGTATGATTATAACGCTCGTTTGAGTGTTTTTATTGTTGCGCCACTCTGTTCGGGGTAATGACATATAAACTCACCTATTTTTTATGGTGTTTAATTATTAGCCTTTTCTTTCTGCAATTCTTCGTTCCGTAGAAAAGAGGTGAAAGGAATCTGTTTATGACCGGGTTTTGGGAGCAAAATTAAATACTGCCCATTCGGTGTCAGTCCTAAACGGAATAATCTTGTTTACGCATTAAGACCTGACATGTCTCAATGCGTAAAATTCTTTGTCCTAAAAGATACAAAGCCCTAATATCTATAAGTTTATTGTTCTTGTCTGAACTGAGCCGGCGTCAGTCCTTTTAATTGAAAAAAGACTCGATGAAAAGTTGAACGAGAACTAAAACCGGATTCTTCAGCGATAATATTTAGAGAATCAGAGGAGGTTTTCAATAACTGACAAGCATGCTCAATGCGAAGTTTATTGACGTAATCATAGAAAGTGACATTGAGCGTTTGGTTGAAATAATTACTAACATAGGTTCTATTAGTGCCTACATCTCGCGCAACGTCAGAAAGCTTTAACCGAGGATTGAGATATGCCTTTTTCTTATAAAACAAATCCGTAATGCGAGCATCTAATGTTTGGTCAGGCAGAATGTCCGCTATGGGTTGAGCATCATCTACTAATTCGCCAATTACCGACTTGTGTCGATAAAGGAGAAAGCAGACAAACATCCAGATTATCAGATGAAGCACCATATAGATGCACTCTATCTCAACACCAAATACCAGATAATCCAACATCCACAGGCAAAGCAGCACGACAAACGTCCAAAGTATCACCCTGAGCCATCCAAGATTGATATTTTCAGTATAGGAAAAGCGTTCTCGTAAACTTGCGTCATACCGAGGAATCATTACCAACCCCCATATCATATAGTAGCACCCAAACAAAGTGCCCCATCCAATGTTTATCCAGAAAAAAACATAATGGCCTGTGGCTAATAAAAGAATCGGTAAAATCAAGAAAGGTATTTCATTGAGAACCAGTTGCCTCACTGAAGCCGTACCGGGTTTGATGAGTTCTCTAAGGACACAAGTATATAAAGGGATTGCCAACATGTCAGTCGCCATGAAAAAAGTCCATTGCAAATGCAGTTTCTCGTCCAAAAGCAAAATCGTTATGAAATCTTTTGCATAACATGTAGCGACGACGCACATAAGAACGGAGATGATTTTTCCCTGTTGGTCTCCTTTTCGCCAAAACAACCATGTCATCATGCCGAAAAACATGATGCACATGCCTAAGAGTAATATGATAAACGGATTTGAATCCATTGCTTTGTATGTATGATATACCTTTATAAAAAAACGTGTAGCCGCCGCTTATTGCTCGTTCCAATTGTGCGGTCGTAAGAAACATTGCCGGTTGGACCTAACAACGGAAGGTCTCACGCTGTGCGCTGATATGGTTCGGGCATAATATATATGCACCGACACGTCACAGAACGCTCACCGTTGCCCTTGCCTGAACCGGTTTGAAAGCTCCTACGTTTCACAATGTCAGAACAAAAGCGTCAAATGAAGCCGCAAAAAAGCAGCCTTATTGTTCTCGGATTAAGCAGAATCACAAGTGCAATAATGCCGTTGTAAAGTTAATCAATTTCTCAGAATTATCTATGAAAGGAATCGTTAAAGTGCGATATTGTTCTAAAAACCGTTTGTCGTTTTTTTCGGACCCTCCCGCATCATTTTCCATTGCTATTCTCCCGCTTCCTATCCCCCGCTCAATACAATCCCGATACACTTGAACGTATACCGTATAGCGTGTCATAATGCCGACCCTGTGGCGTGTTAAAATGCAGCCTTGTAGGGGCGCTATACATAGCGCCCGCGCAGCATAACGGTAATATAATGAAATCAAGCGTATTATACGGCATTACCCCACGGCCGTTGCGGACGCAATATATTGCGCCCCTACTGAGACTTCAATTTAAAGAGGCCCATTATTATGAAGCGCGCCCTATACGGTCTATCCTATTTTTGACAATTCTTCGATGAGCGCGGGTCGTCGTGGTGTGCGGCTTTTCTGCTTTTCGATTATTATCGACGCCTCATCCTTACCTCCGTATTTGATGAGTTTCACAAGCATTCCGGCTCCTTCGCGATATCCTTTTCGGTCCGATGCATACCTGAAATGATCCTCAACGCATTTGGCGTATAGTTGTACAAATTCGTCTTTGTAGAGCTTGCGCACCTGTACCGGCGCATTTTCCAAAAGCCATAAGGATGCGTGTTTAGACAAATATTGAATGTACTTGTCCCACATTTTTTCCTTTCTGAAAAGGTACAGCAGCGTAGAACTTGAAATCTTGGGATCGGCAGCGAGCGCTTCCACCCATTCGGTCCATTCAGGCTTGGGTACATTGGATTTCATCAACGAATACATAGCCTCATTTGAACAGTCAAGAACATTGTCGAACAAGCCTCCACGTGTTTCTTCCATAAAGAATTTGCGCGCAAGGCAAATGATATTGGATGTCTCGCCCAATTCCATATAGACTTTGAGCTGCCACTGCCTCAATAAGTGCAGACTGCGAGGACAGAGGCTTTCGCCTTTTTGCGCAATACGCAGGCATTCGTCAAGATTGCCTTCATCCCACGTCATTTGCAAGAGCTTTAGACAGACGTCGACATTGTCAAGGTTGTCATACAGATATTTCCGCAACTCCTCCTTGGACCCGCCGGCGGCTATCAACTCCATACGTAACTTGCGCGAACTATCGTAATTCCGTTTTGCACTCCAGTCGTTGTCGTTCTCAGGTTTCTTGAATTTGTTCAGCTCGTCAAGTACTGCCGAACGTTTCTTGTCCGTCGTGGCAAATTTTACGGCCAGGCTAAGCCAATTCCACCACCAGTCAAATCCTTCAAGGTACTTCGCCTTGAATTTCTTCATGACGTATTTATAGGCGGTATCAGCGAGATTGTCGGATAGAGGTTGTAATGCAAATTGAGTCCAAAATTCGAAACATTCATCTATGATTGCACCAAGTTCGCCAGCGCTGTCATCGCCGCAGTTGATGATTTCCTCGGCAGAGTTTGATGTGCCGATCAATATAGCCAAAGCAACGTTGTAGTTGCCTTTTTCGATAGCGAAGTTCGCCTCTTCAAGGATGCTTGATATATCCTGATTGAGGTCAAAGGTGTCACGACATTCTACATATCCGTATCGTCCCATATAGTCTTCGATAATGTTGTCTATGCGCATTGAATACATCTCCGGACGGGGCGCATACGCCTTGCCTGCGCCTAATGCGAGAAAGCGGTCGCAAAAGCTTTCGTCGCGTAGACACTCCTCTCGAATGTAGGCAGATAGTTGGTCCTTATTCAACGAGTCCAATACTTTTTCGATGAGCGTATTTTTGTCTTGTTTTTTGTTCATACCGTAGGGTGGTGAAGTCGGTTGGGTCTATTGGATGCCTTATATGGCAAAGCTCCACAAAGGTAGTAATTTACGACGTGAGATTGATGTTTTGGGCTCAGAAATTGCGACGCCAGATTCAATTTTATGAGCACCTTTGCGCTGACATCGGGCGTTACTGCGCCGGTCAGACACTTGGTCGAGTAGCTTGGCGTTGTTAATATCTATTTGATTTACACGCCAATTTTGGCATAAAAGCCCATATCACGGTAAAATCCTTAACGACATACATAGGGAGAAGGGAAGAGACGGCCACGGAATCCTTGAGTAATAGGGTCCGCAGGATATCCCCAATTTCCGTCTGATATAATAGGTAAAGTCGTCGAATCGGCTCAAATCCGGGCCGAATAAGCCATTTTACGGCTCAAAATGAGCCGTAAAACCATTTATTTTCACTAAATTTGAGCCGAAAAACCAAAACGATTATGACTCCGGAAGTAGAAATGCTCCAATATCTACACTATCACCCTGATAGTGCAAAGGCTGAAATAAAGGCCGGTATGAGCCTTGAAATGAGCGACGCTACCATAAAGCGGGTGCTCTCCAAAGCTGTAAAAGATGGCATGGTGCTTGTGACAGGGAAAGGCCGTGCCACCAAATACCGTCTCACTCCTCAGGCACATGTAACAATGGATCTAAATCTTGACACCTATTTCGATAAGGATGTTGACGAACGTGAGGTTCAGGAGGGCTTCAACTTTGAATTAATTAATGATATACTGCCGAAGGTGGAGCTTTTCGCCCCCGAAGAACTCAACATATTAAACAGTGCTCAGGAACAATTCAGGCAACATTTGTCTGAGATGAATGACACCGAATATCGTAAGGAGATGGAACGGCTCGGCATAGACCTTTCCTGGAAATCATCGCAGATAGAAGGGAATACATACTCACTATTGGAGACAGAGAGGCTTCTTAGAGAAAAAGAGACAGCAAGCGGCAAAACTAAGGATGAGGCAATTATGTTGCTGAATCACAAAGATGCACTTGATTTTATTCTCGATGCGCCCGACTATTTGCAACCCCTTAAGGTAAACCGAATTGAAGATATCCATTCAATTCTCACAAAAGAATTGGGAGTGGAACGGAATATTCGGCATCGAAGGGTCGGCATCACCGGCACCAATTACCGGCCGCTCGACAATGAGTTTCAGATAAGAGAAGCATTGGAGGATAGTGTTCGCCTAATCAATAGCAAATCCGTTGTCTTTGACAAAGCATTACTTGCTTTGGTCCTCTTGAGTTACATTCAAGCATTTACAGACGGCAACAAACGGACAGCCCGTATCGTAAGCAACGGCATACTAATTGCCAACGGCTACTGCCCGATATCCTTCCGAACGGTAGATTCTATAGATTATAAAAAAGCGATGCTAATGTTCTACGAGCAGAACAACATCGCCGCCTTCAAACGTATCTTTATTGACCAATTCCTTTTTGCTGTCAAGACCTATTTCTAAGAAATGCGGGAAAGGCGAAAACAAACCACAAAGAGCAATTTACCGATTTCCACGATAATTACTTGATTAATAAGGCTTCCTGAATTTTAGTTTGCCTAAACCGAATTTTTACCTTAACTTTGCGCTGTGCAGTAATTGCTGCGCAGACATATTGATTAAACAACAAGAAGCGTTTTGCTTATCTCTTATTGAGAAAACGTAGGAAATTTTCGCAATGATGAGAGGATAACAAAGCGGTTCTCACGCTATAGCGTGGACTGCGTTTTCCCTCATCTTCATCATTGGTTTTTCCTACGACCATCTCAATAGACGTGGCAATGTCAGTCCACGTTTCTTTTGTCATAAACAGGCTAATCGGACTGAAGCCCAAAAAGAAAATGCAATATGAGCAAAGCAAGCAAGACTGTCGTTACCATAGTTTTGGTATTAGTTTTTATTCTTCTATTCTCGGTGGTAGCCGGCGTGAGCCACGATAATGGAGGTCGCACCACAGGCGTATTTGGCCTAATCCTTGTTGCCGGTCTTATTGGCGGCCTTCGTGCAATATGGAAAAATAAAGAGGATGACGAAAACAATAATGACAATACATCGGTTCTTCAGAAATAATGTTCAAGGATTACTATAGAATCCTTGGGGTATCACCTAATTGCTCTGACGCGGAGATAAAAAAGGCTTATCGGGAAATGTCCCTTAGATATCACCCCGATAAGAACCATTGTTCAAACGCTGAGGCAATAATGGTGGATATTAACGAAGCGTACTGCATTTTAAAAGACGGCGATAAGCGTGCTCGTTATAACACGGAATACATAGCGTTCATCTCTTTTCGTAAAAAAGAGGCGGCGAATAAATACAGAAAGGATAAGAACGCCGAGAATTTCTCAACGAGTATGCCCTCGGAGTCTGATGATTATAATATACACGATGAGCAGGTATATGATGATATCAAAGATGCAAACGCTTATGCAAAACAAATCGTTCAAGAGTTCCTTGATTCATTAAAGAAGGACACCAAACTGGCAGCAAACGGTGCCTGGGGTGAAATGAAGTTTCAAATCATCGGGGCTATTATAGCATCTATAATTTTCCTATTAATAAGAACCTGTTCATGAAAACAACAATCTATTTTACAGCAATTTGTACACTAATACTGTCTTGTGTGTCTTGTGGCAAACACGTTAGTTATAAAACATATACGAGCCACAACAAGACTTACGAAGTAGAGATACCTAGCCAATATTCTTTGCATAACTCAATAAATTGCATGTTGGCGTTTACGTCTTCGAGTGAGAACGTCACGCTTTCGATTGATACAATCCCCACTTATGTCAATCTTGAAGACCTTACCAATGATAAGGCTGGCCAGTCATTCGATTATTCGATAGACGAAACCGCTGGCGACTCAATCCTGGTTTATAAAATCACTCGCGGCAATAATATGTGGTGCGCACATGAAATCTATCAAACTAAGATTGTCGGAAGAACGAAGTTCGTTGTAAAAATTTCTTCTGATAAAGTTAGTAAAGCTGAACTCACCAAAATATCCAACCACATCTGTCAATCCATAAGCATTAGAGAGCCATCTATTGAAGAGTCCAACACAGTCACAAACAACAAGCAGAGAGCAAACCAGTATAAAAGCCTAAGCACAAGCCAGTATTCTATTGAATATCCTAATGCATGGACTGTAGTTCACAATGTTGATGAAATGATAGATGCATACATTGGAGAAAGCTCCGGTAAATTTGGTTGTGCTATCAGTTGCTTTGACACAGATTACAGCTTTTCCAAAATATGTGAAGATATGACGGAAAACATGAGAGCCATAAATGCAACCATAAACACAGCGTCACCGATAACTTTAAATGGCCAAAGAGCTTATAAGCTGTCTTGTGAGTATTCGTATGGAGGCCAATCAGTGAAAGAGATCTCGTATACTTTTAAGAAGGGCAACACGCTTTACAATGTGAAGTTCGGCACGAATATTGAATCTGTTAACAAGAACCATACTCTTATTGAGCATATGATTTCGTCATTCAAGATTAAATAAATATCACTACAATGAGACCTGTTACTAAAAGACTATTAACAACAATCATCCTGACTATTGTTGCGTTATGCTGTGCCTCTACATATTGTCAGGCAAAAGAAAGGCTGCCGAATGCAAGAGTAATATCTATGTTTATGAGGGATAAAAACGCTGACGTTAACGAGAATTACGTGGTTAATTTCTTTATAGGAGAGTTTTGCAGATTTTTGGAGTCGAGAAGAATGAAGGCGGTTTACTCGAAAAGTATGGATGGCGTTGATGGTGGGTGGTATGCTGCGATAGAATTCAATGGGTATACAGATTTGGATTGGAATGGTGTGTATCACTATAAATACAGCGATGTCAGGATATTCTTTTTTAATCCGAACAATGAAGACGAGTCTTATTTTGTTGAGTTAGGGAATTTTAAGGTTGGCACTCATCCTGGAGAATTAATACAAGTATTTAAAAACAAGTTTTAGGTAATTAAATTAGGACGAGCAGATTGGTGTACTCAGCTTTTAACGTTAATGTATTGCCAGTCGAATCTGTTACTTAAATGAGCCAAATGCTTTAATAAAAAATAATAATGAAAAAATTGATTTGTTTCTTGTTCATTTGCATTTTCTCGTTGGTCCAAGCATTCGCCTTGGAACCCGGAAATAATCTGAATAAGTCATTATCGGCTATTCAACGAGAATTTCCCGACTGTATCTTTTGGTGCGAATCAGGTGGCGTAAAGTGCTATAAAACAGAAGGAGAAGGATTCCCAATAATGTTTGAGGTGAAAAATGGGAAGGTCATCTCGGAGTTTATGTTGATAGAAGGTGAAGGACATTTTTCGAGAGATTGGTTTACCGCAACGGTAAATGCGTTTTCGCACTCTGACTACAAACGCGTCTTACCCAATGACGGTAATGCATATATATTCATTTATTCATACTTCGAAGTCTACATCAGCTATGATGTCTACAACAATACGGCATCAATAACATATGAATTGTTGCCAAAATATCGGAAGTGACGTATCCAAAAGTCTAAGACATGGTATACGGTGTTGAAATCGCCGGTTGCTTGAATTTATTATTTTTAATGACTGTTTCCCAACAATAGACGCAGATACGTTTGAATTTGTGACATACTGTATTAGCAAGTTTGCACAGGGACTTGGCATGAGCCGGCACGAGGTGTATCGGCGACTCAAGGAATCCGGGATTCTTTATGACTATATTGTGCCGTCATACGATGTGCTGCATACTTTCGGTTCTCGTTATCTTATGAAGGACCTTAAGGAATATATGAGGGAAAAAGGTGTACTCGAGTAATGATGCTTTGCAAAATCCGAGGAACAACTTTTGTCGGAATTTCCGGGTTGGACGAAAAAGCGGTAACTTTGCGGGATGAAGCAGAAGGAAGGCAATGGCATAGGAGTTGTTGTCGCGGCGTATAATGCGGCGGCATGGCTCGGACGTTGCTTGGATAGCGTGCTGACGGCTGCGGATGCATGCGCGGTGGACGTGTGTGTCGTGGTGGCTGATGACGGCAGTACGGACGATACGGCGGCAATTGTGCGGCGCTATGCGCTGACGGACAGCCGAGTGCGGCTACTGCAATTGCCTCACGGCGGTCAGGCGGCGGCACGTGCGGCGGCTATCGCGGCTTTGCCTGCGCAGCTCGACCGGGTGATGATTGTCGATGCCGATGACACAATTCCGCAGCAGTCGTTGTCGCAGATGGCCGCACGCCTTTCGTCTGATATAGACATGGTTATCGCTAATGTGGCAAAGTATACGGCGGAGGCGAATGCACCTACTTTGTATATGAACGCCGAGGCTGTGGCCGAGGGCAAGTCCTACGAAAAAACATCGTCCGGGCCGGTCTTGCGGCTGACACCGACTGAGGCGTTAGAACGGATGCTGAACAATGACATTCCGAATTTTACGCATGGCATGGTGGTTCGGCGAAGCCTCTTCGGTCGTATCGATTGGGACACGCATCCATCGATGACCAATGCCGAAGACGCGATGTTGCAGTTGCTGCTCGCCTCGGCCGCCACGGGCGCGGTGATGCTGCTCCCCGATGTTGTCGCCTACGAGTATCGTCAGCGCCCTGGGACATTGTCGTCGATGTCCGAGGTAACGCCCGAAGGCATTGCACGTGTTTGGAGGGCTGTGTCGGCAGTGCCCTCGATGCCTCGAGCCGCCTTGGTGCGCTGGGGTCTCGGGCTGATGCACCTGTACCTTATAGGACGCGGAGTATGGATACCGCAAGATTACGAGCCACTGCGCGATATCGTCTGCTTGGCGCGACACACGCCGTTGCACAGTCGGCGTCATCGCCGCGTGCTTTGGCTGCTACGCTGTCCGTGGCTGCGATATGCGGTCACGTGTCGCCACCGTTGGCACATGCGCAGATATACCTAAAATTTAGTATTGTTCGTATTATGTTTTTTGTCTAACTTTGCGGCCGAGAATTCGGGGCAGTTATTGTCCTCGTAAAGCTACAAGTAACTGAACGACATGAAGATGATATTACGATACATGACTATGGCGGCGGCCGCATCCACTATGGCGACAGCCATGGGTGCCGAGGTGGCGGATACGGACAGCGTGACAATGCTGCACGGCGTCGTCGTCAGCGCCGGTCAAGGCGTAAAGTCGCGTGTGCGCACCACCAATACGGATATCATCGGCTTAGGGCAACTGCGCCGCGCCGCTTGCTGTAACCTCAGCGAGTCGTTTATCTCCAATCCCTCGGTAGATGTCAGCTACTCGGACGCCGCCACCGGCGCCAAGCAAATCAAGTTGTTAGGACTCAGTGGAACTTATGTCCAGATGCTCATCGAAAATATTCCCAACCTGCGCGGCGCGTCCATACCATATAGTCTCGGATATGTGCCCGGGCCGTGGATGCAGTCAATACAGGTCTCCAAAGGCGCGGCGAGTGTCAAAAACGGATACGAGAGCATTACCGGACAAATAAATATCGAATTTCTTAAGCCTCAGGGTACCGATGGTGTACGCGCCAACGCGTATTTTGACTCGCAGCTGAAGGTCGAAGCCAATGTCGACGGCAGCATCCACCTCAATGACAAACTGTCCGCCTCCCTGTTGCTGCACTTCGAGAATCGCCAACGCGAGCATGACGGCAACGGCGACGGATTCATGGATATGCCGCGCATACGTCAGTACAACGCCATGGATCGCTGGGCATACGTCTCGGACAGTTGGATATCGCAACTGAGCGTACGCGTACTGCGCGACGAGCGCACAAGCGGTATGAGCCGCCACGGCCATACGGACGCCTCTATACCGTATTACGGCGTCAGCGTCACCACCAACCGCTATGAAGCTCAGTGGAAAAACGCCTATATGTTCCAAGACTCGGGCAACAGTAGCCTGGCATTGATGCTCCACGGGTCGTGGCACGATGCGTCCAACACCTTCGGATACACCGACTACGACGTTACCCAGAAAAACGGGTACGCACAACTGCTTTTCGAGAGCGATATCACCTCGGCACATAATATCAGCGTCGGCGCGAGTCTAAATCACGATTACTTCAAAGAGGAACATTCGCCCGACTTGACCATGGGGCAGACCCCGACCGAGACCACCGCAGGGGTGTACGCCCAGTACACCTTCAAGGACGGCGACCGTTGGACGGTGATGCCCGGCATACGCTGGGACCACTCATCGGTATACGGCAGCTTTGTCACGCCGCGACTGCACATCAAGTATACGCCTACAAAGGTATTGACGATGCGTGCCGCCGTAGGCAAAGGCTACCGCACGCCGCACGCCTTGGCCGAGAATACGCCGCTGCTGGCTTGCGGCCGCACCTTCTATTTTGCGGACAGTTTCAGTCAGGAAAAAGCGTGGAATTACGGTCTGTCCGCCTCGCTCAATGTCCCCGTTGCCGGGAAAAACCTCGAACTAAACGCCGAATACTACTACACGCGTTTCTCCGACCAGATGGTCATAGATGTAGACGGAGCTATGGGACTCAATAGTATATATTTCGGCAATCTGGACGGCACCAGCCGCAGCCATACGGCACAGATAGATGCCACATATCCGTTCTTCGAGGGCTTCAGCGCCACCGCCGCCTTCCGCCTCAACGATGCACGCACGACATACAACGGCGAGCTGCGTCTGCGTCCGCTGACATCGCGCTACAAAGGACTGCTGACGCTGTCGTACAAAACGCCGATGGACATCTGGCACTTCGATGTCACCGGACAGCTCAACGGCCGAGGCGAATTGTATGACCGCTCGGAATACCCGACGTACTTCAATCTCCAGGCTCAAATCACTCGCGAATTTCGCCTGTTTGACCTCTACATCGGCGGTGAAAATCTCACCAACTACAAGATGAAAGACCCCATAATCGGAGCGTCAAATCCCTGGAATCCCGGCTTCGATGCCACGCAAGTTTGGGGACCCACGGACGGCGCAATGGCATACATCGGCATACGCTTCAAACTCGAAAAATTCTGAGCACGGCCAACATCTATTCATAGAATACAACAATAAACACATATCGAAATGAAATCCATGCTTTTAGGCGCTGCATTACTGGCTGCTGTCGCTGCCACGGCAGCCTCGATCGTAAACAACGCCACCGATTCGGTAGCCGCAAAATCCGAGCAGGCCGCCAAGCCGGCCAAAGTCAACCCCATAGACACGCTGGTAGTGACCACCGACCCGCAGATGCACTGCTCGAGCTGCGAAAACCGTATCAAGCAAAACATCCGTTTTGTCAAAGGAACAAAGCACATCACCACCAACCTCGAAGACCAAACCGTGACCATAGTCTACGACAGCCGTAAGTCCACCCCGCAGGACTATACCAAAGCCTTTGATAAAATCGGCTACGCCATCACCCCCGCCAAAAAATGAAGTACGTAATACTGCCTTAGAGGCTACAAATAATCATAATTGCATTATGAAAAAAGAAATTTTGAGTGCTATATGCGCTTGTGTATTTTCGCTTGCCGCTTTTGCAACGGACACGGTCAAAATCTCCGGTATGGTCACTGACTACAACGGCAACCCCGTTGACTCCTGCACAGTCCTCATATATAACCCCGATTTTACAGAAGCCTACGAAACAGCAAGCGATACTCAGGGCCATTACAGCCTTGACAGTATCCCCAAGGGGAAATATGCCGCTATTGCCGCCATGCGTGTCAACGAATATCCACGAATGCTGCAAGTGGCACCCGAGGACATGAAACTCGAATTTTGGGCATGGAACGTCATCGCAGACCGTGACATCACGCTAAACATTCGATACGGCAAGCTGGAGTTGTACGGTACGACCGCATTTTTGGAATATGGCGGCAGACGAGAAATGCTCATCTATACGCGCCCGATGAGCGTCACAAAGGTCATCGCCTATCAAAACTTTGTAGACAAGGCTGACGCCGAGAAGAACTCCATTGTTACGGTAGACCCTCAATATATGTCTTTTGACGTGTATGTAGACGGGGAACCGTTGGAAATATACTCTGTCCAACCGCTTACAATGATAGACAAAGGCAACAGCGCCGGAAATGACACCTGCTACCTATTGCAAGTAGAACTACCTCAGAATATATACTCCCACGATAAGCCATATGAGGTTAGAGTGATAGGACACAATTCGCAATACGACGAACACGGCGAAAGCGTCTACTACCTCGAACCGCCAAAATACGACCGGAGAAAATAGGTCGCCGAACTATACCAAAGCCTTTGATAAAATCGGCTACACCGTCACTCCGGTCAAGAAGTAAGTATCTGAAAGGCGATATCAACGATTATGGAAAACTGTTCCATACAATCATCGCTCCTGAAATCCATTATTTTAGGTAGGGCGGAAGCCTTTGCCGAGCAACTGGAGATATGCTTGGCTCGAAATGGTGAATCACAAGACGACAAGATTCCCCAAATGTGCCTTTTGACGGCAGAAGGAATGAGAGTCCTCTTGGATGATGATGGATGGTGTGAGGAGTACCGGCCGATAGTTGCTGCAGTCAAGTCCGGCATAGAAAAGATTTGGAACATTCTGCTTGACAAAGGCTTGGTTCCTGACGACATGGATCATCAGCTTGTCAAATTTGCTCAAGATATGGGCCTTTTCCCTTTTGCCGACAACTATGAGGACGCCTTCGATATGCCTTTGGAGGCAATTCTTGAAAAGGGGTACAGAAAGATTGATGTGGACTTGATAGTTGCAGCTTTGAGTCTGAACTTCGACGAGGCCAGGAAATTGCTGGAACAAGGCGCAAATCCCGATGTTGATGTTGATATTGAAGATGATGAAGATTCCCACGAATTCGTTTCGGCTTTAATGTTGACCGGGATGGGATGGGAGGATGCATACACACCGTGTGGAGACATTCATTTGTTGTGGCGAGCCGAGTATCTGACGGGCGATGCGACGGTAAATGTAGATCGTGACAGTTGCCAAATAATCGTTTCGGCAGCCAATAAATTGATGTATCAGCTACTCGAATCACACTGTCCGGACGCCTCGAAATGATCGATACAATATGATTGTCGCAAGTGTTTGCGCAAGGTATTGCTGTTACTTGAGACGGTTTAACGATAGAGGCTTTTAGACAGCTAATTGAGCCTGACACCCGGTCAAACCGTCGGAGGGGTAAGAACGTCAGATTTCCTTAGGCAGACGATTGCCGATGAGTAATCGTAGCCATCGAGGTAAGCGATTTATATAGTATTTGTATCGTTCTTGAGCTTTCTTGATGGCGGTATCTTGGCCTTCATTGAAAGCCTTTTCACGTATTTCGGAAGCCTCGAGACGCTGTTGTGCTGCAAGATTCTCGAGGCGATGACGTTCGTGTTCGTTGTCTTGACGTTGTCGCAGATTCTCTTCGGCCTCCCTTGTTTTGGCTTCGGCTGCTTTGGTTTTGCGTAGGCGCAAGGCCGGAATATTCAGCGCATTTTGGTTTATGCAGAAATGTGTGCCACAGCTCTGGCATTTGATGATTGTATCTCGTCCTACGGCATTGAAATGTGACTTAAATCCACAATTGGGGCATAAAACGGCTGTGTAATCGAGCGCATCAAGATTTATCGTATCATACTCATCTGCAATGTCGAGCAACAACATATTTATAGCTTCCCGCATCTTGTCCACCCGAGTATTGTCGGTGTGCTCGAACATAGTCTCGTATATGGCTCTGAATTGATGAAGCGGACTTTCGGTAAGGCAGTCGTCAAACAATCCTAAAGACGAATATGTCCCCGAAAGATCGTGCAATACCTTGCCGTGTTCCATATACACCTGCCTAAGGATTTGGTGCAGAAGCAATATATCACGATTGACTTTGGCAATCGCGGCTTCCTCTTTAATAAACGATTGTTTCAGAACTTCGCGAGGATTTGTTGTATGCTGCCACTTGATGAGAGCTTCTTCCAATAATGGATCCGATATGTCTACTAATCCGGATTTACCATACATATCGGTAGCGCTTTGCATTATTTTGAATGTCTGACGATACATATCCGGTTTGAGATATCCCATTTTTAGCGTATCGGTGTCATCATCTATATATCCGTCAAGCACAATTTGACCCAATCCGACATAAATTGTACACAGATCGACGAAAATCTCATTCAAAGCGTCCGGCGCCGGATACTTATAGTCTATACCGTTCAAAAAAATCACCTTATGGCATATCTCGTGTGCCAATATTGCTCGACATGCCGTGGCCTTACCCCGGTATTTATCCGATATGGTTATTGCAATCTCAGATGGCGATGTGGTGTTATGAGTCAATCCGGCTACACCATCGGGCGTCTTGGCAAAAGAACACGTGGGCGTGCATTCAAGCAGCCCGACATGAGCCAATATGCACATGGCTTCGCGTTCAAGTCCACTCTCTGAATCAAATTCCCGGTCACCTTGTGCCGTATATGTTTTCCACGAATGTTGGGGCACTTTGGCTTCTAAATCGCACAAGTATGCCAGTATCTGCCTCGGTGTTAAATAAATTGTTTCTTTCATTTATCTGATAATTGTTTACGGTTTGGGGCTGCTTGGCCGAACAGCTTCGGCTACGTCTGTCGCTGCAAAGATACTCTTTTCTTTTCATATATACTTGCCAATCATACGCGGAAAAGCAAGTGTAGAGTCAAGTGGCAAGTGCAAAATTAATGAATCATTTTGTAGAACTCAATT
>UQGP01000018.1 GCA_900540625.1 uncultured Porphyromonadaceae bacterium | reverse complement strand
TGATTAAGTGTGATTGTATTTGTGTTTGGCTAATTTATACGCGTAATTTTGGGTTATGTATTTGTCTGACGCAAAGATAGTGATTATTTTCGACACCACAAAATTTGTAGCGTACAAATTTAATCACTACACTCGTTTTCTTCGCTACGCCGGAGCACGTATGCTCATTGACAATATCGAGATAAATGCTCAATCGGTTTCTTCAGTCAGAGACATACAAGATACGGACGCAGAAATCACCCCTGTCCCCGGTGGCGTCCAAGTCGTGACCGACACGGAAACACCCGTCAGCATCTACACCATCGACGGAATCATCCTCGTCAATGCCGAGCCCGTCCGAGGCCGCCGAACCTTCACCATCCCCTCCGCCGGCCTCTACATCATCGCCGCCGGCGACACCGTCCGCCGCCTCGCCCTCAGATAAAACACACCACATCAGCAACCAAACGAGCCGTGCCGGACATCCCCGCACGGCTCGCTCGATTATACGGCAAAGTAGTTCTATACTCTTTCAGACGCTTAGCTAAATCAACCGATATTTTAGCGACCTTTTATTGCACCGGCCTGACAATCATATCTACTGATACAATATCCGGATAGACCTCCGAAAAGGAGCAAACCTACTAAGAGTATCTTACTGCTTTTTATATGCTTTATATTTCGTATAGTAATTTTTCAGACTTACATAATCTTTAAAATCATACTCTCCTGGCTTCCATTCATAAGTCTCTCCTGCTTGTAACGTGATAGACTTAGAATATTTCATCACGTATATACCATGATCTAGCTTGTATAGCTCCATATCAAGCCAAACGGGATAAGCGTTCTCGTTAATAAAAATAAAATAATAGGAATAAAGGTCTCCAGGATTATCTTCACATATCCTCGCTTCTTGCTTTGTAAGAATGCCACGGACTTCTTCGAGCTCAGCATGAACGTCTATCGCAAAAGTCAAAACAAGCAAAAGTATTGACGCTATTTTCTTCATAACTCTTTCTTTATATTAAACAACATATCAGTCTCGATAGTCTCTCGCTTTGGGTTCTCTGCCAAGTTGAACGGTTACATATCGTTCGTTCCCGGACGGAACCACCCCGGGCCATACAAAGACCTTTTTAGACGCTTTTTTCCCCTCACGTATAGCGCTTTTGTAATAATCGCTACAACGTTTTCCTTTATATGATAGATACCACTCAAAGGAATATGTTATGATTTCAGAATATGAGTAGCCATCCCTATTGGAGTTATAAAGAGTGACTTCGTATGAGCCATCCGCTTGCGGAATGACTGCGGAAACCTCAATCCCGGAAATCGACTCAACCGTCGAGTACGTCGGGCCGACTATATTGAGCTGAGGCTCTGCCAACCCCGTTACGCACGATATCGCACATAACAATAACGGGAATAAAATTTTTTTCATACGCATTACGTATTTCATGGCCTTACAGTCCTATCGACCGGTTGATAGATAAAAGAAACGTGGACTGATTTGTCATATCGCTAAAGACGGTCCTGAGAAAACCTTAAGTGCAAGATATGAAAACAACAGCCCACGCTATAGCGTGAGAGCCGTCTTGTTATCAATTGCACTTTTAGAAAATTTCTCAGGTTTTCTTTAGCAAGATAAGCAAAACGCTTCTTAATTATTTAGTATGTCGAGGCACTCCTCTGAGTACACCGCAAATTTACCTATTTATTTCTAATTTCCTTATACAATCTTCGCGAATAGCGCAAATTTAATATTTATTAACCAAAATCACTCCAACGTAAAAGCCAAGCACACACCACGTAAGCCATTATTATTTAGTCGATTAACGACAACAAATCTACGAATCGGTCATCACCGGATTATTGATGAGAGGCGTGTCCGCTAATCGTTTGTCTGATAAGGTCTATATGGGAAGCTACACAGGTTTTTAGTAGCTGCACGGCTTGTTCGGGTGATGGCACTTGGCTTTGGAGGTCGGTCGAGGCGGCGTCCGTACACGACAAGGCCCACGGCGCCGCTGTGGTTACACTTCCGCCAAAAGCGAGGAAGGGCACGTCGCGAGCGGCGGCAAGGCGTCGAAGCGTTTCCACAACCTTGCCCTGCCCTGTCTGCTCGTCTATACGGCCTTCGCCGGACACTACCAAATCTATATCCTCCCAGCGTATGGCTTCGGCAAGATGCGCGGCGCCGTCGACACATCGCGCGCCAAGCACCGACGCCAAAGCAAAGCCCAGGCCTCCGCCGGCACCGTCATATACCGAACTACGTCCCGGCCACAGTTCCTGCCATTTGCGCAATCGCTCGGCCAGCAGCGGCAAATCCTCGGGCAGTGCGCCCTTCTGCGGCGCAAACATCAGCGCCGAGGGCTCGCCTATCGGAGCAATCAAGGGCACTCGCACGTCACACAATCCGACGAGGCATCGACGTGCGCGCGTCTCCAGCCCGTATCGGCCGAGTACACGTACCATTCCCGCGCCTCCGTCGCACGTTCCGGTACCCCCGATGCCGAGGTACAGCGTATCCATCTGCGGATACCCGTCCATAACCCGGCGCAAGGCTTCGCCAAGTTCCGTCGAATCCCTGCCCATAACGATATCGCGCGACCGGGTAGACCCGTAAGTAAGGACTCCGGCTTCTATAACACCTATTGTGCCGTCCTCATTGACATAACACTCCGGAACTGCCGGCTCGCGTCGCAGGTCATACATTCGCGCAAGCGCCGCAGCCGTCCCCTCGCCGCCGTCCGCCATAGGGAATTCTATGGACTCATAGCCATAGGACGTCAATGTCGAGGCGATGCAATGCGCCGCCGTCTCAGCGCTCATAGTACCCTTGAATTTGTCCGGTGCTATTAGAATCATAAATACTGTCAGAAGTCGAAAGTCGTAATATTATAATGTGTAGTGTGGTGGCCTGCACTACCGTATAGCAATTCATTTCAGCCTCGACCCTAAGGACCTAAAAGACCCTAAGGACCCTAAGGGCCTTATAATACAGGAGTCGCTTCCCTCAAAAACGGCAAGGGGCTGCATCGCTCTGCGACGCAGCCCCTTGTTGTAGTCTTTAAGCTCGGAAGGCGGCTGCACTTGCCGCAGCTGCCTTACTTGCGGATACCAAGCTCCTTCTGAGCGATGATGGCACGGTAGCGAGTAATGTCTTTACGCTTGAGGTAGTCAAGCAGACGACGACGTTTACCTACCAGCATCTTAAGAGCGCGTTCGGTGGTATGATCTTTGTGATTTGACTTCAAGTGGTTAGTCAAATGAGCGATACGGACCGAGAACAATGCTATCTGGGCCTCTGGAGACCCGGTATCAGTCTTACCCTTACCGTACTTCTCGAAGATCTCTACTTTTTCGTCAGAACTTAAGTGCATTCTTAGAAAGTGTTAATACGTTAATATTGAATTATTTAATTTGTCCTTTGGCGGACAAGCGGTGCAAAGTTACGACTTTTTTCGCTAACGACAATGATTTTCAGCAAAAAACATTTTTCAGGCCGAAAAAAAATGAGAAAAACAACTTGGCACACACTTGCGCTTACTGTCTGTACATGCGCCCAAAACCGAGTCAACCAATTTCAGGAACGGACACGAGTTGCCGTGTTTTCGCTCTATTAGATGCATTTGCCCGCGCATTTTAGGTTTTTTTATTGCTTTTTTGCTCTTATAGTTGGTGGATTTAAATAAATTTATTACTTTTGCATCCATAAGTCCGAAGGCTCTCTTGCCATGCCTCCGAACCATTTGTTAAGTCTCCGGTTGCGAGAGCGACCATTTGTTCACCTTCAAGTGCTGAATTCTATACACGCATGCGCAGAAGAATAATAAGCAATATAGCCGATTGGCGTATCATACGGCACTTTCTCAAGGCGCCACTACCTCAATGGGTTGTCTTGGCTTGTGATATACTTATAGTTTTTTTCAGCGCCATACTCACCATACTTCTCGGCCACGGCGACCCTACGGAGGGATACTCCGGCTGGCTTTATACATGGCATACACGCGTAGGTGTCGTAGTTGCTATCTACGCTTTGGTCTTCGGCTTTGTAAAGCCGTACCGTAGCATTATACGCCTGTCCGCTATCGAAGATACTTATCATATAGCATTATCCGTCATCGTCTCAAGTGTCGTTTTGACGCTCATAGACCTCGCATTCGAGTGCATCGCATCTATACATTTCGTGGGTATATGGAACATATTCGTTATCGGAGTCATCACCTTTGCTCTAATGACGGTGGTGCGACTTCTGGTCAAATATATATATGATGCCGTAACATCCTTGGACGCCAACCGCAAGCGCGTTGTGGTCCTTGGTTCGGCGCTTAATTCGTTCGCATTAGCCGCAGCATTACAAACCGAAACCGGAGGCCGATTCCGTCCGGTGATGATGCTGAGCCTCAACCACAGCAATATCAACACCACCATCAGCGGAATACCCATACGTGACTACAACCCCGACACCGTAGCACAAGTTTTTGAGGAATGTGGATGCGACACCCTCCTGTTCCTGGCCACGCATATCGAATTTATGCGTAGCGGCGGAGCCGACGTATTCCTCAATAACAACATCAAGTTACTGATGCTCAACCAAATCGAGGAATTCGGCGTCAACGACGACCAAATGCCGGATATATCGCATCACGTCCAAGACATCAAAATCGAAGACCTGCTGGGGCGCGAGCCTATCATCAACAACAATCCTCTGATAGAACAAAACATGCACGGAGCAGTAGTCATGGTTACCGGCGCCGGCGGCTCGATAGGCAGCGAGATTGTACGACAATTATGCCGTTTCGGCGCATCCAAGCTTGTACTCGTAGACCAGGCCGAAACCCCGATGCACGACTTGCAACTGGAGATTACACATGACTATCCGCACCAAGACATAGAACTATGTATCGCCGATGTGGCCAATAGCACACGCATGGAGCAAATTTTTGCCTCTCTCAAACCGCGTTACGTCTACCATGCCGCTGCCTACAAGCATGTCCCGATGATGGAATGTAACCCAACCGAAGCCATCACCACCAACGTCTTCGGCACTAAGAACTTGGCGGATTTGGCCGTAAAATACGGCGTAGATCGATTTGTGATGATTTCGACAGACAAGACCGTCAATCCCACCAACATCATGGGCGCGTCCAAACGCATAGCCGAGATATACACCCAATCGCTGGCCAACAAGTTGCGCCGCGAGTGCACCGACGCATACACACGATTTATCACCACGCGCTTCGGCAATGTCTTAGGCTCCAACGGTTCGGTTATTCCGTTGTTCCGCAAACAGATAGCCGAAGGTGGCCCCGTCACCGTCACACATCGCGATATCATACGCTACTTTATGACCATCCCGGAAGCCTGCTCGCTGGTACTCGAAGCCGGATGTATGGGCGCCGGTGGCGAGATTTATATCTTTGATATGGGAAAACCGGTCAAAATCTACGACTTGGCTACGCGCATGATTTCGCTCGCCGGACTACGACCCGGCAAAGACATCCAAATCGTCGAGACGGGACTGCGTCCCGGCGAAAAACTCTACGAGGAATTGCTCAACAACCACGAGCAAATAATCGCGACCAACCACAAGAAGATTATGATCGCCAAAGTGCGGCTTTATGACTACGACGATGTATGCTCTCGTCTGGAAAAACTACGCGCCCTCACCATCGAAGGCAAAACCGAGGATGTAGTGATGCAGATGAAACTACTCGTGCCCGAGTACAAGTCTCAGAACTCGGTATGGCAAGCCATAGATAACCGTATCGACAAAAGCAAGAGCATCCACGAGCAGCCCTAAGCCGACCAAGCTGCCGACCGCGCTAACACGGCACACAATCCGCGCCATCCACGGCGCACACACAACTCACGATACACAAGGGGGCATACAATAGCCCCCTTTTCATCAATATTCACATTCACACATAAGACAATTCACACTTCAAACACTATGACCAAACATCTGTGCACCATCCTTATAGGTGCAATATTGGCATCGGTCGCTTCAACTTCGCACGCCACCGATTTCAAAGACATCTTCAATAAAGGCAACTTAGGACAAATAATCAGCAATATAGGCCAAACCGTGGCCAATGCCACAGCCACCACCAAATTCACGGTAGACGACCTCGTAGGCACGTGGAAGTATAAGTCGCCGGGCATATCTTTCCGAGGTGAGAGCACACTGGCTAATATCGGCGGAGCCGCCGCGGCCACAGCCATCGAGGAAAAACTCGCGCCATACTACAAGCGCTCGCGTATGACCAATGTCATCCTTACCGTGGACAAGTCTCACAACTTTGCAATCAAGACAACCTACGGTACATTCAAAGGTACCGTCGAAAAATCATCGCAAGACGATATGCTTGTTTTCAAATTCAATATTCTCGGCAGCGTGTCCATAGGTCACGTCAACGCTATGGCCACCAAATCAGGTAATCAGCTCAACATCACCTTTGATGCCTCGCGCCTTATAAACATTCTGAAGAAACTGCCCAAAGTGGCTTCCAACACCTCATTCAGTACCGTGGCATCCATACTTGACAACTACGACAACATCTACATCGGTTTTCGTATGACACGCAAGTAGTCTTAGCAAGCGGCGCACAGTCCAAGCCGGCGCACGGTCACCACATGCTCATATCTTCGCGCTTTTTTGCCGGATTTCGCAAGAATAATCCGCAAGAAAGCGCTAACTTTGCAACGCATAACAAAATATGCCCCCGGCATACGCTCCCAATGACCCGTACACACAACGACATACACTTCACCATACATGCGACCTTCAGCCGCAGTTTACGCGGTAAATACGCACAACGATTAGCCAAGGTGCTGATATGCTGCATTATGGCCGTTGCTTCGACTATATGCGGCTTCGCGCAAGACCACGGCACAGACACACACAAGCACAAAGACCCGGTGGTTCCGCCGCCCACAGCGTGGACCGACTTGATGCCTCTGGGCATACACCAAGACGCCGACATCGATACGCTGTATCTCAATTACAGCCGTCGAACAATCCCCTCCGCCGTATCGGACGCCTGGGTCACTACCGGCAACTTCGCCGCCCAAGGCACAAATATGATCTGGTGGCAGCGTCCGCATACAGATGCATTCTTTCTCAGTCAAGGCACACGCACGTATCGTCCCGATGTATCCACGATGAAGTGGTACAACAGCCGTATACCGGTCACCTTCCTATCTTATAACGCCTCCGGCGGCCGCGAAACCGCACAGGAACGCCTCAAATGCGACTTCTCCGGCAACATCAACCGTCGCGCCCAAGTCGGCGTACTCGCCGATTACATATACTCCAAAGGTTCGTACGCCAACCAAGCTCTCAAAGACCTCATTTGGGGCTTCTCGGGATCGTATATGGGCGATAGATACGAATTCCAAGGCTTTTACAACCACTGGAATATGCTCAATAAGGAGACCGGCGGTATCACCGATGACCTATACATCACCGACCCGGCCAAACTGCAAGGCGGCGTCAGCAGCATCAACGCCAAGAGCATTCCCACCAACCTCACGGCGGCGCACACGCGTACCGTCGGCGGACAATTATACCTCAACAACCGCTATAAAGTAGGATATTGGCACGAGGAACAACCCTCGGGCGAAGACGGCGACACCATAGTCCATCGCACTTACATTCCGGTGACCTCGTTTGTTTGGACGCTGCAATACGATTTTGACAAGCACTTGTTCCTGAATTCCGCTCCGGGCGAGGCCTCTAAATTCTTCGAAAACATTTACCTCCAAGCTGACGGTACACGTGATGTCACGCGTATGCACGCATTGACCAATACCGTGGGCGTGTCGCTGCTCGAAGGTTTCCACAGACTTGCCAAATTCGGTCTGTCGGCGTACTTCAAGCACAGCCTCGAAAAATACTACCAAACACCGGTGACAGCCGCGGACGCAAGCATCTCGCAAGAAACAACCTTGGACCCTCTTCCCGAAGGAGTCGGCGCAATGGCCGCCAAGCATAGCCGCTCGCTGGCGTGGGTGGGCGGACAGCTTACCAAACAGCGCGGCAGCATCCTCACCTACGAAGCCACGGGCGAAGTCGGGCTGATAGGCGACGCCGCCGGCGACGTACACATCGACGGCCGCGTAGACACCCGATTCCATCTTCTGGGCGACAGCGTCAGCGTAGGCGCATACGGACGTTTCGACAACGCCCATGCACCATACCTGCTGCAAAACTACGTCTCCAACCACTTCGCATGGCACAACGACTTTGGCAAAACACGCACACTGCGCGTAGGCGGACGCGTAATGCTCAACCGCTTCGGCACCTCGCTGGATGTCGGAATCGAAAACATCCAAAATCATATATACTTCGACACCAAAGGCTTGCCTCAGCAGCACAGCGGCAGCGTGCAAGTGTTCAGTGCACGTCTGCAACAAAATTTCCGCGTAGGGGCATTGCATTGGGACAACAGCTTGACATACCAGACAAGTACAGACGAGAATATCATCACCCTGCCCAAATTTGCAGTATACACCAACCTCTATGCCACAGTCCGCATAGCCACCCTACGACTTCAATTGGGCGTAGATTGCAACTACTACACAAGCTATTACGCCCCGGCTTATCAGCCGGCGACAGCCACTTTCCACCAACAACGCGACCTCAAGCTCGGCAACTATCCATTCATGAACGTTTACGCCAATATGAAGCTCTCCAAAGCACGCTTCTACGTAATGATGTCGCACGTCAACCAAGGATGGTTCGGAGGCAATAAATACTTCTCGGCTCTGCACTATCCGCTCAATCCCCGCCGCTTCCAAATCGGCGTCTCCGTCGATTTTGCCAACTGACGAGTCGTGCCAACCGACCGCTATCGTCCGCCGATAAGCCGCGAAAGCTACAACTTTGCATCAACAGTCTCTCCACCACTCAGAAAAAGTCTCTCTCCCCCTCAGAAAATAGATGGATAGTAACGACGACAAAAACAAAAAAAAATACGAATTTCGCCATAGGCTCGCCCTGTCGGTGAGCAAGAAATCCGCCAAAAGACCGGTGTGGATGCTCATCATACTGCTGCTTGTATTGGTATTGATGAGCATCCTCGCCAAATGCAGCCGCGAAGCACGCACACCGCTCTTCGGCTCCGACAAATATCCGGCACACTCGGGCGGCGACACCCTCGACATAGCCATTGAAATCACCCCATTAGGCTACAACATCTCGGGGGATACCATCTCCGGCATAGACTACGACATCATTTGCGACCTCAGCCGTATACACCATCGACCTGTCAAACTCCACCCCTTTGCTCCGCTGGACTATGCACTCGGCGGCCTCGATGCCGGCGTTTTTGACATCGTAGTGTCGTCCCTGCAATCCACGACACAACTCAAAGGGCTTGTAGACGTCACCGAAGCTGTATATATCGACCGCTATGTCATGGTCTCCGCCACTGCAGAAGACACCACAGCCACCGCAGCAACCCTCGGAGGTGACACCGTATGGATTCCGCGCGGATCGCCGGTGCGAGCCAGTCTCGTTAATCTGGGACACGAACTCGGCGACACCATATATATCGATGACAGTCAAGCCCTCACCACCGAGCACCTGCTAATGCTCACAGCCGCCGGACGCATACGTCGCGCCGTCGTCGCTCAGGGCGAAGCTCGTATCGCCGCTGCCGCCGACCCGCGGCTACACATCTGCGCCCCGGTCACTTTCAACCAATTCCAGGTTTGGGCCGTGGCCAAAAACCGCAATGACAGACTGCTTGGCACACTAAATCACTGGCTGACTGCATACAAGGCCTCGCCGCGATATGCCGCTCTGCTGCAACGCTACCGACTCAGCCACTGACCCCCGTCAGCCGCCGCCTCAGCTTATCAGTGTTCCGACCGTATTAATCGGCAGACAATACAGCCGCAAGAAAAAAAACGCCGATCAATATTCCGGTACAAGCCCCGGAAGCACACCGACGCCCGGCACTACGCACATCCCCCCCGAACTTTGTATAAATCCTTTCAAAAAAAGGGGAGCTTGCAGCCACGGCAATCGAAAAAAAATCGCTAAATTTGCAGTCTAAAAAATAGGGGCGTGAGGCGCTCGCTGTCGAGTGCTCGACATCAAGCCGCCATACGTCTCACTAACACTTATTTACGCCACTACACAAAATGCCCAGCGACTACTTACAGATACATACCGCGCTCGTCTCGGTATATCACAAGGACGAGACCTTGGAACGCATCATAGCCATACTCGCAGACAAAGGCGTGCGACTGCTCTCTACCGGCGGTACACGCGCCTGGATTCAACAATGCGGCCATAGATGTGACGCGGTCGAAGACGTCACCGGCTACCCCTCCATCCTGGGAGGACGCGTCAAGACTCTCCACCCGGGCATATTCGGCGGAATACTCAACCGTCGCGACAACACACAAGACAGCGATGAATGTGCCCGCTACGGTATCGCTCCCATCGATATGGTCATCGTGGATCTCTACCCCTTTGCCGAAACAGTGGCACAAGGAGCTTCGGAAGCGGACATCATCGAAAAAATCGACATAGGCGGCATCTCGCTCATACGCGCCGCCGCCAAGAACTTCCGCGATGTAGCCATAGTATCGTCACGCGACCAATACGGATACATCCTGGACGTGCTTGCACAGCACGGCGCAGCCACCACCCCCGAAATACGACGTCGCCTGGCTCGCGAGGCTTTTGCCGTCACCAGCCGTTACGACAGCCTGATATTCGGATACTTTGACGAGAGTTGCGGCGATGCACCCACGGCATTGCGTACGGCTGTAGATGGCGTGCGTACCCTCCGCTACGGCGAAAACCCACACCAACGCGGATGGTTCTTCGGCGATTTCGAGTCAATGTTTGACCAACTGCACGGCAAGGAAATATCCTACAACAACCTCCTGGACATCGATGCAGCCACGGCCCTCATTGCCGAGTTCGATAAAAATCAGGCAACTTTCGCCGTCATCAAGCACAACAACCCCTGCGGATTGGCATGTCGCGACACAGCCCTTGAAGCTTGGCGTGCCGCCCTCGCCGGCGACCCCGTCAGCGCCTTCGGCGGCGTCATAGTGTCCAATAGCACCATCGACCCCGATACGGCAGCCGAAATCAACAAGATATTCTTCGAGGTCATCATTGCCCCGGCATACTCGGGCGAGGCCCTTGATATACTGCGGCAGAAAAAGAACCGCATCATCCTGGTGCAGAAACAAGACAACAACGCACGCACGACAATGCGCAGCGCCCTGAGCGGAGTGCTCGTACAAGACCGCGACAACCGCACCGAAACCATCGAAGACCTGCGGACTGTCACCGCCACCGCCCCCACGCCGGCACAAGTGGACGATATGCTCTTTGCAGCCAAAGTGGTCAAACACTGCCGCAGCAATGCCATAGTGCTGGCTCACGGGCACACCCTCTGCGCCGCCGGAGTAGGACAAACATCTCGCGTAGACTCGCTGCGTCAAGCCATAGCCAAAGCTCAAGCCTTCGGGATGCCCCTTGACGGCGCGGTCATGGCCTCCGACGCATTCTTCCCCTTCGGCGATTGCGTGCAAATTGCACACGAAGCAGGCATAACAGCTGTCATACAACCCGGCGGAAGCATCCGCGACCACGAATCGGTGGAATACTGCGACGCTCACGGATTGGCTATGACTATGACCGGCATCCGTCATTTCAGACATTGATAGGAAGGCGCCGTCACCGAAGCAGCAAAAGAAAAAAATCAATAAACAGAAGCAACAGAAGCAACAGAAGCAGCAAAAAGAACATCAGACAGACAGAAACGACAAAACAACATATATCCCGACGGAATACGGCAGAGCGCCGTTCAATTCGCCACCACGCGCAAGCATCGGCAAAACAGCAACCTCGCTCTCCGGACGTCCGAAAGACCACCGTCACGCAATTCATAGTAAATAACAGTTCCAAATAAATATAAAATGTCCCTATTTTCTCTCACCAAAGAAATAGCCATAGACCTTGGCACAGCCAATACGGTCATCATCCAAAATGACAAGATAGTCATAAACGAGCCCTCCATCGTGGCCCTCGACCGCCGCACAGACAAGCTGGTAGCAGTCGGAAACATGGCACAGCTGATGCTGGGCAAGGAAAACGAAAATATACGTACAGTGCGTCCGTTGCGTCAGGGCGTCATCGGCGACTTCAATGCCGCCGAGCTTATGATACGCGCCCTGATCAAGAAAGCCAGTGCACGACGCAGCTGGTTCAGCCCCTCGCTGCGCATGGTAGTGGGCATCCCCAGCGGATCGTCCGAAGTCGAGATACGCGCCGTACGCGACTCGTCCGAACACGCCGGAGGCCGCGACGTATACATGATTTACGAACCCATGGCCGCTGCTCTCGGCATCGGCCTGGATGTCGAAGCACCCGAAGGCAATATGATTGTAGACATAGGCGGCGGTACCACCGAAATCGCGGTTATCTCGCTGGGCGGCATCGTATCCAACAAGTCCATCAAAGTGGCAGGCGATGACATCACCGATGATATCGTCAACCACATGAAACGTGCACACAACGTCAAAGTGGGCGAACGTACTGCCGAGGAAATCAAGAAAAACGTCGGCTCGGCTCTCGTCGAACTGGACAATCCGCCGGAGGACTTCATCGTTCACGGCCCTCACGGAATGACCTCCATGCCTATGGAAGTACCCGTATCATATCAGGAGATATGCCACTGCATCGAAAAATCCATCTCCAAAATCGAGACGGCAATCCTGGCGGCGCTGGAAAACACTCCCCCCGAACTTTACGCCGACATCGTACGCAACGGCATATACCTGGCCGGTGGCGGCGCACTTCTCCGCGGTTTGGACAAACGCCTCTCCGACAAAATCGGCATACAATTCCACGTGGCCGAAGACCCGCTGCTGGCTGTGGCACGCGGCACGGGCATAGCTCTCAAAAACTACGATAAATTCTCGTTCCTAATCCGCTGACGCCCGCAAGGGCGCGGCGTGACCGGGAGCGCACACGCCAAGGCGCGTCGCCATCCCGACACGTCCGTCCGGGCCACGCGGCACACATACACAAGTGCGCCGATTATTATCATTTCTCATACGCAATAGTCGCTGGCTGCTCCTCATCATTTACGTGGTGTTGAGCTGCTTGCTATTGTTCAATACCAACCCCTACCAGCACAGCCTATGGCTGACTTCGGCCGGGACACTATCCTCGTCCGTGTACAAGGCCGGCAACAGCATATCTTCGTATTTTGACCTGCGTCAGGCCAACGAGGAACTCAACCGTCGCAATGCACGCCTGCAAGAAGAACTGCTGGCAATGCAACGACGCAATCAGATGCTGTCCGAAATGGTCATGGCCGACACGCTACAGCTACCTGACTCGCTGGCCGGATACCACTTTGTGGTGGCGCACGTCATCTCCAACAGTGTCATCCACCTGCACAACTACATCACCATCAACCGCGGCGCCGCCGACGGCATCCGCGAAGAAATGGGCGTCATCGACCAAAACGGCGTAGTCGGAGTGGTCAACGTTGTGGGACCGCACAGCGCACGAATAATTTCGCTGCTCAACCCCAACTTTCGTTTATCTTGCAAAATCAAGCATAACGAAAGCTTCGGCTCGCTGGTTTGGGACGGCAACGACCCGGCATACGCGCTGCTCGAAGAACTGCCCCGACATACCGTATTCCACACCGGCGACACCGTAGTCACCAGCGGATACTCCGCCGTATTCCCTCCCGGCATCCCCGTAGGCATAGTAGCTGACGACAAAGTACCGCACAACGAGAACTTCTTCACACTACGCATACGACTGCTGTGCGACTTCGCTCGTTTGGGCAACGTTCAGGTTGTTCTCAATGACTACGCTTCCGAGGTCAAGCAACTCGAAAAGGCCGATACACCCGAAGAATAATCGTCAGACACCCCGATGTAATTAAAGCACGGCACGATACAGCCACGGCACAAAAACGATAATACATACAAGGCAATGCATCGACGTCAAACACGCAGCAACGCCATACAGCATACCACTCCGAGACAATAGACAATGATACGCATAGCCATTCAATTCATACTGCTGGTACTGATACAGTCGCTGATATTCAACAACCTGATTATCGGCGGATGTGCTATGGCCTGCGTATTCATATACTCCATCATTGCACTTCCGGTGACGCTCAATGACAACCTGCGCCTCACCATAGGATTTCTGCTCGGATTGCTGGTAGACATTTTCGACAATACACAGGGCCTCAACGCCTTGTGCTGCACCGTGGCCGTTGCCCTCCAACGCCCCGTCTTCCATCTGTACGTCAACCGCGAGGAAGACCTTGCCGGAGCGGCGCCGTCATCGCGCAGTATGGGACACGCGGCGTTTCTCAAATATGCCGTCACTATGGTGCTGATATATTGCACTTTGATGCACACTGTCGAATCCTTCAGCTTCTTCAATTTCGGACGACTGATGCTGCGCATATCCACAGGCACAGCCTACACTTTCGTGGTAATATTTGCCATAGACAGTATCTTGTCCCACCGACGCGAGTCCAAATTGTAAACCGAACTATAACACCCCAGCATTGCCGTCGTGAGAAAAAACTACGATTACGCCAAACGCCGCTACATCATCGGGGGGTTCGTGGTCCTGATAGCGATTATCTACGCCTTCAGGCTCTTCGACTTGCAAATCAATGACAGCCGCTACAAAGAATCGGCCGACACCAACGCTTTTCTTCGCAAAACCGTATACCCTTCACGCGGCCTCATATACGACCGCAACGGACAACTGGTGGTATTCAACCAACCGGCCTATGATGTGATGCTGGTACCGCGCGATGTCACCACCTTTGACACCATCGACTTCTGCAACACCCTCGGCATCACCGTTGAGACCCTACGCCAACGCTTCGAGGATATGCGCGACCGCCACCTCAATCCGGGATACTCATCCTACACCCCACAAGTGCTGATGACCCACTTGTCAGCTCAGGACTACGGACGCCTGCAAGAAAAGCTCTATAAATTCCCGGGCATATTCATCCAAAAACGCATCCTGCGCCAGTACAACACCGCAAGTGCCGCCAATATCTTGGGCAATATTCGCGAAGTCAATGCACAAGATATTGCCGATGACTCCTACTACGCCGCCGGCGACTACACCGGCGACCTCGGAGTAGAACGCAGCTACGAACGATACCTGCGCGGAAACAAAGGCGTGGAAATCCTGATACGCGATGCACACGGGCGCATCCAAGGCAAATACGACGGCGGAGCGCATGATGTAGCACCCATATCGGGACATGACCTGACATTGAGCATTGATATGCGGCTTCAGCAATACGCCGAGTCGCTGATGGTGGGCAAACGCGGCGCTGTGGTCGCCATCGAACCCGAAACCGGCGAAATATTATGTATGGTATCCACGCCCACCTACGACCCCTCGCTGCTGGTGGGACGTAACCGCGGCGCCAATTACAAAGCACTTACGCGCGACCCCTCGCACCCGCTGTTTGACCGCGCACTGATGACATCCTACCCTCCCGGCTCGACTTTCAAGCCGACTCAGGGCTTGATTTTGCTCCAAGAAGGCATAATCACCACCGGCACCGCCTACCCCTGCCACCACGGATACGTCAGCGGAAGACTTCGCGTCGGATGCCACAGCCATGCAAGCCCGTTGGCGCTGAAACCCGCTTTGCAAACGTCCTGCAACGCCTTCTTCTGCTACGGATTCAAAGCAATGATTGACCGTCGCAGCAAATACGGCAATGCCGCAAATGCCTTTGAGGTTTGGAAAAAACACCTCGTAAGCATGGGATACGGATACCGCCTCGGCGTCGACCTCCCCGGCGAAAGCCGCGGATTTATTCCTAACGATCGTTTCTACAACAAGATATACGGCAAGGGACATTGGAGCGCCAACACCATCATCTCGGTATCCATAGGTCAGGGCGAAATAGGTGCAACGCCCGTACAAATTGCCAACCTCTGCGCCACTATCGCCAATCGCGGATGGTTCATAACCCCTCACGTGGTCAAGGCAGTAAGCGATACAGTCATGGACAAAGAACTGCTGCGCGTGCGCCGTCCCACCATCGAGCCGCGATACTACCGCGAAGTAGCCGAAGGTATGCGTATGGCCGTCACCGGAGGCACCTGCCGTCGCGGAGCCATTCCCGGCATCGAGATGGCCGGAAAGACCGGTACAGCGCAAAACCCGCACGGCAAGGACCACAGTGCCTTCATCGGTTTTGCTCCCTACGACCATCCCAAAATTGCGGTGTGCGTATACGTTGAGAATGCCGGATTCGGCGCCACTTTCGGCGTCCCCATCGGCAGTCTCGTCATCGAGAAATACCTCTCAGGCACCATCTCGCCGTCACGCAAGCACCTCGAAACAAGTATGTTAACATCTTCGCTGCATTATGTTGACAAGAAGAAATGAATCGGACACGGTGCTGCGCACCCTTGACTGGCCTACCGTCATCATTTACCTGATTATGGTACTGGCCGGCGTCATTAGCATATATGCCGCCAGCTACGACTACGATGACGCCGCCATATTGTCCTTTGACGAATTTTCGGGCAAGCAAGCGCTATGGATAGGCTTGGGACTGTGCATCGGCGGCATCATCATGCTCATCGAAGTGCGTATGTTCGAGACCTATGCCTACCCGATATACGTACTGGTATTGCTGTTGTTGCTGGTCACGCCGTTTTTGGCTCCGGACATCAAGGGCTCGCGCTCGTGGCTTGTGCTGGGCCCCATGAGTCTGCAGCCGGCCGAATTTGCCAAGTTCGCTACGGCTTTAGCCTTAGCCAAACTGTTCAGCGGCTACAACTTCCTGCTCAACGCCAAGATTAGCAACTATGTACGCGCCATTGCCATCATCATCATTCCGGTATTCCTGATATTGGCTCAGAAGGAAACCGGTTCGGCCCTCACCTTCATGGCATTGTTCTTTGTCCTATATCGCGAGGGCATGAGCGGCATCATATTGTTTGCTGCGGCTATGGCCGTGATAATCTTTGTCGTGGCAGTCAAATTCACCGAAGGCGCAATTATGGGTATCGCCACCGGTCAATTCTGGATTCTGGTGCTGGTAGCCATAGCACTTGCAGTGATGATGTTTATATACTGTCGACGTTGGGAAGTAGCACGCAACGTGCTGCTATGGCTCGGCGGTTACGGCTTGGTCTTATGGCTTTTGGCCACATTTACCGACCTACAGTTGCCGGGAATGGCCTTAATGATGATAATGCTGGCCGTGCCTTGCATCTACCTCGTGATTATGTCCATACGTGGCGGCACACGCTCACGCAAATTGCTGATACCCGTAGCCGCAGTCATCACCTCGGTATGCTTCATGTTCAGTGTACACGCTGCCTTCAACCAATTGCAGCCCCACCAGCAACTGCGTATCAAAGTGGTACTCGGTATCGAGGAAGACCTGCGCGGCGCCGGATACAACGTCAACCAATCGAAAATTGCCATCGGTAGCGGCGGATTTGCAGGCAAAGGCTTCCTGGAAGGTACGCAGACCAAGCTGAAATACGTACCCGAACAGCATACCGACTTCATATTCTGCACCATAGGCGAAGAAGAAGGCTTCTGGGGCACTATGCTTGTTATGGCGCTGTTCGTAGCTTTGATACTGCGCGTACTGGCCATTGCCGAGCGCCAACCCACCACATTTGGACGCGTCTACGGCTATTGTGTTGCTTCGTACCTGATATTCCACTTTTGCATAAATATCGGAATGGTCATCGGCCTGTGTCCGGTCATAGGCATTCCCTTGCCATTTTTCAGCTATGGCGGGTCTTCGCTCTGGGGCTTCACCATTCTATTATTTATCCTGCTGCGCATCGACGCCGGCCGCCGCGAAGTCCTGTCATATTGACGCCTATTGCGTATCGTAGGCCCTGAATATCGCGATTACAGTCGTGATTTACGCCTGCCGACGTCCTTACATCGGCATACCAGACACCACCCTGCAGCAAAAAGCAGCAAAAAGTCGTATCCTCCAAACCAAACACAAGCCAAACAAGCACGTATAGGCCACGTCATTTAGCCATTTTTTTGTATCTTTGCGCTATGATACCTACTTCAATATTCAGAAGCGCCGTTACGGCCTGCGGACTCGCAGCAGCATTGTCGTCGTGGGCTGCCCCCATAGACATACACTACGGCGGCGCTGCCAATATGCAGACATCTTCGGGCGCTTTCGCTCCTTATATGATAGCGTCCTGGAACTACGGACGCACCTCGGCCAAAAATGCAGCGACAGCCGATGTATGGGCGCATAAGGACCTCGACCTCTCGCGACGCTTTGACTGGGCCGCCGGAGCGGAAGTCCTGGCCGGATACTCGCATAAGCAGTCCTACGACCGCTACGATGCAGCCAACGACACTTGGGGTACGCATCGCAACGGCGCAGCCGTTGTATGGCTTCAGCAGTTGTACGCATCAGTCAAATACCGCGGCGTATTTCTCTCGGCCGGGATGCAGGAGCAGGCCGGTATATTGGTGGACAACAACTTGTCCTCCGGCGATCTGGTACAAAGCAACAACTCGCGTCCCATACCGCAGGTACGTGCCGGATTTGTCGATTTCCAGAATATTCCTTTCACAAATGGATGGGTACAAATCGAAGGACAGATTACATACGGCAAATTTGCCCATAATGATTGGGTGCGCGCCCAGTACAATATGTGGAACAACCATCTGACCACAGGCGAATTGTACACCTACAAACGCGCATATTTCCGCACCAAGCCCTCTATGCCGCTGTCCGTAACCATCGGCGCCCAATGCGCGGGACACTTCGGCGGCGTCACTCGCTTTTACCGCGAAGGCAAGGTAGTGTCAGAAGTCAAAAACCGCTCCAACGCCAAGGCTTATTGGGAAATGTTTATTCCCGGACGCGGCAACGGCGACGGATGGGTGGAAGGCAGCAGCCTCGGCTCGTGGGATTTCAACGCGCGATACCGCTTTGCCGGCGGGCAGGAACTCTCCGGCTATTTCCAATGGCTATGGGAAGACGGCTCGTCCATGGCCAAGCGCAACAAGTGGGACGGCCTTTGGGGCATCCGCTGGCACAATCCGCAAGGCAAATGGCTGCACACCGCCGTAGTCGAATATATAGACATGCGCGACCAAAGCGGACCCATACATTGGGCTCCGAACGACCGCCCCGGCACAACCATCACGTCCGAAGCCTCGGGCGCCGATGACTATTACAACAATTCATCTTTCAACGCACACCACAACTATGGCATGGCCATAGGCTCGCCCTTCACCGTTGCTCCGATATACAACCGTGACGGCTATCCACAATTTCTGCACACGCGCACCAGCGGATTTCATGCCGCCGCCACCGGCAGCATCGCCTCAACCGCGCTGGACTGGACAGTCAAATTGTCGTGGGCACAGGCTCGCGGCAACGGGCGACTAAACACGCCCAAACAACTGCACAACACCTCGGCAATGGTGCGTCTGGACTGGGACGCTTCCAAGGTATGCCCCGGACTGAGCATCGCAGCCACCGCCGCCTTTGATGCCGGAGACTTGCGTGGCGACAATTTCGGCGCCTTGGTCACCGTCGCATACCGCGGCCTGCTTTCCTTCAAGTAACACGTACACATCAAACACTATGGCATACAGACACCTAAACACCATACTCGGCGCAATCGCATTACTCCTGGCCTCCATCTTTTCCGGATGCGTCACCAATAACGGCGACATCGGCAATCTCTACGGTATTTGGCGCCTTGAAAAAATGGTTGTAGACGACACCGAGGTGGCTCAGCCCGAAGCAGACGGCAGCTACACCTCATGGCTGTTCCAAAACGACATCATTGAGATAGAACGCACTACACCGCGATATGACAAGCGCTCGCGCAACGGCACATGGACTCGTCCCTCGGACAAGACCATAACCTTTGACTTTACACACGGAGACAATACTTATAAGCCGGGCTCCGATATATATCGTGCACCCGAGTGGATTTCGTTCCCCGAAGGCAAGAGCACATTCGATGTCATCACCGACGACGGCAAGCGACTGATACTGCAATATACCGAGGCCGGCCATTCGGTACGGTACACTCTCGTCAAAGATTGGTAAAAGCCACAACACTTCACCGTAAGTGCCGTATTACACCGGACAATAAAAACCAAACCGAAAGACATATCCGACAATATGATAAATAAAGACAAAACCGTATTAGTCACCGGAGCGGACGGATTTATCGGCTCGCATCTGGTCGAACTACTATTGGCACACGGCTACCGCGTGCGTGCACTCTCACAATACAACAGCTTCAACTACTGGGGTTGGCTTGAAGACATCGCCCGCAACGACCGCCTCGAAGTGGTGTGCGGCGACGTGCGCGACCCCAACTACTGCCGCGAAATAGCACGCGACTGCGGCACGGTGTTCCACCTGGCGGCCCTCATCGCCATTCCTTACAGCTACGTCGCACCCGACAGCTACGTCGACACCAACATCCGCGGCACGCTCAATATGTGCCAGGCCGCACGCGATGCCCGGTGCGACCGCATCATCGTCACCTCCACCAGCGAGGTCTACGGCACCGCACAATACGTTCCCATCGACGAGAAACACCCTCGGCAGCCCCAGTCGCCTTACTCGGCGACGAAGATAGGCGCCGATGCTATTGCCACAAGTTTCTACAACGCCTTCGGACTGCCGGTGGTCATCGCCAGGCCCTTCAACACCTACGGCCCGCGACAAAGCGCTCGCGCCATCATTCCGACAATTATCGGGCAGATAGCATCGGGCAAGCGACAGATTACGGTAGGCGACTTGACCCCGACTCGCGATTTCAATTTCGTAGGCGATACCGTGCGCGGATTTCTCGCTTTGGCTCAGGCCGAAGGCATAGAAGGACGAGACATCAACATCGCATCAGGCACAGAAATATCCATGCGTCAGACGCTTGACACCATAGCCACGCTCATGAACGCCGAAGTGACTTTCGTGACCGACCCGGCACGTCTGCGTCCGGCCAACAGCGAAGTATTCCGCCTCTGCGGCGACAATACGCTGATAACCTCACTGACCGATTGGCGTCCGCGCATGTCGCTTGAAGACGGCCTACGCGCCACCATCGACTGGTTTGTACGTCCCGAAAACCTGGCCAAATACAAGACCGATATTTACAACCGATGAGCAGCATCAATACCACGCCCTCGGTCGGCATTGTACTTATCGGCGGCGGCGGACACGCTCGCTCGGTAGCTGATGTATTGGGCTGCGAACGCATTGCCGGATACGTATCGCCACAACCTGCCGAATCTATGTCTCCTTTGGCGTGGCTGGGCGATGACGACACTTTTGTCCGCAACGCGCACAAATCCGCAGACACACTACCGCCGGTACATATCACCCTGATCAGCGGACGTGACGGCAAAATGTCTCCGCGGCGAGCCTTACTTTCGCGCTACGCCGACTTCGTCCACCCGTCCGTCACAGCCTCGGATGCCTCGGTATCGCCTACCGCACACATCGCCGAAGGTTGCGCAGTGATGCACCGTGCATACATCGGACCGGGCGCAACCATAAGCAAGTTCTCGGTAATCAACACCGGAGCCATCATCGAACACGACGTATGTATAGGCGTCAACACCTTTGTAGGCCCGGGGGCTGTCATCTGCGGCGGCGTTTCAATCGGCGACGACTGCTACATAGGTGCGGGAGCCAAAATTCGTAACGGCGTCACCATAGCCGACGGCACCGTCATCGGAATGGGCGCCGTAGTCACAAGCGACATTACTCTTGGCGGCACCTATGTCGGATGTCCGGCCAAAAAGCTGCAATAAAATCATATAAACCAAGGATACACTAACAGCCCATGCATACAGTCATCATCGCCGAAGCCGGCGTCAATCACAACGGGCGTCTCGACCTGGCCTTGCAACTTGTGGACGCCGCTACCGCCGCCGGCGCCGATTATGTCAAATTCCAGACCTTCAAAGCCACAGACTTGGTTACGGCGTCAGCTCCCCGTGCCGCATATCAACGACAGGCATGTCCCCGGGACCACGATGACAGCCAAATGGCAATGCTCAGCGCTCTCGAATTGACATACAACGACTTCGCCACCTTGGCACAACACTGCCGCGAACGACATATAGGCTTCATGAGCACTCCTTTCGACCTGACTTCCATCGAATTCCTTGCCACCTTGGGTATGGACTATTGGAAGGTCCCTTCGGGCGAAATCACCGACCTACCCTACTTGCGAGCCATCGCCGCCCATCCGGGCAAAGTGATAATGTCCACCGGCATGTCCACCATCTCCGAAGTCGAAGCGGCCCTTCGCGCACTCGAAACCGCCGGAAAATCGCGCCGCGACATCATCCTGCTACACTGCACCACCCAATATCCGGCGCCACTCGAGAGCGTCAATCTGCGCGCTATGGACACCCTGGCATCGCTGGGATGCGCTGCCGTAGGATACAGCGACCATACGCGCGGCATCACCGTCCCCATAGCCGCCGCAGCTCGCGGAGCATACGTCATCGAGAAGCACTTCACCCTAAGCCGACAAATGGAAGGTCCGGACCATAAGGCCTCTCTTGAACCATCCGAATTGGCGGATATGGTCAAGGCCATACGGGACGTCGAGACAGCATTAGGCTCGTCGGAAAAAGTCGTCACAGCAGCCGAAAGCGCCAATGTCGCTGTGGCTCGCCGCAGCATCGTTGCCGCACGTCACATCGTACGAGGTCAAGTTATAACCGCCGAAGACATCTCCGCCAAACGCCCCGGCACTGGCCTGTCGCCCATGCTGTGGGACTCGGTGATCGGCTCCACGGCCACTCGTGACTACGACACAAACGAGTTTATCCGATTAGACTGAACCTTAACGGACAGACCTTTACGCCAAACTCGACGTTCCCGGCTTTTGAGCTTTTTACAGTCATTCGGGCATAACCAACTTACTAATTCAATCAAACATTGGCCATACTCGCACAAATAGACAATATCACCAAAAGCTACGGCGACCGTATGCTTTTGGATTCCATATCCTTCGGCATCAACGAAGGCGACAAAATAGGCCTGATAGCCAAAAACGGCACAGGCAAGACCACACTACTACGCATCATCGCCGGAAAAGAGGAAGCCGACAGCGGCACAATCGTTTTCCGCAACGACCTGCGCATAGCCATACTCGAGCAAAATCCCGAATTTGCAGACGACAGCGTCACCGCCCCCGAAGCCGCCCCCGAATTGGGAGATGAAGCCTCGGAGACTCACAGCCGATACATACGGCTATTGTCCGGACTGGGCGTCAACGATACATCGGTACCCCTGGCAAAGATGTCCGGGGGTCAACGCAAACGCGTAGCCATGGCACGAGCTATTGCAACCGAGCCGCAACTTCTGATACTGGACGAGCCCACCAACCACCTGGACATCGCCGCCATCGAATGGCTGGAAGCATATCTGGCCAAGGCTCGAATGACTCTGCTGATGGTGACGCACGACCGATATTTCCTGGACCGAGTGTGCAGCAAAATTATCGAAATAGACCGCACTCAGATATACACTTACGATGGCAATTACGACTACTTTCTGCGGCGGCGTGCCGAGCGTATCAGCGCCATGTCCGCCGAGTTGGACCGCGTCAACAACCTTCTGCGCAAGGAGCAGGATTGGATGTCGCGACAGCCGCAGGCTCGCGCCGGGAAAGCCCGCTATCGCATCGAACAATTCTATGACCTCAAGGAACGCAGCCGCGTCAACCTCACAGAACGCAACATCGATCTCGGCAACGCATCCAAGGTATATATAGGCAGTAAAATCTTTGAAGCTCGCCACATCTCCAAGGCGTATGGCGACCGCGTCATCGTCCGCGACTTCTCATACGACTTTGCTCGCGGCGAAAAAGTCGGAATTATCGGCGCCAACGGCATCGGCAAATCCACGTTCGTAAAAATGCTTCTGGGATTGGTGCAGCAAGACAGCGGCGAATGGAACATCGGCGAAACGGTGCGCTTCGGCTACTATAGCCAGGACGGATTTGCTCCGGCGCCGGGCAAGCGTGTCATCGACGTCATCACCGACATCGCCGACGACATCGAGTACGAAGGTGCACGGCTCAACGCCTCGCAACTGCTCAAACGCTTTCTCTTCGACGTCCCTGACCAACAAAAATACGTCGAGACCCTCAGCGGCGGCGAATTGTGTCGTCTACATCTGGCCTCAGTGCTTATGCGTCGCCCCAATTTCCTGATACTGGACGAGCCCACCAACGACCTCGACATCGTCACCTTAGGCATACTCGAGGAATACCTCACCAAGTTCAACGGCTGTGCCATCATCATCAGCCACGACCGATACTTCCTGGACAATATCGTAGATCACATCTTTGTACTCGAAGGCGACGGTGTCATCCGCGACTTCCCCGGCAATTACAGCGATTACCGCGCTTGGCGTGCCCGACAAAACGCCCAAACGACCACCCAACGCACCACAGCGAATGTCAAAATCAAAACGCCTCAACGCCGACGCCGCAGCTTCAAGGAGCAACGCGAATTTGAAGCTCTGACAGCCGAGATAGACGCCCTCACCGCCGAGCGCACTTCGCTGGAAGCCGCATTTGCCGGCACTCCCACACCAGATGCGGACATCGCCGCCATGAGCGCCCGTTACTGCGAAGTCAAAGACCTCCTCGACGAAAAGGAGTTGCGCTGGCTCGAGCTCTCCGAAATCGAATAACCCTCCCTTTTGACCTAAATTCAAGGCCGCCGGAACTACATATCGACCTATAGGTCATTTTTCGTACAAAAAAATGGTGGGCGTGTCATCTTCTGAGAGAGACACGCCCACCGCTATTTTAAGTGGAAAGTCGTCTAATGCTTAGCGTACAAGCACCTTGTGTGCAGTGCCGTCTACAGTGACGATATACAAGCCGGGGGCGGAAACGCTCAGCGAAGGCTGGAGCGCACCTGCGACATTATATACCGTGGCGGTGGTGTATTCACCGGCGATTACAATCTCACGGCCGTCTGCATAGACCTTGACTGCCGTTGACGGGTCGGCATCCACAGTGACATCGTCCACACCAAGTACTGATTTCGTACCGAGGACGATATAGCCGTTGGCCGGGATAGAGCATTTGACTGTCGTGCCGCTAAATGTCGGAGTAGCTGTCAAGTTGCGACTGGAGCTGAGTATCTGATGGTTAGAGGCCGAAATCCTCTGCACCGAGTAACCCACGTTCTTGGCTGCGCCGTCCACGTTGGGATTGATGAGGGCAATAATTTCGCGGTCGCCGTTATTGATGCGAATAATGCGGTTGGTGCTGAAAGACTGAGTGTTCATACCCACCTGTGTGAAAGTTCCATTGACAAAGAGGTCAGGATTATTGCGACGCAGGTTGCACATAGCTTGGTATGCCTCGAAGATGCCGACATGGTCGGTCGCGTCTTTGTAGTACCATACCACTGTCTTGGGATCGGTATTGTTGCTGTTGTCGGAGTTTTTGGTGGTCTGGTCGGCACCAAATTCGCCGAATTGCCAGATCATCTTCGGTCCGGGAGTAAGCAGCATCTGCACTGCCAGTTGCGCCAGGCGATGCGAACGCTTATACTGGTCTTCCTTGACAGAACCATATCCGTAAGCTTTCTGCTTGTAGCCTACGCGTTCTTCGTCATGGCTTTCGGCGTATGCCACGGTCGAGAATGCCGTGCGGCTGTCGGAGGTGGAGAGGAAGCGCTCGAGGTTTGAACCGGAGGCATAACCCATGCCGAACTGACAGGAATTGTAATTAATGTTGGCCCAGTTGAGCTGACCATCGGCGGCCATTTCATTTTCTTCCTTGTCACCGGCGAGATTCTCATTGATATGTATTCCGTTGGGCTTGACGGCCTTGATGGCTGCATGGAGGTCTTTCATTACGGCCACGCGCGAAGCGTTATATGCTTCCGTACCGGAGGGATATGATGTGCCGAGACCTTTGACGAGGTCAAAGCGGAAGCCGTCAACATTGTAGGCTGTCATCCAGTATTTTATGGCATCCTTCCACTGCTGACGTACTAAGGGGTTTTCTTGCTTCCAGTCGTTGAGCACGCTGTAGTCATGTGGGGCGGTCTGGTTGTAGAAGGGGTTGGAGGCTATGGGATACATCTGATACCAGGGGTGCAGGCCGTCGCTTTGGTTGAATACAATGTCGAGGATGACGGCTATACCATTTTTGTGGCATAGCTCCACAAAGTCCTTGAGGTCTTTGGGCGATCCGTATGCTTTGTCCGGTGCCATGTAGAAGTTGGTATTGTAGCCCCACGAGTTGTTGCCGTTAAATTCCATAACCGGCATCAGCTCAACGGCATTGATGCCGAGACTGCGCAGATAAGGAATCTTTTCTATGGCCTTGCGCAGAGTGCCCTCGCCATTGGCCTGGCGATCGGTACCGGTAAAGTCGCGGACGAGCATCTCATATATTACCAAATTGCGATGGTCGGGAATGGTAAAATCGCTGAATTTGTAATTGCCATCAAGATCGCCGCGATATACTGCCATCATCGTGTCGTCAAATTTCTCGTACGGATACTTGGGCATATCGGGCCATATGGAGGAATCGAGCCATTTGTCGCTGTAAGGATCGAGCACCATGTGTGCATAGGGGTCGCCCACTTTGGTGATGCCGTCTACAATATAGTAGTACGGATACCACGTGTTTTCCTGAAGGTCGCTGACTGTGCGGAAGAAGTAGCGCTGTCCGTTATAGTCCTGATATTTCATTTCGCACTGATTGGCGATTGTCGAGTAGTTGCTCCATGCGCCTACAAGCATCACGTTTTTCTTGCCGGGAGCGGCGATGCAGAAGGTCACTGTACCATCGGCGTTCTTCACGGCGCCCATCTTGGGCACACCGCCGGGATATGTACCCGCGGGCGAGTCAGTGATATAGCTTACAGTGTAGGTCTTGGTCATAGTCTTGGTACCGTCTGTTGTCGTAGCCACGGCCTTGAAGTCGTAAGTGCCTGGGACGGCCATATTATACTCGGAAGAATAGGTGGTAGCATTGGACTTGCGACCAAAGCGGAAGGTGCCGTTGTAGAGTTCTATCGTGCAAGGCTCGGTAGTATTGACCGTAAGCGTGGCCATTGCCTCGGCTGTGATGACCTTGGGGGTGGACACGGTCAAAGACATCTGGAAGCCGGGCTCGAGAACATCCACAAGGATATCGCCGCCGGAGGATGTCTTGCCTTCCTTGTTGCAATCGCCCGTGCGGAATACCACGGCTATCTTTTGCACGGTCTCTGATGCATCGGTAATACCGAAATAGGTGCGGATGTCGCCAATAGACAAGGTATATGTATTGGGCGACACGTATTTCAGCTTGTACTTGGCTGCATTATCGCCCCATTTGGAGGGCGCATACTTCCAATCGGATGTGTCGGCACTTTTATTGGTAATCACGCCTATATGGGCGTACACGGGTGTAGTCGCGGACAGTCCCTTGAGCCCGCCGTTGCCCAAAGGCGAATCGGCATGGTAAGTCAGCACGACATCTTTACTGGCCTCTTGCAGCAAGGCCGGAGAGGTAGTGACTATCTGTGCAAAAGCTCCGGAGATTCCCAGCACAAATGCCGCCACCCAAAATGTGATCAGTCGTTTAATCATATTATTGGTCTATGTTTTTAATTAATGTTATGTGTTTGTTTCTCTTCGTATTCGTATGTCTTGGACGTATCGGACATACGCGTAAGTATGTTTTATATCTCTCTGCAAATGTACACATTTTCGGTGAAATACAACACCTTTCCCACCGAAAGTGTTATAGTCCCCACCGCAAATTCCATCGCAAATGTTGCCGATAAGATTATCAGGCCATAATGACACAGTCAAATAGTGCATGCTCTAACATGTCCCGATGACAAGTCGTTGCGATATTAACTTTATTTAACCGTGTTTTGTGTCACTTTTAGGCGTCTTATGCGTCTAATAAGCAAACGAACAATACAAGAGATTTTTTTCAAAGAAACAGTTTCCATAGGTTTTTAGACAATAACAATCAGACAATTTTCACGTCTTTCGGCCCGGGGTTCCCGGCGATGGGAGCCCCGGCGAAACGACAAAGGTCTGAAGCAAGAACACCCACACAATCCGATGAACAAATTTGCGACATCATTCCTCCTCGCACTCCTCCTAATAATATGTATGGGCAGCACGCCCGCCTCGGCCTATACCGTCAAGGTGAAAGCCGTAGACCCGTCGGGCAATCCCGAAGAATATGCAACATGCCGTGTTTTCGGCAGCGACAGCATCCATCCCGTGGCTGCCGGCGTCACCGACACTCTGGGCATTTGGTCGGGGAATATCGCCAAGGCTGGGACTTACCGCATGCAATTGGAAGTAATCGGCAGCGCCGTTGCCGTAAAAAATTTTACAGTCAGCGATGCAGCACCCGTAGCCGACCTCGGCACTATGACCTCCGGCGTCAACGAGCTTTCGGAAGTCGTGGTCACGGCCCAGCGCCCCATCGTCACCAAGGAAATCGACCGCATAGGCTATGACGTCAAGGCCGACGCCACCGCACAGACACTCACCGTCCGCGAAGTCCTGCGCCGCGTCCCCATGGTCAGCGTCGACGGCGAGGGTAATATCAAGGTCAACGGAAGTTCCAATTTCAAAGTCTTCAAGAACGGCCGTCCCAGCAACTCGCTCAGCAAAAACGCCAAGGACATCTTTGACGCACTGCCCGCATCGTCCATCAAACGCATCGAAGTCATCACCGAGCCGGGAGCCAAGTACGACGCCGAGGGCATCGGAGCCATCCTCAACATCGTCACGGACGACGAGACCGTCATCAAGGGCGTCACCGGACGCGTAGGCGGCAGCTACGACTTCATGAACAACCGCGCAGACGGCAACCTATGGCTGTCCTCCCAAATCGACAAAGTGACTTTCAGCATCAACGGTGGCATATCCAATATCCCCGAAAAAATGCAACGAAACCGTTCAGAATACGATTATACCTACGAAAACGGAACGCGTAGCCTACGCACCGAGGACCAACGTGTCCACGGCCTGGTCGAGTGGTTCGGCGGCGAAGCATCCTGGGAAATCGACTCGCTCAACCTCATTTCCGGCGAGTTCAACGGCTATGAATATCACGTCAACGGATACGGCTCCGGGACACAGTCTCTGACCGATGTCAACGGTAGCCTGCTCAGCAAATACTCCTCCACGTATGACATCGCCAATTCGTCTTACTTTGACATCGACGGCAATATCAACTACCAGCACTTGACGCGGCGCAAGGGCGAAGCTCTGACTTTCAGCTATATGATTTCTACCACGCGCCAAAAACAACAAGCCGACACGCACTACAGCAACATCTTCGGCTCGATGTTCGAATATACGGATTTCAACAACGACTTCCGCCTTAATTTCATCGAACACACCTTCCAAGCCGACTGGACTCGTCCTACGGCCAAGAACCACACATTGGACATGGGCGGCAAATACATCCTGCGTCGCAACCGCTCTAAGACCAACAGCGAGTACATCGGATGGCAGAATATGTACACCGATTTCCGCCATATCACGGACATTGCCGCCGCTTACGCCCAGTATTCGGTAAAAGTCAGCAAAATGACGCTACGTGCCGGCCTGCGCTACGAGTTCTCCAAGCTCAAGGCCGACTATCCCGATGGCAGTCAGGACGCGTTCTCATCCAGCCTCAACGACTGGGTACCGAGTGCCGCCGCATCATGGCAGATTAACGATGCCAATACCCTGACGGCCAATTACGCTACACGTATCAGCCGCCCCGGCATATCCTACCTCAACCCGGCCAAGAAGTACACGCCAACCTCACTGTCCGAAGGCAACCCCAACCTCGAAAGTGCACACGCACAGAGCGTCAAACTTACCTATATGCTGATACGTCCGCGCATCAACCTCAACCTATGGTCGCAGTATGCATTCACCAACAACGACATAGCCGGAGTCACCACTCTGGAAGGCAATATCCTGCACAGCACTTACGAAAACATTGGCAAGATACGTACGTTCTCGGCAGGAGGCTTTATGCAATGGACGCCCATGGACAAAACTTCTGTCATGGTTTCCGGCAGCATAAATTACAACGACATCAGCCAGACGATATTCAAAAACAACGGCTGGGGCGGCAATGTCTATATGCGTGCCACGCAAAAGCTGCCGCTCAATATCGAAGCCGAACTATGGGCCAACTACTATCAGTTCTCTCTATCCGATGCTTTCACCCGCAGCAAAAACGGCTTTATGAATAATTTCTGGTACGGACTTTCTCTTACAGGCAGTTACTTAAAAAACAAGGCACTAAGCGTCTCACTACGACTGACCAACCCCTTCGGACAGCATAACAGCTACTTCAGAAATGAGGCCTTACGCGGTGCATACACCGGCACAAGCGTGACGCGCATGGATGATATGCGTATGCAGATAGGTCTATCAGTCGGCTATCGCTTCGGCAACCTCAACGCCTCGGTCAAAAAAACAGCCGCTCGTATCACCAACGATGACCTCCAAGGCCGCAAAAACTAAGAGTCCTCGGAGAACACCAAGAACAATAGGAATTATAAGAAATTATAGAAATTATGGGAGTAATGGGACCTATGCCATTGCTCCCATTATTCTTATTGCTCCCATTTTTCCCATTATTCCCATTATTCCCATCACTCCCATGATTCTTATTGCTCCCATGATTCTCATGATTCCCATTGAGGATTAACCCAGATTGACGACCGTGATGCCGGCACCGCCGAAGCGGACATCCTCGTCGGCATAGGACCTTACCGCCGAGACTGTATCAAGATACTGCCGTATTGCGGTACGCAGCGCACCCGTACCGGTGCCGTGCAGGATGCGCACGCGTCCGGCGCTGAACTGCACAGCGTCATCTATAAAGTGCATCACGGCTTGTAAAGCCTCGTCGGCACGGAAGCCGCGAAGGTCTATCTCCGGATTGAAGGACAATTGACGACGGCGTATATCCTCGCCCGTGGACACGGAGACAAAGGACGCAGCCTGCGATGCCCCACCCTTTTCGGGACGACGCATAGTAGGCGTCAACCGTGCCACCGGAACATCCATCTTCAATGCGCCAAAGGCCACCATGGCTTTCTTGCCCTCAAGCGAGATGACGCGGCCGGGCTGTCCCTGATTGTCAAGCAATACATATACACCGGGCTCTATTGTACGCACAGGCTCAACCTTGGACGACACTGCGGCCTTTGGCACAGATGTTTTGGCCTTATTGGTTGATTTTGGGGCACGCTCGACCGGCTGTTCGGCAGCCTTGTCTTCGAGGGCGCGACGCTGTTGGCGCAGACGCTCGCGTGCCTGTTGCGTACGATCGCGTTCGGCCTGAGCCTCACGTATGTCGCGTATAGTACGCTCCACAGCCGCATTGCTCTCGCTGACGATGCGCAGGCCTTCCTGCCGCGCCTCGTCCAATATGGCACGACTGCGGCTGTCAAGGTCTTGCTGCTTGGTCTCGTAACGGTCGATGACTTCCTCAAGATGTTTATGACGTCGACGAATGTCCTCGCGTTTATTGGCCCAGTAACGCTTGTCGCGTGCTATGTCCAGCAGGTACTTGTCCAAATTGACATAGTCGCTACCCACGATGGCACAGGCATCATCAATGACATCGGACGGCAATCCGGTCTTGCGAGCAATTTCGATGGCAAACGAGCTGCCGGGATGTCCTATATCGAGACGGAACAACGGCTGCATACGCTGGCGGTCGTAGAGCATTGACCCATTAATTAATCCGGGAACTTCGGAGGCAAGAGTCTTGAGATTTTGGTAATGGGTGGTGACCACGCCCCACATCCCGGCGGCATTGAAGCGCATTAATAGCGCCTGGGCTATAGCGCCACCTATCTGCGGCTCTGTTCCCGAGCCGAATTCATCGATAAGGAAGAGGTCGGCATCTCCGGAATGTTCCAGCATATATTTCATCGCCAACAGGTGCGAGCTGTAAGTACTCAGGTCGTCATCCATGGATTGGTCGTCCCCGATGTCCACCATCAGGCGCTTCATCACGCCCATATCCGAATCGGCGGACACCGTCGGCAACATTCCGCATTGCAGCATATATTGCTCGACAGCCACGGTTTTCAGCGCTATGGACTTGCCGCCGGCATTAGGACCGGAAATAACAAGTATACGACCCTTATCACGGTCAAGAGTGATGTCCAACGGAACAATCGCGCGACCGTGGCGATGCAGCGCCGCCTCGAGTGCCGGATGCCGCGCCTGTTGCAGATTTAAGCAGGGGCGGTCGGACAGCCTCGGCATGGCAGCCTCAGTGTCTATGGCCACACGTGCCTTAGCCGCAATGAAATCGAGGAGGCCGAGTCGGTCGTTAAGGTCGAGGAGCGCATCAAGATGCGGACGAATGCTATCGGCAGCAGCCACCAACAGGCGGACGACTTCGCGCCTTTCCTCAAGCTGCAATTGACGTCCGCGGTTGCCCAACTCGACTACGGCGGCCGGCTCGATATAGACGGTCTTGCCCGTGGCGCTCTCGTCATGCACTATGCCTTGCACCATACGCTTGTTCATAGGCGCGACAGGCAGCACAAGACGACCGTCACGCATGGCCGGGGCGGTATCCGGCTGTACCCATCCTTGGGCAACGGCTTCGCCCAGTACGCGGCGCATAGCCGATGCCATGCGCCGTTGTATGGTTGACATCTCGCGACGTATATCGGCAAGGGCAGCGGATGCATTGTCGCGCACCTGTCCGAGGTCATCTACGAGCGAAGCTATGACACGCTGCACCTCCGGAGCGGTATCCATGTCGGCGGCGATGTCGCGCAAATGCGGATATACAGCCGCACCGCTGTTTTCGGTCTTGTCAAGCCACGAGCGAACACGTGTGGCCTGCCGCAAAGCCTTGAGCAGGGTCAGCAATTCGGATGCCTCGACAAATGTCCCGGGAACAGAGATGCTTTTAAGCGGTCGTTGCAAATCTTCGACAGTGCCGAGGTCGAGGATGTCATCACCGGTCAAGGCCTTCACCATCTCGGCCACACGTGCCAAACGGCAGCGCACCTCGCCGGCGTCGGCACTCCACTGCATAGTCTCGAGAGCCAATGTGCGTGCCTGCGGCGAGCTGCATCGTCCGACCACCATGGCACGCACTGCGTCAAAACCTATTTTACGCTCTATTCCCTGTCGCGGGAACACAAGCACTGAGGCCTTGGCCTCTACACCTTGCATATTCTGTCCTGTCGTATTGTCCGTATTATATTGTGTCATCGTATTCGCGAGCAATGTGAATTGGTTTCAATCAAGCAAAAACCATACCATCCGCCCGTCATAGTCCGCAAGACACACACGGGGCCGACACTATGCGATGTCGGCCCCGTGGTATCGGTATGCGTATCTGCAGCCTCAGCGTGTCACCTTGGTGACTACGTTGCCTTGACGTCTAATATAGATGCCGGGAGCCAGCGGCTGACGGACGCGGATACCCTGCAGGTTGTAGTATTCCGTCTCGGAATCATCGGCATCGGCTCCATCAAAGACGACATCCTCCACGCCCGTGACGATACGGCGCGTCATCGAATATGCCGCAAGTCCGTCACCCGAGCTGTAAACAAATAATCTCGTATTTTGAGCCGAAGCAGCGTTGTCGAGTGTATGAACACCGTCCTCATAGGAATCTCGTTGTAGCACACTCACAGGCATCGTCGGGTCGCCACTGCCGCCACTTGCAGTCCAATGGTGGTCCGAATTACCCATACCCTGCGTAGGTACAACCCAGTGCTCCGAACGGCTACCGGAAGCAGTAAAATCTACACCGGAACATATAGTCCATTTGGCTCCTTTCGTATTGTCGTGGGTGGCAATGGCCATGAACGAGTATCCGTCATGGGTGAAATATGCCATACCTCCACAGAAGTTATCGCCAAAAAGAGTCGCCAAAGGCGTGCTATTGCCCCAGCTGTACAATTTGGGCACACTTTCTGTTCCGGTTACATAGAATCGGTCGGGGCGACCGGTAAATACAACGCGTCCGGCGGCGCCTATCGCATTGATTGACATAGATTCCCTTGTAACGTTTCCATTAGTAACCTTCCATCTTATAGCATTGGATCCATTAGCAGCCAAGACATAATATGTTCCGCTATTGGAAACCGTGCCATATACGTCTATGTGGTCTATGCGAATATTGGGATCTGCTGTTTGACTGAAATACGTTGTAACTTGACCATTGCTGAGATTTACAATGCCTACAGTCAGCTTATTAGCATTACTTGCAGCCATATTGTGTACAAGCACCTGTCCGTCAGCGTCAACAAGTACGCCGTTAGTGGGGAAATAGGCTGTCGAGAATGTTCCGTCAAGCGTGAGATTGAGTGTCGACAATTGGTTGCCCGTAGCAGCGTCGAAACGTATCAACGAAGAAGATGCAGAGCCGCTATTGGCCGTTCGGGCAGATACGTATAAAATATCTTTGCCACCCTGATCACCGTTTCTATCGGCACGAGCCGCCATATCTCGGCATAGCGTTTCGCTCAGACCGGGGTTGTTGTTGGATGCATTGCGGATCCATAGGTTGGTGAGGGTCATTTGGGTGGTGTTGTTGCCGTTATACGGCGTCACCGTGGGGTATTCAACCTGCTCGCGGCGCGGAGTGTAGTTGCCGTAGTCGGGGTTGACACCGTTGCCCATAATCAACTTGCGCACATCGCTGACAGCATCCTTGATTCCGGCGGTGCTGACGCGGACACGCCAGAAGAAGGTGCCGTTTGCGCCGAGAACCTCGGCCGGAACGGTGTATTGCAGGCAGGGATACTCCTTGTGCCATCCGGTGGTACCGGTAAACACGATATTGGAGAAATTGAGGTCGGTGGCAATCTCGAGGACAGCCTTTTCGTCATTATTGTCGCTGCATACAAATACAATGTCGTCATTGAGCGTCGCTCCGTCTTCGGGCCAATCGAGACGAGGCTTGATACACGAAGGCTCTTCCTTGGTGATGAAGTTGCGCACGGCCGAGATACCGTCCTTGTAATATCCGTTGCGGTGGTTGATGACTCGCCAGTAGTACGGGGTCGAGTAATTGAGACCTCCGGTGTTCACTGTATACGACTTGGCATCGGTATTATACTCCTTGGTTCCGGTGCCGAAATCGGTATTGCCGCAAATCTGCAAAGTATAGCTGTCGGAGGCGACATTGTCTCTCCATACAAAAGTGACGTTGTCGGACGTGGCCTGCTCGCCGGCTGTGGGACTTACAAGCGTCACGGGGGTCAGTTGTTCAGGTCCCGGATTGTATACCGAACGGACTGCGCTGACACCGTCAAGATAGCCTTTTTTGCGGCTGATCACGCGCCAATAGTATGTGGTGGACGAATTGAGCGCCGTCATATCTATGGTATAAGATGTGGCGGAGGTGGTATATTTGTAGACATTGCTGCCAAAGTTCTTGTCAGACGATATTTGGAACTCGTACGAATTTACTCCCGTCGGATCGTCCCAGTCGAATGTCTGCGAAGTAGCGGCACGAGCGCCGTCCGCCGGCGAGGTAAGCGTCACGGAAGGCAGTGTCTCGGGTGCGGGAATGTAGAACGAACGCACTTCGGACGTCCCATCGATGTAACCGCCCTTATGGCTGATTACGCGCCAAAAATAGGTGGAAGAGGTGGAAAGCGTTGTCAGGTCTACATAACAGGATGTAGTATTGACATTGTAAGTGGAAACGCCGCTTGCAAAGTTCTTGTCCTTACTTATCTGCAAGTCATAGCTTGTGGCTGAAGCCGGGTCGTTCCACCCGAAAGTACACCCTATCGAAACTCTTTCGCCGGCTGCCGGCGATGTCAGCGTCACAGCCTTGAGCGTCTCGGACGGCGGCATATTGGAGGTAGCTCCCATGGCCCATTCGTTGCCGTAGCGGTCGAGGGCGGCTACGCCGTGCCAGTAGCCGGAAGTCTTGTTCGAGGGAATAGTGACGCTTGTCGAGTAAGTGATGTCCACGATATACTCGGCACGCAATCCGTTGTGCTCGGTAGAGGCTGCCTGTATTGCATTTGTACCCAGAGGCACGGCATACACTATGTAACGGCTGTTGCTCTTGCCTGTCCACGAAAGCGTCGTGCCGCTAAGCTTGACATTAGTCACCTTGCCGAGGTCGGGCGCGTTGTACCACGTCATGGCCGGCACCGATGCCGGATATTGATATACCTTCTGTTTAAGGTAAGAGTCAAGGCCACTACAAGTCGGACCGAACATCGAACGGCTGCTATAGAGCATCTCGCCGGGGAAATTGTCGCGCGTTGTGGCTCGCGTCTGGTTGACCTGACGGATGACTTCATCGTAATTGGAGGTATTGTTGCCTTTTTCAAGGAACGTGATAGACAAAGCGCCGAAGATATGACGTCCGAATTTCTTGGCGGCAATACTATACCAGTCAATCATCGGGCCGTAGGGGTTGGTGCTATGCGAATTGGTCCAATAGAGCTGCGGAGCAAGGTAGTCCACATGTTTGCTGCGTATCCACGCTATCGGGTCGGCATAAATCCCATCATACTGCCAGTCGCCGGGCTTGCAAGTGAGACCGTCATAGGTATGTCCGTACAACGACGGCAAACCATCAGACTCTTTCACGCCTTTGCTAGCTGTGCCGGCAGGAGCAATGCCGAATCTTACGTATGGCTTGATTTCGTGTATGATATTGTATGACTCCTCCATCAGCTTATTGACGTTGTCACGACGCCAATCACCGATGCTCATCGTACCGCCACCATTCCTGTATGATTGGTAGTCAGACCAGTCATCCGCACTTGAATCTTCCGCGATATAATCCGGATAGAAGTAGTCGTCAAAAACGATGCCATCGATGTCATACGCGCCGGTGAGAACGGCGCACACGTTTTTAAGGCGTACATGTGTTTTCTCATTGGCAGGATTGAATACGAACTTGGTTGTATTATTGCTTTGGTATGCCGTAATCATCCAGTCCTTTATCGATTCATCCACATTCGTTGAATATGGATTATATCCTTTCTTCTGGTTTCCCGAGGGAGTACACCAGCGTAGGGGGTTGACCCACGCATGTACCTCAATGCCACGTTTGTGGCCTTCGTCAATCCAAGTCTGCAACAAGTCAATCGAGCATGGGTTGCCTCGAGTTCCTGAAGCATAATGGCTTACTGGTTCGTATACTGTATACTTTGTACCGTCGTTATGTGTATATGTATTAGTATTGTACAGACGGTCTGCAAAGGGGCGCACATGGACGCAGACAGCATTGAGGCCGGCAGCTTTGACTTGATTTAACCTGTTGATAATCTCGTTTTTCAATGCAGTGGCATTTCCTCTATTGGCGAATACAGGCCATCCTCCATTGAGAGGTGTGAACCAAGCGGCACGGAATTCCTGCTTGGGAGTACTGTCGGCGTAGGAGACAACACTGCCTATGGCCGAAAGTGCCATGGCCAAGGCCAAGGCCATGAACTTCTTCATTTTTAGGATCATTGTTCTACTCTAAAGAATTGCAAGGTTTCTATTAGGTTTGTTTCACTTCGGATTATTTGTAATAGGCATAGCATAGAGACAGCTGCCGAAGAAGTAAGGAGAGGTCGGAGAGGAGTAATAGAACGTGTCCGACGAGATTGGTTTGAAATCTCTCGAACGCTTTTTCACATACAAAAGTAAAAGTTATTTATATATTGGACAAAAAAAATATAATAAAACTTTATAATTTCACACAATTTAAGACGCAAGCATAGTCAAAGCGAGCCATTTTGCTAATAATGTAACATTATACAAATGTAAACATATAAAGAAGATACCGGCATCGGCAATGGTGCGTACACTCCGCAGAAGCGCTGTATAAGACGTCCTGTTGCAACATCACGTCCTACTCCGTTGCCGCCGTCGGTGTATACTGAAGCTCATAGTGCCAAACGTCGGCATCGGAGAGTGGCCAGGTCAATATCGAGCACAAGGACTGTGGGATGGCTTTCCCGGTCTGTATGTAGCAGCATGTCCAGGGCGCGGGCACTTTGCAAAGCGGCCACAGTTGCCGGCGCGGGGGGAAAGATACCTCGGGGAGCTCGTCCGCGACTTCCGTCTCCGAAGATGTCACGATAGGATACCGAAGCAGGGCCGGCGGCATGACTGAAGGACATAACTTGGGCTTGTCGTCCGGCCACGCCTCCCAGCACACACGGTATGGATGCGGCACGTGTCGCATCGGCCACCATGGTCATAGTGGCGCCGTTGTCGGTACAATCGACCACTACATCACAACCTTGCACAAATGAAGACACGTTGTCCGCACCGAGACGCTCGAAGCGTGTATCCGCAGCCATGGACGGATTTAGCGCCATCAGACGATCCGCCAAGGCTTCGACTTTGGGGCGACCTACATCGCCGGTAGTATAAGCTGTTTGTCGCGGCAAGTTGGAGAGTTCCACACAATCGAAATCGATAATACGCAAGCGTCCCACACCGGCGGCGGCAAGTGCCACAGCCACGGCACCTCCCAAAGCCCCGGCACCTACGATGCCCACCATGGCGCCGACCAGACGTTGGATTCCTTCGAGTCCTATGTCGTCCACGGCCATAGTGCGCGAATGGCGCTCGGCCATATCATCTGTAAAATATTTATCGGTCATTGTCTTATGATGATTTATATTAAGGACTTTAGGGACTTTAAGGACCCTAAGGACCCTAAGGACTTTAGAGACCCTAAGGACCTTAGAGTCTCTAAAAGCCTTAAAAGTCCTATTTCTCAGTGAGTATGATCATTGTCGAACACGGCATCCCAGTCCTTCCACACCGGTTCGTAGCCGTTGCGGCGTATAGCCTCGGCCACGGCATGGGGACTGCGTTCGTCAGTGACGTGGAATTGCTCGAGTGCTTCGGGCGAAGTGGCGTATCCACCCGGCTCGGTCTGGCTGCCGGCGCTCATGGATGTTACACCCAGACGCATCATATTGTCGCGGAAGCGTGGACTCTCGCGTGTCGAATACGAGATATCTACATCGTGGTCGAAGATGCGGAAGGCCATAGTCAATTGAGCCAATTCGCGGTCCGAGATGACCACATTGGGCTGGAACCCGCTTTCGCTGGGGCACATGCGAGGAAAATTGACACTATAGCGCGTACGCCAGTACTTGTTTTGCAAGTAGCGCAAGTGGCGAGCCATCATAATGACATCCGTGCGCCATTCCTCAAGGCCGATGAGGACACCCATACCAATTTTATGCACACCGGCACGACCCATGCGGTCATACCCGTTGAGACGCCACGAGTATATGGATTTCATACCACGTGGATGGTATTTGGGATATCCGTCTCGGTGATAAGTCTCTTGGAAACATACCACGCCGTTAAGTCCGGCTTCGACCAGGCGTTCGTACTGCGATTGGCGCATAGGTTGCACTTCGATGGTCAAATTGTGAAAGTACGGGCGGCAGGTATGCAGCACATTCTCAAAGTATTCGGTGCCGCACAATGCCGGGAATTCGCCGGAGACTATCAGCAGGTTCTCAAAAGGCCCAAGACGGCGTATGGCGCGACATTCGGCTTCGACTTGTTCCATGGTGAGTATGGTGCGTGCCATGGGGTTGGCATGATTGAAGCCGCAATACACGCAGGCATTGGCGCAGGCATTAGAGACGTACATGGGAATGTACATCGAGATGGTGCGGCCGAATTTTTCGAGGGTGAAGCGCTGTGCCAGAGCGGCCATGTCTTCGATATATGGAGCGGCAGCCGGCGAAATCAGCGCCATGAACTCGTCCGGAGTCAAGCGGCGCTGATCGGCGGCGGCCACAGCAAGAGCCGCCTCCACCATCGAAGCCGTGACTGCGTAGGCTCGCTTGGTGGTGTCATCCCAGCTGTATCGGTCGATGATGTCGGCAAAACCGTGGTTGTCGTCCGGCGATATAATTTCTTTGGACATAAATGTATTATTCTGTTATTCTGAGGGGAATGTCTTAGAGTTTCTAAGGACCTTAGGGTCTTTAAGGTCTTTAAGGACCTTAAGGACTCTACAACCCCTTAAGCCTTAGACGTAACACCTCTTATTTACTACATTCTTGATTGACATTTTGAGATATGCGCATAGCGCAGAAGTTAGGGCCGCACATGGTACAGAACTTATCGTCTGCATCGGGTGCATCACGGCGCGCCTTGACATATATGTCGCGTGCGCGCTCGGGATCAAGCGACAGATTGAACTGATCCTTCCAACGGAATTCGAAACGAGCTTTGCTCAGGGCATTGTCGCGCACCTGTGCTCCGGGGAAGCCCTTGGCCAAGTCGGCTGCATGTGCCGCCAATTTGTAGGTGATTACGCCGGTACGGACATCCTCGAGGTCAGGCAGCGAGAGATGTTCCTTGGGTGTGACGTAGCACAACATGGCAGTACCCATAGCGCCTATGGCTGCACCGCCTATAGCGCTGGTAATGTGGTCGTAACCCGGAGCTATATCCGTCGTCAACGGGCCAAGGGTGTAGAACGGTGCGCCATGGCACTTATCTATTTCGCGATCCATATTCTCGCGTATCTTCTGCATGGGTACGTGGCCCGGGCCTTCGATCATCACCTGTACATCGTGTTCCCATGCCTTGGCGCACAGCTGCCCCAAGACGTCCAATTCGAGGAACTGGGCTCGGTCATTGGCATCGTGTATGCTTCCGGGGCGCATACCGTCGCCCAGAGATACTGCCACGTCATAGCGGTTGAGAATCTCGCAGATTTCGTCGAAATGCGTGTATAAGAAACTTTCGCTGTCATGCAGTACAGTCCACTGCGTCATGATGGACCCGCCGCGCGAAACACATCCGGTGAGACGGTCCTTGATCAGGGAGGCGTGCTCGCGCAGCACTCCGGCATGTATGGTGAAGTAGTCCACGCCCTGCTCGCATTGCTCGATGAGGGTGTCGCGATAAATATCCCAGGTAAGGCGTTGCACATCCCCATTGACTTTTTCGAGTGCCTGATATATGGGCACTGTGCCTACGGGCACGGGCGAATTGCGTATAATCCATTCGCGCGTCTCGTGAATATTGTCGCCGGTACTGAGGTCCATGAGCGTATCGCCGCCCCAGTAGCAGCTCCACATTGCCTTGTCGATTTCCTCGGCTATACCCGAAGACAATGCCGAGTTGCCTATATTAGCGTTGATTTTGACGCTGAAAGCGCTGCCTATAATCATGGGCTCGGCCTCGGGGTGATTGATATTGGCCGGGATGAGGGCTCGTCCGGCAGCAATTTCATCGCGGACAAATTCGGGGGTGATGTACGACTCGATGCCGCGTGCGGCATTGTCGAGATTTTCGCGGATGGCGACATACTCCATCTCGGGAGTGATTATGCCCTTGCGTGCATAGTGCATCTGGGTGACGCGACGGCCTTCGGCGGCCACTCGCGGCGCTATGGCACGCGGAAAGCGTATGTCGTCGAGGCTGTGGTCGGCCAAGCGACGCTGTCCGTAGGTGCTGGTGATGCCGTCCAAAGCTACGGTGTCGCCGCGGCGCTCTATCCACGACTGGCGCAAACGCGGCACACCTTTCTTGATGTCCTTAGGGATGTTCGGGTCGGTGTACACGCCGCTGGTGTCGTAGATGGTTATGTCCTCGTTGGGATGCTCGATGCGCTTGCCGTTCTCGATGGTGACTGTGGGATACTGGCTAACGCGACGCATGGCCACGCGAATGTCCGGGAACAGCGTTCCGGGAACGTATATCTTGGTGCTGTTGGGATAGGAGGACACAGCGATATCTGATACTTTCATAATCGGTATATTGGCTTTTATTGTTTGGTTATAATGGCTATAAAGGTCATTATAGCTGTTATGGCTACTATAGGGTTTAGTTAGTCGTTGAGGAAGGATGTCAGCGGGCTGGTGGCCACGGCATGGCGGAAGGTACCGGCCGGGCCGGCAAGGCGTCCGCGATGTCCGGCATCGACAGCATCGGCGAAAGCGCGAGCCATAGCCACGGGGTCGGCAGCTACGGCTATAGCGGTATTGACCAGCACCGCATCGGCGCCCATTTCCATGGCGGCGGCAGCGTGCGAGGGCAATCCGAGTCCGGCGTCTACGACCACGGGGACGGAAGCCTGCTCAATGATGATTTCGAGGAAGTCACGTGTCAGCAGACCTTTATTCGTTCCTATGGGTGCACCCAGAGGCATCACTGCTGCGGCTCCGGCTTCTTCGAGGCGCTTGCATAGTACGGGATCGGCCTGCACGTAGGGCAGTACCACAAAACCCTCCTTGGCCAATATCTCGGTGGCGGCAAGGGTCTCCATAGGGTCAGGCATCAGATACTTGGGATCGGGATGTATCTCCAATTTGATAAAAGGAGTGCCGAAAACTTCGCGGCTGAGGCGTGCAGCCACAACAGCTTCGCGTGCATCGCGCACACCCGAAGTATTGGGCAACAATTGGATTTTCTCGCGGTCAATGGCCGAGAGCATATCGTCGGTGGCATCGGAGGCCATATTGACGCGTTTCATGGCCACGGTAACCATCTGCGTGCCCGACGCTTCGATGGCTCGGTGCATGATTTCGGACGAGGCAAATTTGCCCGTTCCTACAAACAGGCGCGAGGCAAATTGCCGTCCGCCTATTATCAGTTGTTTGTCTTCCATATTATGTATGTGTTGTTTGTCGTAAATTATACCTTATTTTTTGTCGTATGCAACGCGAATTATTGCCCTTGTGCCGCTTCAAAATCCTGTATAAAGCGGCGTGCGGCAGCAGCGGGATCGGCAGCGCGGCATATTGCCGAGCTGACGGCTATGCCATCGGCTCCGGAGGCCAGCACCGAGGGAATGTCTTCGCCGGTAATGCCGCCTATGGCCAATATAGGCACACGTATGCCCAAGTCGCGTATATGTCGCACGAGGTCACGCGTACCCTGAGCGCCAAGTGGCTGTGCCAACCGGCGCTTGGTGGTAGTAAAACGCCATGGGCCTAAGCCGATATAGTCTATTGGTTTACCAACCAAACGCTCGGCATCGGCAGCACAATTGACGGTAGCGCCTATCAACGGCACCGGCCCGAGTATGGTACGAGCTTCGGCCGGATCCATATCATTGCGACCGAGGTGTACCCCGTCGATGGCGGTGCGGCATACAGCCTGCACATCATCGTCTACGATAAGCGTGGCGCCGTGGCTGTGGCAAAAGTCGCGCAACGATATCAGCGCTGCATCGCGGTCGGCCGGGGCGGCGTCCTTCATACGCACCTGCACCCAGCGGCATCCGCCCGTAACGGCCTGACGTGCCTGCTCCACGGTGGTCGCGACATCAGCGCCGTCGGTGACCAGATGTACGGACGAGGGGAAACGTCCGGGTACGTTCCGCCTTGCACTATGGGCGGCGGCAACGATACGGCGGCAGCGTTCAAGCGCGTCACCGCCCTCCCAAACATAGCCCAGGAAGGCTGCGCCGGCAAATCCGGCGGCGGCAACTTCGGCTATACCTTCGGGCGTCATTCCGCCCAAGGCGATGATACGCCGCGCCGAAAGGCACAGGCGCACAGCCGGGTCGGAGGCATTAATCGCAGCCGCATATCCCTGCTTGGATATGGAGTCGAATACGGGCGACAGCGTCACGTAAGACAGCGCCGCAGGAGCCGTTGCGACCTCGGCCGCCGTATGGCAGCTACCCGACAGGACGGCACATGGCGGCAGCACCCCACCCTCGGCCAAAGCCGCGGACGACAGATGTACGCCTACGCCGATATGGGCGGCAGCCACGGCATTGTGCCCGTGAATACTGATACGATTCCACAGCTTACGGGGAATACCGTCCACGATAGCCGAGATGTCGGCGTCTTCGGCCTGCGGATGACGCAGATGTACTCGCAGATTGTCGTCAAGTTCGAGTATGGACGTCAAGATGCGCGCCTCGTCGACCATAACAGCCTCGGGGGTGATGACTATAAGCACCAGTGCCGTATCCTCGCGCATATCAGGCATATCAGCCTCCATAAGCGGCTTTGATGAGAATGATGTCGTCGCCTTCGCCGAGAACGTGCGTATCCCACGTTCCACGCGGTATGACAGCTCCGTTGACAGCGGCAGCCATGCCCTCTATTGTGCCGAGCACGCTTTGCAATGCCTCGGCCAAGGTGGCGCCGGCGTTGACAGTGTACGATTTACTGTTGATGATAATGGTCATATTGTATGGCTTCTTTATTTAGTGAAGGAGAAGATCTTATTTTTTAATTTTAGGATCCTTAGGGTCTTTAAGGTCTTTAAGGTCCTTAAGGACAATTTGTGGTAAATGGTAAGTGGCACGTCATTCCACATTCGACATTCCACATTCCACATTCGTTATTCATTCCACATTCGACATTCGTCATTCGACATTATTCTTCCAAATCAGTAGTGCCGGGCCGTGGCCGTGGCCGAAGCGACAGTCAGCGCCGAGGCGCAATGCGTCGGTGAGCCATGCTTTGGCACGTGCGACAGCCTCTTCCAAGGCATAGCCTCGCGAAAGATATGCCGCTATGGCCGAAGACAGCGTGCATCCCGTACCGTGGGTATTGGACGTATGCACTACCGGACCTTGGAATACACGCGCCGGGGCATCGACGGCCTCCATCAGGATGTCTACCGTACACGCTGTTTCGGTGTCTGCCGCAGGCTTCGACACATGGGGTTGTTCTTTGTCTGCCGTATGTGCAGATGCGTCCACCAAATGTCCGCCTTTAAGGAGTACGGCACGACATCCGTAGCGACGGATAATGGCACGTGCGGCAGCCTCCATATCGGATTGTGTCGCAATGTCCATACCGGAGAGCATACGTGCTTCGGGAATATTGGGCGTCACCACTGTCGCCATCGGGAAAAGACGCCGAACCATCTCTGCGGCGGCACTGTCGTCACTAAGGCGGTCGCCACTGGTGGCTACAGCTACCGGGTCGAGCACCACAGGGCCGTCGTAGCGTCGGGCCAGCACCTCGGCGATAGCGGCAGCCGTAGGGCCGTCGGGGACCATGCCTATCTTGACTGCATCGGGGCGCACATCATCGAAGACGGCTTCGAGCTGAGCACATACCGATTCGGCACCTACATTTATATAGGAGCGCACGCCCACGGTGTTTTGGGCGGTGACGGCGGTGATTGCGGTCATGGCAAAGACTCCCAAGGCCATACATGCCTTGATGTCTGCCTGAATGCCGGCACCGCCTATACTATCGCTACCGGCCACGGAAAGCACCGTAGGACGATGCACGGCGTCGCGGCCTATAATTACGCCGCACGGCGTCGCGGCACGGTCGCAACGTTCGATGGATGACGAGATGTGGTTGTCTGTATTTTGCATAGAGCCGGATTCTTGCATATTTATAATCGGAATCATTCCGGGGCGTTGGGACGATATCCGTCCCGACAAATACACAAGGGGCTGTGCACTTTGGCTCGTACGTCGTTCATACTCCCCGGGCGGCATTATCCGTCAACAGGTTATGAGGGTATCATCTCAGCCGAACCCTATGGCTCAGCACCCCTGATGCCGCAAAGTTACAAAATCTATTTGAATTCGCGAAAGGAAAAACGGATTATCCAGGGCAACCGCATCAAATTATGGCCGAGGCAAGGATCTCACGAAGGTAATCTTGTGAAATCGCTGCACGGAATAGACGTTTCTTGATGCTGC
>UQGP01000017.1 GCA_900540625.1 uncultured Porphyromonadaceae bacterium | reverse complement strand
TGCCTTAGTGACTACTTCCTTTTTCTTTTTTTCGATTTTATTTAGGACAATATTGATAATCATTCGGGAAAACGACTGAATTAGGCGTATGAGTGCGAAAAAAAGATGCGATGCCCGATAACTGTGCCGTGACTCCGATGCGGTGTCCCTGTCAGCCATAGATGACGCTAACCGAAGTGGAGATTGTGAAATAGGGGTTGATATATTTTGCGGAATGAAAAAATATGATTAACTTCGTAATGTAAAAAAAGGCGGGGACGTACTGCGCTTGTATGCAGCGTCTCATGTGTATAGGCTGCGGCATGTGCCGCCGTCAGTAGGACGGGACTTGCTATAGCCGATGCCGATGGCCGCGATGCGGTCGATGAAAATGTATTATAAAAACTTACAACGATATGAACAACAACGATTTCCGTAATTATGCCGTACATCATCTGGGTATGAACGGCCTTGCACTGGACCAATATACGTCGCAGGCATCCAACGCGGCCATCACCGCCGCTGCCGGATATGTCTCGCCGACAATCATCGAAGAGCGTCAACTGAACGTGGCTCAAATGGACGTGTTCTCGCGTCTGATGATGGATCGTATCATCTTTTTGGGTTCGCAGGTGGACGATTATACCGCCAACGTGATACAGGCCCAGCTGTTGTACCTCGATAGCTCTGACCCGGGCAAGGATGTGAGCATCTATATCAATTCGCCCGGTGGCAGCGTGTATGCCGGTCTTGGCATCTATGACACTATGCAGTACATTTCGAGCGATGTGTCCACGATTTGTACCGGTATGGCGGCTTCGATGGCGGCCGTACTTCTTGTGGCCGGCGCCAAGGGCAAGCGCTTTGCATTGCGTCACTCGCGAGTGATGATACATCAGCCTATGGGCGGTGCCCAGGGTCAGGCCTCCGATATTGAGATTACGGCACGCGAAATCCAGAAGCTCAAGAAAGAACTGTACAACATCATTTCCGAACATTCGGGCCAGCCTTATGAGAAGGTGGAGGCCGATAGCGACCGCGACTACTGGATGACAGCCGAGGAAGCCAATGCTTACGGTATGATTGACCGCGTGCTGCTGCGTCAGAAGAAGTGATAAAGCACTTTCGACCCCGATGCGGCATCTTGCCCGGCTCGGCGTAATCCCTGTCGGTTCGGGCGCCACTGTAAGATTCCGCTCATGGGTTGCGCCATCATTCTCCGGGCCTTGGTGTAAGGCTCGATATATAACCATTCAAGACAAATGCCAGCCAACAACAATAAGAAAAAGAAAACGATAGTGTGCTCGTTTTGCGGGCGTCCCTCCGATATGAGCGAGGTGATTATTCCGTCCGCAGATCAGAGTGCATATATATGTGCCGAGTGCGTCGACAGTATTCACGGGATGCTGCAAGAGTACCGCAACTCGGTCAGCCATGACGGCAAAGGCGTGACCAAGGCCGAAGCCATCAATATGGACGCTGTGCCCAAGCCCGCCGCCATTAAGGCTTTTCTCGACCAATACATTATCGGACAGGACGATGCCAAGAAGGTGTTGTCCGTGGCCGTGTACAACCACTACAAGCGTCTGTCCCAACCCAAGGGCGCCGATGACGTAGACATCGAAAAGAGTAATATCGTCATGGTAGGTCCTACCGGTACGGGTAAGACGCTGATAGCACGTACCATTGCGCGAATGCTCGATGTGCCGTTTACGATTGTCGACGCTACGGTGCTCACCCAAGCCGGATATGTCGGCGAGGATATCGAGAGCCTGCTCACGCGTCTGTTGCAAGCCGCGGACTACGATGTGGCCTCGGCTGAGCGCGGCATCGTATTCATAGACGAAATTGACAAGATTGCGCGTAAGGGCGATAATCCCTCGATTACGCGCGACGTTAGCGGCGAGGGCGTTCAGCAAGGCTTGCTCAAGCTGCTCGAAGGTTCGATAGTCAACGTTCCGCCTCAAGGCGGGCGCAAGCACCCGGAGCAGAAAATGATTCCGGTAGATACAAAGAACATCCTCTTTATTTGCGGCGGAGCCTTTGAAGGCATCGAACAAAAGATTGCCCATCGACTGAACTCGCATGTCGTGGGCTACGCCACCGACGGTGTGCGCCGCAAGATAGACAAAGACGATTACTTGCGCTATGTAGCTCCTCAGGACTTGCGCTCGTACGGTTTGATACCCGAAATTATCGGACGTCTTCCGGTGCTGGCTCATCTCGAGCCGTTGGATCGCGACGCTTTGCGCCGAGTACTTACCGAGCCCAAGAATGCAATCATACGTCAGTATGTCAAGCTGTTCGAAATGGACGGCATTAAGCTGACCTTTGACGATGATACCCTCGACTTGATAGTAGACAAGGCCATAGAGTACAAGCTCGGTGCGCGCGGACTGCGCTCTATCGTCGAGACAGTCATGACCGATGCTATGTTCGAGACCCCCGGCAAGAATGTCAAGACTTTTGCCGTCACTCGCGACTATGCACTCGAGCGTATCAACCGAGCCCAGGCATACCTCGCGTCCGAATCGTAGTTACACATTCTAAGTATATAAGGACCATAAGGTAAATATATAAGGACCATAAGAGTCCAAACTTTTGCGAGACATCCCGGTATCCACCACATAAAGTAATGCAGCAATGGTTACACGACAACAGCTCACGCAGGTACTGAAAGAGTACTTTGGCTTTGACAAGTTCAAGGGCAGTCAGGAGGACATTATTATGAGCCTTCTGGAAGGGCGCGACACCTTTGTGCTGATGCCCACCGGCGGAGGCAAGTCGTTGTGCTACCAGTTGCCGGCGCTGGTATGCCCCGGTACGGCCGTGGTTATTTCGCCGCTGATAGCGCTGATGAAAAACCAGGTGGATGCTATGCGCCAATACAGCGGCGATGACACCATCGCCCATTTTCTCAACTCTTCGCTGAGTCGTGGCGCTATCGAAGCCGTTAAGGACGACATTGTCGCCGGCCGTACGCGCCTGTTGTACGTAGCGCCCGAATCGCTTACCAAAGAGGAGAATATCGAGTTTCTCAAGAGCGTCAACGTCTCGTTCTATGCCATAGACGAGGCGCACTGCATCTCCGAATGGGGCCATGACTTCCGTCCCGAATATCGTCGTATACGGCCTATCATCAACGAGATAGGCGTGCGACCGGTGATAGCGCTTACGGCTACGGCCACGCCCAAGGTGCAGCATGATATACAGAAGAATCTCGGTATGATTGATGCTGCACTTTTCAAGTCCTCGTTCAACCGTCCCAACCTCTACTACGAGATACGGCCCAAGACACGCAATGTCGATGCCGACATCATTCGCTACATCAAGTCCAATCCGGGTAAGAGCGGAATTATCTATTGTCTGAGCCGCAAACGGGTCGAAGAATTGGCCGAATTGCTATGCGTCAACGACATCAAAGCTTTGCCTTACCATGCAGGTATGGATGCGGCCAAGCGGTCGGCCAATCAGGACGCTTTCCTACAGGAACAGGTAGATATAATCGTAGCCACCATAGCCTTCGGTATGGGTATAGACAAGCCGGACGTGCGATTTGTCATCCATTACGATATGCCCAAGTCCCTCGAAGGATACTACCAGGAAACCGGTCGCGCGGGACGCGACGGCCTCGAAGGACGTTGTATCACCTTCTATTCGCCCAAGGACTTGCGCAAGATGGAGAAGTTTATCCAGGGCAAACCACTGTCCGAGCAGGAGATAGGGCGTCAATTGCTTGCCGAGACGGCCGCTTTTGCCGAGAGCTCGGTATGCCGGCGTCGTACACTGCTGCACTACTTCGGCGAAGAATACGACCGCGACAACTGCGGCAATTGCGACAACTGTCTGCACCCCAAGACACCGGTGGAGGCTCGCGACAGCCTGCTCAATGTCCTTGAAGTGATGCAAATTGTGGCCGCTCCTTTCAAGCCCGAGCATATCATAGATATTGTACGCGGCCGCGTGACAGCCGATGTCAAGAGTTATAATCATCAGGAACTCGAGGATTTCGGCATCGACCGCGAGCATGATACGCGCTACTATATGACCGTGATACGTCAAGCAATAATGGAAGGATTCATTTGGCGTGACATCGAAAATTTCGGGCTACTATCGATTACGGCTGCCGGCGAGGAGTTTTTGCAACATCCCCATTCGTTCAAAATCACCGAGGATAACGACCTAAGCAGTGCCGATTACGTTTCCGAATCTATGTCCGGGACCTCGGCTACCGACTCGGAATTATTCGCTATGCTACGCAACCTGCGTCAGGAAATAGCACGCAAGATGTCGCTGCCGCCGTACGTCATCTTCCAGGACCCATCGCTCGAGGCCATGGCCACCACTTATCCTACGACGCTTGAGGAACTGCAAAATATCATAGGTGTAGGTGCCGGCAAAGCCCGGCGCTATGGTCAGGCTTTTGTAGATGTCATTCGCGCTCATGTCGAGGCCAATGACATCCAACGTCCCGACGAAATACGCGTACGCAGCATACCCAACAAATCGCAGACCAAGATTTCGATAATCCAAGCCATCGACCGCAAGGTGGATCTTGATGCCCTTGCATCTTCCAAGGGTATGGACTTCGGTGAATTCCTCTCCGAGATAGAGACTATCGTATATTCCGGCACCAAGATTAATGTCAACTACTATATAAACGAAATACTTGACAAGGATATGCAAGACGAGGTTTTCGACTACTTCCGTCATAGCGACAGCGACTCGATAGAGGCGGCTTTCAAGTATTTTGACGGCGAGTATACCGAAGAAGAATTGCGCCTGATGCGTATCAAGTTTATAAACGATTTAGCCAATTAACCATACACCACCGTGGATCCCAATATTCTATCACAACTTTACACCAAGTACACCGGGACAACGCCCGAAGGCGCACCCGAGGCCTTGGCATCTTCCGGCAGCAACCGCCGATATTTTCGCCTGCACGGAAATCCGACGCTGATAGGCGTCATCGGCACTTGCAGACCCGAGAACGAAGCATTTTTGTACCTGGCCGACCACTTTGCACAACGAGGCATTCCCGTGCCGCGCGTTGTGGCCGTGTCGGACGACAGAATGAGTTATCTCCAGGAAGACCTTGGAGACACCTTGCTGTTCAATGCCATCGAAAAAGGGCGCCTGACCTCGTCATTCTCCAATGCCGAGCGAGACTTATTGACCCGGACGATACAACTGCTCCCGGACATTCAGTTCAACGGCGCGGTAGGGCTGGACTTCGGGCAATGCTATCCCTCATCCCAGTTTGATGTACGGTCAATCATGTGGGATCTCAACTACTTTAAGTACTGTTTCCTCAAGGCTACCGGTCTCGAGTTTGACGAAAATCTCCTTGAAGACGACTTCCAGGCCATGGCGCAGGTGCTTATGCGCAGCAATTCGAGCACCTTTATGTACCGCGACTTCCAAAGCCGTAATGTGATGATACGCGATGGTGAACCGTGGTTTATAGACTTCCAAGGCGGACGCCGCGGCCCGTTCTACTATGATGTGGCCTCTTTCCTATGGCAGGCTAAGGCCGGATTTCCGCAAAGCCTGCGCGACGACCTTATAGACAAGTATATCGCTGCTTTGCGTAAATACAAGCCGGTAGATACCGAGTATTTCCATGAGCAACTGCGCCACTTTGTGTTGTTCCGTACCCTTCAGGTGCTTGGTGCCTACGGCTTCCGCGGATATTTCGAGAAGAAGCCGCACTTTATGCAAAGTGTGCCTTACGCTATTGCCAATTTGCGCTGTCTCCTCGATGAGCCCTATCCCGAGTATCCATATCTGACCGAGGTGTTGCATCGCCTGGTAGGACTCAATCAATTCAGTGATGAGCTGAAAAAACGCACACTTACGGTACACGTGTTCAGCTTCGCATACAAGAAGGGCATACCCGATGATGCTACCGGCAACGGCGGCGGATATGTTTTTGACTGTCGCGCCATAAACAATCCCGGCAAGTATGAACGCTACAAGCAGTTTACCGGGCTTGATACGGAAGTCATCGAATTCCTGGAAGACGATGGCGAGATTACCGAATTCCTCAAGCACTGCTACGCACTGGTAGATGCTTCGGTCAAACGTTATGTCGAACGCGGTTTTACATCGCTGACCGTGGCCTTCGGCTGCACCGGCGGACGCCATCGCTCGGTATATTCGGCACAGCATCTGGCCGAACATATCAATAAGGAATTCAACGTCAAGGTCGAGTTGCAGCACCGCGAACAAAATATCGAGCAAACATTTATGCCGATATGATTGCACAAGCCAAAGGTATGATATTTGCCGCCGGTCTGGGAACACGACTGCGGCCTTTCACCTTGGAACATCCCAAGGCCTTGGTCGATGTCTGCGGCCGTCCGGCATTGGCGCGTGTCATTGACCGCTTTGTCGCCATAGGCATAAACGACATCACGGTCAATGTCCACCATTTTGCTTCGCAGGTGGCGGACTACTTGCAGGCGCACACCCCCGAAGGTGTCACGATACATGTCAGTGACGAAAGCGACAGGTTGCTTGACACGGGTGGGGGACTGGTACATGCAATGCGCTATCTTGACGGAGAGGCGCCTATCCTGGTGCACAATGCCGATATAATCAGCGATATAGACTTACGCGCCATGCTCGAAAACCATTGTCGGACCGGGGCATCGATTACGATGGCGGTACAGGCACGTCCCTCGGCACGCCATTTGCTATTCGAAGACCGGACGCTCCGTCTTCGCGGATGGACACATACCGATCAGTCCGGACATATTATCGAAAGTCGTCCGCAAGGATATGTCCCGGCGCCGGACGATATGCCGATGTCCTTCGAGGGCATACACGTCATCCACCCGTCGGTTTTGGCCGACCTTGCCGAATATGGACGACAGACGACATGTGACGGCGTATTTTCGATTACGCCGGCGTATGTAAGTATTTGTCGTCAGCGAGACATACGAGGCTACGTGGTGCCTGCCGATGCGCATTGGTATGATGTCGGCCGTCCCGAAACGCTGGAAATTGCACGCGACTATGTAGCAAAACATTCATAAGTATATAAGTATAATCGACTTCTAATAAAGGAAATAAACCGATTTCATAAAAAATAGACCTCCTTCTCACCGCTAACCCCCCTCTTCTTACGATACACACAATGTCGCAAAACAAAGAAAACACTTCCGAAAAACAACATCAGTCCGATCTTCGTTATCTACGTATGGCAACCATTTGGGCCGAGAACTCGTACTGCCGTCGGCGCAAGGTGGGAGCCCTCATAGTTAAGGATCAGATGATTATTTCGGACGGATACAACGGCACACCTTCCGGCTTCGAAAACGTTTGCGAAGACGAGTCCGGAGTGACTAAACCCTATGTATTGCATGCCGAGGCCAACGCTATCACCAAGGTTTCGCGCAGCAATAATTCAAGTGACGGGGCTACGCTATACGTAACTTCGTCGCCTTGTCTCGAATGTTCAAAGCTCATCATCCAAGCCGGGATAAAACGTGTGGTCTATTCCGAGAATTACAGATTGCATGATGGTATCGACTTGTTGGAACGTGCCGGCATCGAGTGTGTGCACGTGCCCATTGAGCAGCCCAACTGATTCTACCGTAACTAAAGACTTTATGCACCGTTAAAGTGCACATCCAATAAGATATATATAATTCGGAGATGAAAACATCTGAAAAAACCAAGTTGCTGTTTCCTCTGATACTGAGCATAACATTTGCTGCAGGTCTATGGCTGGGATGGTTTATAAATAAGCCTGCCGCATTGACCCCCGGTGAAGCCAAACTGCAGGAACTTTTCGGCATCATCAACCGTGAGTACGTGGATAGTGTCGACCTCGACAGCCTTATAGAGCGGTCGTTGCCGTCGATATTGTCCAATTTGGATCCGCACTCGGCGTACATTTCGCTTGAAGAAAAGAATGCCGGGCCGGACGAACTCGAAGGCTACTTCAGCGGCGTGGGTATACAATTCCAAATATACAATGACACGGTGTGTGTCGTCGAGATTATTTCCGGCGGCCCCGCACAGCGAGCGGGAATGATGGCCGGCGACCGCATTGTCAGCGTCAACGGCCATGGCATAGCCTCGGTCGGCATTACCAACGACTCGGTATTCCGCTTTTTGCGCGGCAAAGACGGATCGAGTGTCACCATAGGCGTCGTTCGTCCCGGGGCATCGCGACCTTTGACATTCAAAGTCAAACGAGGCAATATACCGGTGACAACCATAGATGCCGCATATATGCTTGACCGCACCACCGGATTTGTGAAAGTCAACAAGTTCGGACGTTCGACTTACGGCGAATTCTTGGATGCACTCAACAAGTTGCGAGCCAAGGGCGCCAAGGACTACGTGATAGATCTGCGAGGCAATACCGGCGGATATATGGAACCGGCGATACTGATGGTCAACGAGTTCCTGCCCGAAGGCAAGCTGATCGTAAAGACCCACGGACGCCACGAAGAGCAAGACCAGAAAGTCATTTCCGATGGCAACGGAGATTTCCAAAAAGCACGAGTGATTGTGCTCATTGACGAGACATCGGCTTCTGCTTCCGAGATATTCTCCGGCGCCATCCAAGACAATGATCGAGGATTGCTGTTGGGCCGTCGCACCTTTGGCAAGGGCCTTGTCCAGCGTCAGATTTTGCTCAACGACAGCTCCGAGATTCGCCTGACAGTCCAGCGTTACTATACGCCTTCGGGTCGATGCATACAGAAGAAATATCGTCCCGGCCAAAACGAGGATTACGAATACGAGATATACGAACGTTGGCAGAACGGCGAGATGCAGACCGCCGATTCCACCAAGTTTGACGCCTCGCTGATGTACAAGACCGGCACCGGTCGCACCGTCTACGGCGGCGGTGGCATTATGCCCGACATATTTATGCCTTCGGATACCACCGGGGTCACGGGCTATTTTGTCAAAGTCTTCCAAAACGGTATCATGCAACGCTTTGCCTATGAGTATTGCGACCTCAATCGCCCCTCGCTTGTTAAATCCAAGAACGTGGACGAATTGTTGCGCAAGCTTCCGGCGGACGACATTCTTCTGGGCTCGTTTGTCTATTACGCCGCTCAGAACGGCGTACCGGCCCGATGGTTCTACATCAATATCTCGCGCCAGCTCATCATCAACCAGTTGCAGGCGCTCATCGCTCGTGACATCCTCGGCATTCCGGCATACTACATTATTACCGGCCGTCGCGACCCCAATGTCCTTAAGGCCGTGAAATTGATGCATTCGGGCGAAGCCAATTTCCCGATAAAAATAAAATAGCCAAAGATAATATAACGTACATAACAAGTTTGAGATATGGATAAGAGCGACATTAGGCGCCTTGTCAAGGCGCAAAAAGCACTGCTGGAAGCGGCCGAGCAGGCCGAGGCAGCAGAGCGAGCCTTTGCGCGGCTCGAAACTTCGGCCGCCTTTATGATGGCAGATAATATATTGATGTACCACTCTTTGCCGGACGAAATCAGCACACATGCTTTCTTGGACAAATGGCATGAGCGCAAGCACTTCTTTTTGCCCCGTGTCAATGGTGCCGACCTCGAGATTTTGCCATACGATCGGTCTCGCCTAAGTCTCGGAGCGTTTCTGATCGAAGAGCCGGAAGGTGCCGATACAGTGGAGATGGACACCATCGACTTGGTGGTGGTCCCGGCTGTGGCTTATGATTGCCAATGCAATCGTGTAGGCCGAGGCCGCGGGTATTACGACCGACTGTTGCGCGGAACACGCGCCGTCAAGGTCGGCGTAGCTTACGACTTCCAGCTGATGGACGAAGTCCCCTACGACGATGATGACGTCCCCGTAGATATCGTGATTACCGACCGTCGTACCGTCCGTCGTAAATAACGCAAAATCAGCAGCATCGTTGTAATAAAGTGTGGCTTGGATGATGCCGTTATGACTTAGATGATGCCGCGAATTTCGGCAAGCGAAGCTATGCCGTGGCGGCTCATATATTCGGTTATACCATCCAAAATATGCATCGTTGCCGCCGGGTCGGTGAAATTGGCTGTACCCACTTCCACGGCAGCGGCGCCGGCCATAATAAACTGCAAGGCGGCATCGGCACTGTCTATGCCGCCGATACCGATTACGGGAATCTTGACAGCGTGTGCCGTTTGCCAGACCATACGCAATGATATCGGGCGTATAGCCGGGCCGGAAAGTCCGCCGGTAATTGTCGACAGTACCGGGCGTCGGCGTTCCACGTCAATGGCCATGCCCAAGAAGGTGTTGGTGAGTGAAACGCAGTCGGCGTCTTCGGCTTCGACGGCACGCGCTATTTCCGTGATATCTGTGACGTTGGGCGACAACTTGACAATGAGCGTACGTGGCCACGCGCGACGTACGGCGGTGGTGACGGCCGCTGCGCCCTCGCATGTGGTGCCGAAAGCCATTCCGCCTTGGCGCACGTTGGGGCACGAGATATTCACCTCGACGGCTGCGATGTCTTCCAGTGGCGCAAGCTTTTGGCAGACAGCTACGTAATCATCTATGGTAGCGCCCGAAACATTGACAATAATCGGAGACCCGAGGGTGCGTACCCCGGGGTAAATATGGCGTATAAAAAAGTCCACGCCTTTGTTTTGCAAGCCTACGGCATTAAGCATTCCCGAAGGCGTTTCGGCCATACGTGGGTACGCATTGCCGTTGCGTGCGGTTATGGTTGTGCCCTTGACGATGACGGCACCGAGACGCGAGGTGTCGACTATGTCCGCAAACTCGAAGCCATAGCCGAAAGTACCCGAGGCCGTCATCACCGGATTGGTAAGTGTGAGCCCGCCGATGTCAGAGCGTAAGTCGGGCGTGAGAGCATTATTGTGAGCCATCATTCGTTCCAATTTAAGGTTGATACATCAAATACCGGGCCGGCGGTGCATACGCATACGTGGTTGCCCTCGGCGTCGGGTGTGACGCAGCATAGACAAGCGCCCACGCCGCAAGCCATAGTATTTTCGAGTGATACAAGACAGCGTATGCCCTTGTCTCGAGCGAGCGAAGCGACAGCCTTCATCATCGGCATCGGTCCGCACACGGCCCAGAGAGTGTCTCCATCCGCCTCGGCCAATCTCGGATGTGCGGTGACCACGCCGCGAACTCCCACCGAACCGTCATCGGTGGTGATATGTACCGGGGCCACGGAGGCATAGTCCGAAGCCATAGGCAAGTCTGAAATCGAACGTCCGCCGAGGACAAATTCGGCGCTTATACCTTTGGCGACAAGAGCCTTGGCATAGTAAAACAACGGTGCCACCCCGACGCCGCCGCCTACAAGCAGTACGCGGCTGCCATCGGGCAAATCGGTGGGAAAAGTTCCGCCGCCCAAAGGCAGTAAGATGTTTAAGATGCTGTCCGGGCGGCTTTGGCATAGCGCGTGCGTGCCTGCTCCGGCATCGCGTACCATCAGGATAATGCTGTCATTGCCGATGACATCACATATCGAAATAGGACGGCGCAGAAATGTCGATTTACTATCCGGGACCTCCACTTGGACAAATTGTCCCGGCGCAATTTCCGGAAGAGTTTTCCCGTCTGCGGTCGCGAGTGTCAGTAGTGACAACGTCGGCGACAGCCGGCGGTTGGCGACCACGCGCATATTCTTCAAAACTTTGGGCATAGTGTAGTGTGCTGTTTGCGGATTGTATGGGTCGTTACTTCATCAACCGGTAGATTTCGCGTGTAGCGTTGCAATCCAGCGGCAGGTATGCTCCGAGCAGGGTACCTTTGTTTTGGTGCAATTTGGTGACCATTGTATCGATGTCCGGATTGTCTATGCCCAGGTCGCCAAGCGTCAGCGGCAGACCCAGCGAGCTCCAGAAAGCGCGAAGTCGACGTATGCCCTCATGAGCGGCGGCCACGTCGTCGCAGATATCCACATCGAAGACACGGCGAGCCATCTGGGTGACGCGCAGAGGCTTGTGCATAGCCATATAAGTCATGAATGCCGGGAACACCACGGCCAAACCTGCGCCGTGAGTGACACCATACAATGCCGAAATTTCGTGCTCCATAGCGTGCGATGACCAGTCCTCGGTGCGACCGCATCCGCAGACTCCGTTATGTGCCAGTGTCCCGCACCACATAATATTGGCGCGAGCCTGATAATCTTTCGGATTGGCCATCACCTTGGGCGCTTCGGTGATGATGGCGCGCAAGACGCCTTCGGATACGCGGTCCGTCACCTCGACATCTTCCGTCGGCGAGAAATAGCGTTCGAAGATGTGCGCCATCATATCTGCAATTCCGGCAGCGGTCTGCTGCTTCGGAAGTGTGAATGTCCATTCGGGATTGAGCAGGGCAAAGCGAGGACGGATGACGTGGTCGGTACGTAGCGAGATTTTGCGTCCTTCCGATTCGAGCGTAATCACCGAATTGCCCGAGCCTTCGCTTCCGGCTGCCGGTATGGTGAGTACTACGCCCACCGGGAGCGCACGTTCGGGCTTGGCCTTACCGCAGTAAAAGTCCCAAAAATCGCCGTCATAGAGAGCGCCTAAAGCTATGGCCTTGGCTGTATCGATGACGCTGCCTCCGCCTACGGCTAACAGCCCGGTGAATTTACCGTCGTGCACAATTTCGATGCCGCGGCGCACAGGTCCGTCAACCGGATTGGGTTGTATGCCTTCCAGAATGTCGTAAGCGACGCCGGCTTCTGTAAGCGAGGATGTCACGATATCCAGTAAGCCGCTACGGCGCACGCTGCCGCCGCCGATGACGATGAGTACTTTATTGCCTAAATGGCAGGCACTGAGCGCGCCGGCTTGTTTTTCGGCACCCTTGCCAAAGGTGTAGGCTGTGGGTGCGTAATATGTGAAATTGTTCATTGTGCTGAGTGTTGGTTTGTGCAAAGTTAGCTATTTTTTTTGAAAACGGCTCGGGCGAAAAATATGTTCCTTGCGGAATATGTAGTTTTCGCAGATAAATGGCCAATATGGTGTAATACAGTCGGTTGCGGTGTGCTAAAAGTATAGCTGACTATATGCGTCGGCCATACGCTCGGCTGTAAGAGCCGTCAGAGGACAGGCTTTACGCAGTATGGCCGCTTGCTCCAAAGCACGTATGACATCAAGAGGGCGTGAGGTGTCCATGGGTATGGAAAAGCCGTTGATACCCTCGGCGATAAGTTCGGAGGTGACTGTTGCCTCATTGACTACTGCCGGGACGCCGCAGGCCAAGGCCTCGGCTACGGTCATACCAAAAGCCTCGGATGTAGCCGTGCTTAGCAGTACGTCCGCGCTCCGGTATATGGAGGCAAGTGCTTCGGGTGTCGCCGAAGCAATGACGCGAATATTCTCGGATGCTTTGACCGGAGCGCCGTTTCCCACAACCGTCAACCGCCAATTCTCCGGCAGTGATTCGGCGACGGCGCGGAGCATTTCGCGCCCTTTGGCCGGGGTCCAAGTCGCTGCAACGGCCACGACATAAACAGCGTTGTCTGTATCGTCAGCTATTCGGTCGGGGTGAAATATCGCTGTATCGACGCCGTTAGGAATGACCGATACGCGAATGCCGAGTCGTTCCGAGGCCAGGTCGGCGATGCCTTGCGAAGGCGCGACGAAGTGCGCCACCGTCCTCGCCATAATTCGAGCGAAATCACGTCGGCGCACGCGTTCATCCGCTGTATTGCCTCCGTCGCTGCGCCACGTGGCCGGATAGGACTTTCCGAACATACATTGGTGGCAGTCACTATCGCATTCGCGGTGCATATAGGCACAGCGTCCCGTACACCACCACTGGTCGTGCATAGTCACCACCGTGCGCACTTTGTGCTGCCAAGCCCAAGCCATAAGTGTGGGCACGTCTATGTAATAACCGTGCAGATTGTGCAAGTGGAGTGCTGCGACATCTCCGAGACTGTCGAGCCAAGCCGTCAGACGCTCTGTGGCGTGGCGGCACAAGTGGCCGTCATTGGCGCGTATGCGTGCTTCCAAGGCCGCGAGAGAATGTCGGAGGCGTCCGCACATGATGTAATCGGCAAAGGTCCCGTACTTCGGACGCACGTATCCCGCAGCGATACTTACATCAAGACCTTGACGCCTTTGACATGCGGCTAAGGAAGCCATAACGCTGCCGACGCCCGTAAAGGTGTCTGCCACGGTGTTTATGTGTACGATACGTGCCATTCGAAGACAAAGGTACGAATATTTTTTATTTTTATGATTGGCGATAAATGCGTAACTTTGTACGAATACACGTATAGCACACAATATGAAGCATACCATCACTACTCATATCATTGCGGCGATACTGCTCGGCGGCGGCATCGTCGGTGCACAGGCGGCTACAACACTCTCTTTTAGCGGCATCAACCTGACGGCGGTGCGCGTCGATGCGTCCACCACCGACCTCCACGGCATATACGTCATAGACAATGCAGCGGGGACGGCCACGGTCTCGTATGTGGCTGATGCGTCCTCCAATGTCGTACAGGTGCAACGCTACGGCGCAGACGGCATAGCTTACGCCTCCGACGTCACCGGCGTACAACGCGCCGGCGCTACATACACTTGGACCATAGGTCCGGAAGACTGTGGATTCGTGGTCAATGACGGCGGACGCCTGCACGCTTGGTGGGTGGTTAATTACAATCGTCATCGCCTTGATTTGCAAGGCGTAAATGTCAATGCCGAAATGTCTGCGTGCGACCGTACGGCTCTTACCGCTGTCGGCACCGGCGAGGCCATAACTTATTACAGCACTACGTCACGCCCTCTGCACCTGAGCCGCGAAATTACAGCCGAATATCGCTCGCTGGCATGGGACGAATCTTCCGAGGCATATACTCAAACCACTGTCACCAAGACTTTTGATGCGTTGTCTGACGCTATGTATATAGATGCGCCGTTGTGCGACACGGAGGTTACGCTTTCGGGCGACCGATTTTTGCGCGCCTGGAATATGGAACAACAGGTATCCACGCCCTCGCTGACAGCCATAGCCGTCGATGCGCATACCTCGGCCACGCAAGACCAAGAAGATGTTGACAACCAAATTAAAAATCAGGACGGCGGTGCCTTGGGCGGTAGCGCTCCGGCAGTCATTACCTTCAGTGCAGCGGTGTCCGATGCGGCCATCTTCCACGAATGGCAAATGAGCCGAGACCCCGAATTCAGCGATGTCTTTGACCGATACAGCGAATTGGTGCTGACTCACACCTTTGACGAAGAGGGCACAATATACGTCCGTTTTGCGGCCGATAATGCTGCCGGGTCGTGCGCATGGTACAGCGACACATACGAGGTCTCCATAGGCGCTTCACGACTGCTGTGCCCTAATGCCTTTTCGCCTGCCAATGAAGACGGCGTTAATGACATTTGGAAGGTCAGCTACACTTCCATAACCTCTTTTGAATGTAATATTTTCAACCGCTGGGGTACCAAGATGGCGACGCTGACACATCCTTCGCAAGGTTGGGACGGAAAATACAAAGGCAAATTTGTACCCAACGGCGTATACTTCTATGTAATACGCGCTCGCGGTGCAGACGGGAAAAAATACAATCTTTCCGGCGACATAAATATTATCAGCACGCGTCGCGCCACCGGCGGTACAACCGAGGGCGGCGGCGAATAAGTCTGCGTTATCTCAGGCCTGAGTACATCGGATATTTGAAATTTCGGTATACTCGGCTCTATGCCGGATAGCGGCGCGGGTTACGCAAAGCCGTGGTCCCGAGTCCTGATGCAGAATGGGTTTCGAACAAAAGCGTCGAGATTGTCTACGACGCGATATTTCCTTTTGATATAACAGCTTATATACGAATATGAACATACACACAATACTCGTCGTAGCCGCGCTCGTGGTGCTGCCTGTATCGGCGGCTGCGGCGGAGCATACGCATACACATCGACATACAGCCAAGGCTGCGGCTTTTGCCGCGGTACCCAATCCCGAAGTGCCCAAGAGTATGACTTTTGCAGGCGTCAAGGTTGACCTTGATCGCGAGGATATGTACGAACGGATGGATCGCGAGCTCACCTCGCTGGTATATGGTCATGGCAATACACTATTGACAATCAAGCGCGCCAACAAGTATTTTCCCGTGATGGCGCCCATATTGCGCACCAACGGTGTTCCCGAAGACTTATTGTACTTGGCCTGTGTCGAGAGCTACCTCAATCCGCGAGCATATTCCGGGGCTAAGGCTGCCGGAATATGGCAGTTTATTCCGGCTACGGCTCGCCAATACGGCCTTGAGGTCTCTGACGAGGTTGACGAAAGATACAATTTAGAGAAAGCCACGGCTGCCGCGTGCCGTTATCTAAAATCAGCATATACACGATACGGCAATTGGGAGAGCGTTATGGCATCCTATAACGGTGGTATGGGGCGTATCTCCGGCGAACTGTCCAAACAGGGTGTCAATACATCCTTTGACCTATACCTGACCGATGAAACATCGCGCTATGTATTCCGCATTATGGCAATGAAAGCCGTGATGGAGAATGCCCCGGCTTTCGGTTTTGAACTACGTGCCGACCAGCTTTACCAACCCCTGGAATATACCGAAGAAACGGTAAGCACCGCTGTTGAGGACTGGCCTGCATGGGCACAGGAACACGGCATCACTTACGCACAACTGCGCGAAGCCAATCCATGGATACGAGCCAAGACCCTCACCAATAAGGACGGCAAAACTTACACGGTCAAGGTCCCGAAAGCATCATCGCTGCGCCGTTCCACGTCCCATGTGAAAGTGTACAACCAACGCTGGCTTAAACAACAATGACCAAGACACGCAAAGAAACCAAAAGCAAAGTTGCGGAAAAGCCGCAGACAACCCCCGAGGTCGAAGCTACGGACACTGTCGGGGACGATGGCGCCGGTGTACTGACTGTCACCGGGGCACGCGTCAACAATCTGCAGAATATTGATGTGACCATTCCGCGAAATACGCTTACCGTAATCACCGGGCTCAGCGGCAGCGGCAAGTCCTCCTTGGCTTTTGATACGATATATGCCGAGGGACAGCGCCGTTACATTGAGACCTTCTCGGCCTATGCACGCAATCTCATAGGCAACCTCGAACGCCCCGATGTAGACCAAATTACCGGACTGAGTCCCGTTATATCTATCGAGCAAAAGACCGTCAATCGTAATCCGCGAAGCACCGTCGGAACCACCACCGAGATTTACGACTTCCTGCGTCTGCTGTATGCACGCGTGGGCGAAGCTCGCAGCTATCTTTCGGGCCGACCTATGGTCAAGTACTCGCGCGAAAAAATTGTGGATCTTGTGCTCAAGCAATTCGACGGGCACAAGATATACATCCTTGCGCCTTTGGTGTTCAACCGCAAGGGACATTACAAGGAACTCTTTGAGCAGTTGCGCAAAAAAGGTTATCTGCATGTACGCGTGGACGGCGAAATGCGAGAGATAGCCTTCGGTATGAAGCTTGACCGATACAAGAATCACTCCATCGAACTGGTCGTAGACCGTCTGAAAGTAAGCGCCAAGGACCAGGGACGTCTGCGCGAAACGGTGGAGACAGCGCTCAAGCAGGGTGACAGCCAGATGATGGTGTACGATGCCGATACGGACAAAGTATCGCATTACAGTCAGTCGCTGATGGATCCCGAAACCGGACTATCGTATCGCGAACCGGCACCGCACAACTTCTCCTTCAATTCGCCGCAGGGTGCATGTCCCACCTGCAAAGGTATCGGAACCATCAGCCTTGTCGACCGGGTCAAGATTATGCCCGATGCCAAGGCATCGATATATACAGGCGGCATACTGCCGCTGGGCAAGTATCACAATACGATGATATTTTGGCAGATAGAAGCCATTTGCAAACGATATGGCTTTGACTTGCGTACGCCCGTAGGCGAGCTCAGCGAAGAATGTATCAACGATATACTCAACGGCACCACCGAGCATCTCACCATCTCCAATGATACAATGTCCACATCCAATTACTTTGCGCCTTACGAAGGTGTCATCAAGTACATCGAGATGCAACAGGACGAAGATGCCGGGGCGGCTGCGCGTCATTGGAGCGAACAATTTCTCTCGCGCACGGTATGTCCCGACTGCCATGGCGACCGACTGTGCCTCGAAGCTCGCAGTTACTTTATCGACGACCGCAATATCGCCGATTTGTGCCGCATGGATATCAAGGACCTGTACGCGTGGACACAGGCGTTGCCCGAAAAGATGGATAAGACGCGCCGCACCATAGGCGCCGAGATACTCAAGGAGGTCAGCAGCCGTCTGCGCTTCTTGGTGGATGTCGGGCTGGAGTACCTGCAACTGGGCCGCGCGTCGGCCACGCTTAGCGGTGGCGAGAGTCAGCGCATACGCCTTGCCACGCAGATGGGAAGCGAGTTGGTGAATGTCCTATACATACTTGACGAACCATCCATAGGTCTGCACCAAAGAGACAACCATCGTCTGATTTCATCGCTGAAAAAGTTGCGTGACGCCGGCAATTCGGTCATCGTTGTCGAGCACGACCGCGACATTATGACCGAGGCTGATTATATTGTTGATATAGGCCCTCGTGGAGGTCGCCGTGGCGGAAGAGTGGTCTTCCAAGGTACACCCAAGCAGATGAAAAAGGCGGAAACCTTGACGGCGCAATATCTCAACGGTACGCGCAAGGTGTTTGTCCCCGAGTCGCGCCGTCCGGGCAATGGCAAGACACTGTCGATTACGCATTGCACCGGGCATAATCTCAAGGATGTCACGTTCACCATCCCGTTGGGTACACTTACGTGCGTCAGCGGCGTCAGCGGCAGTGGCAAATCGTCACTGGTCAACGGCACATTGGAAGCGGCTTTGCGCGGTATCTTCTATCGCGCACATACCGAACCGCTGCCCTATGGCGAGATTGTCGGCATCGAGAATATAGACAAGGTTGTCACCGTGGACCAGTCGCCGCTGGGCAAAACTCCGCGGTCGAATCCGGCAACTTATACGGGCGTATTCAGCGATATACGCAACCTCTTTGTCGCGTTGCCCGAAGCTAAGATACGAGGCTACAAACCCGGTCGCTTCTCGTTCAACGTGCGTGGCGGACGATGCGAAGCTTGCGGCGGAAATGGCTGCCGTACCATAGAAATGAACTTTTTGCCCGATGTCAACGTCGTGTGTGATGTGTGCCACGGCAAACGATACAATCGCGAGACCCTTGAGGTACGATACAAAGGCAAGAGCATAGCCGATGTTCTGGATATGACCATCAATCAGGCCGTTGAGTTTTTTGCCGGCATCCCGTCCATTTTGAAAAAAATACAGGTACTGCAAGATATAGGCCTCGGATACATCAAATTGGGACAGCCTTCGTCAACGCTTAGCGGCGGCGAAAACCAGCGCGTCAAACTGGCTTCCGAGCTGGCACGTCGTGATACCGGGCGTACACTTTTCGTATTGGACGAACCCACTACGGGCTTGCATTTTGAGGATATAAACACCTTACTTGCAATACTCAATCGCCTTGTAGATCGAGGTAATACGGTGCTTGTCATCGAGCACAACACCGATGTACTACGCGCTTCGGACTACATTATAGATATGGGACCCGGCGGCGGTCGCGACGGCGGTATAATCCTGGCACAGGGTACACCCGAACAAGTGGCAAAATGTCCTAATGCGCCTACCGCGCCTTACTTGTCTTGACTACTTACCGACTGCAGCCCTTGCGGCGTATCGACAATCAGCATTGCCGAATAACCTTTGCCGAGTGCTCGCATCATGGCCAAGGCTTTGTCTGCGTCCATAGCCATGCAGGCCGTGGCCAAGGCATCGGCGCTCATACAATCGGGGGCGATGACGGTCGCGGATAGCGTAGAAGACATTCGCGGATAGCCAGTGAGCGGTGATATGGTGTGCCCCACGCGACGCCCGTCCGGGAGTGTGCGGAAGTTGCGGTAATTGCCCGAGGTTGCCATAGCGGCATCTTTCAACGGAACGACGTTATAGCGACGGTGCGTCACCACCGAGTCGGCCACGGGCGCATCGATTTGTACTTGCCAGTCAAGGCCGCGTGGATTGTGACCGCGGCATACGATTTCACCGCCTATTTCGACGATATAGTCTGACACGCCGTTGCGTTCGAGCATCCGGGCCACGCAATCCACTCCGTAGCCCTTGGTGATGGCCGAAAAGTCGAAGGATGTGTCCTTATGCCCTTTGGTGATACGGCCGTGCGGGTCAATACTGCATTTGCCCATACCGACGCTGCGTAAGGCCGCACTTACGGCGGCCGAGTCGGGCAATACGTTTCCTTTTTTTGTCCCGAAGCCCCAGAGATTTACAAGCGGCGCAATTGTCGGGTCAAAACTACCGCCGGAGTACTTCCAAATCTCCATAGCTCGCGCAAATACGCGCTGCACGTTGCTGTCTGCAATATCTGTCTCGCCGCGGTTGATGCGCGAGATGTTGGACGCGGGTTCGAAGGGACTGAGTGACAATTCGACATTACGCATTACAGCCACCACCGAGTCGTCCAAAGCGCGGTCGCCGTAATATGTGATATGGTAGGATGTTCCCCAGGCGGCGCCTTGGGCGCGACGCCACTGATTTTGAGATGTACACGATGTGAAGACCATGGCGGATACTAAGACTACGGCCACGGCGTGGAAGGTATGTTTGATATAATGTGTATGCATGTAGGCTGAAAATTTTCCCCCAAAAATAGTAAAAGTCTGCGAATTATTTCCGAAGTTTGCAAAGCGAATGCGACCGTTCACATAGCATATTTGTTCAATGTGCTGACACATAGAGTATAATGAAATAACTGATAAAATAAGAAATTAACTATGCGCTCATTTTTGTTTTTAGCCAACGGCTTCGAAGAAATAGAAGCCCTAACGACGGTAGACGTGATGCGTCGCGCCGGCATGGATGTCAAGACTGTATCCATCAACGCAGACCGAACTGCCACCGGAGCACACGGCGTCATAGTGACAGCCGATGCCACTTTTAACGAATGTGATTTTGACGGGGCAGAATGGTTGATACTTCCCGGCGGAATGCCCGGAGCAACCAATCTGCACGAGCATGCGGGACTGGCCGAGCTGCTCCGCAATCATGCAACCAAAGGCAAGATTGCCGCAATATGCGCCGCTCCTGCCGTAGTGTTGGCTCCGCTGGGCATACTCAAAGACCGTGAAGCTACATGCTACCCCGGTTTTGAAGCAATGTGCGCTCAGGGCGATGCGATATGCAAGGATGCTCCTGTGGTGGCACTTAACAACCTTATAACGGGTAACGGTCCCGCTGCTGCCACTCCTTTTGCGCTGGCCATTGTAGCCAATAGCCTTGGCGCAACTGTAGCTGCGGAAGTGGCTGCCGGTATGCTGTATGCTTAAACCGTGAGCCTGCGCAAGGCGAGTGTCCAACCTCGCCGATGTGCATGAACGAGAATATAAATCGAGGACGCGAAACCTCAAATTCGCGTCCTCGATTTATGGTAGTTTGTCTTATGGCATTCTGTCTACTTAGAAAGGCGGAAAACACGTGAGACGGATTACTCCATAAGTTTGCGGTAGCGGCGGCGGGGTAGGGGCTTGCCATCATTTTGGGCAAGTTTGTAAGCCTCGTAGTCGCTATAGCTACCTTCATAGAACACGACTTTTCCATCGCCCTCGAAGGAAAGTATATGTGTGCAGATGCGGTCGAGGAACCAGCGGTCGTGGCTGACAACAACGGCGCATCCGGCGAAGTCTTCGAGACCTTCCTCGAGCGCACGCAGGGTGTTGACATCGATGTCGTTGGTGGGCTCGTCGAGTAGCAGGACATTGCCTTCCTCTTTCAGCGCCATGGCCAGGTGCAGTCGGTTGCGTTCGCCGCCGGACAGTACGCCGATTTTCTTTTCTTGGTCGGCTCCGGTGAAGTTGAATTTGCTTAGATAGGCGCGTGCGTTGACATCGCGTCCGCCCATACGAAAGCTGTCAACACCTTGACTTATGACTTCGTAGACCGTCTTTTCGGGCAGCAAGTCGTGGTGACGCTGGTCAACGTATGCGATTTTCACGGTGTCTCCGACGCTGAATTGGCCTGCGTCGGCTTTCTCCTGGCCCATAATCAGACGGAAGAGTGTAGTCTTTCCGGCACCGTTAGGACCGATCACGCCCACAATACCGTTGGGCGGAAGCATAAATTCCAAGTCTTTGAACAATGTCTTATTGCCGTAAGACTTAGCCAATCCGTGCGCTTCGATGACCTTATTGCCAAGGCGCGGGCCGTTGGGTATAAATATTTCGAGGCGTTCCTCTTTTTGTTTTTGGTCCTCGTTAAGCAGTCTGTCATATCCGGCAAGACGAGCTTTGCCTTTGGCTTGGCGAGCTTTGGGGGCCATACGGACCCATTCGAGTTCACGCTCAAGGGTCTTGCGGCGCTTGCTTGCCTGCTTTTCCTCGAGAGCCATGCGTTTGGTCTTTTGGTCAAGCCACGATGAGTAATTGCCTTTCCAGGGAATACCTTCGCCGCGATCCAATTCGAGTATCCATCCGGCCACGTGGTCCAGGAAGTAACGGTCGTGGGTGATGGCGATTACCGTACCGGGATACTGATGCAAGTGTTGCTCAAGCCAATCTATAGACTCGGCGTCAAGGTGGTTGGTAGGCTCGTCAAGCAGCAGGACGTCAGGCTGTTGGAGAAGCAGACGGCATAGAGCCACGCGACGACGTTCGCCACCGCTGAGTGTGTCCACTTTCTGGTCGTCCGGCGGGCATTGCAGCGCATCCATAGCTCGCTCCAGCTTGCTGTCAATGTCCCAGGCACCTACGGCATCGAGGCGGTCTTGCAGCTCGGCTTGACGCGCCAACAGTGCGTCAAAGTCGGCATCCGGGTCGGCGAATGCGTTGTTGACTGCATCGAATTCGGCCAGCATATCCATTATCGGTTGTACGCCTTCGCGGACAATTTCGATGACGGTTTTGTCGGGGTCGAGTTTGGGCTCTTGCTCGAGGTATCCAACGGTGTATCCCGGCGAAAATACCACTTCGCCTTGGTAATCCTTGTCTATCCCGGCGATAATCTTCAGCAAGGTGGACTTGCCGGAGCCGTTAAGACCGATGATGCCGATTTTTGCACCATAGAAGAAGGATAGGTAGATGTTTTTCAGAACTTGTTTCTGTGGCGGATAGGTCTTGGAGACGCCCACCATAGAGAATATAACTTTTTTGTCGTCAGCCATTGTATGTGTGGTTTGTCGGTTGATGAATCGAGTGGAGGGGGGAGATGGCGCGTTACCCGTGTTTACGAGGCACGTTTACACCTGTGTATGACGCGTTTTGGACAGCCGTCCGGCGCGATTAACGGCGGTGCGGCTTGGCGAAGCGAACGGGATAATCGACGCGTACACGCCCGGTGAGGATGTTGTTGAGACGTCCGCGTATCAGTTGGCGTCGTATTGCGGAAAGGTGGTCGGTGAAGACTTTACCCTCGAGGTGGTCGCATTCGTGCTGGACTATACGTGCCAGGTATCCGGAAATTTCTTCGTCGTGTTCGTTGAAGTCTTCGTCGAGCCATTGCAGGCGGATGTGTTCGACTCGTTTGACGTCTTCGGCGATGCCGGGGAGGCTGAGGCATCCCTCGCTGCGGCTGATACCATCACCATCGAGTACGGTTACGCGTGGATTGATGAGCGTCATGCGGCGGTCGATACATTCGGGGAATACATCGCCCACCGGAGAAGCGTCGATGACAACGATACGGTCGGCGCGGCCTATCTGCGGCGCGGCCAAGCCGACGCCTTCGCTGGCATACATGGTCTCGAACATGTCGGCCACGAGTTTTTTCAACTCGGGGTACTCGGGTGAGATGTCTTCGCATTGTTTGCGCAGTACCGGCTGACCCAACAGATATATAGGAAGTGTCATTGTATGTATATTTGTGTTGTTGTATTCTTGGTGTCTTGTCCCGGCTGTTGCTGTCAGCGTTTCGGGGCCGTACCCGCAGCCGAGGACAGGTAGTCATTGAGGATTATTGCTGCCGAAATCTTGTCTACCACGGCCTTGTCTCGTCGTGCCATCTTCGGCATTCCACCGTCAATCATGGCTCGATGTGCCAATACCGAGGTGAAGCGTTCGTCGTAGAACACTATGGGCACGGGGGCTATTTCCTTGCGTAGACGGTTGATGACAGGGGTCAGGTAGCGAGTCGATTCGCTGGGCGTGCCGTCCATCTGCTTGGGCAGCCCGACGACTATGGCCTCGACATCATTTGCCGCGATGTATGCCTTGACATAGGACGCTAATTCGGCGGTGGGTATTGTATCCACCGGATTGGCGATAAGCTGCAGAACGTCGGTGGCAGCTATGCCGCAACGTTTGCGCCCGAAGTCTATGGCAATGAGTCGTCCCATGTGTGCTACGCTATATTTTTTGTCGTAGAATGTGCGCGTTGTGAGATGCTGTACCTTTATCGACTTATAGCATCTAAAAATTCGCGACGCAATTCGGGGTCTTCGGCAAAAGCTCCGCAGTAGTCCAGTGTTGTTGTGGTGGCTTCCTGCTTTTCGACACCGCGCATTTTCATACACAGGTGGTGCGCATTGCAGTGTACGATGACGCCGCGAGCGTCCAACGCTTCGGATACCTTGGCGCACACTTGGGCGGTCAATCGTTCCTGTACCTGGAGGCGGCGGGCATATACATTTACAAGGCGAGCCAATTTGCTCAGTCCGGCCATCTTGCCATTGGGTATATAGCCTATGGTCATAGTGCCGAAGAAGGGCAGGATATGATGTTCGCACATCGAATAGAATTCGATGTCCTTGACGACTATCATCTTTGACCCGGCGTATTCGAATATGGCCTGATTGATGACTTCATCGGCGTTCTGCCGATAGCCTTGGGTGAGAAACCACAACGCTTTGGCGTAGCGCATAGGGGTCTTGACCAAACCCTCGCGTTGCGGGTCTTCGCCCAATAATTCGAGGATGCGGTGGATGTGGTCGGCGATTTCGTTTACCTGTGGCGTGGCGTCCGGTATGATTTGTTGCTTGTTGTCGTTGGTCTGGTTCATTATTTGTTGATGCGGTCGCGCACTATGCGCAGGTCAGACGAATAAGAGGGGAATATGCGCCGTATTTCGGCCATTGCTCCTTCTGCTTCACCGCGAGTGCGAAAGTCACCCACGCGTACACGCCAATACGGAGATTGGAATGTCAGATATACGCGGTATTGAGGCAGGCGAGCCATCAGGTTGCGACGTTTGGCCGTAGCGCGTGATTTGGCGGTGCGCACATTATTGTCTGCAAAGACTTCTACGCGGAAGCCTGTGCCGCCGCGAGGACGCGATACGCCGGAGTTGTCGCCGGCGGCTTCGTCTGTGGCGGTCGAACGTAGTTGCAGCTCTGCCGGTTGGGTGATGTGTATATGCCCCGAGTTGTTGAGTTCGCGCACGATGTCAACGCTGTCGGGTTCGGTAGCGGTAGCCGGGTTTTGAGCCACGGAAGTCGCGGCCCAAAGGGTGGCGCATACGATGGACGTGAATATACGCAGACGTGTGTTCATTGGCTGTGGCTGTTTGTTTTCTATAGGTGTTCGGCTTGTGCAGTTGGGGGTCTTTCTTAGCTATATGTCCCCGGAGGCATATAGGGTGCCTTCGGGGACAATGTGCTAATAGTCGTGTTGTTGCGTTCAGAATGCGTTGACGATACCCATAAAGTCTTCGCACTTGAGGGCTGCGCCGCCGATGAGGCCGCCGTCGATATCGGGTTGTGCAAAGAGCTCGCGTGCGTTGCCGGGTTTGCAGCTACCGCCATAGAGTATGGAGGTGTTTTCTGCTACATCTTTGCCGTATTTTTCGGCGATGACTTCGCGCACGTATTTGTGGATTTCCTCAGCTTGTTCGGCAGTGGCGGTCTTGCCTGTACCGATGGCCCATACGGGTTCGTAGGCCACGATGATTTTGCTGAAGTCTTCGGCGGAGAGGTTGAACAGCCCGTCTTCAAGCTGGGCTTTAACTACGTCGAAGTGTTTGCCGGCTTCGCGCTCTTCGAGAACTTCGCCGATGCAGAATATGGGTGTCAGGCCGTTGGCGAGAGCCAATGCAACTTTTTCGCGGAGGGTTTCGGCTGTTTCGCCATAGTACTGGCGGCGTTCGCTGTGGCCGAGGATAACGTAGGTGGCACCGGTGGAGGCTACCATCTCGGCGGAAACTTCGCCGGTGTATGCGCCTTTGACGTGGTCGGCGCAGTTCTCTGCACCCAGTCCGAGTTTGCCTTTATTGGTGATGATGGCGTTTACGGGAGCCAGGTGGGTGAAAGGTACGCAGATGATGACGTCACACTTAGGCGTTACTGCTTTGAGTGCGTTGTCTACTTGAGATGCAAGTTCTACGCCGGCGCTGAGTGTGGTGTTCATTTTCCAGTTGCCGGCAACAATATTCTTTTTCATTGTTGTATATGTTATTTTTGTTTTGCGTTTAGTCGTCTTGGATGAGGGACTGTCGTTGTCCCGATATCAAGGTGCAAATTTACGGCTTTTTTTTGTAATAGGCAATAGCTGCGAGTCCTGTGCCGCACTGCGTGCTCTCGGGCGACGAAAGGCCGATTAAGACTTTTTTGCATTGAGACGATTGCGTATGGCCGGCGGGGCGGTCATCACCATCAGGATGGCCAGGACGATAATGTATGCCTCGGCGGCATGACGTGCCGAGTCTTTCGTGTGCAACGTGTCGATGTATGCCGGGTCGTCCAATACGGCCAATCCGTCCTGCATGACACTGACACCCAAGTCGTGCGGAAGTGTCAACGTATTCTGTTTCCACGCGATACGCCCGTTGTGCAGACACACAAGTGCGCCGTTGCCTCGCGCCAGCATTTTGATGTCGGTGTCATCGGCTGTATATATGGGGTAGTGGGCGCGTACTTCGTCGGCCCAGACGGCAGCAGTACTATCGTCGGCTCCTACGACGGCAAACATATCACCGCCGTGGGTCGTGAGTGCACCATATAACTCATTGGCCATAGCGCTGCGGGTGCGTCCGTAGTGCTGCGGGTCGGGTACAAGAAGGATGATTTGGGTGCCTTCGTCGGAAATGATATCGGCGGTGACGTCTTCGCCTCCCGGAGCGAAAAAGGTCAGAGAGTTGTCGTCGCTATCGTCTTCTGTGTCACGCCGTACAAAAGTCCATCCGCTGTCTTCATCGGGCAGGCTGTCTGTCGCAAAGGATTGCTTGATGCCGTCCTTGGCATATATGAAGCGAACATTATCCTCGCTGTCGCTGTGTGCCGGCATTGTGCCCGGCGCATATCCGCGGAAATCCTGTATGGGTTGAATTCGGTATCCGATATACTCGATGTATCCGACGAAGGCGGCGGTGGCAATGACGGCCAGCCATTGCAATCGAGTGTGTATCAGTGCTCCGGCGCGGTGATTGTTCAACCACAAAACGACGAGCATTGCATCGATGACAATGTTTTTCCAGAAGGTGGCGGCATTGGACAGGATAAGGGCATCACCGAAGCATCCGCAGTCTTTGACCGGATCGGCTATCCATAGGTATAGCGTCAGTATTGTCATAGCCGCCATAAAGATGGCGGTAAGTCTTATGACCATACGCCTGAAGCAGCCGAGGAGTATCATAACACCGGCCGTAAATTCGGCCATAGCCAATGCCCCGGCAAGCAGTGCTATGACGCTGCCCGGCAGTGTTATATGCCATGTGTCGAGATATTCGCCGATTTTGTATGTTCCGCCCCAAATGTCAACGGCTTTGACCCATCCGGAGGATATGAAGATAGCGCCCGTAATGACGCGCAGTGTCCATACGGTAATGGTTGTCGTGCGCGTCCCTGTAGGGCGCAAGTATTGTAATAATAATTCGGAAACCGCCATTGTGCTCAGCGAGTCTCGGTGAGTTTTATGATGGCGAAAATGGCGTAATTGAGTATGTCCATATAGTTGGCGTCTATGCCTTCGGACACGGAGGTGGCTCCGTTGTGATCCTCGATTTCCTTGATTCGCTCGATTTTTGTAAGTATGAGGTCGGTGTATGACAATACGCGCATCATACGCCACGCTTCGCCGTAGTCATGGTTTTTGGCTTGCATAAGTGTAAATGCTTCGTCGGCGGTGGCATCGTATAATGCCAGAGCTTCATCGACCGACATATCTTTATGGTCGGCGTATCCGTGACGCAGTTGTATCGTACCTACGATAGCGTAGTTGACAAGTGCTATAAATTCGGGTAGTATGCCCTCGCCGACGCGGCTGACGCCCGTGGTCTCAAGTGTGCGTATGCGTTTGGCCTTGATTAATAATTGGTCGGTGAGTGCGGCGGGGCGCATAATGCGCCATGACGGGCCGTAGTCTTGCAATTTGCGTGCAAAGATATCGCGGCAGCGCTTCAGAGCCTCTTTGAACTGGCCGTCGGTGTCCGGATGTATGCTGTTGTCGGGCATAGTGATGTCGTTGTATGTGTATTTTGATGCAAAAGTACGCATAAATCAGCAGATAGGCAAACCATTGTGCTTTTCGTGACACATCGGACGGGCCTATGGATGTGTCAGATGCTTATGCCGAATGTAGGAATAGCGGCGTGTGCCGTGTAGGAAACGTTGCACGGATACGACCCTAACGAAAAGAAAGACGACGGAAGTACAAATGCTTCGTACTTCCGTCGTCGATAGTTTTGCGTTATGCTGTATTTAGCGTATCTCGCTGGTTATGCGGTCATTGTCCTTGTCGTAATCAATGACAATCTTGTTGCCGGGCATCACCTGTGCCGATATAATCATTTCGGCCAGAGGGTCTTCGAGATACTTCTGTATGGCGCGTTTGAGCGGTCGAGCGCCGTACTGTTTGTCGTAGCCCTTATCGGCTACATAGTTTTTGGCCGCCTCGGTCAGCTCGAGTGTATAGCCTAAGTCGGCTACGCGGCGGTAGAATCCGGCCAATTCGATGTCGATGATGCGGAATATGGCGTCACGATCCAATTGATCGAACATGACGATATCGTCCACGCGGTTTAGGAATTCGGGCGAGAAGGTCTTGTTAAGTGCTTTTTGAATTACGCTTTGGCTATATTCCTTGGCTGATGTATTATCGTCTGTCGCAAAGCCGACACCGCTACCAAATTCCTTAAGCTGACGCGACCCGACATTGCTGGTCATTATTATTATCGTATTCTTGAAGTCGACGCGTCTTCCGAGGCTGTCGGTAAGGCGACCTTCATCCATCACTTGCAGCAAGAGGTTGAATACGTCCGGATGGGCTTTTTCCACCTCGTCAAGCAATACGATAGAGTAGGGGTGGCGGCGCACACGCTCGGTCAACTGACCGCCCTCTTCGTAGCCTACGTATCCCGGAGGCGCACCTACGAGTCGCGACACGGTGAATTTCTCCATATACTCGCTCATGTCTATGCGTATGAGGTTCTCGGCCGAGTCAAACATATACTTAGCCAGACTCTTGGCCAAGTGCGTCTTGCCAACGCCGGTCGGGCCCAGGAACAGGAACGAACCGATTGGCTTATTCGGATCTTTGAGCCCTATTCGGTTGCGCTGTATGGCCTTGACAACCTTGTCGATGGCCGAATCTTGACCGATAATGGTCTTTTTGAGCGCCGGCGCCATTTCGAGTAGTCGTCGACCTTCGGCCATAGCGATGCGTTGCACCGGTACGCCGGTCATCATAGCCACCACTTCGGCTACGCGGTCGGCATCTACGGTCTCGCGGGACTGCTCGAGAGCCTTTTCCCAGTCCTGCTTTGCCTGCTCGAGTTGGTCGGTCAATTGCTGCGCTTTGTCACGGAAAGCGGCGGCCCGTTCAAAGTCTTGAGCTCGTGCCGCTTCAAGTTTCTTTGCCGTAGCGTCCTCGATTTCGTACTCCAGATTTTCGATCTGTTCGGGCACTTTGACATTGGTGATATGTACGCGCGAGCCGGCCTCGTCCATAGCATCTATGGCCTTGTCCGGGAAATTGCGGTCGCTGATGTATCTGTCGGTGAGGCTGACGCATGCTTCGAGCGCATCGGGTGTATAAATGACATTGTGGTGCTGCTCGTATTTGTCTTTGATGTTATTGAGGATTTCGAGAGTCTCGGCGGCAGTGGTAGGCTCGACCATGACTTTCTGGAAACGTCGTTCGAGAGCCCCGTCCTTTTCGATATTCTTGCGGTACTCGTCCAAAGTCGTGGCGCCGATACATTGTATTTCGCCGCGAGCCAAGGCCGGTTTGAGCATATTGGCTGCATCCATAGAACCTTGCGCATTGCCGGCACCGACGATGGTGTGTATCTCGTCGATAAACAATATGACATCGGGGTTCTTGGCCAGCTCTTCGAGAATATTTTTGATACGTTCCTCGAATTCGCCGCGGTATTTTGTTCCGGCCACAATAGAAGCCATATCCAGGGATACCACTCTTTTGCCGAAAAGTACGCGCGGCACCTGACGATGTATGATGCGTAGTGCCAATCCCTCGACGATGGCACTCTTGCCCACGCCCGGTTCGCCTATCAGTACGGGATTGTTTTTTTTGCGTCGGCTGAGAATTTGTGCCAGGCGCTCGATTTCGGTTTCGCGGCCGACTACCGGGTCAAGTCGATCTTCGGCAGCCGCGCGTGTCATATCGTGGCCGAATTTGTCCAACATCGGGGTGTCCGATGTCGTCCCCTTGTTTGGCTTGTGCGTGCTGCGAGACGAACTGCCGCCGCTTTGCGGCTTCTCGCCGGGAGCTTCGGCGATATCTCCGTCGTCAGTGTCTCCGAACGAGTCTGTGGCTGCTTCCGCTTGTTTGGTTTCGGCGGTTTGTGCAGCACCGTTGCTGCTCGAAGCCTCGGCGAAAAGGCGGTCGTAAGTTATGCCTGCAAGTATAAAAGGTTTAAGAAATTCCATTCCGGCGATTTCGCAATTGTGAAACATAGCCAGTATCAGATGCCGGCAATCGATGGTTTCGTCGTGCAATATGCGGGCCTCCAAAGTACTGAGTTTGACTATACGGTTGGTGAGTGTGCTGACGCTGAATTGGCCGTCGCCGTTATCGTCCAGATCGTAAAGTCCGTCATCGAGGTTGTCGAACAGACGGCGTACGGTGGCATCATCGCTTACTCCGGCCATAAGCCGGAAGCCGCAATTGGCCTCATCGCTCATTGCAAGCAATAGGAACTCGGGGCGCAATGTCTTGACATTGTGCCGCGTAGCCAGTTGCGTGCTTTGCTTGATTATTTCGTGTATCTCCTTTGAAAACTTATTCTCCATTGTAGTGGATTTGGTGATGGGAGTTGGGGTGTGGCGAGCGGTATTGTCGCTGCTTGCCGGGCGGCCGTGGCTGTATTGGAGCGCCTTGAGACGACTATAAGGCACGACAACCCACCTAAGGGCGTGCAATATTCGTGCCAAAAGCGGAAGTCTTTCGCCTGTTTAGGCTTTTTTGAGGTATTTTTGGTTTTGATAAAGCCGCGTATGGGCGTTTTCTCGAAAAAAATGCGTAAATTTGTATGCTTATTCGGCCCCGTTCGGCGGCTTTATGCCGTGCAGTAGGCCTAACCTATTGAAAAATAATTAAGTAACTATATAAAAAGCATGCTCGAAGACGATCACATTATACAGATTAACATCGAGAACGAGATGAAATCTGCCTACATCGACTATTCGATGTCGGTAATTGTGTCGCGTGCCTTGCCCGATGCTCGTGACGGCCTTAAGCCCGTCCAGCGCCGCGTCCTCTATGGTATGGACGTGATGGGCAACACGTATGACAAGCCCCATAAGAAGTCGGCCAACTGCGTGGGCGAGGTTATGGGTAAATATCACCCCCATGGAGACTCGTCCATATACGGAACGGTGGTACGCCTTGCCCAAAGTTGGGCGATGCGCTACACTCTGGTAGACGGCCACGGTAACTTCGGTAATATCGACGGTGCCGGCGCTGCTGCCATGCGTTATACCGAGGTTCGCCTTGCTCGCTTGGGCGAGGAAATGCTCACGGACATCGGTGATGATACCGTAGATTTTGTACCTACATACGACAACTCGCGCAAGGAGCCGGTAGTGCTCCCGTCGCGCTTCCCCAATCTTCTGGTCAACGGTGCAGCCGGCATTGCCGTAGGTATGGCAACCAATATGCCGCCTCACAACCTTACCGAGTCCATCAACGCATCAATAGCGCTGCTCAACAACCCGGATATAACCATAGACGAACTCATACATTATATTCCGGCGCCCGATTTCCCCACCGGTGGTACCATATACGGATACAGCGGTGTGCGCGAAGCCTACCATACGGGACGCGGCCGCATAGTCATACGCGCCGTAGCCGAAATCGAAACTGAGGCTTCGCACGAGTCTATCATCGTACGCCAGATACCCTACGGGGTTAATAAGGCTGAATTGGTCAAGTATATTGCTCAGCTTGTCAATGAGAAAAAACTCGACGGAATTGCCGATGTCAACGATGAAACCGACCGCGAAGGTATGCGTATCGTCATCAAGCTGCGCGGCGATGCCAATTCGAACGTCGTACTCAATAAGTTGTACAAGATGACGCCCATGCAGTCGTCCTTCAGCGTCAATAATGTGGCACTGGTCAACGGACGTCCCTGCACGCTCAATCTTAAGCAGATACTTGAGGCTTTCACCGCCCACCGTCACGAGGTCACCATACGTCGCACACGCTACCGCCTGGCCAAGACCATGGATCGTATACACGTGCTGGATGCTTTGATTATTGCATCTCAGAACATTGATGAGGTAATCTCGATAATACGTTCGTCCAAGGATGTAGATCAGGCCAAGAGCCGACTGGCCGAACGTTTCGGATTTACGGACACACAGGTGAACGCCATAGTCGAGATGCGTCTGCGCAACCTCACCGCTCTCGAGCAAGACAAACTGGAAGACGAAAGAGAATCGCTTCGCAAGTATGCGGCCGAACTCCAACTTATCCTCGATGACGAAAACGAATGTCGTCGAGTGATGATTGCCGACCTCGAGGAGGTTAAGGCAAAATACGGCGACGAGCGTCGTACACATATCGATTACACCGCCGGCGACTTCAATGCCGAGGACTTCTATGCAGACGATGATATGATTATCACCATCTCGCACCTCGGATACATCAAACGTACTCCGCTGAGCGAATTCCGCGCACAAAATCGCGGCGGCGTAGGCGCCAAGGGCAGCAATACGCGCGACGAGGACTTCATAGAACATATCTATACGGCATCGATGCACGCTACGATGTTGTTCTTTACCAGTCGCGGTCTTGTATACAAGATGAGAGTGTTCGAATTGCCCGAAGGAGCCAAGAACAGCAAGGGTCGTGCCTTGCAAAATCTGCTCAATATCGAGCCTAACGACAAGGTCAATGTATTCATAGCCTGCAAGCGTCTGGACGATGAAGAATATGTCAATAGCCACAACCTCGTATTTGCCACCGAGCGCGGCGTAGTCAAGAAAACATCTCTGGCCGAGTATGCACGCGTATTGGCCAAGGGCAAGAAGGCTATCGTTCTGCGCGAAGGCGACCGCCTTGTAAGTGTTCAGCTTACGGATGGTAATTCGCAAATCCTTTTAGCCAACAGCGGCGGTCGTGCCATACGTTTCGACGAAAACAAGATACGTCAGATGGGCCGCGTGTCCACGGGCGTACGCGGTATGACACTCGATGGAGACGACGACCGTGTGGTAGGTATGATTTCCATAGCTCCGGACAGCAACAACACCATCCTCGCGCTCAGCGAAAAAGGTATGGGCAAGCGCACACCGCTCGAACCGTACCGTGTCACAGGCCGCGGCGGCAAGGGTGTGCTCACGATGAAACGCAGCGAAAAGACCGGCGAATTGGTGGCCTTCCTCAGCGTCAACGACGAAGAGGACTTGGTCATCATCAATCGCTCGGGTATTGCCCTGCGCATACGCATCGCCGATGTACCGGTGCTCAGTCGTTCGACTATGGGCGTACGCATCATCAATCTCAACCGCCGCGACGATGAAATCGCTTCGGCCTGCGCCGTGCCCACCGACCCCGAGGAAGAAGCCGGAGAGGTGACTGTAAGTGCCGATGAGATTGAACAAGCTCAGACTGTCAACGAAAACGACACCGAGGCTACCGATGACACCGCCGAAGACACCGAGGTCACCGATGACGCCACCGGAGACGCCACCGAAGACGCCGAGGATGACTCGACAGATGATAGCGTCGAATAAACCAATGTCGTATTCGCAAGTCTAAACGATATACACAATATATAATAAAGAGTAATCAACTAAAATAACATAACCTAACAACCACCAATCCGATTATGAAAAAGCTTAGCCTCTTAAGCGCCTGCTTACTCGCAGGACTGACCGTGAGTGCGCAACAAGCCGTGGTAAAGGACGCCGAAAAAGCCATGAAAGACGGCAAGTCCTTTGATGAAGTTGCACAGATAATGGCTCCCGCTACTCAGAATCCTGAGACCAAGGACCAAGCCATTACATACTATATCCCCGGCAAGACCGCGTACAAAATCTATGACGACATGCTTGGTAAAAAGCAGTTCGGCCTCCTCAAAGAAGGCGATGAACTGGTGATGGCCAAGGATCTTCTCGGCGGTTATGACTACTTCCTTAAGGCTGTCGCTCGCGATACCGTAGTCAACGAAAAAGGCAAGGTAAAAACCAAGTACTCCAAGGAAATCTACAACACCATCGCCGGCCACTACAATGACTACAACTTCGTGGCTCTCGACTTCTGGAATGCCAAGGACTTCAAGAACGCTTACAATGCGTGGGAAATCTTCCTGACAATGCCTGAGAACCCTAATCTGGCCAAGGAGATCAAGGTTTATCCCGACTCGACACTGGCACAGGTGTACTACAATCAAGCATTGGCTGCATGGCAGTGTGACGACTTTGCTTCCGCAGTTAAGTCGTTCCGCGGTTCCATAGCCAAGGGCAACACCAATCGCGACCTATTCGAATATGCTGTAGCCGTAGCAAATAATGCTAAAGACGAAGAGGCTATGCTCGAATTCGCTACTAAAGGCAACGAACTCTACGGCAAGGATGATCCCAGCTTCATCAACAATATCATCAACATCTACATCATGAAGGAGGACTATGATACCGCCCTTCAGAAGCTGGATGCTGCCGCAGCTACCGATCCTAATAATGCGCAATATATCGCGCTCAAGGGCCTTATCTACACAAAGAAAAGAGAGAACGCTACAGCCGAAGATCTCTATCGTAAGGCTCTGGCTATCGATGCCGACAACTCTCTTGCCAACCTGTACTTGGGCGCAACCATCCTCGAAAAGGCCGGACAAATCCAGGATAACTTCAACGATCGTAGCGGTGGCAACTTCGCCAAATATAAGAGCGAGAAAGTTGACCCGCTGCTTCGCGATTCCGTTGATTACCTCGAAAAAGCATACAAGCTTGACAAGAACAATCGCGGTATCTGCCTGACCTTCCTCGAGCAGGTATACTACATGCTTGGCGACCAAGCTGGAATGGACTATGTAAAAGAGCGCAAAGACGCTGAATAATACACGTCAGACGTAGCATAGAACACGAGGGCGTATCCGGATTTCGGGTACGCCCTCGCTTTGTCCGGCTGCTTTGTTCGGCTTCCTTTGCCCGGTTCGTATTGTCAGGCTTTGAGAAAATAGTCGGTTTTAAGAAAATAGTCGGCTTTGCAGATTTGAGTATTTGAGAAATAGTCTGTATCGTTTACAACGACCTAACGAGGCGATGGAACACCACCGTCGCCCGAGTTAATAAGCCGGCTTTCGGGTCAGCTTATTTTATCTGCGGTAGTGGTGTAATGAGGGAATGCGAATCATAGCGCAATAGTGAAGGTGATGTCTGCCAAGTGAGATTTTGGCCTATACGCATAGATTTTCATTGATGGGGTAGATGAGTGCCTTATAGTCCCGGATAGGAGAGGTCTGCGCTCGTTCGCTGATAAAGGACATCGCGATTGTTGAACAACGCCCCGGGCGCGTTGTGCGGCGATTATACCGCGTATTGTACATAGTCGTTTCCCTTAAGACGTATTGTGTGTAGTCGTTTCCCTTAAACAAAACGTTTCGGGTGCAAGCCTAATGCTTCGTATGTGTGCAATGTCATTGAGTCCTTAGCGACTTTATTTTTTGGGGGACTTAAGCCTGGAGGCCTTTGGTTAGGCCGGACACTCCGATAGCCCGGATTTTGATAATGGCTGTGAATAAGAGTTTACGACGAACGAAGTGTATACAAAAAAAGCAGGGCGTCTTCTCGACGACCTGCTTTCTCCCTTAATACTCTGTTTAACTCTAAATGAAAAAAACGGTTGTAAGTCTATGTGTCGGATTGCTTCTTAGGATAGATTTCAATTTTAGGAGGAAGTGATATTCTCGACTTCCTACACTGCAAAATTAGTGGAGCTATGTCACACCATAATTGAGATTATAGTACAATTGTGTTAAGTTTCAGTGGCGCTATGTAATGCGCTGTTATCTAACGGATTATCTCTCCATTTTGGGAACGAAAAATCTATTTCGAGGCCGCCGGTGGAGTGAAGTTTGGACTTGATAGTGCCGCCGTGGGCCGTAACGGTGTTGTATACGATGGCCAGTCCGAGGCCTGTGCCGCCTGATTTACGACCACGGCCGCTCTCAATTCGATAGAATCGTTGGAATATATGCTGTAGGTGTTCGGGCGGAACGCCTACGCCGTTGTCGTAGAATCGGAAATAGTAGTATCCGTCGGGATCTGTCGGCGCGGAGTTGGTTTGGCTGTCACGGCCGGCATCTGTCGTAGCACTTGCAGCGAGGTCTTCGACAGAGGGCGTGTACATCTCCAGGCGGCAGTAGGTACCATGCGAGTAGTTGGCCGAGTTCTTGGCTAAGTTGAGAAGCATTGCAGTAAGCAATGCGTGGTTTCCTTTGACCATTGTACCTATAGGCACGTCAAAGGTGAAATCCATATCATTGAGGACTCCGCTGGTGGTAAGGTCCTCCGATACGGTGTATACCACGTCGTGGTAGTCTACCTGTTCGGTGACAATAATTCCGGCGCCTTCGTCGAGACGCGTTATGGCTGAAATGTCGTTGACCAGATTGATCAGGCGGTCGGCATAGGCGCGTGCCTTAGCGATGAATTCGTCGCGCGTCTTTTCCGGTAGGTTGTTATCGTCAGCCAATATGTCGAGGTATCCTTTGATGACACCTATGGGGGTCTTGATTTCGTGGTTGATGTCGTTGGTGAGCTGACGTTTTTGCCGAGCTTTTTCGCGTATGGCGTTGATGGCTATTTCGTGCTCTTGGTCACGCTCGCATCGTGCTGCCATGCGCTCGTTGTGCATCGTAACAATCTGCCTGGCAATATCGCCCAACTCATCGTGCGGAAACTTGTCGTGTGGTACAAAGTCCGGGTCCGTTGTACTGCGTTGCGCAAAGTCGCGCAGGATTTTGATGTTGCGGCCTATGCGCCACGATGCATATCCCTCGCTGATAATGATAAGCAGCGCAAATACGGCGGCGATAATCCATACCTCATTGGTATTACCTTCTATGTAGTCGTCCAAGGCCGTGTTCATGGGAACGGAAGCCAGGACGGCTACGGTGCCGTCAGGACTGATAGAGCCGCGGTACATATAATCGGATGCTGCACCCGAGCCTAATTCCTCGGATGACACCGAGGCTTTGGATGGATCGGAAGTGATGCGTTGGATGTCTGCGCGAGACATGCAGTACGGCTGCCCCATGACAAAAAGGGGAGTCCACGTGTCTGTCTCGTAGATGGACACGCGTATGCCGCGCGAGAATGTATGGCGGCTGTAGTATTGGTGTACGAAGTCGAGGAACTGCGGAATGGATACACCGGCGCTGTAGCAATTGGCGGCACGTTCGACGACGTAGCCCAATTGTTGCTCGACAAACTCGCGGTGGTAGTTGCGTTCACGGTATACCTGCCACATCGCCATAGTCACGAGTAAAGCCGTGACTATGGCGACGCGCGGTATAAAAAGGCGCCAAGCGTAACTAACGCGACCCTTCTTCAAACACATATCCGAAGCCCGAGCGAGTGCAGATATATTTGCCGTACGGGCCTAAGCGCTTGCGAAGACGAGTGATGTTGGTGTCAATGGTGCGCTCGCTGATTACTACGTCATCGTCCCATACGTGTCTGATGATTTCGTCACGTGTGTATACGCGATGACGGTGAGTCATGAAGAACAGCAGCAGACCATATTCGGTACGCGTCAGGCGCATAGCGCGACCATCCACTTGACATCCCTTGGTGTTAGGGTCCAGGGTTAGCCCGTTGACCTTGATTAGCGGTTCCAGATCCGGGGCGATAATGGGCTTGGTGATAGGGGTAGGGATGTACTGTGCCATAGGGTTGAGGGCGGCAGCCTTGGCAAATTCAGTGGCCAGCTGCTGCTTTTGTACCATAGTGCGACGCAGTACGGCGCGCACACGTGCGATAACTTCCGAAATCGAGAACGGCTTGGTGATATAGTCGTCCGCACCGATATTCAGGCCTTTGACTTTGTCGTCTTCGTCTTCGAGTACCGAGCAGAAAATAAGCGGTTTATTGGCTAACTCGGGAACGCTGCGCAGGTGCTGTGCAAATTCAAAACCGTTGGTGCCGTCCATCATGATGTCCACGATGAAAAGGTCGAAGACCGTAAGATCCATGGCAAGTGCTTCGTCCGCACTGGAGGCAGTCTTCACTCTGTAGCCCTCTTTTTCGAGGCTGAAACGAAGGATTTCGCACAAGGCGTCCTCGTCATCGATTACTAATATATAAGTATTCATCAGTGTTTTGGGGATGAAGTTAGGGGGGGTGATTATTGAATAGATGATTGTGTACTACTCTTTTGTTTTGTTCGGCTCGGGCGAAACTATGGCATCGGTGCGATATCGCGACTCGTTGCCGGAGAACCTCGGCTTATCAAGCCTTTTCGAAAGTCTTATTGATTTTCGATGCTCAAATTTACGACATTTACGTTACGTGTATAGTTAATTAAGGTTAAATATTACTCTTGCACATATCCTTTTTAGCAAATTAAAACGAAAAACGGCTGCTTAGCATATTGGGATTTGATGGAAAATAGCACCGAATGCTTTAAAACAGACCCGGTTGTACTACAAACGTATTTTCAAATTTGTTGATATCCATATTGTTGACATTAAATACAAGACTAAATACCGATTGCCTCATCCTGTTTTGTTTATGGCGCAAACGGTACAGATAAATCGGAATGAAAGCATCCGCTGACGCCAGGGTTGCGGTAGGGCAAAAGAAAAGGGTGAGGGTGCCAATACGGCGTACCCTCGCCCTTGTGTATGAGCGCTAATTTATAGCGATTTAGCGGATTACCACCTTTCGTATAGATGTTGTTCCATTGTCATAGCGTGTCGCAACGATGTACAGACCGGGAGTCAGCATATCGGTATCGATTGCACCGTTGTCGTTACGTGCAACGGTCACGCCATCAGGGGTATATACAGCCATAGAGGAAATAGTTTCGGCAGAGATGTCCATCACGCCCTGAGTGTTGTTGGTCGTAGCGTGGATTTCGATGTAGCTTTTGGGCGCTCCGTCACTGGTGAGTTCGACGTATCCGGTGTGTAGGGTTTCGGTGGACTCTGAGCGGAAAGTTACGGTGAAATTTCCGCCTGTCGGGGGTAGCGTGGGTGTAGACAGCTTGAAGTTTGAGGCGTGGCTGCCTACCATCTTGAGCTTGATGTCGCCGGTGAGGCGTATTCCGCCGGCGGTGAAATTGGACACGTGGTCCTCGTTGGCGTTACAGGTGAATGTTTCCTTCTTGGGCTCGGGGCGGATGAATGGGATGTCGCTGCGTCCCCAGGTGACATCATCGAGGTACCATACAGCCGAATTGTTCTTGCCGCGCATTCCATCGTAGTTGAAGCCGATGAAGAATATATCCGAGAGGTCGAGGCCGTCGAGGTCAACGACGAATTCCTGCCAGGTGTCGTTGTATGCGGCTCCGGTAGATATGCTCACACCCAGGTCTTGGGCGAAATAGTCCTCGCCACTGCGTTCGATTTCAATCACTGTCAAGGGGGTGATTTCGATATCATCGCTGAGGTTTTGGCCCTTGATGCGGAAAGTCAGGAAGCGGTTGTCTGCGGCGGTGTTGGTGTAGTCCAGCGGTGGTGTGATTAGCGTTGCCAATGTTCTGGAGTCTTCGGTTGCAAAGAAATCGTATCCGGTGAACTTGGCAGTTTTTTCGCCGTCATCGAAGACGTAGCCCCACCAAGCGCGAGTACCTAATTGCGCGACATTGAGCCATCTGTCGATTTTTATCGGTTTGTTTTTGACTGCGACGTCAAAAGGTTCGACCATGTATGTCAGAGGATTGGTTTCGTCCGGAGCAAATTCGTCGCCCTCCTTTTCCGGAGTGGGTGTTGTTCCGGTTGCCACGCCCTTGAGCGGTACGATGACAGTGGGTGCTCCCGGAGCAGTCAATTCGATGGCGTCTGTGAAGGTTCCGGCTGCCGTGGGCGCAAAAGTTACAGTGATGTGTGTCGTGATTTGGCCAAACAGTGCGCTGTTGCTTATGCGGAAGGCTCCGGAATTGCCGGAGATTTTGGCTTTGCCGGTGACCGGCGCTTTGAACATGAACACACTCAGTGTCTTGTCCTGTGTCGAGCCCACCTCGGCGGTGAAGTCCTCCATGGCCTCGGGCGTCGGCTCTATGCGTGGCGGATTTGCCGGGTCTATGGCTGTCGCCGATACGGAGACACCCGTATTGAGTGTCGCGGGATAAGTTTCGATGCCGATGAAGGCCTCTTTATTCCCCACGGTTGTCGCCCTGAAAAAGACGTTGACCGTAGTGACGTTGGTGCCTGCCGGTATGGTGGTATTGTCCACAGAGAAGGTCTTGGCGCCGGTTTCGGAGACATACACCGTACCCGGATACGTAAGTCCCTTGGATGTGATGGTCAGGGTCGCAAATTTGTAGCTGGTGTTGATGTTGGCAAAATCGTCGGTAAAGACCTTGTCCACCTTTATGTCGATGTATTGGGATGGCCGGGACACCACATCTGCGGCGTTGCGCGGCCTCAGGGTGACTCCGCCGACGCTGTAGCTGATGCCGGTGACGGTGGCACTGCTCGGCACGGTAGTGCCTATGATGTCTGTGTCGGCGAAGGGCATCACGCTGACAGCCGTCGTGCCGGAGGTGCCCGTGTGAGCTTTGGCTGCGAAAGAGACTCCGTCTCCGCTTTCGTCAAAGGCCACGTCATCCGTGAGGGTGAGCAAGCGGAATATGTACGATGTCGGGTCGAGAGCTACTTCGGATGCGCTTACTTCCAGCGGCTCCTTGGGTGTGGCGTCATGTGTCAGGGTGTAGTCCGTGGACAGGATCTTGAACGCGTTGGCGCCGGTGGATTCCTTGACGATGATTCCGAGGACGTTTTTCAGCTTGTCGTTGACGGCAAAGGAAACTCCGTCAATGGCCGAGTAGTCAAAGCAGATGCCGCCTACGACATCTTGTGCGTAGAAGCGCTTGGCGGGCGTATTGACATACGTGACGGTGGCACCCAGCCCAACGTAACGGTACAGGGTGGCGCCGTCGCCTGCGTTGTTGTTGACGAAGGCGGCCGAAGATATTGTTTCGATGGCAGTCACGCTACCTGATAGAGCCACGGAAGTGCTCTCGGCTCCGGAGGCCGAGACGATGACTGTGCCGGACTTTTCGCCGCCCGTGGAGGCTGTCATGGTGACTGTGGCCACAACGCCCTCGGCGGTCATAGCGTCTGCAGCGGGTATGCTGCCGGGCGTCACTGTGAAGTCAGACGAGGATGTGGACAGGGAGACATTGCCCGAGATGTTTGTAGCCTTGACAACGAAGGTCTTGGATACGGGGGCGCCTTGGAGTGTCGTGCCAAAGTCCAGGGAGGCCTGCGACACGGTGATTGTGCCGTCTGTCGGCTCGGGTCCGGGGTCTTCGCCACCGGAATCTCCGAAAAGCTCGGCCCACGATGTCGTAAGGCGCAAAGCGTCGAAGCTGACTGCGGCACCGGTCCTGCCGGCGCTTCCACCCTGCCGCAGGATGAGGATATTCACGCCGTTATTGGCGGAGAAGTCCGCTCCTGTAGACGTGGTGAGTGCCGCTGTTGGTTCCTGCTTAGCGTCAGTGGCTGGATTGACCCATATGGAGCAGATGTCGTTGCCGGTGCCATCGACAAATTCGTACTTCAGCACGACAAGATAAGTCGTGCCCGTATCGTACTCGGCATCGATGTAAGTGCCGGTGCCTTTATTCTTGCTGAAACCGAGGCAAAACTTGCCGGCGGTGCTGCCCGCCTTAGTGAAGATGCGGAGGTTGTCGCTGCCGCTTTTGTCGTCCTTGCCGAAGTTTGTTTTGCTAAGGCTTCCAACGGCAAAGCAATAGGAGTCGTCTCCCGGGGAGGTGACGTTCATCAGCAGTGAGACGTAGACGCTGCCCGAGGTGATGCGGTCATCCCACGAAGGGAATGCCAAATAGGGCTTCTCGGAAGTCGATGTGCCCGGCACCAGGACGGCTGTCTTGCCGGTGGCCGTATCCCGGTAGCCTGCGTAGGTGAGGCCCGTCCCGGCCAGCTGTACCGGGTCTGCGGTGTTGTTTGAGTTGAAACGATGCCATGCGGATTTGCCCACGAGAGGTCCGGCCGCATAGTTGAAGTCCTCGTTGAGAACGACTTTTGCCCCGGCATTGACGGGAGACAATAATCCGCCGAAAGCCAAGGCCGCGCATAAGAGTTTGGTGATGGTTTTCATAAATTATAGTTTTTTAGAGTGAGATTTGATTGGCCTTGCCTAATGGGAAAATAAAAGGCCGAAATAATGAATATTCGCAAAGGTACTAAGAAAAGTTAAGACGGCAAAAAATAGATGAAGAATTCGAGAATTTGAGCAATCGTTTGAAATCGTTTGAATATTCTTCGATATAGTACAATTGCAATATTCGAAGCCGGAAAAAGGAGCTTTTCCCGAGGCGCAGCCCGGTCTCAGATTGTCGCTATAAAAAAATAGTGTGGATGACGCCGTTTGCACCGAAAAAATGTGTACATTTGCAGGGATAAAAGAAAAATTTCCATAATAGGCAGAGCATAAGTTCTGTCGAACACGCTAAAAATAACAATACCAATATGATAACCAAACTTCAGCAAATAGTGGACGAGGCTCGCGCACGCGGACGCCGTCGTCTTGCGGTAGCCTATGGCCAAGATCCGCACACGCTTCAAGCAGTGTACAACGCCTACAAAGAAGGGCTTGTCTTGCCCACGATATATGGAGAGAAGGGCGTGATATTGGATGTGTGTCGAGCCGAGGGTATAGACACCTCCGACTTCACCATCATAGACGAGGCTGACCCCGTAAAGTGCGTCAATCTGGCAGTGCAGGCCGTAGCAACGGGCAATGCAGATGTGCTGATGAAGGGTCTGGTGTCAACGGACAAGTACATGCGTGGTATCCTCAATAAGGACGCCGGACTGTTTCCGCCAAAGGGCACTCTGAGCCACGTTTCCGTGGTCGAGCTTCCGGGCTTTGACCGCTTGCTGGTGATTTCGGACGTAGCCGTGATACCCGCGCCCGATTTCAAGCAGAAAACCGTGCTTGTTCGTTATCTGACTCAGGTAGCCAATTCGCTCGGTATCGAACGACCCAAGTTAGCGGTAATATCGTGCAGTGAGCAACTTCTGCCATCGGTATTGTCTTCTACCGAGGCTGCAATCATCGCCAAGATGGGCGACCGCGGTCAATTGGGCAACGTCGAAATCGACGGACCGCTGTCGCTGGACGTGGCTATGTATACCGAGGCAGCCGAGCAGAAGAAGGTGCAGGGTAGCCATGGCGTAGCCGGACATGCCGACTGTCTGCTGTTCCCCAATATCGAATCGGGCAATGTTTTCTTCAAGAGTGCTTCACACTTTGGCGGAGCCGAAATTGCGGCTCTTGTTGTAGGCACCAAGGTGCCGTGTGTACTGACCTCGCGCGGTGATACAGCCAAGACCAAGTTATACTCCATAGCCTTAGCTTGTCTGACGGTCAAGAAATAAGCGAATTCGACTTTCCCGGCAATCCGTCAGGTTCTTTCGCAGGCGGCGGATATTCGGGATGTATCTTGTCTTAACCCAATAATAATTCCATATACCATAATAATATATATGTATCGTATTCTCGCCATCAACCCCGGATCGACATCGACCAAAATCGCCGTATACGATGACGACCAACCTATACTGACAACATCTTTGGGACACAAGCCCGAAGACCTTGCACGCTTTGCCACTGTCCCGGATCAATTCGCGTGGCGCAAGGACCTGATAGAGGAAACCCTTGCCAAGCATGACATTGACCTCAAAAGTATCAATGCAGTCATCGGACGAGGCGGTGTGAGCAAACCCGTCGAAAGCGGTGTCTACGAGGTCAATGACGATATGGCACACGACTTGATATATGCTCGAGTGCAGCATGCAAGTAACCTTGGAGGTCTTATCGCTCGCGAAATTGCTCGCGAAATAGGGGTCAAGGCATACATCGCCGACCCGGTGGTCGTAGACGAAATGATACCGTATGCACGCATCAGCGGTGTCCCCGAGCTGCCGCGCGAATCGGTGTTTCATGCGCTTAATCAAAAAGCCATAGCGCGCCTCTTCGCCAAAGAAAACGGTACAGCGTACGAAGACCTAAACCTCATAGTCTGCCACTTGGGCGGCGGAATTACCGCCAGTGCCCACCGTCGCGGACGTGTGATGGATACCACCAACGCCTTGGACGGCTGCGGTCCCTTCTCGCCCGAACGTTCGGGTTCATTGCCTCCCGGTCCGCTGATTAAGCTCTGCTTCTCGGGTAAATATACGGAAAATCAGTTACATCGACTTGTGCATGGCGGTGGCGGACTGATGGCTCACTTGGGCACGACGAGTGTACCAGAGGTGCTGGAACGTATAGACAAGGGCGACTTACATGCTATGCTGGTGTTGCGTGCTATGTGTTATACCGTGGCCAAGGCAATAGGTACGATGGCAATAGCGCTCAAAGGCGATGTGGATGCCATCCTTATTACAGGCGGTATGGCACACAGCAAACGTATCACCGACTTCATAGCCGAGCATATAGACTTCATCGCGCCTATATATGTATACCCGGGCGAGAATGAATTGAAGTCCCTTGCCGAAAACGCCCTCGCTGTACTGCGCGGCGAACGTCAAGCCAAGCTCTATGTCAGCGAAGACAACGAAGACCCTGTCAACATCAACGATACCTCGCGCCCCTCGAAGCTGCGCGAATGGTTACATGCAGCTATTAAGCCCAAGAATATCAGCGCCAATGCCACGATGACGGCTGTGCGCCAGTATTTGCGCAAGTTGAATATCTCGCGTCCCAGATTCCGCTTCGGACAGCGTGACCGCGATTGAATATTACATATAGTAAAAGCACGTTAAAGAGTATAGTAAAAGCACGTTAAAGATATGCCCAAAGACGAAGTTCGTTTGGACAAATGGTTGTGGGCCATGCGTATCTTCAAAACTCGCACCATAAGCACTGATGCATGTCGCAAAGGGCGAGTGAGTGTGGGCGCTGAAGATGCTCCGCCGGCCAAGCCTTCGCGCACCATCAAGGTGGGCGATACCATATACGTACGCAAACCTCCGGTGATATATACGTTTCGAGTCAAAGGACTTACCGAAAACCGTCTTGGGGCGCGTCTTGTTCCCGAGTATCTTGAGAACCTGACGCCCCAGAGCCAGTATGACCTGCTTGATATCATAGCTGTCAGCGGTTTTGTGGACAGACGTAAAGGCTTGGGTCGTCCCACCAAGCGTGAAGGACGAGATTTGCGCGACTTCCGAGAGCAAGCTTTCGAAGGCGATTGGTTTCTCGGCTTTGACGACGATGACGATGATGACGACAACGTGTGACGATAAGTGACGCAGATCAGTGCTTTGTATGATGCCGGTGCAAAGCAGACTCTATGTAGGGATATTCAGTTAATGGGCGTGGTGAGATTGTCCTCAATTGACCATATTTAA
>UQGP01000016.1 GCA_900540625.1 uncultured Porphyromonadaceae bacterium | reverse complement strand
GACATGTCGGAACGCTTAATCATACCCTGTCCGCAAGAAAACGGCGCCAAACTCCTCCCAAAATTGCCGTTTTTCGAATCTAAGGCGACAGTCGAGCCAAAAATATTAAATATGGTCAATTGAGGACAATCTCACCACGCCCATTAACTGAATATCCCTAACGTAGAAAGTGGAGAACCACGCCTTGCCGGAGTTCTCCGCGCCGGTGAGAAAATCAAGTATTGATTGCTTCTCACGCACGACGCGCACCTGTTGCTTACGGCGGTCGGTAATGCCCTCGGCACGAAATATTGACTCCCAATATTTCGCTTCCACTTCGATGTGATACTTTATAGGCGCGGAGTTGCGGAGCTTCGCTTCCTTGGCAATTCCGATGAGCTGCTTGATGTTGTACCACTTTCCCCGGAACAATGCCCCGTAGTAAGGTATGGGGTAATCGGTGGAATCTACCGTGGGTATGCGCGACACAATGGCAAACTTGCGGCAGCGAGTTTTCTTGGCGAGCTTGTCTTGCAGATCTCGCCAAGGAGAGGCCGGGTCGAGCAGGTCGATTTCCTCAGTATCAGCGCGAACGGATATTAGTTTGCGCCAGTTGGCGTAAAGGATTTTGGAAATGCGGCCGCGAGAGTCGGCGGGCGTGAAGCGGCAGTAACAGGCTTCTTTCCGCATGAGGCGCACGATTTTCGTGCCGTCCTCATTGAGGAACAGCACTGACACGGCGAAGCCAAAGTGCTTGAAGTCCTGACAAATGCCCAGGAAGTAGGCGGCGAGGTCATTGTCAAGAAGGAAGTCCTCGACATCGTTCTTGCCCCGTGCGGAGGTTTCGGCGGTGCAGTATTGCAAGCCGGATCCGTAGCAGACCTCGGCGTTGAAGCACTGGCAGGTTGCCAGCGTTTCGTCTTTTTCGACGAGCGCGAGCAAGTCGAACGGCATTTGATTGTCGCCGCCCCACGGAACGTATGAGAGCATATCATCTACAATGGTCGGCACAATATCCACATCCTCGCGGAACACGGAAGCGGAATTGATGGTGAACGCGGCGCGGGCCTCATACCCCGGCAGCGTCTCCACGGAGTTAAAATTGAGGTCGAAAAAAAGAAGTGTCCATAACTTTGAGTTTGTTGGCTCAAAGTTATGGACTATATGAGATGCGCGAAAAGACAGTGCTTTTATATGTGATTTTGGGGATTGTTCATTAAATCATAGATATTCATGATGAATTGAATGGGTAAAAAATGAGGTATAAGAACTTCTCCTTGTTTTGGTTTAAAGAATTTATCGGACTTTTTCACATATGATTTCATTCCTGCGAATTTGGATAATGAACCTAGGTTGACAAGTTCTCCTCCTACAATGCAATCAGAGTCAGTAGCATTTATATTTGAAAATAATGTGTTTTCAAACATAGCTACTATAGGATGAATACAAAGAATTACTAAATCATAGCCATTTTCTTCAAGGCGATACATCATAGGATGGTCGGTGGCTATACCAAGGCGTACATAGTCTTGTAGACCTTTTTGCATATCGAGTCGATGAGAAAAATCATCTCCACCCATTTTGGAGCTAATGTTTAGATCTCTAAGTGCTGACCATGAATATAAGCCACCATTCTTAACAATAGATGCTAAGTTGTTTCTATCAGTGAAGTGATAAAAACAATAATGTCCATTCATCCTTAAGTGAAAAGCAAATTCATAAACATCTGATTTGAAAGAACCTGAAAATCGTTCAAATGGATTAAGTCTTAACATTGCCTCTTCCTCTGAGTATTTATTCGGATTATATTTAACAGTTTCTTTGATTTGTTTTGCGTTAAAAGAACATACATCAATGGTATAATCTAAGTCCGCAAAAAAAGAATTTAGCTTTTGACTTAATTCTAATTGTTCTATCGTAAATGATAAGATTTTATTTATCGTTTTTTTTGAAAACAACTTGATATCTTCTTCCGAATAAGTAATGGGAGGTTTACCCCAGTCGTGATGTGAATATCTATGTGGAACAACTTGCCCGAAAGAAGCAGGGAAAATAGCTAATGGATATTGTGAATTTAATGAAATAACTTTAGACACATTGGTTTCCCAGCTTTCCAAATCAGATTGCTTAATTGTGAGAATATGCTTTATTTGCTTAAGCTGTAATGAGCTAAGAAAATCTAAAGTAAAAGATATATGCTTTAAGTCGTTCTGTGCTAATTGAAGCTCCTTGGGCATCTCATTTTTTAGGTAGGAAGATATTAAATATCCATAATTAGGATATTTTTTTAATAGCTTCTTAGCATAAAATTTGCGCACCAAATCTCTGAAATAGCAATAAGCCATTGCTATAACGCCGACACAAAGGACTATTCCAATAAAGAAAAACCAACTCATAGTAATATAAAGTTTTGTGTGCAAAGTTACTCATTTTCGGCGAGGTATCAAAGAAATACTTCGCAGTCGTTGACGCGGAAGATGCAGGCATATTTCGACACGGAGCACCACGCCGCGCGTCCTCACCCCTCAGTATCCGAAGGAGCCGCGAGAGCAGCACCGCATAGCAGCATCAGAGCCGGATACACACCCATGGCAAGTCGTCCGTAGTCATCAAAACCGCCAATGATGGCCGTGGCGATGCCGCCGCAGACAAGCACCCACAGCGCCCACAATCGAAACAGCCGCGTCCCACACGCGCCGACATGTCGGCATCGGGCCGTACTAAGCCACACGAACAGCGCCAAAATGACAATGTACACAACATAGAAACTGACATGCAAGGCGTTGGTATAGTATTTGAGACGGTCGCTGCCGTGTATGGGGAAGGCGTTTGAGGGCATAGACTCGAAAAGGCGCACAAGGATGCCGCGATGCCACCGCGCCGGGTCATAGGCCTTGGTGGCTGACATGACGGAGTGTATTTGGGCATACGTCAACGACTCGGTACCAATGAAGGCCATCTGGCGTCGCCGCAGATTGGTGACGGTGTCGGCGGCATTGATACGCCGAAAGAGGTCGGCGGTGGCACTGTCCGGAGCCAATTCGGGCACGAGCTTGCGGCGCTGGGCAGCGTTGCCCAAGTCGTTGATGTCGGAAACTACCGAAACGGTATAGTAGCCGGTTAAGCGCTGCACCAATAGTCCGTAGCCGCCCAGGACCACAGCCATAGCAAATGCAGGGACAAGATAGCGCCACCAGCGTCGGTTACGCCGCAGCAGTAAGGCCATGGCTATCACAACCCACCATATCGCGATATAGATATTGGATGGCTTGAGCAGCGTCAAGGCTATGGACACAACGACACACCACGCCAAGGCTTTACGACCTCCGTGTTCGGCAAAATCTTGAGCCACGGCAAGAAGCACCGCCACGCCTATGACGCACCAAATGTCGGGCATGACAAACATGGCATATGACACAAAAGTCGGGCACCAGGCATAGGCCCCGGTGGTTAGGAGCGCGGCTCGCGCCGACATGAGCCGTGCGGCCACACGCCATATCACAAGAACAGTGGCCACGAAGGCGCCGAGTTGCAGAATTACGAGTGCATACACCCACGCCGTCTCACCGGGCAAAAGGCGGCAAAGTCCTACTATCAATGGGTATACGGGGGTACGGATGGCATCGGCGCCATGCCGCAAGATATTGCCGCCAGCATCTATATACGTTTGAGTGTCCCAAAAAGCGATGTACGAATGCCCGGCCAACCACATAGCAAAGGCCATAATTATTGTCCCGGCGGCTATGACCGCCAACGGCTTATATGGAACGGGGATTTTGCTCTCGAGCACGGTGAAAACGGTTGTTTATAATCGAATAAGCGGAGAAGTTATGACCCACGTAGGGGAGGATGACTTATGCGGCGAAACAGCTTTCATAACCATGATAGCTACTATAGCGATGAATGCTATAACGGCTATCTTAGTATAGTCGGCCTTTACAACAGGGGAGCAAGGACGTCGGCGACTTCGGCGGCAGTGAGACGCCGCTGACGCTGCAAAGTGTCGGCAAAACTATTGGCCACCGACACCACGCGGTTGTGCATAAACACGCGTTCGAGATTGTCATGCACTTTGTCGTACAATCGGTCGATCTCGTCAATTTCCAAGTCACAAGTGTCGTTGCCGACTCGCACGACTACATCGCGAATGGCTTTGCTGACAGTGGGCGTCATACGTATCTTGCGTCCTACATATGCACGACACAGGGCATTGCCGACAAGCATCGCAGCCGTCAGTTCGAATTGCTTGACGGTATGCCGCCACGCAGCTCCGACACTCAGTGTGGGGTTGCCGGAGAAATGAAATTCGGGTGCCATCTCGGCACCGTCACCGGGAGCATTGTCAAGGCAAAGCGCGGAGAGCATATCTTCTCCGTCAAAGACTGTCAATGATATAGCCATACCGACAAGCCCGTATGAGCGGTCTTTTTCGTCGGCATATTTCAGAGGATGCTTGTCAGAATCCATAATTGTAAGCGTGTATGTGGTCGATTGGTAGTCGTAATGTGCCGAAGTCTACGGGCAGGAGCGAACTTGTCGGCAAAAACTTCGGCATAAACTTCACGGCAAAAGTCGTGCCTAAATGCGCATTGCGGCCATTTCTGCAAGCAGAACGGCCGCAATGACGTTATGACGGGTGTCAGTTAATAGTCGCTATTTTCAGTTGATGACTACGATTTTGGTGACAGCGCCTTCGGATGAGCCGGTGGCATTCTGCGAAGCAAAGACGTAGTATACGCCCGAGCGTACGCGGTTACCGCCGTTGTCACAGCCGTCCCAGGTAATCATTCCGCCGTTCGAACGGGTCTGATAGATGACATTACCGGCCGCATCGGCAATCTTCACCAGCGACTGGTCCATAAGACCTGTAACGGTAATCCAGCCGGTGTAATCGGGGCGTACCGGGTTGGGATATGCATAGACGTTGTCGTAGGTGTCTGCCGCGGGCGACGAGGTGCTGTTGAAGGACACAAGTCCGGTCTTCAAGCCGAAGTATACGACATTGTCCACGGGGCTGCACAGTACGGAGTATACCGTATTGGAGGGAAGCGCCGAGTTGTCGGTGGTGTAATGAGCGATAATCTGGTCACCGTTTTCGCTGACGAGATATACACCGGAGTTTTCGGTGGCTATCCATTTGCGGTTGGCCGCATCGGTAGACATATCATTGATTTGCTCGGTGTCAAGCAGATAGTCGGCATAGTTGGTGCCGTCATTGCGCGGCACTTTCAGTCGGGTGATACGCGAAGTGGGATCGGTAGCCTTGCTGGGGTTGGTAATTTCGAAAGGTCCGGAGGTTGTACCCACCCATACGCGACCGCGCTGATCTTCGATGGCGCAGGTGATACGGTCGCACGAGAAGGTCTTGCCGTCCTGGTCTATCATATCGGAGAGCTCGTAGATGACGTCATCCGAAGTGTTGGTGTACGTACCTTTGGTGTCGTAGGCGCATATCGGGTTGCCGTATTTGCTGTGCCAAGTGAACACCATATTCGATTTTTTGCACATCAAGCTGCCCATATCCTTATTGCCTACATCGAATCCGAGGTGCTTGGTGGCAATCCAATCGTCTTTGGTGATGGTAGACAAGTCGCCTTTGAGCTTGGCCTTGGGCAGAATGTAATAAGGCGAAACCTGCGTATTGTTGAGGGTCCAAGCGCCTACCCACAAGTTGCCTTCGGGGTCGATATTGACATCGTGTACCTTGACGCCCCACCACGCATACATCGGCGAATTCTTTTCGTTGAATTTGGCTATTTCTTTATCGTTTTCGATGACATACACGCCTTCGAAGTTGTTGCCTATGTAGTAGCGGTCGTCATTGTCGGGGTCGACCACAAAACGTGTGACGCCGCCGAGCATGGCCGTGGTGTTGCGCTTCTCCTGCTCTTTCTTGACCGTGGAGTTGTCTGCCGAGGCTACGGTCAGTGAGATGTCGCGCGGCACGCCGCCTTCGATGACATTGGTGTGCTGAGGTATCCACCAAATATCGCCGACGGTGATGATACTCTTGTAGTTGGTCACGCCGATATTGGAGATATAAATCTTATTGCCGGCCGAATTGGTGCGCATAAATGCCACATTGTCGCACGTTGTGGCTACGGGTTTAACTCTGTCGGCCAAAACGGTAAGCGTCGAACCGGAAATATCATAGTTGCCCAAGCCATTGGCGCCGGCAGCCCAAACGCTGTTGATGCCGCCGTAAGTGGCAATCTTGTCGTTCTTCAGCTCATCGGGAATGGTATAGCGATTTGCCACCTTGCCTTCGCCGTCCAGCATCACAATTTCGGATGCGGTGAAGTAATATGCGGACTGCGGCGTAACCACGATATCGCCCACAACGACATCGTCACTTGTCGTGGTGGTAACGGTGTTTGCATCCCAGTTTATTGTGTACGAAATCAACTTGCTATCGCTACCGCCGACGCCAAGCATCTTCGTCCCTACGGATGCAAGTCCCTTGACGTATGCGCCGCCGAGGTTGGTAAATTTGCTTATGGCATTGTGGCGTCCGGACACAGGAGCGGACCAAAAACGATAGTCGGCATCCACGCCTTTCTCCATAAACATGACGATATGGTCGTCTACGATGGTTACGCAATCCACGGCCTTGCCGAAGATACCCGACTCGGACACTTCGTGGCGGCTGTCGTCAAATATGACCAAGCCGAAGTCGGTGCCGACATAAATTTTTCCGTTATAGAAAGCGACATCGCGGATGCCTTTGGTATAAGTCAACTGGGCATTGAGAATGTCCGGCATATTGACCACGCGGCCGTCATCGTACACCAGGTCAATGTTGCCGGTATCGTACGTCAGCATCACGTAACGGCCGTCATAGTTGTAGTATGCGCCGGTGACATTGGTGTCACTGAGCTTGTTGCGCGTGTTGTACGAATAGCTTTCGTGAGACTCTTTGTCGTAAGAGAATAGACGCGACGAGCAGGTGTAGTACACCATCGAGGGCGACTCGACGATATACGACACTTCGCCGCTGTACAGCGGATAGATGTTCCAGTCGCCAACGAGGCCCTGGGCAAAGGCTCCGGCGGCACAGGCTGCCATAGCCGCTATCGTGAATAGTATTTTGCGTATCATCTGTATGAATGGGTTTGTAGTTTCTTCTTAGTCTTGGGGTGTATCTGTTGGAGAGGTGATTACATTATCGTCAGGCAAATCATACCTAAGAGTCCGCCGCGCGGAGGTATTGCATCAAAGCCTGCGTAGCGCGTGCTCGATGACTCACGGCATTTTTGGCTTCTTCTCCGGCTTGGGCAAAGGTCTCGGTCCATCCTTCGGGAACAAAAACGGGGTCGTACCCGAAGCCGCCGTCACCATGCGGTTCGGTGGCTATAGAGCCTTCGATGACGCCGTGGAAGACGTGCTCGTGACCGTCGAGTATGAGCACGATGACCGTGCGGAAACGTGCCGTACGGCGCTCGACGGGGACATCTCGCAGGTTGTGCAACAGCAGTCGCACATTGGCAGCCGAGTCATGCCCCGGACCGGGAGCATATCGGGCACTGTGCACGCCGGGGGCTCCGCCTAAGGCATCGACCTCCAAGCCGGTATCATCGGCAAAGCAATCTACGCCATAGCGCTCGTAAATCCACCGGGCCTTTTGCCGGGCATTGCCTTCGAGCGTGTCGGCATCCTCGGGGATGTCGTCATGGCAGCCTATATCGTTGAGGCTGCGTATATCGAAGGCATCTGCGGCTATGGCACGAAGTTCTTCGAGCTTATGGGCGTTATTAGTGGCAAATACCAGTGTCTTCACAATGATGCTTAACGGGTGGTTATATCTTAACTATAAACGTGAATTTGTATCTCTTTATTGCTTTTGACGGCCGGAAGGCGTTTTCGGGGCGCATAACGGCTGCCTGTCGGTCAGAAGGCTGCCTCGATGGTCTGCCGCGGCAGGTCTTGCCGCAGTGCGGTGACAGCCGTATCCCGGGCGTTGTCGATAGTGATAGCTCCTATCCGGATTTCGGCGAGTGTCCTATCCATGGCCTGACGCTTGGCCTTATCATCAAGACCCAGGGACACCAGCAGAACGTTTTTTTTGCCCGGAGGCGGAGCATTGTAAGGCTTAGCGCTGTCGGTCACGACAATACCCGCATCCTCGGCGGCAAACCGTATGACGGGGCTGTATGCCCGAAAGACATCGGTGACGGCTTGACGCATATCGGGGGCGTCTATATGTGACACATCGGCAGTGCGGACGTCTGCAAAGGCGGCCAGACGAACAAGCATTCGCGCACGGGCGTTGCAGAGGACTCCGCCGCCGAGGTTCGGAGCTTGCTCGGCGTGGTAGGCGTAGCCGTGCTGCTTGCGCAGCACGTCCATAACCAGCGCATACGCCAACGGCGAATGAACGCCGAAGCCGCGGCCATGCCGCCATCTTTTATACCATCGTCCGAAACCCATCTGATTATTATTTTCGCAGTATGTCTCGGTGGCTATTAGTTCTTGTCGCGAGTTTTTTGCTTGTCGGCGCCTATGCAGCAATTGACACGACAAGTCACGCGTGTGCCCAAAGCGGAAAGTACCAGCAAGTATATCAAAACGATGCAAACGTATGCGCCGGTAGTGGTGGTGTGCATAGATTGAGGATCGAAAGTCATCTCAACCTTGTGCGTACCGGCCGGAACACGGATGGCACGAAGTACGTAGTCGGCACGTCCTATGGGCACGTCTTTACCGTCGATGGTTGCTCGCCATCCCCACGGGAACCATACCTCGGAGCATACCATAATGCCGCCGCGAGCGCTCGTCACCTTGTATTCCAAGGTGTTGGGCGTATGGCTCGTCAATGCAACGGTGTCGCCGGGTGCCGTGGCTACGGCCTGGCCAAGTGTGGAGGCGAAGCGGCGATCGACCACGGCGACATGGCGCGAGTCGAGGCCTTTAAGCACGTTTATCTCGGCACGCGCTCCGGTTACATAGCGGACACTGTCCACCAGCCATGCCGGACCGCAAGCCCGTGGATTGGACTCGAGGCGGCCGTTGAAGATGACGTATTTGGTATTGAGCATATCCAGTACGGACGGTTCATAGATTGTGTGCGTGTCTATGAGGTCGTTGTAACGATTGAGCTTGGCCGCATGGTACCCGCCCACCATATTGTGGTAGTAGCTGCGGCGATATCCGCCGAAGTTGTCAAAATCGACTACGCGGTAGTAGCCTTTGTCCTTGAGTATGACGTTGTCTATCGAGTCGGCGGCCAATGGGTCGGCGTAGAAGCTCTGCACAAAGGCGTTGGCGCTGTTGACATAGGAGTCGGAATTGATGTATCGCTTATCGACGGCGTACATGTCCACGACCACCAGCAGTCCGAGGCCGGCAACGGCATAACGGCGTTTAAGCTTGCCGCGTGCAGCGACAAATATGAGCGCGGCTCCCAGTATCAGGAACAGGGCGGAACGCAAGGCGTCGGCGCTGACAATATCAAGACGTACTTGCTTGATGTTACCGACAGTAGCATCTATATAGGCGTAATATTCGGCCGGCGCACCGCTTTGAGCCATTTGCTCTTTGGCTTGGACGAGCCATTGGGCTTCTTCTTCACTGATGGGCTCGCCGAAAAATCCGGGGGCGATGCACACAAACAAGCACAGGATGATACAGAAGCCGAAGGAGGCTATCACCTCGTTTTTGTAGCGGCGCAAGCCGTCTTTGTCTTCCATCAACTTCTGCAGTCCGAGCATCGCCAACAGCGGCACGCATACGCACGCGATGACCAAGGCGGTCTCGGCCGCACGGAATTTATTGTACAGCGGTACGTTGTCTATCATAAAGTCCGTGAGTGCCTCAAAATGGTTGCCCATGGCCAGAAGTATGGAGAACAACGTCAGCACAAGCAACGCCCATTTGGTGGGGCCGCGAACGATGAAGCACCCCAGGATGAAGAGTGCCATAATGATGGCACCGAGGTAGAATGGGCCGTTGGTCATTCCCTTGCCTCCGAAGTATTCGGTGAACTGGGACATCAGCCCGAATTGGTCATCGCTCTGCATCTTGAGGTCGTAATGCGAATTCTTGTCGAGCGTCAACGGCACATTAGCACCTTTCTCGGGACGTATCGAGGCCCCGCCCTTGATGTTGGGTATCAATAGCGACAGGCTTTCGGAAGGCGTATTGCTCCATCCGCCTATTTCTTCGCGCGGCAGTCCCCCGGTCGGGCCTTTGGGGTCGGCGGCTTTGGCGGATTGGATGCCGTGAGCGGCGTCATCGGCCACCAATTCGCTCTGTGCGCGCTTGGTCTCTTTGGAGTACTCGTAGGTGTGGTATAGCGCCGGGAGATTGGCACCGAGAGCCAAAGCCGCGGACGCCAGCGAAACGACTGTGGCGATGCACCAGCGGCGCATCTGTTTTTCTTTAATGTCGCGTACCAGCCAGGCAATCACCAGAGCGCCCATTACGAATGCGCTGTAATACGTGATTTGGGGATGGTTGGCATTGAGCTGCAGCATAGCGAAGAGTGCCATGATGGCCGCGCCGGCAAGGTAACGCCCGCGATAGGCCAGATACAGGCCGCCGATAACGGGTGGCACGTAAGTCAGCGCCATGAACTTCCATATATGGCCGGCGCCGATGATGATGACAAAATAGGACACAAGACCCCACGATAGGACGCCGATAAGCGCATACCACCAGCGCAAACGCCAGCAATACAGCATTATCAGCATTCCGAACATCATCATAAACATCAACGATGATAGTCCGGGCAGGCCGAGGCCGTAGACTCCGTTAAGCCAGGTAAACAGGCTGTTGGAGGGGTATTCGGGCGCTATCTGGAAGGTGGGCATTCCGGAGAATAGGCTGTTGGTCCATAGCGCTTTTTCGCCTGTTTGCTGTTCGTATTCCTGGGCGGCATGGCCGTTGGCGGCACCCTGCTGCATATCGTACTGCTGCAAGGTGTTGCCTTGGAAGTTGTCGGGAGCGAAGAAGGCCAACGAAACTATGGCACAGACGGCCATACTCAGGAAAAATCCCCAAACTTGCGGCCGCGACAGCCATTGGACAAGACTCGGCTTGGCATTGCCGGGGCGTGCGCTTGACGGTGCGGGCACTGTCGTTTGTTCTGTATCTTTTGTTTCCATTTCGGTATGGTTGTTTCGGTATGTATTTTTACGTTCTATTTGTCAGCAAGAGTCATAAGATAATCTGCCGCAAGCACATAGCTGTGTATCCCGAAGCCGGCGATAACACCGCGGCATACCGGGGCAATGAGCGAAGTATGGCGTATGCCCTCGCGTGCATGCACATTGGATATGTGCACCTCTACCACCGGAGCATCCATAGCCGCCACGGCATCGGCCACAGCCAGGGAGGTGTGTGTCCACGCTCCGGCATTGAGGATGACCCCGATATATGCGGAATCATGGGCTTTGGCGTTGAGTGCGTCTATAAGCACTCCTTCGTGGTTGGTCTGCAGATGCTCGACGGTGACGGCATCCCCCACGCGGCGACGTACGGCCTTGATGATGGCGTTAATGCCGTCTGTACCGTATATGCCGGGCTGGCGCTGTCCGAGTATTCCCAAATTGGGCCCGTTGGCTATCAATATCTTGCGTTTCTGCGTCATATTATCTGTATCTCTTGTATTTCTATGCGGTAGTGTATCAATGCTTTACCTGTACGATATGCGTAGGCGGCAGCGTGGCATTGCGGCGCTCGACGGCATCGGTCACTTCGTGTGCCAAGTGCATAAATGCCTGTGCGCCAAGTCCGTCACCGGCAGCCACGGGTGTGCCGTCATCGTTGTGCTGACCCACGGATGCCACCAGAGGAATTTGCGACAATAGGGGTATATCCAATTCTTTGGCCAAATCGACGGCGCCGCCGTTGCCGAAGATGTAGTATCGCTCGTCGGGATGCTGTTCGGGCGTGAACCACGCCATATTCTCGACGATACCCAATACGGGGACGTCAACCTTGTCGCCGCGGAACATGGCTATACCTTTGCGGGCGTCGGCCAAGGCTATCTGCTGTGGCGTGGAAACGATGACCACACCTGTAATAGGCAGCGTCTGCACCAAGGTCAGGTGTATATCGCTGGTGCCCGGAGGCATATCAATGACGAAGTAGTCAAGGTCGCCCCAATCGCCTTGGGTGATGAGCTGACGCAGGGCGGTGGAGGCCATAGAGCCGCGCCAAAGCACGGCGCTGTCGCGCTCGACAAGGAAGCCTATACTCAGCAGCTTGACGCCGTAATTCTCGGCCGGAATAATCAGGTTTTGACCGGCGTCATTGGTGCGCATGTACAGTTGCTGATCTTCGACGCCGAAAATCTTGGGCATGGAAGGCCCGAAGATATCGGCATCAAGGACGCCGACTTTGTAGCCTTCGCGTGCGAGGGATACGGCAAGATTGGCGGCAACGGTGCTCTTGCCTACCCCACCCTTGCCCGAGGCGACGCCTATGATGTTGCGCACGCCGGGAAGCACGGGCGCCGGAGCCTTAGACGCCGGAGCTTTGGTGGCGATGGCGATATTGCCTTTGATGTCGACGTCGTCGCCTATATGCGTCAAGATGGCAGCTTCGGCAGCACGTACCACCGAGCGGGCAAACGGGTCGGTATTCTTTTCAAAAACTATGGAGAAGGACACGCGGCGACCGTCGATGCGGATGTCATCGGCCACCATGCCTTCGCTGACAATGTCCTTGCCGGTGCCGGGATAGCGCACGGTGCGCAGGGCGTCAAGGACGAGATTGGGATAGATTGTGTCGTTGTTCATAATACTGAGAGTTATTAGGGAGTGTCAAGGTCGTTTACGGGCGGCGTTGGACAAATGTCCGGGCACTGCACCTGTCCGCGGCTGTAGCTGCGGTATGTGTCTTCGGGGATATCCCCGGTATACTCGACAAGCGGCGCATCGGCTTCTTCCGGAAGGCCGAAATGCAAATATTTGATGGTAAGTCCGCGGTCAAGCCACTGACGCTCGTAATGGGTGCGTATATCCATAATATCGGTCATATTGGCCGGGATATCAGCCCCCGGAGCGTATAGGTCGGGTATATCGGCATATACGGGCAAGCCGTTGAGATGCACCAACTCGCGCGTATATGTGTATAGGAAGGGGCTGTCGGTCTTGAGCCGCACACTACCCCCGGCGCCGGTCAGGCGACGATACATTTGCAGGAAACGCGTGGAGGTCAGACGTTTGCGCACTTTCTTCATCTGCGGATCGGGGAAAGTAATCCATAGATGGTCTACTTCACCGGGAGCGAAGAAGGCCTCGAGAAGTTCGATGGACGTGCGCACAAAGGCAACATTGGTCAGCCCGAGGTCGCGCGCGGCAGTGGCGCCGGAGTGCATACGGGCGCCCTTGATGTCCACGCCTATGAAATTGGATTCGGGGAAACGGCGAGCCAGAGCAACGGTATATTCGCCTTTGCCACAGCCCAATTCGAGCACTATAGGCCCGTCGTTGCGGAAGAAATCGCTGTGCCAACGGCCTCGCAACGGGAATGTCGAGCGGTCGGCCACATCGGCCGCTGTCATGGGGTTACGGCCGCAAGTGTCCTCGTCCGTCCCCTCGGAGACAAGACGTCCGTAGGGATACTGGAAGACAAAGGGGATAGTCTCCATCTCGGCAAACTTGCGCAACTTATTTTTTCCCATATCTAATATTCATTCAATCAGTTAGGCGACTTCGTTCGTGATGCGCGGCACGTAGTTTAGTCCCGCGGCACTTACGATGCGGACGTATGTCTTCGTCAGCGCATTATCTTGACTGCCGCGCGGTTTCCGTTGGCCAAGAGGACATTGACTACATATACGCGCGTCGAATAGTCTGCTGTCGGAATAACAACTTCGCTTTCGGAAGTATCGACAGCCGTCAGAAGTGCGCCCGAAACGTCATACAACTCGACGCGATTCATCAGGACACCGGCAGCCACGACATGCAGGTCAGTACCTTCGAAGCGACCTTTGACAGACACTCCCGTGGCTTCGGTCGCGATGTCATCGGTACCGCTTACCATCTCGATATCAAATTCTTTCCACTGCTCGGCAGTCTTGAATTCGCCGTACATATCGTCGGCTACTATCAACTTCACGTGGGGCTGATCTACGTCCGACCACACGTCCGCACCTATGGACGGAATAGCGTGGTGATTGGACACATTGATGCGCTTCAGTTCGGACATATCGGACATAGCTTCATCGCCGATGTAGAACACCGAGCCGGGTATATCCAATTCGGAAACGGCGGCTCCGGTCAGGGCGTAACTGCCTATGGTCATTGACATTTGAGGTATCGCCAGTTTCCCGTCAATAGCTGTATTGGAAAGCATTGCAGTGCTGATACCGCTAAGAGCTGTAGGCAATTTGATTGCAGCCAGCTTTTCGCAATTGAAAAGAGCTCCGTCGGATATGCTTACCGTATTGTCCGCGAACAAAGCCTCGGTAAGGTCGCCGCAATTGGCAAAAGCATATTGACCTACGGCAAAAAGGTTTTGACACGCCGTCATGTCTACTTTCTGCAAGCCCGAACATTCGAATGCAGAAGCCTGCAAAGAGGTCAACGTCGAAGCAAAATCGAAGGACTTCAGAGCCTTGCAGCCGCGGAAAGCAGCAGTTCCGATGGTAAGACAATTAGGATTGGCGGTCACGGAGGACAGCGAGGCACAGCCGTCAAACATACGCACGGGCACTTCGGTTATCGCCGAAATATCAGCCGAAGTCAAGGATTTGCAGTTGGCAAAAATGTCTGTACCCAGACCCGTATTCGTCTTTACGACTACGGACGCCAACGCCGGGCATCCGGCAAAAGCACCGTCACCGACTTCGCCGACAGTCTCCGGGATGGTCACCGCCGTAATCGCCGAGCCTACGAAAGCGCCTTCGCCGATGCGCAACTTGGCTGTCGAAGGCAACGTGAGAGTCTTGGCCCTCAGCCCGGCAAAAATCATTTCGGGCAAGAGATTGGCCTCATAGCGCTGTACGCCATTGATGTCGTGTCCGGCGCCATAGTACGCTTCGATGGTTGCAGCCTTGAGATCAAGGCTTTCCAGCGATGTCATCTTGGTGTTTATAAACTCCAAATCGCCGGCATTCACCGGGCCTTGTACGATAAGGCCGGTCACCTCGTCAGGCGCGGTTGTGAGTACGGACTTAAGCGTGCCGGCAGCCGTTGTGACAGCCGTAACGGTCTGTGCCGAAACCGCAACAGCGGCGACGGCTACTGAAAAAAGCGTGGTCAGTATGCGTTTCATCTTTTATAGTGTCTCGTATTTTTGTTTCTCGTATACGTTGCTTGATATCCTTTGCCGTTACTTGCGGCAAAGGCATTCTCTTGCAATCAGCAAAGTTACACAAAATATGCGACACTCCTGCCCTTATCCACCCTAAATTTCCTTTATGGAAGCACAATACAACAATATGAAAACATAATCCGACACTTAACTTGCAACGCAAGCACTAAACAGCGAGTCGGGCGGCGGCTTACTCGCGTAGGCGGCTATCGATAATGATGGTGACGGGGCCGTCGTTATGCAAGGCCACATCCATATCGGCACCGAAAATACCGCGGCCGACCGCAATGCCACTATCTTCCTGTAATTGACGGCAATAAGCATCATAGAGCGCTATAGCCTCCTCGCCATGCATGGCGCGTATATAGCTGGGACGGTTGCCGCGACGTGTCGAGGCTGTCAACGTAAACTGACTCACGGCAATTATCCCGCCTTGAACATCGCGGACACTGCGGTTCATAACTCCGGCGTCATCGTCGAAGATACGTAATGCGGCGGTTTTGCCGGCCAACCATCGGGCATCATCCTCGGTATCACCGTTTTCGACACCTACCAGAATCAACATTCCGGCATCTATGGACGCCACTGTTCCGTGCCCTTCAACCGTCACGGACGCTCGGCTTACTCGCTGTATGACTATTCGCATATCGACTGAAAAATATTTAATTTGCTTATAATGTGCCGTTTATATATAATATGTCCGAAGTGGCGGCCACCCCGGACATATCACACAAGGCGTTATCTTTTGTCGTTACGTCCTATGTTTCAATACACAAGGCCTACATTATCCACCCAGAAGGTGAGGTCAATGGTGCCTACGTATGCCTCGCCGCTGCTGGCCGAGAACATCACGATAATGTGCGTGGGCTTTGCATCAGGTTCCCAGCCCATTTCCTTGACCGGGACCATCTTGCCCTTGGAATTCTTGGCGTAATAGCTGCGGTCAGCCGGAATAAGGCCGTATGCGCTGCTCTTGCCGTAAGTCACTTTGACGTCGTGACCGTTGACCCACGAGCTGCTGTGTCCGAAGGCTTCGTATCCGGTGCCGACACGGTTGGCATAAAGGTTGCCCTTGCTGTCTTCCCAGCGGCGTTGCAGCAGTATTATAGCCACGGCTTTGTCGCTGCCGGCCAGTGTCTTTTTCTTGCCGAAACCGGAAGAGTACACGCGAGTGTTGCCTGCAGGTACCGAGACTTTATAGTCGAAGCGCAAGGCCTTGGGACGACGCGTAAACGGTATGCCCATCTCCATCTTGCTGTACGGATTTTTGGTGGATTTGATTGGCTCGATCATCTTGCCCAGGAATATAGAGCCGCCGGCTACGACGTCTATATTAATCATACCTATGGCCTTGCAATGCTCATATTGGCATACGAGCTTGGCGCATTTGCCTTTGCCGCGAGCCTCGGGATAGACGGCATTGGAGGCCTTGGTGACACCGCCAGGTTTGGCCAGAACGTTCGAAGTGGCCCACGGCGACCCACCGCGGTTGGTATATGCCTTGCCGCTGTCATCCGTTCCGGTAGGAGCGATAGCATACAGTTGTTTGGTATGACCTCCCAAAAGTTTGGACTCCTTAATATTGCGAGTCAGCCATTGGTCAAAATTGCCAAAGCTGAACAACTCGAAGGTTTCGGCCCACGAGCCCAAAGAAACTACGGCGCCAATCACGGCGGCTACAATTCTTTTATTCATATTTACTTAGCTATTATTTCCGTAACTGAAGCGTACATCTGCGTACGCGTTTTTAGACTGCAAAGTTAGGCATTTTTGTCTGACTAAGACCTCATCTGTCGACCAAAAGGCCAATATATAGGCCATTTTAACCAATAACATCGCATTGTTTAGAGTTTTAAGGACTTTAAAGACCTTAAGGACTTTAAGGACCTTAGGGTCTTTAATGCTCATCCCAAGTCGACAATGCAATCGCTCGAGACGCAGCACGCCCCCACCCTGCCGTCTAAGCGGCAGATGCGGGGGCGTGCGTCCTTGCGGAGGTCTCGAAGACCTCTAAATCGGAGGGTCCCGAGTTATCGGAGAGGTTCGGAGTACTCTGAGTTCTCCGAACTCTCTGATGTCGGTATTACTCTTTGAACTTGGCCTTGAGGTACTCGCGGTTGAGACGTGCGATGTTGCTCAGGGGGATATTCTTGGGACATTCGGCGGCGCAAGCACCGGTGTTGGTGCAGTTGCCGAAGCCGAGTTCGTCCATCTTGCGCACCATTGCGCGAGCGCGGCGGGCACGCTCCACCTGTCCCTGGGGCAGCAGTGCAAACTGGCTGACCTTGGCGGATACAAAGAGCATAGCCGAACCATTCTTGCAGGCAGCGACACATGCGCCGCAGCCGATGCAAGTAGCGCTATCCATTGCCATATCGGCCACCTCCTTGGAGATGGGTATAGCGTTGGCGTCGGGTGCGCCGCCGGTATTGAAGGATACATAACCGCCGGCTTGCTGGATTTGGTCGAAGGCGTTACGGCTGACCATAAGGTCGCGGATAACGGGGAAAGCGGCAGAGCGCCACGGTTCGATGGTGATGGTGTCGCCGTCGTTGAATTTGCGCATGTGCAGCTGGCAGGTGGTGATACCTTGCACGGGGCCGTGGGGATGGCCGTTGATGTACAGCGAGCACATACCGCAGATACCTTCGCGGCAGTCGTTGTCGAATACTACGGGTTCTTCACCGGCTTCGACAAGCTGCTGATTGAGCATATCGAGCATCTCGAGGAAGCTGCTGCCGGTGGAAACGCCGTCGAGGTGGTAGTTTTGGAATTGCCCTTTGGTTCTGGGGCCGCGCTGGCGCCAAATGCGCAGGTTTACGCTTATAGTCTTTTCCATAATTGTGTTCTGTGTGATTGGGGGTGAGGTTAGGACTTATAGTTGCGGGTCTGCACGTGTATTGCCTCGTACTTCAGGGGTTCCTTGAGCAGTATGGGCTTGGCGCCTTCGCCGGCGTACTTCCAGCAGGCGACGTACATATAGTCTTGGTCGTTGCGGGCGGCCTCGCCGTCAGCGGTCTGATATTCTTCGCGGAAGTGTGCGCCGCAGCTTTCGTTGCGGTTGAGGGCGTCGATGGCCATCATCTTGGCTATCACGAGGAAGTCCTCGAGGCGCAGAGCCTTTTCGAGCTCGGTGTTGAGGTCTTCGGCTTCGCCTACGATGCGCAGGTCGCTATAGAATTCTTTGCGAACTTCTTCGATTTCCTTGGTAGCTTCCACCAGGCCTTGGAGTGTACGACCCATGCCCACGAGGTTCCACATGATGTGGCCCAGACGTTTGTGAATTTGGTCGGGGGACTTGGTGCCTTTGATAGCCATCAGGCGAGCGATACGGTCGCGCACGCCCTGCTCGGCCTTGTCAAACTCGGGCGAATCGGTGCCGGGGCATGCAACCTTGATTTGGTCGGACAGATAGTTCTGCATTGTGTAGGGCAGTACGAAGTATCCGTCGGCCAGACCCTGCATAAGTGCGGAAGCGCCGAGGCGGTTGGCACCGTGGTCGCTGAAGTTGCATTCGCCGATGGCGAAGAGGCCCTTGATGGAAGTCTGCAGTTCGTAGTCCACCCAGATGCCGCCCATGGTGTAGTGGCTGGCGGGGAAGATCATCATCGGGGTCTCGTAGGGATTGTCGTCCGAGATCATCTGGTACATATCAAAGAGGTTGCCGTAGCGGTCGCGAACGACGTCCTCGCCCAGGCGCTCGATGGCGTACTTGAAGTCGAGATATACGGCGTTGCCGGTACCTACGCCGTAGCCGGCGTCGCAGCGCTCCTTGGCGGCACGCGATGCGATGTCACGGGGACACAGGTTGCCGAAAGCGGGATAGCGGCGTTCCAGATAGAAGTCGCGATCTTCGTCGGGTATATCGGTGGGTTTGAGCTTGCCGGCGCGGATGGCTTCGGCGTCTTCTTTCTTCTTGGGCACCCAGATGCGGCCGTCGTTACGCAGCGACTCGGACATCAGGGTCAGTTTGCTCTGGTCTTCGCCGTGTACGGGGATACAAGTGGGGTGTATCTGAGTGAAGGCGAGGTTGGCCAGGTATGCGCCATGCTTGAATGCCTGTACGGCAGCGCTGCCGTTGCAGCCCATAGCGTTGGTGCTCAGGAAGAAGGCGCGGCCGTAACCACCGGTAGCGAGTACCACGGCGTGTGCGCTGTAGCGTTCGAGCTTACCGTTGATAAGGTTGCGGACGATGATACCGCGAGCGCGACCGTCGATGATGACCAGGTCAAGCATTTCGCGACGGTTGAAGGACTTAACGGTGCCCTTCTGGATCTGGCGGTTGAGCGACGAGTAGGCGCCCAGCAGCAGTTGCTGGCCGGTCTGACCTTTGGCGTAGAATGTACGGCTTACCTGTGCGCCGCCGAAGCTACGGTTGGCCAGCAGGCCGCCGTATTCGCGTGCAAAGGGAACGCCCTGTGCCACGCATTGGTCGATGATGTTGTTGGACACCTCGGCCAGACGGTATACATTGGCTTCGCGAGAGCGGAAGTCGCCGCCCTTGACGGTGTCGTAGAACAGGCGGTAGATGCTGTCGCCATCGTTCTGATAGTTCTTGGCGGCATTGATACCACCCTGTGCGGCGATGGAGTGTGCACGACGGGGGCTGTCCTGGATGCAGAAGTTGAGCACATTGAAGCCCATTTCGCCAAGGGTGCTGGCGGCGCTGGCGCCTGCCAAGCCGGTACCGACAACGATGATGCTCAAGTGGCGTTTGTTGGCGGGATTGACGAGCTTTTGGTGGGCTTTATAGTTGGTCCACTTCTCGGCGACGGGACCTTCGGGAATTTTCGAGTCTATCTGGTACTCGGGGAGCTTCGACGATTCGATGTCGGCGAATTCCTGCATGATGGGGGTAGAGTCTATCATACCCTCGAGATTTTTGAGATCTGCCATTGCTGTCAGTGGTTTATGTTATTGTTGAGGTTGAATCATTTCGGCGGGCACCTGCTTGGGAAGCATTGAATTGATGGCAGATACCATCTGGTTGAGAGCCTGCATTTCCTGTCCGGGAGCGGCCTTGGAGCACTGAGCGTTGAAAGCCTTTTGTACAGCAGTTGCTTTTTCGACGAATGCGGGTCCGTTTTCAATGATATACTTGGACTGGCCTTCCTGAGCTTTGCGGTTGGCTTCCATGCGAGCCTGCATATCGGCGTTTTCGTCATTGATGACAGCCACATATTGGCCGATTTGGCTCATCATTCCGGCCTCGAATTCTTCGGTCAGGGCTTTAGCTTCTTTATTCCATGCTTCGGAGTATTGAGCTTGCAGAGCCTCGTTCTCGGCGTAGTAGTTGGTGTGTGCGCGATATGTGAACACAAATACCTGGCATACGAAGAGGGCAATCACGATGGAAGTCCACCAGTTGGAGATGCATTTGAGGCGGGGCAGCCATTTGGTATTGTCCCAGCCGGCGGTGTGGAACATGCTCCAGAATCCGTGGGTCATGTGGAACCACAGAGCGACGAAAGCTACGAGGTAGCATACGGGAGCCCAGAAGTTGTTGAAGGCCACTTGCAGGAACATCGTGCCCATTGCGGGATTGGCGGGAGCGCCGGCGAAGTCTACGGTGGTCACTCCGGCGATTTGCGAAGGAATGATTTCGGCGAGCTGCATCTTAGCCCAGAATTGCCACAGGTGAAGCAGCAGGAAGGCGATGACTACGAAGCCGAGCACGAGCATGTTCTTGGAAGACCACTCGACCTGCGCGGGGCGCGAGGTGACAGCGTAACGGTCGTTGCCACGAGCACGACGGTTTTGCAGCGTCAGCCACAATGCATACAAGATGTGGATGATAAACAGGGCGGCAAGGCCGATAGAAGCGACCAAGGCATACCAGTTGGCGCCGAGGAATTCGCACACGGCATTGTAAGCCGTGGGCCACAGCAGCGCTACCGAGTTCATCAGCACGTGAAAGGTTACGAATAGGACGAGGCACAGACCGGTAACGGCCATCACGAACTTACGTCCTATAGATGAGCTAAATAACCACATAAGAAGATGATTAAGTTAATAGAGAATAGTTTTTATAATTGTTTTGTTGTTGTCGGTTGTACGTGCCGGGAAACCCCGGATACGCATAGGGTGTCGGGCGTACAAGGCGCACGGCTCTGCAAAGTTAGGCATATTCCGCCGATGCCGCAACTTTTATTAGCGAAACTTTTCCGCAATTATCGGTGAAAAGCATGGGAAAGATGAGAACAATGAATATGAGAGCTATAAGAGGTATGGGAGTATATATAAGAGCATGGAAGCCATAGGAGCTATGCCACAGCCACCACTGCACTGCTCTCATCATTCCCATCTCCGGAATTCTCATTACTTCCATTACTCCCATTACTCTGGTTAAAAAAGTTGGGGCGCGCCGACGGCGCGCCCCAACCGGGAGTTTCAGTCTAATTTCTTAGGAATGTCTTACTTGATGACAACCTTGGTGGCATTCTTACCCTGAACGCGTACATATACGCCGGGGGTCAGATTGTCGGCAGCCACTTGGATGCCTTGCAGGTTGTAGTAAAGCACGGGAGCTTCAGCGTCAACAGCTTCGTCATAGAGGTCTTCAACTGCGGAGGAACCGCCCTTGATGAGGTCGGTGGCGAGAGCCGGAGTGGTCACTACGGGATGTTCCTGTGCGATGGCGTATACTTCGTACTTGCCGGTGGCACGTGCATAGTAGTGGAGGTTGCCTGCATAGTCGAAGCGTGCGGTAGCCCAGTCACCGGCCTTGGTGGGGGTGATTTCGAAGCGCTTGGTCATCGTGGGCACGCCGTCTTTCCATGCTACATCCATTACCAGCATATTGCCATAGGTACCCAGAACGAATGTCTTGCCGTCGGGGCTGATAGCGATAGCGGAGTTGCCGGAGGTAATCCAGAGCTTGTCCTCTTCGTTACCGGAGTTGTACTTCACTGCGTTGTCTTTGCCGATGTAACAGAAGCAAGGCACGCCGAGGCTGTTGTTGCCTGCGCTGCGGCATTGCGACATGAACAGACCTTCGCCGTAAGGTACGAGGTCGCAGTTGGTGTTGGCCCAACGTGCGCCTTCGCCCGTAGCCTTGGGTGCCATGGTGATTTGCCATGCGCTACCGAGTTCCCAGTACAGCAGGGAGTTGGAAGGTGCGATGGAGGTGTCGTGGTCTTCGGAGAATGCGTACATGCGGGTATCGTCGCCCTTGCCTACGAAGCATAGACCGCTGTGGCCGCCGCCTACGTTGACGCCGTTGTAGACGTATGCACCGGAGGACTGTTTTTCGCCGGCATACATATTCTGCAGGCCTGCATCGAGGTCCAGAGGATCGACGTAGGTGACACCGGAGGCGTCATCACCCCATGCGGCGAAGACAAACTTGCCTTCGCGTTCGCCGCCACGGAACGGATTGGAGGCATTGGTGGTATTACCGCCCCAAAGTGCATGTTGTTTGAACAGACCGGTAGCAACTTCGTTGCCTTCGGGATCGAAGATGGTAACACCTTGGGCCTTACCGGGAGCAAATGCGCTGTAACCGAACGAGGGTTGGGTCGGGTCGGTGATGGTGAGCACGGATGCACGGAGGTTGCTTCCCGAAACGGCCTTCATAGTCTTAACGAGGCCGGAGGCGGGAATGGTCTTGTTGGTCAAACGTACTTCCCAAGTGTACTCACTCTTTTCATCGAGCTGGTCTTTCTTGGTGAGAGTGTAGGTGTTCTCGCCCTTGACGGCAGCGCCCATAGGCACTACGATTTCTTTTTCGCCGTCATTGAGTACGAGTTCGGCCTTGGGAGCGGCACCGGTGGCGTGGTATGTAACGTCAACGGTTTCGCCGTTATCCTTGGAGGACAAGCCGTAAGCATAAGCAGCAGCCTCAACGATGGCGGTGGTGCCTTTGGTGGTGAAGCGGCTAACCTTGCCGTCACGTACTGCATAGAGGTTGACGTATGCAGCTGTCACTTCTTCGGTCTGTACATCTTTCACAACCTCGACTTCGCCGGCGACGGCTGTTGTTGCAGCCAAGCCTTCGATGGAGGTATTGGTGGTTGCAACGCCCTGTGCGTTCTTGACACCCTCGGTGATTTCGACGAGTTTGACACCGGCGTTGTTGCCTTCAGCGTTGTCGGGAGCTACCATATAGCTGTGGCCGAGATAGCGGAAAGCTCCGGCAGCGTTTACATTAGCAACGCCTTCGGGAGCCTCGGTATATGTCTGGACATCGTTGAAGCTGACTTCATATACCGGTTTATTGGAGGATACAACCAGGAATTTGTTATTATCCAAAGGTGATGTTACAAATGTGTAGTCGCCCAGGATGTTCTGCTTGCTCCAATCGGCAACATCATTGAGATAGCCGTCAGAAGTAAGTTCGCCGCCGGCTATACTGTACACATTATAGAACATAGTGGTAGACGAATACCAGGACTGTGCCGGGACGATGATAACGCCCTCGTCCGAAGTGCCGGTATATGCCATAGTTTCGCCCACGTATGCGCGGTACATATTGCCTGAGCGTTGCGAGCTGAACCACTTGACGGGGGCGCCTGTGGGCAGGCCGTTCTCATCGTTTGCCCATTTGTAGACGTTGTGTTCGCCACGAGTTTCTCCCTCTTCCATTTGTGCATCACTGAATTGGTTGAGTTCCTTGGCACATGCCACCAGGACGCCGTCAGCGGTCACCTGAATGTCTGCCACGTTCTTCTCGGTACCTTCGGTGCCTTCGGTCGATACTTCGGTCAAGACGGTCTTGGCCACGGGATCGTAAACGATGATGGTGGGGTTGGGTTTCGCGGCCTTGTCAAGAGCAAGAATGTAGAGCTTGCCGTTGCGAGCAATGACGCGACGGACATTCTTGTCGGCGAGTTGTGCGATAGGCTCGTCCACGTATGTCTGGTTGAATGTGTATTCATCGGGAGCATACAGGCCCTTACCCTCGGCTGCCGGGTCGGGATAGTTCTCGTATACGACTGCCGGGGGCGTCCAGCTTTCGCTGACGAGCTGAGCGGTGGGATATACGGCATCAGCAGCCTTGACAGTCACTGCTACAGGCTCTTCGATGGGCTTGTAGCCTTCGGCTTCGAACTCGATGGTGTAGTCGCCGGGCTCAAGACCGTTAAATACAAATGCGCCGTTATAGTAGTTGTCCGTGGTGTAGCGGGCCACTTCGGTGCCTGCCTTCTTGAGGATGGCAGTGACACCATTGAGGGGCTTGTAGGCATCCGGGGTGCTCATATTGGGCTTGTATGCATCATCTTTGAACTTCTCGTGCTTGTCGCGCACAACGCCGTAGATGGTACCGGTAGCCTCTTTGGTCAGGCCGAAGTAATCGGCGATACCGTGAGCGTATGCATCACCTTCGACACGGCATACGTCCCAGTTCATTGCACGGTGGCGTGCGGGCTGGTAGGTGTGGAAGTAACCTTCTACGAGGAAGCCGGGCACGTGGTGCTTGAGCACGCCGAGGTAACCCTTGGTTCCGTTGGCGCTGGTCCAGCTGCTGTGGTAGAAGTCGATGTCGCCGCGGAGATTGGTGCCGCCGTTAGCATAGGCCGTCCACATCATATGGGTGTTCCCGATGGCGTAGGGCCAGCATTTGCCTGCCATTTCACGTGACAGGGTCTGGTGTTCGAGGGTCACTCCTTCGTCTTCCACCGGGGTGTCATAACCGCGATAGAGGAACAACGGGAAGTTGGTATTGGTACCTTCGGAAGCAGCATTGGAGTGGATGGAGATGAACATGTCAAAGTTGTTGGCATCCACTTCGGCGCTAATCTCGGAGAGATTGCGGTTGAATACGTACAGGTCGGCGGGTGTTGCTTCGCCGAGCTGACTCGCTGTACCGTTGTCTTCGTGGTACGGGCCGTTCTTGACGCGAGACATGACGATATTATTATTCATGTCGCGGGCGGCGCCGGTGGTGGCGTTATCGCCGGTCTGGTTGAGCGTGCGGTCAAATTTGAGGCCGTACTGTATGAGGCGCTCGAGCACGCCGAAACCTTTCTCGAGGTCGGTATTGGACTCGAAGAAGCTCAATGTATCGGTATTGGTGCGCGAGTATGGACCGTGTCCCACGAGTGTGCAAGGACGGTCATCGGGTGTCCAACCGCCGTGTCCGGGGTTGATGTACACGCGCAGTTCGTCGGCAGTCTTGGCGCCGGCGGCGACGGTGGCAGCAAGTGCCAGAGCCGTCAGGATAATATTCTTTTTCATAATATTGCGCGTTATTTGGTGAGTGTTACGATATACAGTTCGCCTTCGGGGGTAGTGAAGGCTATGCGGCTGCCGTCAGCGCTGGCGCTGGGGAACTGAGCCTTAACTGTGTCGTCGGTGATGGTTTGCGAAACGCCGGAGGCCAGGTCGTAAAGACGCAGCGAGGAGGCTTTCACCTGCTGGGCGGTGCCTTCGACTTCGTCCATACCTACAAGGCGGTCATTGCCTGCCCATACGGCTGCACGGAGCTCGCCTACACGTTGCACGCCGGTGCCGTCGAGGTTGCATACGAAGCATCCGCGACCCACAAGCCAATACACGACTTTTTGTCCGTCAGGGCTGATGCTCGGCCAAATGTACGAGCCGCGGCCCTGAGGGTCGATGCTGCGGGTCTTGCCGTTGACTGTAACGTCAAGGTGCCCGTAATTGATAGAAGCAACGGCGCTGCGTACGGCCTTGGTGCCGTCGAGGCTCTGCACGCGAGCCTTGCCGTTTTCGACAGCAGTGACGCTGTTGCCTTCAATGCCTACGCCGCTGTTGAGGTGGCGCGAAGCTTTCACGAGTGTACGTACGCTCTTGGAGGCCAAGTTGGCGCTCTGTAACGATACATAACGTAAGTGGTTGGACCGGTATTCGGGTGCATCGAATACTACGTTCTGACCATCGGCAGTGAGGCGCAGGTTGTATGCGCCGGGAACGTTGGCTACAGTGGTGCAAGCACCGTCGGTCGTGATTTTCGCGATACCTTTGGTGTTTGTCTGAGCCACAACGAAACTGCCATCGGCACTGATAACGGGCTTGTCTACGTTGACACCGGCATCCACGCGCTGTACGCTCTGTACAGTCACGAGTTGGGCGCTCATAGACATTGCTCCTAACATCAGCACTGCGGTTAAGAAAATTTTTCTCATAGTGGTGTTGTTTAGGTAGTTGTTTATAGGGTAAAAAATCAGTCTTTCGTGTTCGAAATGTGATATGGCAAATGTAGGTATTTTTAAGACAAAGGCCGTCTAATTTAAGACTATTTAGCAATTGTTTGCATTCATTTTATGCTCTACGGCAGGTTTTTTGAGGGAAGTATGAGAACTATGCCATTTTTCTCATCGCTCCCATTGGCTTCATTTTCTCGTCGCTCTCATTTTTCCATTGCTCCCATTTTTCCCATCACTCCCGCTACCGGCTATTACGGCCGGGCCAGACATATCAGTTGGGGCAGAGGGAAGGCGGCATGAGCAAAGGCGAGGCGCATCTGCCGTCCATCGGGCAACGAAGCGATGCAATCGCCGAGATTGACAACGATATCGGACACTACAAGCGGACGCTTGGCATTAGGATCTATATGTATCGGCGTCTCACATCCGGGGATGCAGGACTCGGCAGCCTTGAAGGCAGCTTCCTTGGCCGCCCACAGATGCAACAATCCGTCAATATCGCGAGCCTGAGTGTCTTCGGCGTTGGTGAAACGCGGTGCCAATGCGGCCAAGCGCGGACGCGGATATTCAATATCAATTCCGAGGCCGTATTTCTCGCCCTCGGGGCCGAGAGCTATGGCGGCGTGCGTACGCGAATGGCTTATTGAGAACGGACGAACCACACCCGGCAGGTAAGGCGCTCCATCAGGCGTGTGCGACACCTCGGGGCATCCTGCGCCCAAGGCGCGCATGCACAATCGGCGCACGGCAAGCACCTCGGCGCCGCTACGCTGGGATGGCGGCACAGCCTCATCGAGGTCAGCCACGTAAATATCTATATCGTGTAGGCGCAGATGCGAAATCATTTTGTTCCGGGGTCTTGATGTTGGCTATTATTGTTATAGGTCGCGTATGGCCGTATGTCGGCTCGGCTTTCGAATTGTTTCTTCGGATTTTTGCAGGGCAAAGTTAGACATTTTTGCAGAAACTGCCGCCCGTCTCCGGCGTTTTTTCATTTCATCCTCGGAGTTCCCGAGTCATTCGCCCTTAAAGTCCTTAAGATCCTTAAAGTCCTTAAGGTCTTTAAAGACCCTAAAGTCCCGGTTCCATCAAGCACCTCGGCGCAGCCCATTCCACATTCCACATTCGACATTCCACATTACCGCAAGGCACATTCGACATTCCACATTTCTTTGTGCCTCAGGCACAAAAAAAAATTACTCGTCATCACGACGGGTAATCTTTCTTAACCTTAAATCTAATACCATGAAAAACACGGTGCAAAGGTAATGCTTTTTTTGATATTTGGCGCCTATGAATAAACCAAAACATCAACCATTAACATTATTTAACTGTCGCGCATTTTCCATACCAAATATAACAAGCTGCAAATCAGGGAATTACGCAACATCTTATCGCACCGCGATTTTCACACAAAAAATTATGAACAATTAGACCTCAACGGCCTAAAACCAAAAAAACTGAAAGCTTTTTTTAACCACTAACTGCCTGCGGTTTTCATTCCGCAAGCAACAAAAACTTCTATTTATAATTTCGGGGTAAATATGCCGGACTCTTCCGGCACCCGTAGGGCTCGGCTGCGGCTTCGCCGCAACCATTCCCCTATTTTACAGATACTTGTCTCCGTATGCAATCTTTGCGTCATTGACCATCTGCTTGATACGCTGCTCCTCGGATTTGGGGCAGATAAGCAGCACATCACCCGAGTCGGCAACGATATAGTCGCGCAACGAGTCGCATACCACGAGTTTGTCGTCCGCCACGGCAAAGATGTTGCCCGTGGAGTTGTAGGCCAATACGGCGCAACGCTGCGTGACGTTGGCATCGCGGTTCTTGGGCGAATTGTCATACAGAGCGCTCCACGTGCCCAGATCGTTCCACCCGAAGTCGACGCGCTGTACGTATACGTTCTGCGCCTTTTCCATGACCGCGTAGTCGATGGATATCGACGGACAGGAGGCGAAGTTGGCGGCTATAAAAGCATCTTCTTCCTCAGTCTTGGCAAAGGATACGGTCGCATTGTCGAAGACGGCGGCCACCTCGGGCGAGTAGGTGCGCAAGGCGGTAAGGATGGCTTCGGCGGTCCAGACAAAGATGCCGGAGTTCCAGAAGAATTCGCCCGAATCGACAAAGACGCGAGCCAATTCTTTATCGGGCTTCTCGGTGAAGGTCTTGACCTTGGCAAAAACGCCCTCGGCGGTATCGACGCGCTCGCCCTGCTGGATATATCCATATCCGGTTTCGGGGCGCGAAGGCACTATACCCAGCGTCAAAAGGGCATCACGCTGTTCCACGAAATCGAAGGCACGCAGTATGGCCGCTTCGAAGTCGCGTTCGCGCGTAATCAGGTGGTCGCTGGCCGCAACTATCATCGAGGCCTGCGGATCGCGGGCGTAGATATGATGGGCGGCCCATGCGATACAAGGCGCAGTGTTGCGACGCGCCGGTTCGCATAGGATATTCTGTCGCGGAATCTCAGGTAATTGTTCCTGCACCAGGGGCAGGTAGCGGTCGTTGGTGACCACGACGATATTGTTTGCAGGGACAATGTAGCGCAGGCGGTCGGCTGTCATCTGTAACAGCGAACGTCCCGTACCGAAGAAGTCAATGAATTGCTTGGGACGATCCTGGCGGCTGTAAGGCCAAAAACGGCTGCCTATACCGCCGCACATGATTACTGCATAACGATGCGAAGGCGTGGCCTGACCGCTCGAAGGTTGTCCCATATTGGTGGATGTTGTCATTTCAGGGGTCTTGTGTTTTTTTGGGGAAGGTAATTTTGGCTTTGTCGGGGAGCGCGGCGGACGCCGGGGCGTCATCGCGTGTCGGCAGGCCGTACATTCGACCGCTAAGTTAATGCATTTTTTTCATTCGCGCAAAAAAGCAGAGGCTAAAAACGCAGAAAAAAAACAGCGAGGCGGACACGCCGATGTATCTCGGCATGTCCGCCCCACTAAGGGGTTGTATCGTCATGCGGCACGTAGACTCAGACTCCGCGCCCGAATATTTGCGATATTACAGTTCGAGTTTGGTGTATTCCAGACCCCACGCCTCGGCTACGGCGGGGAATGTCACCTTACCGTCGACCATATTGACACCTTGTGTCAAAGCGGCATCTTCGCGGCAAGCCTGACGCCAGCCCTTATTGGCAAGACGGATGGCGTAGGGCAGAGTGGCGTTGGTAAGCGCCAGCGTGGAGGTGCGAGGCACTGCGCCGGGGATATTGGCCACTGCATAGTGTACCACTCCGTCGAGGGTGTAAGTAGGTTCGGTGTGGGTAGTGGGGTGCGAGGTCTCGAAGCAGCCGCCTTGATCGATGGCAACGTCTACCATGACGGTACCGGGACGCATCAGTTTGAGCATATCGCGCGTAACCAGTTTGGGAGCCTTGGCACCGGGGATGAGGACGCTACCGATAACGAGGTCTACATCGGGCAATTGGCTCTCGATGTTGTGGCGCGAAGAGTACAGGGTCTTCACGCGAGGCATGGTCTCGGCCACGTGGCGCAGAGTGGGCAGCGAGATGTCGGTGATGGTGACATCGGCACCCAGACCGGCTGCCATCAGGGCTGCATTGCGACCTACGACGCCGGCACCGAGTACCAGCACTTTGGCCGGGGGAACGCCGGGGACGCCGCCCAGAAGCATACCTTTGCCGCCTTGGGGCTTCTCGAGGAAGCGTGCGCCTTCCTGTATGGACATACGGCCTGCAACTTCGCTCATGGGGACGAGCAACGGCAGCGAACGGTCGGCAAGGCGTACGGTCTCGTAAGCGATGCAGACGGCACGCGATGCAATCATGGCGTCGGTGAGCTCGCGGTCACTGGCAAAGTGGAAGTAGGTAAACACCACTTGGTCCTTTTTGATGAGCTTGTACTCGGGCTCGATGGGTTCCTTTACTTTGACGATCATCTCGGCGATGTCATAGACTGCTTCGATGGTGGGCAGGATTTGTGCGCCGGCGGCGATGTACTCGTCATCGCCGAAACCGCTGCCTTCTCCGGCAGTATGCTGTACATACACTGTGTGTCCGTTGTGTACTAACTCGGCTACGCCGGCGGGGGTCATTGCAACGCGGTTCTCGTTGTTTTTGATTTCTTTAGGTACTCCGATAATCATTGTTGTACGGAATTAGATTGTGGTTGGTGTTTATTGGATGGTTTTATATCTTGGTTAAAGATTTTTCTCTTGGGGATATAAATTTGTTTTCTGCGTTTAAGGTCCCGAAAAATGCGGACGAGCAAAGCGTTATGTCGTTCTCGGGGGGGGGGTCTGCTTATGCTTTTCTCGTCTGTATTGTATGCCGGGATGTTGTTATGGGATTTTGGTTATACTTTTTCAGCGGTCCACGGGCGCGACAATATATCCGCCGGGGGAGAGGGTAATATCCAAATTTTTCGGGTCGGAGGTCTCGTCTTGCGACGCATAGAAGTTTGTGGCCGAAATGTTTGCTGCCATGATATTCCGCGAAGCAGCGACATCTGACGGCAGTGTCACCGTGGCATCTTCCTTGCCGAGGTTGACACACACGATGGTGGAAGACGGCGAGTCGGGACAGGTACGACGGAACAGAAGCACATCTTCGTTGCCGGTATCTATCGGCTCGAAACCGGGGGCGGCTCCGGCACGCAATTCGCGGCGGGTGTGTTTCAGCATCACCAACGTCTTATAAAACGATGTCATATCCGGATTTGACTCAAAGTCGGGAGCAGTGTCTTTCTCGAAGAATTGCAGGGCACGATTCAGCCCCACTTCCTGCCCGGTATATATCAACGGCATTCCCGGAAGAGTGAACGACAATACAGCCATCGCCGAGGTCAAGCGCCCGTAACGCTGAAACTCGGTGCCCTCCCACGAGTTGAGGTCGTGATTGGTGACCATATTCATCAGGTAGGCATCGGCGGGGAATTGCTCGCGCTGCGCGAGGGCCAAACGCGCGATGTCTATGGCATGTTTTTCTTCGAATTTGCGCGGCGCATCGGCTCCGGGAGCGACAAAAGCGTATTCGCCGGCGGTAGCGGCCACAGCGCTGAAAAGGTCTTTCATCGGCCAGTTGTAGGCCATATCAAAGGCGTGTTCGGTAAGGTCGGCGTTAGAGGCCTCGGCAAGCATAAACAGGTCGGGGCGTATGCGCTGCAACTCGACACGCGCTTCGTTCCAGTAATCGGTGGGGACTTCCATGGCCACATCGCAACGGAAGCCGTCTATGCCGGCTTTCTTGAGCCAAAAAGCCATGGCATCGGTCATGGCACGACGCGTCGCCGGATTTTTGTAATCCAACTTGTAGACATCCGTCCAATCATACGGGCCGTACATCTCGCCTTTGGCGTTGCGAGCATAGTATTCGGGGTGTGTCTTGACCCAAGCGTTGTCGCATCCTGTATGGTTGGGCACCCAATCGATGATGACGTGCATACCGTATGCATGGATACTGTCCACAAGGGCACACATGTCGTCCATAGTGCCGAACTCGGGATTGACTCCGTAGTAATCGCGCACGGCATAATAGCTGCCGAGCGTGCCTTTGCGCCCTTCCTCGGATATGGGATGTATCGGCATCAGCCACAGGATGTCCACACCAAGGTCGCGCAGACGCGGCAGGTGACGCGCAAAGGCTTTGAAAGTCCCCTCGGGAGTGTACTGTCGTACATTGACTTCGTAGATAACTGCATTACGGCTCCATTGAGGATGGTGCACCGTAGTAGGATTGACCGGTGCGGCTGCAACGGGCGCGGCGCCGAAGATGGCGGCAACTATAGCGGCGAAGATGGCTTTCATGACATTCTATGTTTGTGTCTTGGGGGACGGTGGTGTTTGTATGTATTGCGGGGATGTCAACCGCGGATTGTTCCGGCGTCAGTCGACATGCAGCGGAATTACGCGGTGTATCGAGTGGTCAAGCGAAATGAGGGTCTCGGTACCTACCACGCCCTCAATATTCTGAATTTTATTGTTGAGCAGGTCCATAAGATGCTCGTTGTCGCGTGCATAGAGCTTGATAAGCATCGTGTACGGGCCGGTGGTGAAATGACACTCGACAATCTCGGGGATTTTCTCCATCTGGGGCACTACCTCGCGATACAAGGCACCGCGTTCAAGGTTGACGCCGACGTATGTACATGTCGAGTAACCGAGCTTTTTGGGATTCACGGTGTATCCGGAGCCGGTGATAACCTGCATGTCAATAAGGCGCTGGATGCGCTGGTGGATGGCGGCGCGGCTCACTCCGCATTCAAGGGCTACGTCCTTGGAGGGAATACGCGCATTACGCATTATAATACTCAGTATTTTGCGGTCAAGGTTGTCGATCTTTTCCATCGTATGATTGTGTTTCGTTGTTTCTAAGGATAATATTCGTTTTCCCGAGCCGCGACGTCACACGTCCGCGCACTTCGGATGTGGCAAATTTACGATTATTTTCGGAAAACAAGGGCTTATTCCTACTTTTTTTGAAAAAAATTTCGGGGTTGCGCCGTTTTTCCATTGACAAAGGGTCAAAATCACACCTTGCAAAGGCAGCACGGAGGGGTATGCCGTAATATGCATACCTCTCCGCGCCTATATTATACGGGTCTATAATTCTTTGTCGGAGTAATCCGGACTATTTGTCGGAGGAATTAAATCTGTTTTTGCCGGGGGTTAGATTTATTTGCCGGGGGGGGTCGCGGTGGGGGCGTCTTCGCTGACCACCTCAATATCGAGAATCATCCATTCCATAGGACCTACACCGGCCTGAGCCAGTCCGCCGGGGCCGAATGCGAGGTCGCCGGGGATGTAGAAGCGTCCTTTGCCGCCGATGCCGAGCATCTTGATGGCTTCGGCATAGCCCTTGGTAAGACCGCGCGGCACGATAACTTGCTCGGTATCGGTGCTTTGCCATACGTCACCGTTGATATGGCGCGATTTCATATTCAGACGCAGATGTGCCTCGTCGGAGATGGCTCCTTTACCTTTGGTCTCGATAATGGCCACTATACCGTCTTCGGTCTTCACGGCTCCGGCATTATTCTTGAGGGCGGCTGCGGCTGCGGCTGCACCGGTACGGTCGTTCTTGATGGCTTCGGGCGACTTGCGCACGGCGTCAAGGCGACGTTGTTCGGCCTTGCCGGATACGCTTTGTAGCAGCGAACCCAGCGTCTCTCCGTCGGATTGTATCTGCTTAATATCGACGCTGTCGGCGAGCAGACTTGCACGCAGTGCGTCAAGCATTTTTTTGCGGTCGAAGGTGATACCCATCTTCTGATATTCTTCCATATCGCCAAGGATGCGTATAGCTCCGCCGACGCCGGAGAGAAAGTCGTTGCTATGTTTCTCGTCGAGGAGGTATTGCAGGCCGGCAAGGTATTCTTCCTTGTTGAGCGTATCTCCTGTCTCACGGGCGTAGACATCAAGCTGGCTCAAGACATTTCCGCCGATGGTGCGGCCGTAGTAGATCATAATCGAGTCATTGGTCTCGTTGCTGACGACACTGTCGTTGTGCTCGTCCGAGGCCGTTCCGTTGCCACACGACACGGCGGCGGTGGCGCCGGCGGCGACAAGCATTAGGGTGACGATTGTCTTTTTCATCTTTATATATTTTTTGGTTGTTATGCGGTTTTATGCGGCACAAAGTTACGGTTTTTCCGCTGTAAGTGTGCTGTCTGTTATGCAAATAATTGTTTAAGACTGCGCCCGCAAAGGCGAATGCGGCATTCTAAGTCCATGAGGGGGTATGGGATGCGGGGCAGACATCGGCTGTCAGGGCGAGCACGTTTTCGGCGCACTCGGCGGCGGCATGGGCATAGAATTGGGCGCGTGCAGCATCCGTGCCGCCGTAGACCGTAGCCAACAGTCGATAGGCGCCGAGCATCTCCATAGCGGAGCGCACAGTCTCGTCGGAGGTGTCGGCGTCGGCACAGGCGGCGCGGACGGCCGCAAGAGCCGCCGGGGCACATCGCTCCATAGCCGGGCGCAGGCGCACGTCCACTCCGGGGGCTACGTCACTGATATGTGTCTGCAAGGCATCTACCGCCAATGCTGTTTCTATTATGTCTTTGGTGCTTATCATTATCATTCAAGTATTTAATATTAAGTATATGCGTTTCTTAAAAAACTTCGTCAGCTTCGGCGCAGGCGCAGTGCAAAGGCAAGGGCCAGCAGCGCCGGAGTGCCGGAAAGCATACTGTCGTGCAGGCGGCGGCGCACTTCGTCGGCCAAGATGCGACGGCCTTGCTCGGGCCGAAAGTAGTAACGCGGAGCACCGTTGTCGGTGAGTACATCGGCGACGGCTCGCGGTATCGAGGCGCGTGGATGTCGAGCGCGGTATTCGTCAACGGCGCGGCGTAGGGCCTCGGCTCGCTGTATGCCTATGCCGTCTTGGTCACGGCAGGTGTCGCTGCAATCGTAAACCAGGCGCAAGGCGCGGTTGTAGGACAGATAATACCCGGCCGCAGGAGTATATATGGCGCGGCGCACGATTACGCCGACATTGACGGGTCGGCCGTGTCTAAGATCGGCATCGGCCATACGCAGACACAGGTCGGCGAAGGCGCGATTGCGTTGTATCGTAAGCGTTTTCATGGCTGAGATATGGATATCGTGTGTGCTGTATCGGTTGTATTCGAGGATGCGTCAATGCCCGAAGGGACATCACGCATAGGCGTCCGGCGTGCCGCCAATGTCGGCGAAGACGTTCTATCACCTTGGCCGCAGAGCTGTATGCGGCGGTCGCGATCGGCCAAAAAGGATTCGTACGTATCGAAGATATCGGCAAGGGCTATGGTGGAGTTACGCACCTGAGCGTCAAAGAGTCCGGCGCCGCCGGCGGCATTAGAGGATTGACCCAGCAGGGCATTGCTGACGCCGCTGACGTCTTCGAAGAGTTTCAGCTCAAGCGACAGCAATTGGTGCGCACCGGCATCGGCTCCCGTGCCCGAAATCTGTGTGGGCAGGGTCTCGCCGCGACCCATCACCGGGATGACGCCGTCGGTACGGCTCCATCTTTCTGCAATTTCTTCCCAGGACACCAGAGGCGATTTCTGCGCCATCGGAAACAGCAATACGCCTTTGGCGCTGGCTCCCATCATCTTGTCTATGAGCACGACAAGGCGGTTGATGTATTTCTGCTGCTCGACAACGTCTTCGACAAACGAATGGACTTCGCCGTCTGTCAGCGGATAGAATTTGATGGCAAAGGGGTGTGAGCCGTGGCCGTAGGGACTATGGTATTGGTCCAACAGGGTGCCGTCTGCCAGCATCCATCGGCAGTGCCATCCCATCGAGATGTCGGCGCCGGAAGGTGCGGCGCTATCCAAGGTCCATATTTCGAGGACGCGGCAGTATCCGCTACGTGCTCGCGCAAAGCCTTCGCTCGAGGAGTCGCGCACCAGCGGCTCGACCGGGATGTCGTCGCCGCCGGCAATGGCGCGTGCCCGCTGAAGCAGCGCCGACATACGCACTCGGTCGCCGCCGCCGAAGCGTGCGGCCAATTCGACGGGCGTCATTTCGTGCAACATTCCCACCAATCGGATGTCGTGGCCGCGCGGATCGCGGAAGGCGTTGACAAAGAAGTCGCGCGGGCTGACATTGTCCACCCATACGGCCGTGCCGACGGGTACACGGTTTTCGCGACTCACGCGCTGGATGGCACAGCCACTAATCAGGAATTCTTCGAGCATACGCGCATCCAGCTCGGCAAGACTGTTGAGCGGTGCGCCCAAGGCCGGGTCATCGTAGCGGCGGCTCTCGGCGGCCATCGTACGCCAACGTCCGACGATGGTCTTGACAAGGCGACGTATCAGATTGTTGGTCAGCGGTTGGCGACCGCCGGCAGCCATGAGATCGCCTTCGCGTACCAGGGCGCCGCGGCTGTCGCGCACCATATCGCCCCATTGGTCGCCATAGGTGAAGCGTTTGTAGCGCATACGGCGCCGACGCAGGTCGCATTGCGCGGAATAAGCTTCGCGCGCGGCGGCCAAAACATATTTTTCGATAGTATCTGTCATAGTGTTCTTAATGGATTGTTTGAAGGTTTAGACAAAGGTACTCAGATCGACATCTCCGGGAATAGTGGCCAGTGCGGCTTCATCGAGGATGTAGGTTTCATCGCCTGGATCGACGACAGCCTGCGCATCGCTGACCACGGGCAGAGCATCGGCATCTTCGGGTCCGGCGCCGCAGGTCACTATAAGGCTTTGGCCGTGGACAAAGGCACGCGCCGGAACAAAGGCGGATGCTCCCCACGGATTGGCGCGACGGCGCCGGTATCGGGTCACGGCCGTCTCGGGAATATCTTCGGCGGTCGGCACAACCATCGAGGTGCCGCAGTCGTCCGTAATACTGAGACGCAGCAGGCGGCGACAGGCGGCGGGTAGCGTGGCGGCATATACGCCGTCGCCTATGCGGCGCAGCGCTATCTGCGAAGATATATCGGAAGTGGCTACAAGTGCCTCATCGCCCGTATCGAGAAGATGCAGATACCATTGGCGCATACGTAGCACCAGCTGGGCTTCGGTGTCTATGCTGTCCCATTGTTCGAGCGAAACAGCGGCGGCGGTGGGTTCGAGCCCTTGGGCGCGGCGCCACAACGACAGCATTTGGGCTTGTGTCAGTGTGATTTTCATAGCATTGTGTATCGTCTTTAGTGTATTGTGTGTTTGCCATATGCCGGCTCGGTGCCGGGCGGCGTTCGAACCGTATCGGTGCGCCGACGCGGCAACTTCGAAATGTCGGCGCACCATTACGGCTTTAATGACCCCTCCCGCCCTACCCTTCGGCGGGATTATTCGTTGGCCACTATGCGCATATGGGTGGCGGGATGGCGCAGCACAAGACAACTGGCCTCGGTCAGCACCACGGCATCGGTATTACGCAGGCCGCTGCGGCGCAGATCCAAAGTCTCGGCGTGGAAGGGCACATGGCAGTACTTGGTCATATAGTCGGGGTCGAGAATGAACCCGTCGTTGCTGTGGCCGCACTGGTCAAAGATTTCGCTGTGCACCACATACAGCGTGCCGAAATTGGAGCATATCTCACGGAACTCTATACCCCAACGCGTATAGGTCTGGCCGGCGCTGAGCACCTTGTCGTAGGGCAGATTGGACAGCTCCTGTATCAGGCCCGAACCGCCGATGAGAATCTTGCGGCAGGACCCGCCGTTGCCGGTGAAGGCTTGGCGACACATATTGACCAATACCGAACGGTCCATGGCTCCGGGGGTGTAGTTGAACTGCTTGTCGGTTTGGTCCCAGATGCCGCCGGTGAGGTATATGGTCTCTTTCTTGACGGGGTCGTACAACTCGGAACGGGTGCCGAAGAGGAAGTTCTTCTCCATGCCCATACGCATATCGATGACGGCCACTTCTTCCTGGTCGGAGAAGTCCCAGCCGACTTCTTTATTGGCGAGTTTCTGGAAGGTGGATTGCTCGACCTGCATCTTGAAGATTTGGCAGTTGTTGGAATTGCGCTTGGGCAGGGCCTCAAACTGGGCGGTTTGCACATCCAATTCGGCGGCGGCACGACCCATACGCACGACCTTGGCGCCTTCTTCAACATCGGGGATGTCGGCATGCGGCTTATTGTCCGAGCCGGTCTTGATGTCGGCATTGACGATGCGACACAGCATACCCTTGGTATCGCCGGTACTGATGACGTAGAGCATCAACGCTCCGGTGGTGGCCACGCCGTCTACCTTATGGGACACTTTGACTTCGGGAAGCATCAGCGTCTCACTCACCGAGAATATGGCATCGCAGTCGGTGTGCACGTAGACGTTGGCGGCATCGTCTTCGATGATGGTGTCCGTAGCTCCGAAACCGGTGGAAACCGATGCGCCCACGGGCTTGACATCGACGGCGTAGTAGTTGACCTTCATGGACGAGCAGTTGCGAGCACCGGCGCAGCGCGACAGCTGGTCGATGGGCGTGGCCATGGGGCGGATTTTGACGATGCGTTCGTCTACATCGTTGCGCAACAGTCCGGGAGCGGAGGCTTCGGTGATGGCGGTAGTGAGCGGTGCGCCGCTGACTTGCGTGCCATAGGCGCTTTGGTAGGTGTTTGTACTCATAGTAATTGTAATTGGGATTTGGATTGTGAATAAATTGTTTGGTTTGGAGTATGTCCGGCCTTGGGTGGCGTGGACGATGTGACTTATCGGCCGATAAGCGTGTTTTTCATTGTGTTTTTGAACTGTGTTTTTGATGGTATCGGATAAGTTTCAGGCAAGGAAGATTAGTCCCAGAAGCCGCGACGTGGATTGCAAAGGAAGGTGGGGACACTTGCGGCTTGCTCGGGCAGCCGTGCGGCAGATGTGTCTATGGCGGCGGACGTCTCCGCCTCCGGGGATTTTGCCTCGACCGCCTGCGCGGGTCGGGTCTCGGCTTCGTTTTTCTTAGCGGGCAGGGTGACGCCGTAGGCGCGTGCAAAGGCTTCGGCCGTGTCGACACCGGCATGGATGTCCACCAAGGCATGGGCGATGCGCGTGTCTATATCCATAGCGGCGGCAATGGCCTTGATGGCGGCGTCTGCATCGACCGTCGGAGCCTCGACTTTGGCTGCCGCGACGTCAGATCCTACAGGGTCGGGGCTGTCGGTGCTGACAATGGGGGCCGTGACGGGGGTCAGACGCGCTTCGCCAAGGTCGAGCGGCGGAATTTTTCCGCTGTCTGCGGCAGCCGACACTGTATCGGCTTGCTCGGTCGGCAGCTCGGCGGCGATGGGGTTAACGGCTTTCGCGGAGGTCTCGGCTGTCGCGGAATTCGGCAATGTCGCCGGCTTTTCTGCAACGGGCGCCGATATCTCGGCGACGTGTTTGCGATTTTCGTTGTTTTTCATCTTTGTTTTGTGTTTTGGTTGATAATTGGTGTTTGATTGTTACGCCGCAAAGTTACAACGGTTATTTTTATTGGCCAAACACAAACTTAATATTTAACATTATTTGGCATTTCGCCAATTTCAACATTAGCATCGCCATGGCCGAAGCTATGTTCGAAAACTACATAACAAATTATCTACAAGCCGCATACACACATCGAGCGGCAAATACATCCGACTTCCGGCCTATGTATATCAAAATATTCGCTACCTTTGCAGTTCCATAAGGGCCAATCACATCACCGGGGGCTTTGAGCCTTCCGCTATGTTTGTTCTCAGACCTTTTTCATCATTCGGTTTTTCAATAGCGACAGTCGCGTTATGAACAACACTATGACATTCACCACATTGCGGCGCAAGGCTGATTTGCTTGTGCGCACGGGCGTACTCTTGATGGAGTGCGGCGCGGACACTTCACGCATTATGCGAACAATGACACGCCTGGCGGTACATTTCGGCATTCCGCACGAAAATATGCACATCGATGTACGTTGGAGCCTCGTAGCCGTCAATATCAGCGACGCAACCCATTCGGTATATAAGTCTCAGAAGGTGCGACATCACCGCATTGACATGAATACTATGGCCGTCGTCAGCAAGTTGTCCTGGCGTGCGATATCGCATAATTACGATGTAGCGCATTATGCCGTACACTTGAAGGATATTGAACGCGGCATCGGCGGCACTTACGCCCCGTGGCTGCTATGCCTTTGTGCAGCAATGGCCTGCGCCGGATTTTGCCGCATTTTCGGTGGAGGATGGGATGCCGCGGCCATCACGGCCATGGCGGCCGTTCCGGGCTACCTCGTACGGCGTTGGCTCAACACCACCAGCATCAATGTCTATGTCATCATAGCCACGGCCGCTGCCGTCAGCACCTGCTGCGCCGCGCTTTTGGTGGCGCTCACGGGATGGGACACAGGCGGTTATCCGCTATGCGCTTGTACGTTGTTCATCATTCCGGGCGTCCCGCTCATCAATTTTGTCTCGGATATGCTTGACGATCACCTCATGGTGGGCGTGTCGCGTGCGGTGAACACCTTGATGATTGTGGCGGCAATGTCCTTCGGCATAGCCATAGCCTTGCGCCTGATTTCGCCTACAATGCCGGACGCCATCGACCGCATTATGGCACAAAGCATCTCGGGCGGCACGTCCTATGCCGCCGCAGCTTTGGCCGGTGCTATGGGCGCCACGGGCTTCGCCTCGATATTCAATATCCCGCGCCGCGCATTATGGGTGGTTGCCATCGGCGGCGCTACCGCCGTCAGCATCCGCACATTCGTAGCCTCGACTCTGGGCTTGGGCCCGGCACTCGGAGCTTTCGTGGCGGCCGCCGTCATTGCGATTATAGCCATCAAGGTGGTACACATCGTGCATGTGCCGATGAATGTCATCACCGTGCCTTCGGTCATCGTAATGGTTCCGGGTGTACTTATGTACCGCGCCCTGATGACAATCATATACATGCACGGCGTGGTGGGCGAGCTGACTCAGGCAGTGTACAACGGCGTGCAGTCGGCACTCATCATTCTGTGTATCGCCTTAGGCGTAGCAGTGCCCACCATATTTGCCCGTCGATACATCAACCGACGCCGCCAGCAGCGCGTCGAGGCCCTGGCACAGGCTGCCCGACGTCGCAACCCCTTCATCGAAGAGCAGCAGCGCTAAGCATGGCCGCCTAACCGCTCAGCCGGGAAATTCGAGAAGGCCAAGCCAATCTCCAATAATAGACAAACCATTAATCTACAGAGTATAACATTTAGCCGCGCCGGATAGCATCGGCAATCCGCCTCCATAGATAAATCCCAGCAATCGGGCTTTTATTCAGGCTTCGGCTTATTTGTCATCTAAGGACGACTGGGGCGCGTATGGATACCACTCCCAGCGTTTATAAAAGTTGCTATCGCCAAGGCATATAAGCTTGTCTATAAGTTCCAATGTCGTGTGGATCTTTTTCAAATCGGTCGGGAAAACGCCCTTGTCAGGTCTGAACAGCAATTGCTCACACGAATAATACACCGTTTCTCCATCTATGACAAGCGCATCTTCATAAAGGTCTGTTTGGCTTGTGCCATAGATGTATGTATAGTCGATGGTTGATGCCAAGCTGTCTATGGTTCTTAAATCAGCTGACGCCACAGGTATGGCTTGTATCGTTTGATTGTGACAAACTTTATCTCGAACATAATATAGCGTGTCATCTATAAGTTCGAAGGAATAAAGGTCTGAATAATACTTTATGTGACGATGTGTCGCGGTTTCATCATCCTCCTTTGACTCGGCACCGGGATTGTGACAAGAGACCGCTGTTAGCAGTAAAACAAGTGCCATAAAGTGCAAAAGAGCTTTCATATATCGGTGTCTTGTATATACTTATTAAATGTTTCCATCAATACTTTCACGCTCGGAATTTTACCATATTTGTTTTCGAGTAAAATGGCTTCTTTGTGACTTTGGAGGGTGGTCGCATCTTTATTTGACATATTGCCCTTGCGTCGTGGAACGAGCAGCTCTCCTTCATATTCAAGTTTACAAGACTCAATTGGATCACTTAGGTGAGCAAGTTCATACTGTGCCAATAATATATGCTTATTTATATACTCTGCAAGGCTATCAGCTATTGCTGAATTTATGGTGTCCGTTTCGCCTGATTTTTTATGCGTATTTAACATCGTGATCCGGCCTTTCTCAAATGTCAAATACACCGCTATTGAATCTGCCCAACTATCCAAAGAAAAGTACACCGGCAACTCCGCAGACGTAGAGGCCGACTCGACTTGTATGTCTTGGTGTCCTTCTCCACACCCCGACAACACAACAGCGATACTCACTGTTGCAATGCTTAGCATCAAAGCTCTAACTAATTTATTGTTCACCATAATTTAATCTGTATCCTAATTGTTGTTCTCGTCTGATGTCATTTTCTGTAATATCACCGGGGTATAAAACGGCAAAAACGACGCAGGCCGTAGCCACACGCGCCTTATAGCATCAAATCCCACGGCGCTTGCCGTGTAGACTTGAGGCATTTCCCTAAACGTGGCAAAAATGCTTGGAGGCTTCTTCTTCATATTTATCGGTCTCTATTCAAAATAAACACTTTTGAAGATAGTTGGACTCGGATTAATTACCCAATCCAATACTATCGGCAGGTACAGGCTGTCTGTTTGTGAATATATGTATAAGTATCTGGGCGTATTTTCGACAAAGACTGCATTAGTTGAATCTTTGCTAATTATCTTGGCCCCCACATTCTTTCCATAAATGTCATTGATATCGGGATCCCAATTGGGCCTTTCATCCAAACAGAAAAGCAAGCATATCGGGGTCGCACCATGATTTAATATACTATCGAGTTTTGCAGTTAACAACTTGTCCTCGTTACAATACGGAAAATATATATTCCTATCTCGTGAATACTCCTTTGTATTAGTCTGAGAAAGACAGTTGCACGCGATAGCAATCAAAATGGTCGCAAAAAAAGTATTCCTAAGTTTTACCATCTTTTTTCAAAGAATAATGATTGTTTGATAATGCTATAATTATAAACATCACGTATAATCAATCGCTTCGGGCATATGAAGGTCTGCAACTCCTGAGACCAAGTTATATCTTGTAGCATATTTTGATCCAAGCTATTATCATCAATATTGAATGCGATAGGAATATCAAAATTACGATACCTCACGTATGTGGTTGTCTTCATAATTGCATCATCAATGTTTTGAGGGCCTCGCTGAATAAACACAAACTGATATCTGCTCACTCCATCATCATCGACCTTACTCGTCATCAAAATTATTACAGAATCAAGCTTCTCGGCGTATTGGGTATCCCTTAATGCTTCGTCAAGAAACTGCGTCAGTACCTCGGTAGACTCCATGATAATTTTTCTATAAGCATCAGTATCTTTCCCTACAGCAGAAAGTGTGCCGAGTAGTATGGCTAATAATGCTAAAAATGTTATCCGGCGATCCATATTGTTAATTAGCAAGTTGTTTTACGCAGATCATCTGACATAAGGTTTAAGCCTTTTATATTTAGAAATAATCAATGTTATATATCGGGAGCATCAACAATAATAAGTTTAGGAAATACTTTCAAGCGTTCGGTTGTTTTGATTAACTTTATCAAATCACGATTTGTAAGCTTGGTTATATACTGCAGCAATTTCTTTATCGGTCGTGTTTGTGCTGTATATAATCCATTAAGACTATTAACATAAAACCCCGCGCCATATGAATAGTAAACAATACGTCCATCAATTACTAATTGTTCCGGAGTCTCATCTAAATACGTGGGATTAATTAACGTTTCGCTTGAAATAATTATATCCTTGATATCTTTGTTTAAGATGTCTATCGTACGACATTCGGTGTTTGACAAAATTTTAATATGGGACTTCCATTCATCATCATAGACAACGATCTGGTCACTTGGAACTTGTCGCAACCGCAACAAAGAATCCAAGATTTCAATTTCTTCGATATACAAGGTGTCTTTGCTAATTTTGTACTTGAAAAAAGGGGTATGATACACTATTTCGTGATAATCGAAGTTTTTAGCCGTGTCTTTTGCTACACTTGACGAATTATCACAAGATGAGATGCCGATAAGTATGATGGCTACCCAAACAAATTTTCCCAAAATAGCGCTAAGTATTTGTTTCATATCAATATTCAATAATGTTTCTATTAGCAATATATGGTAGACACATTAAATCAAGCCAAATGCTATCTCGGCAAAATTGATATTTAGGACGAGCATCACGTGAAAAAATTATAGTGCCCTCAAAGCCATTAAAAGGGTACGAGTCATCCGTATCATTAACGTATGTGAGATGAATAAATGGGTCTAATATTTTTTCCGAATTTGTTTTTATAATGCTGTCTGTTTGTATGCCTACAATGTCTTTGTACAGATGAATACTATCTTTGGCAAAGCCTGTTATTATTGCTTCTTCACAGTCCTGGCCGAAACACAGATAACTATGATATATAAAGTTTAGGGATGTTTCTTCTTTTTTGTCTGCGTTGTCACCTCCTGACATCTCTTTTTTTTGTGCATCAACACAAGAGTTCAAGAGAACAACAACATATAATAGCAGATATTTATGCAATTTAATATTCATATTATGAATTATTGTGATTAATATGCCACTCTTAAAGGCAGTCCTTGTTCAATACGAATGTCGTTTTCAGTGATGTCTCCTTGGTGGTTAAATCCCAGTCCAACAGTCCTAAGTTCTTTATGTGCCACATTGCCGGAAACCATCACTTTTTTACCATTGAATATGTATGTTGGATTTTGTGCTAATGTAGTCTCAACATCACCTTTTGTCGCATGATAAGCATGTATTAATTCATGTGCTAACGATATGTGTGTTGGTGAGCGCAAAGAAGCATATCCTTTAGGAGTAGCGGCGGCTGTACGAGTTTTTACATTCTGTGAAGGAGCATAATTTATATAGGCATTTACGCCGATGCCATTGCTTTTGTTTTTTAGATTTACACCATCCTCATAATAAGTTCTAAATCTACTTGTATATTTGCCGGTTCGATCTAAACTGGCTTTCTCATACTCAATTTCGACTGAACGGAAGGAACTATTGAGATTTCTAATCAGTTGGGTGCCTTTTGCGTGTTTGCCTTTGCCAAGTTTTGCGATTTTGATCATTCTGCGCCCATCGCTTTGTGTCTGATATACCAATTTGTCGTCGGTGAGACGTTGCAAGTCAAGCAGAACTGTGAAGATTTGCTTGAGATTCATGTCTTGTGATAAGTATATTCGCGCTCCCGAGGGATCCGTGTAGCGTAGGGGGTTGGCAGCACAGAAGACGTAGGGGGATAGATGGTAGTATTTTTCGCAGAAAGGATCTATGGAGGAGAAGATGGTGGCGGCGGGGAGGTAGTTGCGTGCGCCGTAGAGGTATTCGTCGAGGGCGTCTTGCTTCATCAACTCTTTGCCGCCAAAGAGGTAGGGGTTTGTAGTGGGAGAGGATGTGCCGGTAAGGTTTTTGGGCGCTCGATGTGGGGTGCCGTAGGGGTAGTAAGAGGTGAATTGGACGAGTGTGCCGTGTTCGTCGATGACTGCGATGTTGGCTCCGAGGTAGTCGGCAATGAGGTAGTGGACTCGGAGGTCGGCATCGAAGTAGCCGCCGGCAAAGCGCAGCATCTCCAGCGTGTCAGTTTTAGAGTTGCCTGCGCCGCCGCGCAGCACATGCCCGTCACCACTGTACGCACGCACGGACGTGCGGCGCGTGCGTCCCGGACGCATCCCGGCTGAGACGGGTGCCACGGACGTCTCGTAGGATGTGTACAGGTGGTTGCCGAAGGCGTCCCAGCCCAAAAGCTGCCGGTGGCCGCCCTCAATGTCGTACTGCACCGGGTGGCCGTCGGCATTCCAATATGTGTGGCCGATGATGGATGCGTTAATATGCTGTGTTTGCCCTTTCATAGATGCATCTACCATACTTTACTCATTTGACATTTAGTCGTTACACGTACAGTTGCATACCGGGATATTTAATTCTATAAATTGGTTTACATGCTCATTAAATTCTATCCACAGTTTCACTAAATTCCATCGGTCTGCAAATATGTCAATATTTTTATATATGGCCAACTTTAATGTCAATGTCTGCGGATGAAAATATCCGAGGTACTTAAAGTCCAAGTAGGGCTGCCAGGTAAATATCTTATTAAGATCAAAATCTTCAAAATAATCGCAAGCCGATAGTATAGTGCGTGGAACTGAAAACGTTTGCGCCTCAAGTGGTGGAATAACGGTAAAACTATACCAAAGACTTCCGGAATTAACAACAGCATTATCACCGAGTCTAATGAGATCGCTAAGACCTGCTGACAGATAGGGCTTTATCGGCAAAAACGATATGGCAAATCTATCTGTGTTATAGTTATATCGGCGTAGGTATTTGGCATCTGCCAAACAATACCCATAGTATTTTTTTAAATACGTATCAAATACATAAACAGTGTCATTTGAATTATTTGACACCTCAACATACAATGAGTCATTGGCATAAAGCACTTTTCCGGAGACTCCACCATTTGTAGTTTTTGCCACACCTACTATAGTGCAGAAAAACGCAACTGCGACAAAAATCAATGCTCTGCAGTTTATAAATTCACTATCTTTTTCTCTCATAGTGTTTTATATCATATCTTCGTTTTGGTAATCCTAATATTTTTCGGGCTTTATTATTGAAATCTATGACTTTATCTTGTGTTTTGCCCGCATATAACACATGTCCTATTTCGTGCGAAATCATATCCGGCACATTCAACTGAACATCTACAATTTCTGTCCTTGCGCCAAGGCTAAGGTCAGACCAATCTCCATAGTAAGCATCCGTTACGGCTTCGACCTGTGTACTGGTTGCATCCGGATCGATTAGTATAATGTTTGTACTGACATCAAGCTCTTTTTCGATAGCCTCTGCCTGGAGAATTGTAAATGCGCCACCGCCTTCAGACGCATTGTATTTGACGTCATTGCCATTTTCATCCTTTATCGTAACGCTTTTGCCGAAAGATATCGTGGTATTTTCTTCGCTATCCATAACTTTACGAAGGCCATTCAGCACGTTCTTTTGGTTACGCGATAATCCTTTTGTATCTCCATCGTACTTTAATTGACCGTCATTATTAAAGCTGAAGTTTTCGGCTTTGTCTTTGAATAATTTCGCCATCGCATCATAAAATTTTTTCTGATCTTCCGCACTTACGACAGTTATTACACCACCGGTTTCATCAGTATATCTGATTGGATTGCAAGCGAAAGAACAGTAAGGGGAAAGATGCGGATATCGTTCAGCATATGGATCCATTGAGATCCAATATTGTACTGCAGAAACGTATGTTCGCAAAGGATATTCGTAGGTTCGTGGCACAAGATCAAGCCTCTTGTTATGAAATAGATATGGATTAAGCGTTGTATTGTCTTCATTCGATATTATCGCCGTGGCAGACATCGGCAGGTCGGGGCCTGCGATGCCGATGCCGGCGGAGACAGCCGGGTCGCGGTGGGGTTCGCCGTAGGGGTAGTAGGTGGCGGACTGGACGAGGGTGCCGTCCGAGCGGATGACGTTTGAACGATAATGCAGCGACAGCGGTATCGACACATCGCCGAAAGGCAGCAAGGCCGATGTATAGCAAAGAGTGTCAACCCGGATATACATTTCAGGTGTCTCCTCGCCAATCCATATCAAGTTGGAGCCATCAACAAGATAGCGCATACGCCGTCCGTCGATAATCTCGG
>UQGP01000015.1 GCA_900540625.1 uncultured Porphyromonadaceae bacterium | reverse complement strand
GAATGGGCTGCGCCGGACAGCGACCCTAAGGACTCTAAGGGCCGACTTTAAGGACTTTAAGGACGCTAAGGACACTAAGGACCTTAAGGACTTTAAGGACTTTAAGGACGCTAAGGACTCTAAGGACTTTAAGGACGCTAAGGACTTCAAGGACTTTAAAACTACGCCTAATCTTAAATTTTAAATCAAAATAATACTGCTATGCAAAACACTACTATACAAGAAAGAATCAATGCGCGGGTGGCCGCACTTATGGACGGCTACGGCCGGTACGGCATACGCCGCAGCGCCCCGATGACACTCAATATCCCCGAATCTATGGCCTACATCGAGGCCATAGGACGCCACTACACACCGCGTTTTGTCATCGACGACGACAACCGCTGGGCCTACCTGCAAATGGCGCGCTGGATTATAGGCGACCCGGCCATGGAAGCCGTCATCGTCAACGGCGGCCGCAGTGAGTACACTCGCGGCGACCTCTGCAAGGGCATATACTTGTGCGGCACCACCGGCTCGGGCAAAAGCCTGATGATGCGCGTGATGCTGAAATTTGCCCGCTTATGCCCTTCGACGATATTCTTCGGCGAAACGGAGCGCCGCATATCATGGTCCTTTCTGAGCGCCGCCGAGGCCTGGGAACGCGGATGTCGCGGCGCTTCGCCCATGACCGGCGAGGCGTGCGCCCCCATAGTGTGCATCCAGGACCTGGGCTGCGAGCCCGAGGCCGAGGCCGTGTATATGGGCGTACGCCGCGAACCTATGCGCCAGCTTATCGAAGCGCGTGGCGACCACGACGATATGCTCACCATGGCCACTTCTAATATCAACATCTTCGGAGAGGAGTTCGTGCGCCGCTACGGCGACCGCGTCGCCAGTCGCTTGCGCGGCGGCTGCAACGTCATCTTCCTCGGCGGCCGCGACCGACGCTATAATGTCGAATGTTGAATGTGGAATGTGGAATGCCATTATAATGTGGAATGTCGAATGTGGAATGTGGAATGGGCTGCGCCGGAGAGGACTTTAAGAACCTTAAGAACACTAAGGACCTTAAGAACACTAAGGACCCTAAGGACTTTCCCGTCGAGTATCATAAGGAAGGGGAAATCTCACGACTTCCCCTTCTTGTAAAACCTTAAAAATCTAATCCTATGAAAAAACTAATCATTCTAAACCATTCATTAACCCTAAACAAAATTGAATTATATGCTTTTGAGGCGGAGGGACGGCGCAATTGCCTGTCGATTCCCCTACCTATGTTCTGTCGTTGCAGATCGGACGTTGCGTGTCGCCTAACCCTTGCCGTGCATCGACGTATATCGGATGCCGTGCGTCGGGGCTTGCGCCCTGGAAGTCTCATTTCTTCCGTCCGTCTATAAATCCGTCCGTCTATAAAGTAGACGCAACACCGGGCCCAAAAGTTTAATCCCCTTCCTCTTTTTATGCCATTTTAACATCTCATCTATCGAGGCTGCATCAAACCCGCGCGCCCGCCCCGGAGTACGCCCTAATCGAAAATTCTGTCACTGTATGACACTTTTTTCGATTAGCCTTGGCCGCGACGGGGGGGGAAGTGAGCTTCCTGTCATTGGGGGACAGGGGCGGATTGTGTCTTTGGGGAGGGTGAGGAGCGGTTTCGTGGATTAATCGGTATATTTCGTATAATAGCGCGAAAAAGGTTTGGGCGGAGGCGGATGATGCCCGTAACTTTGTGTCGTCAGAAGCGTAAAGGCGACTATCTTCTCACTCATTCTCCCCCTCCCCGCCTTACGCCTTGACATCTATTACAGGCCATAGGCCGTACACCGGTATTAATCGATAGACAATGGACATGGATTCAGACAACCGTTTTGACAATGAACTCTCCGAAGAGGATATGAGCCTTACCGAAGAGGATATGGTTCGGGCTACGGAAGTGGTTGTACCGACACCGAGCGCGATGTCGACACCCTGCATGCCGTCATCCGGCGCGATGCCGAACGTGCCGACAACCGGCAATCCTGCGGCTGAGGATGCCGCGCCGCGATTGGTCGAGGATGCCGCGCCGCAGGATTTCCCGTCGGCGGCTTTGATGCCGGACGGCGGCAATGTGCGGCACGTGTCATTGGGACGTGCCGTGGGCGTCAGCGCCGCTGTGGGCGTCGGCGGGGTCTGCGTCGCTTCCGTATTGGCCAAGGAGGATGCGTCGCTGAGTCGTGCCGCTACGCCGGATGATGAGAAATCCGCGGATCAGATTGCCTCAAATATCGGCGTGGGCGATGACGTGGAACGCGTCGAAGTGCCTGCCGAGCCGCACGTTACGGTCACTTATGAGGATATGACCGGCGGCGCCGGGGCGTGCAATTCGGATTATGCCTCCGTCGATTATGCGGGATGTGCGGACACGGACGGCGGCCTAACCACCGGTTTTGACGACACTTACGACACCCTTGGCTGACATTCCGGTCGGCGAAAGGGGTGCTTAAGCGACTTTGGCGTTGTAGCGTTTCGGAAATTGGAAGATGATGGACAGCGCCACCATAAGTCCCAGTGCAAAGGGATAGTACAGGTGCGGCAGTATCGAAACGGTGGTGATGCCGGCCAGCGACGCGGCCATCAGCACTTGGGCTCCGTAAGGGATGAAGCATTGCGCCACGCACGAGCAGGTATCCAGCAGGCTGGCCGTTTTGCGCGGATCCAAACCGTATTTCTCCGAGATTTGGCGTGCCAGCGACCCTACGGTAATGATGGCTATGGTGTTGTTGGCGGTGCAAAGGTTGACGATGGCCACGAGCAGCGAAATCATGGCTTGTGCGCCGCGCGACCCCTTAATGCCTTTGGACATACGGGAGATCAGAAAACGGATGCCGCCGTTGTGATGTATCAGCCCCAACATTCCCGAGGCCAGGAGCGTCACCACTATGAGGTTGCCCATCGAGTCAACGCCCTGCCCCATAAATCCGAGCATATCCATAGGCGCGGCGCCGCTGTAGATAAGCCCCGAGGCAAAGGCGGCCACGATGCCTATAAGCAACACCAACAGCACATTAAGGCCCGCCACAGCCAGTACGACGACCAGCAGGTACGGCACTATGAGCTGCCAGTCCACGGGAACGGTGTCTACGTGCGTCTCCACGCTGCCGCCTAAGACAAAGTATATCACCAAGATAGCCAGCGCAGCCGGCAGTGTCAGCCAGATATTGACATAAAACTTGTCGCGCATCGAGCATCCCTGCGAACGCGTCGATGCTATGGTTGTGTCCGAAATGAAGGACAGATTGTCGCCGAAGAACGACCCGCCGACCACTGCGGCCACGAACATGGGTATATCGCCGCCCATTTGCCCGGCAATACCCACGGCCACGGGTGTCAGCGCCACCACCGTACCCACCGAAGTGCCTACGGCCATGGAGATGAAGCACGCCGCCAGAAACAGCCCGGGCATCAGGTAGCCCGCCGGCAGAACTTTAAGTGCCAAATTGACCGTGGCATCCGTAGCGCCGACTTTTTGCGCCAAAGTGGCGAAGGCTCCGGCCAGGATGAATATCCAAACCATGTATATGACGTCGCTGTTGGCCGCGCCGCGCGAGAACACCTTGAGCCGCTCGGACAGCGACAGCCCCATCGTGGTGGCCACGCCCCATACCGAGGACAGCACGAAGGCCACCGACAGCGGCACCTTGTAAAAATCGCCGACAAAAGACGACAGCCCCACGTACAGGAGCAAAAATACTATCAGCGGGCTCAGCGCAAGCAGCCCTCGACGTGTCGTGACGTTATTTTCTTGATGCATCATATCCAATGGAGTATGTCATAATGGTTGAATTATTGTAGAGGCGCCAATATATTGCGTCCGCAGCGACAGTGGGCAATATTGCATAATACATTTGGGAAATCATCATATTACCGTCATATCGCACGGGCGCTATGTATAGCGCCCCTACCGGGTCGGCATTATGACACGCCTTCGCTCTTAAAAAGTCGGTATTTCAGATAATTTGCGCCGTGATTGGCGCCTTGAGTTGCACCTTGCACCGCTGCATCGGAGCTTACGCTTGGACGGGGACAACCACGGCGGTAGCCAGGGCGGCTATGCCCTCCTGACGGCCTACAAATCCCAGGCGCTCGGTGGTAGTGGCCTTGACGCTCACCATATCGACATCTATACCGAGGTCGGCGGCCATATTGGCACGCATGGCCTCGATGTGCGGCGCCATCTTGGGCGCTTGTGCCATGATGGTGATGTCGATATTGTAGGGCTTGTATCCGTGGTCTCGTATCAGCGCAACCACGTGACGCAGCAGCCGGCGCGAGTCTATGCCCGCATATCGCGCGTCCGTATCCGGGAAATGACGTCCTATGTCGCCCAGCGCCATTGCACCAAGCAGCGCATCGCACAGGGCGTGTATGGCCACATCGGCATCGCTGTGCCCCAGCAGGCCGCGGTCGTGGTCAATGGTGACACCGCATAAAATCAAACGGCGTCCCTCGGTGAGGACGTGCACGTCATAGCCGTTGCCGATACGTGGATATTGCATATCTTCAAGTGTTTATGGAATGTGGAATGCGGAATGCGGCATTTCGCACAGGTTGCGCCTTATGACGCCACCTGCCTCGGATGCGAGTGACATCAGAGCCGAAGGCGACAGCCGGTGTCAACGTTTGCGCTTGCCCAAGAGGTCGCGCAGCCCGTCCATATCGAAAGTCAGGGTGAAGCGCAGTGTCTGATCCAGAGGCGAAGTCTGCGCCGTAGCCAGCATATATGACGCATCCAGACGCACGACGTTGAGCGAGAAGCCGGCACCTATGCCGAAGTATTGGCGGTTGCCCTTGAACTTATTCTCGTAGAAATAGCCTGCGCGCAGGAAGAACTGCTGGTTGTAGCTGTATTCGGCACCCAGCGACCAGGTGATTTCGCGTAACTCCTCCTTAAATCCACCCGGGGCATCACTGAAGCTCTTAAATATGCCGGTGATTGGCGACATATTCTCCCAGTCTTCGAGTGCATCAAGATATGCCTGCTGTCCCTCGGTAGTCTGAGTATCGTAATCGCTTTCGCGCGGCTTGGCCGGCACAAGCAACTTATTGGCATCGAGGTTGATAGACAAGTTATGATAATCGGCCAGCGGGAAGGTGAACGATGTACCCAGACGCAGGTTGGTGGGAAGAAACGCCGGATAATTGCCATTGTCATAAGACACCTTGGTGCCTATGTTCGAGATATTCCAACCCCAGGACCATTGACATTCGCTGCGTCCGATGATGGGATAGGTGGTGTAGTATCCCGAGATGTCGGCCGAGAAAGCACTGGCACCCGAAGTTTGATCGCCGGCATAACTGTCGCTGAAACCCAGGTCACTGTAGATGTAGCGGAAAACAACGCCCATGGAGAATTTCTCGGAGAGTTTGCGCGAATAGCCGACATCTACGGACATTTCGTAGGGGTTGAGGCTCTGTCCGGCATCCCCGGAAGGCCCGGCTGTATTGACTTCGCCCAGCGAGAAATAGCGCAGCGAGGCACTGATGGCCTGATTGTCGCCCGAGCCGATTTTGTAGTATGCCGACAGGTTGGCCAGGAAGATATCGTTGACCAATTTGCGCAGCCACGGCGTGTAGCTCAGGCTCACGGCGGCGCTTGAGTAGGCAAAAGCATATTTTGACGGGTTCCAAAACTGCGAATTGACGTCCGGATCTGAAGCGACACCCAAGTCACCCATGGATGCGCCGCGTGCGTCCGGGGCTATACCCAGCGAGGTCACGCCGGTGGTGATGGGGTTGAATTCGTCGTTCTTAATATCGTCGGCGGCCATGACGCCGAAAGCCGTCGCCAAGGCCAGGGCCACGGCGGCACAGCGTCCGCAATTGTATTTCTGTCTCATGGACATTATGTGATGTGTTTGCTTTGGTGATACGGATGACGGCCTGCACGCGTGAGCGAAGACCGGTCTATTAGTAAACGCAATTTTGCGCTTAATATTGTGGAGCACCGCCATATCATTGCGCACCGCCATATCATTGCGCGTCGGCGAGGGTGCGGTTGGCCTGCATGGCCAGGAACTCCTTGCGCGTGTACGGATAGGTGGAAGTGCCTTGGCGCACCCAGTACTTGCCGCCGTACTCGATGCCGAACTGGTTGGGACGAATCTCGATGACAAAAACGTTCTTGCCGCCGGATTCGGCCGGGTCGAGCCACAACGTGGATATGCAGTCGTTGGCGGCTCCGCCGAGATTGATGCGGATGTCGTTGCGCACACGTAGTTCGTACTTGTCGCGGTCTCCACCGAAGAGATGGTGATATAAGTCGTCATTGCCCACCACGTACCCGTATCGGTTGACACCGATATACAACTTGCCGCCTTGGGCGCTGTTGAGAAATCCGCAAATACGTTGCAATATATGGTCACGCTGACGCGGCATGTCGATGTGCAGTCCGTCTTCGGGGCAGATGTAGCTGCTCTTGAACTCGAGCGTCTGTGTTTCTTCGCCCAAGAATATGGGCTGCTGTATTTTGACCTCGATGTTCAGCAACTGCGATATGCGCCCGGTGATGGCGCCTTGGGCTTCGTCCACGTCCATTTCCATGGACAGGTTGGCCGTCAGAGCCAATTTGGCCAGGCCGACGGAGGTCTCGTCGTAGTCACCGGCGATGATGTCCCATAAAAAATCGTTTTTGGACGAATCGTAGATGTAACTGAGTATGCGCAACTGACGGCTGCGCATTTCCAGTACCGGATAGTCACCCGAATTTTCTTCGTCGGCACGAATATCATCCACGTTGATGTATCCCGAGCTGACAAAGGTGCGCAGGCGTCGGACAAAAGACATGCGCCGCGCAAAGTATTGCACCAGACCGTTGTTGTCTATGAGTCGCGCCAGCATACGCGCAAAGGCCATATAATTAAATCGGCGCAAATAGCTTGACTCAAGCGACCCCACGCGGTCTATGATGTGTATCAGCTCGACCACGTGCTCGGGCTCGATGGTCGATTCGGGCAGGTCGTCATCGGTATTTTCCGATGCAAGGTCCATGGTTTCGGGAATATGGAACACCGAAGACTTGAGCAGGAACAGCATCGTGCGTATGGCATCGTGCGGCGAGAATGTATTAAAATCCTCGTCTACCGGCCTGTTGTATCGGCAGAGCAGTCGCCCGGTGGGCTCCATAGACATGTACGTAGCCACTACGTAGTCGCCTTTGGAAAGTTTGGTACTCTCAGTGACAATATTGACCGGGTCGCCCTGCGCCGATATACCCAGATAGGTTTCGCGGCCCTTGTACTTGGTCCATCCCATGACCAGACACTCGAGGGGAGTGTCTTCGTCGAGGTCGTTGCGCACCATATCCTTGATGGCCGGCAGCAGCGTATATCGCGGCTCATCGCCCGAACCCAACGACAGGACTTTGGCATAGAATACCAGCGCGTTGTTAAAGTCGTCCCTAAAATCATCTATGGCCATGCCGTACACATCATATTTCACTATCTCGGAAAGGCTCAGCGTACCCTCGCCGTTAGAAATGCTTTCGTCCACAGGTTTGACCCTGAACAGGCGTCCGTCGCCTTCGATTTCGGAGACATATACCCGGACCGTGTCCCCGGCATCGACGACACGCAGATTTGCACGAGAGGGACGTGTCAGACTACCGGGTTCGTATAGCGCATGCTCCACATCGGCCCAGAAGCACGACAGAGCATCCAAGTCATCACAGCCCTCGGGAAGAGCGGCTATGCGTTCGGATGTGTATATCTGGATGTTTTGCCATGGCAGCATATCGACGGGCAGGATGGCGCGATTGACACCGCCGCGACTTTGCGAAACAAGGTGCAGGCTTTCGCGCGTAGCCACGAGGCCGGCGCCCTTGCCCATGTAGTATTGGGCGGAGGACGGAGAGGTCGGGGAGGACAAGTCGGCAGAGGCGGCTTCCAGGGCCAATTGCTTAAGATTGTCAAGGCTCTTCCAGCCAAAGCGCAGGGGCGACTCGGATGTCCCGGCTGCGGCCTCGAAGGCCTTGCGCAGCAAGTCGGGAGCCAAGGCCTCGTTCTCAAACACAAGATAACGCACCAGTGCGGCGCGATATTCCTGTATATCGAAATCATCGTCCTTGGACGACAGCAGCAACCGCAGAGCCAGTACGCGTATCATGCGCTGCAACATATCGCGGCCGGCGCGGTCATCGTATGTCAGGCCGTCGGCTCGGGTCTTGTTGAGACGCACGTAAGAGTCAAGCACGCGTATGAAAGCCGAGCGAAACGGATCTTGACTCCAGTTGCTGTGATTGCCGTCGGAGATGATAGAAAGGATGTCATCCATGCGCTGCTCGATGATGTCCGGGCACAGTGCAAATATGGCGTTCATCACCTCGAGCTTGTCTCCGGGATTGTAGAGGTATCCGCTTTGGCGCATCTTGGCTATGATGTCGTCCAAGTAGGCGGTATGCTTACCCGAATCTATCATCTCGAGGGCGCGTATCGAAGTGCTGGCATGGCGCACATAGCCTTCGAGGCGCCGACGCCAGCGCGTGCGCCACGTATCATCGAGGCTCGAAATCAGTCGGCTTTCTTCGAGGAGGAACAGACATACGGACACGTATGCCCGGAGGACGCGGATGTGGCGGCGCAATGTTCGGTAATGCATCGTCTCGATGGTGTCGCGCACCTTGGACAGGAACATCAGAATCCATTCGCCGCGATGACTGCGGTAGGCTGCGGCGATGTCTGCATACGAGGCATCGGTAAGCAGCAGACTCTCGGCCAAGCGTGTCTCGGCGACTATACCCAATTCGGCACCTATGGCCGGCAGGCTGTAAAATTTGACATTGCGCTGCATTTGCTCATCGACGACCAATTGGAGACGCAGTCTGTAGCGGTCAATTTTAATTACCCGGCAGCGTATGTCCTGATAAGGCATCAATTTGGCTTTACCGAAATTGGCGAGGTTGAAAATAAGGCCGTGATTGTCGCGCACGGTGTAATATGGTAATTCGTAGCCCTTGAGCCCCGATACGACCGTAAAGGGATATTCTTCGCCTACCTTGTAAAATTGGTCCAAAAATGCCGAATAATCCTGCACCAACGCAATAGTACCGTCTTGCACCTGCCTGGCGAGGCACAGCAGCGTTGCCGGGTCTTTTTGCTCTTTTTGGAAATCATACAGACGTATGCGGTACTCCACTCCGTCATGTTCTACAATAAAATACTGCGAATTGCCCTGTACGATTCGTTCCTTTACCGGAAGCTCGTACGACTTTCCTGCTTTGAATTTCATAATTTGTTTACTTTTAAGATGTTATGTGTATCTAAAAATTGTATGTATCAGAATCCGTATGTATATGTGCGTAATCGCACACGCCTTGTCTCGCTTCGGAAGACACAGTGTACATCGCAACTGCGAAATGCGGCATCACGACCGTCCGGGAAATGTCGGGGGCAACATGTCTCCCTAAGATAGTCTCCCTAAGATAAATGTGTGTATACAAATCATACGTCGTTTTACGACAGCACAAAGATACACCAAAATGCCGCATTATAGCATCGGCGCAGCATTAAAAAACTTAAAAGGCGCAATGTTTTTCGTAGGGCCGGGGGTGCATGGTTGCGCAAATATTACGATGGATTTGGCCGTCACCGCACAAAAGGCTAAATTTGTAACACGATAAGCCGTTCGTCGGCCAAAAGCACAACAGACGATAATACACAGTGAAATACTTCATGATAGCCGGAGAGGCATCCGGCGACCTGCATGCCTCGCAAGTGATGGCAGCCCTACGCCGCCACGACCCGGCAGCCGAATTTGTATATCTCGGCGGCGAGGGCATGCGTGCCGTCAGCGGCATCGCGCCGGTAATAGACTATCGCGACATGGCATTCATGGGCTTCAGCGAGGTATTGCGCAACCTGCGACGCATTTCCGCCAATCTGCACGCCGCCAAGGAGGCGCTGCGCAGCGCACGCCCCGATGTACTGGTACTCATCGACTATCCGAGCTTCAATCTCAAGGTGGCCGCCGAAGCACACCGCCTGGGCATCCCCGTGGCATATTACATCTCGCCAAAAGTCTGGGCGTGGAAGGAATGGCGCGTCCGTACCATCAAAAAATTAGTGGACTGTATGCTCGTCATCTTCCCCTTCGAAGTCGATTACTACAGCCGGCGCCATCACTACGAGGTGACCTACGTCGGCAATCCCTCGGTGGGCGAGATTGACGCCGCATTGGCCGCCAAGCCCGCACGCCGCGACTTCCTGGCCGCACACGGCATAGAACCGACACGCCCGTACATAGCGCTGCTACCCGGCAGCCGTCGCGGCGAGATACGCAACAATATGTCCGTAATGCTTGAGGCCGCAGCACGCTTTCCGCAATATGGCGTGGCCGTGGCCGCCGCCCCGGGTATGGACGACAGCATCTATGCACCATATATGGCTGAAGGCGTGCACATAGTGCGCGATGCCACGATGCCGCTACTGGCCTATGCGCAGGCCGCATTGGTCACCTCGGGGACGGCAACACTCGAAGCGGCTTTGGCCGGCACGCCGCAGGTGGCCTGCTACCGCGCCAACGGCAGCCGACTGTCCTACGCCATCATGCACCGCCTGCTCAAGGTGGATTACGTCACCCTGCCCAACCTCATTGCCGGACGTCGCGTCATCGACGAAATGCTGCTGCACCGGTGCACCGCCGAGGCCGTGGCCCGGAGCTTGGCCGCAATCATCGACGATACCGCCCCCGCACGGCGAGATATGCTCGAAGGATATGCCGAGATACGACGCATACTCGGCTCGGCCGATGCCGCCGATGCCGCCGCCCGCGCCGTCATCGACCTCGCATCCCAATTCGCATAAACAATAATAACCCGCAAAACCAATACAAATATGACCCAAGAACCGATCATCGCCGCGACAAGCAATTGCAAAAGACTATTAGTGAGGCTATTGACACTTCTGCTTATCATCCCCGGTGTAGCCATGGCAAAAGGCAAGTACAAGCCCGGCAAATATGACGAACGATACGAAATCCCATTTTCACGACTGTTTTGGTATGAAAAAACGTATACATCCGGCACTTGTGAAATCTGGGTAGACCTTACGGATATCGTCAATGACGAGCCGCCGAAACTCTGGCTATATTATTATGACGCATCCGGAAACGCAATCGGTTGGTATCCGTTCTGTCCCATCGATGGCGTTAAAGCCAGGCTTGTATGTCGCCCGGGATCGATATCCAGAGGAAATTTTACATTTAAAGACTACCACTTCTTGTATTGGGATAGTTACTATTTCGTTTTCCATACTGTTGTGTTCGCAAACACCATCTCAGACTATCGAATCTCGATTTTAACAAGGAAAAACGGCGAATTAGTCCCGTTGGACAATGGCGGCGTAGAATGTGTCTTCGCCGACCCGAACGTACACCATATCTTCGAAAGTGTATTTGAGTGCGCACGACGTCGCGGCGCCGTCACCTATAAGGAAGACCCATTCCCCAATCAATAAGCATTCCACCGCCGACGGAATGGAGCGAACAGCCGTTCCGATTCCTATCGAAATCCCTCGCCGAATAAGAGATGAAAAAATCCCGAATTTTAGCGGCTGAAATCCAAAGATTTTTAGTAACTTTGCGGCGATTTTGCACCGGCGCCCGAGGCGAAGGTGCTTTTGGTGTCGGCAGCCGCATGCCGCACACCGCCATAATTATGCAAGCAATCATCGACATACAACGATATGATTAAAATTACATTCCCCGACAACAGCGTCAAAGAATATGCCAAAGGCACGACGCCGTTAGAAATAGCTAAGAGCATCAGCGAGCGCCTCGCCTCCGACGTGCTGGCCGCCACCGTCAACGACGAAGCATGGGACTTGACACGCCCCATCGAGTGCGATGCCACGCTCACGCTTCACAAATGGGACGACCCCGAGGCCAAGCACGCATTTTGGCACACCAGCGCGCACCTGCTGGCCGAAGCGCTGCAAGAGCTCTTCCCCGGAGTCAAATTCGGCATCGGCCCCGCCATCGAAAACGGGTTCTATTATGACATCGACCCCGCAGGCAATTCCATCACCGCCGCCGACTTCCCGCGCATCGAGGCCAAGATGCTCGAACTGGCACGTACCGCCAACCCCGTGGTACGTCGCGACATCTCCAAAGCAGACGCCCTCAAACTCTTCGGCGACCGCGGCGAAAAGTACAAGTGCGAGCTCATCAGCGAACTCGAAGACGGACACATCACCACATACACCCAAGGCAACTTCACCGACCTGTGCCGCGGTCCGCATATCCCCACGGTAGCACCTATCAAGGCCGTAAAAATCACATCCTTAGCCGGTGCATACTGGCGCGGCGACGAAAAGCGCGACCAATTGACTCGCGTATACGGCATATCCTTTCCCAAGAAAAAAATGCTGGACGAGTATCTCGTACTGCTCGAAGAAGCCAAGAAACGCGACCACCGCAAAATAGGCAAAGAACTCGAGCTGTTCACCTTCAGCTCCAACGTCGGCGCCGGACTGCCCCTGTGGCTTCCCAAAGGTGCCGCCCTGCGCGACCGTCTCGAGCAATTCCTCCGCCGCATCCAAAAGAAATACGGTTACCAGCAGGTAATCACTCCCCATATCGGCAGCAAGATGCTGTACGTCACCTCCGGACACTACGCCAAGTACGGCAAGGATTCCTTCCAGCCCATACACACCCCCGAAGAAGGCGAAGAGTATCTGCTCAAGCCCATGAACTGCCCCCACCACTGCGAAATCTTCCGCGCCTTCCCGCGCAGCTATCGCGAACTGCCCCTGCGTATCGCCGAATTCGGCACCGTATACCGCTACGAGCAGTCGGGCGAACTCCATGGACTGACCCGCGTACGCGGATTTACGCAGGACGATGCACACATCTTCTGCGCCCCCGAGCAAATCAAAGACGAGTTCCTCAAAGTGATGGATATTATCTTCTATATCTTCAAGGCACTCAACTTCAACAACTACGAGGCACAAATCTCGCTGCGCGACCCCAAACACAAAGAAAAATACATCGGCAGCGATGAAAATTGGCACTTGGCCGAAACCGCCATCATCGAAGCCTGCGAAGAAAAAGGCCTCAAGGCACGCAAGGAACTCGGCGAAGCCGCATTCTACGGCCCCAAGCTCGACTTCATGGTCAAAGACGCCATCGGCCGCCGCTGGCAGCTGGGTACAATCCAGGTAGACTACAACCTACCCGAGCGCTTCGGCCTTGAATACACCGGCGCCGACAACCTCAAGCATCGTCCCGTGATGATTCACCGCGCTCCCTTCGGATCGCTCGAACGTTTCGTGGCCGTACTGCTTGAGCACACTGCCGGACATCTGCCCCTGTGGCTCGCGCCCGACCAAGTGGTAGTGCTGCCCATCTCCGAAAAATTCAATGACTACGCTCGCAAAGTTGCAGCCCAACTCGACGAAGCCGACATCCGCACCATCGTCGATGACCGCAACGAAAAAATCGGCAAGAAAATTCGCGAAAACGAGCTCAAGCGCATACCTTATATGCTTATCGTAGGCGAGAAAGAGCAAGAAAACGGCGAAGTTTCGGTAAGAAAACAGGGCCAAGGCGACCAAGGTTCGATGAAAATTAGTACCTTTGCCGAGCAAATAGCACAAGACGTCAAGGACTCCGTAGGACACTAAAAGCCCTGCGAAGCCTTTAACGCACACAATATTAACATAATACACAACATCTACACCCACTGAATGGAGAAAAAACCCTATCATCCCGGCCCACGGCCTCCGCGCCCCTCGGGCTCTCGTCCCCCAATGACGCGTCGCGGCGAAAAGCCCGCCAACCCCAACCTCATCAACGAACAAATTCGTGCACGCGAAGTACGTCTCGTAGGTGATAACGTCACTCCGGGCATATACTCCATTCACGATGCCCTGCGTCAGGCCGAAGAACTCGAGCTGGACCTCGTGGAAATATCCCCGACTGCCGAGCCGCCGGTATGCAAGATACTTGACTATCAAAAGTACCTGTACCAGCAAAAGAAAAAGCAGAAAGAGATTAAAGCCAAGGCAACCAAAGTCGTTATCAAAGAAATACGCTTCGGTCCTCAGACAGACGACCACGACTACAACTTCAAGTTGCGCCACGCCATAGGCTTCCTCCAGGAAGGCGCCAAAGTCAAAGCCTACGTCTTCTTCAAAGGACGCTCGATACTCTTCAAGGAACAAGGCGAAGTACTGCTGCTCCGTTTTGCCAACGACCTCGAAGAATACGGCAAAGTAGACCAAATGCCCCTTTTGGAAGGCAAACGCATGATTATCATGCTGTCTCCCAAGAAGAAATAAACAACACTATTAATATTTAAACAAAACAACATGCCCAAGATTAAGACTAACGCCGGTGCCAAAAAGAGGTTCGCCCTTACCGGCTCAGGAAAGATCAAAAGAAAACATGCTTACAAGAGCCACATCTTGACCAAAAAGACCAAGAAGCAAAAACGCAACCTGACCCACTTCGGTTTGGTAGCCAAGACCGACGTCAACAACGTCAAAGCACTGCTGGCCCTCAAATAAGGAGCATAAACAAAACCCGCGCCGCAGCATAAGCCTACACGCAACGCAGCATCGGCACCTAAGCATGGCCCTGCTCCGGAACACCGCACCAAGGAACACAAGCAGCGACGCAACACCATCTCTTTTACACATTTACTAACCGAATGTACAGCGTAACAATACACTAAGAGCAACACAAGCCGCTGTCATTCAAAACACCAAAAAGAAATGCCAAGATCAGTAAACCACGTAGCATCTCGTGCTCGCCGTAAAAAAATCCTGAAACTTACACGCGGCTACTTTGGCTGCCGCCGCAACGTCTGGACCGTCGCCAAAAACACTTGGGAAAAAGGTCTGACCTACGCTTATCGCGACCGCAAACAAAAGAAACGCAACTTCCGCGCACTGTGGATCCAGCGTATCAACGCTGCCGCTCGCGTCGAAGGCCTCAGCTACTCACAGCTCATGGGCCTCATCCACAAGGCCGGCATCGAAATCAACCGCAAAGTCCTCGCCGACCTCGCACTCAACAACCCCGCAGCCTTCAAGGCCGTTGTAGACAAAGTTCGCAACGCCTAAGACATAAAGCGAAACACAACGCAGCGGCGCGATTCCCTCTCGGGAATCGCGCCGCTGCCGCTTTCTTATACTCGTCTAAACTTCGGGCAAAGACCAATTGAGCCGAATAATATCTTTTAGTATTCTTAAGCTATGGATATTCAGTTAATGGCTGGTTGAGATTGCCCTCAATTGACCAAATTGGTTATTCGATTATTGAGACTCTTCTTGCCATAGCATTAATTTTATCCTGATAGGCATCTTGCAACTCCGCAGGCAAAAAAAGCACCTTGTCGCGGTATGGCTTGTCTGTAAGCGGCAACGTCAAGCTGACGGCAACAGCATCATCCGATTTTAGGTAATCAATGTCATAACGAAATTCATACCCCCTGTCATCCTCGGTCAGAATCCCGGCCGGCATATTATTTACACATACTTTCGCCTGTTTCATACCTCAGTCATTTTTGTCGGAATCATCTCGGCACCGAAAAGAGCCAACACCTGATTCACTTTGTCAAGTCGAAGGGTCGTTTTGCCCTGTTCAAGCTCGCGCACAAAGCGCAGACCGACCCCGGATTTCAGGGACAAGTCAACCTGCGTAAGACCGTATTGCTTACGCTTCTCCTTTACGTATTTAGCTAATGGCGTCATAAAATATACCCTTTTGGGTGCAAAGATAATAAATTTCGCTCATATTACACCACAAAGGGTATAAAACGCTTTGAAAATCCCAAAATTATACCCGTTAGGGGTTAAGTAGACTCGCAGAAAACAATCGGATGACCGACTTATTGCCGACGAAAAGTGCCCAGATAAGCCGCCGCATCCGACAGGCCTATGCGCGGGCAGTCCTGCAAGTCCGCAGGCAAGTCCACGGCGGCATCGGCGACCACCACGTCCACCCCACCCCAGTGATAGCGAAGGTCGGCCACAGCACGCGCATACGTCTGAGCATCACCACACAGGCACGGATAGCACCGCGCACCGCACGTCTGGGCCAAAGTCGTGCCATGACGACGCCCATCGCCCACAGCCGTGAACGCCGTACGACACCCTGCGGCGCGGAACACGCGCACCGCTTCGGCCACCGCCTCGTAGTCTTCCGAAATGACAAGCACGCGCAAGTGACACAAGGCCTCGCATCCGAAAGCCGTCGCCAGTCGAGCATCGGCATTGCAGCGCCGCGGAGCCGGACGCCCGTGCTCCTCCATTTTCCGCTCAAGGTAATTGTCTGCCATAATTCAAGTGTTTCAGCCGTATCAGCCTGAGAATGTTTCTATAATGATTTTTTTTGTAGGGGGCGCTCCCTCTACGGTATTACCTAAATGCGCATCGCGGACTCCGTCGCACGGCGTTTGGACGCCGCCTCGGAAGTCCGCGATGGCTGTATGCAGTTATGTTCAGCGTACAATCAGCAGGTGATAATTCTTCTTGCCGCGCTGCACCAGCATATACTTGCCGGCCAGCAGCATATTTTCGTCAATTGGTGCGTATACATCGGCGACCTTCTCCTTGTTTATGGATACGCCGCCACCCTGAGCCAACTTGCGCATCTCGCCCTTGCTGGCAAAGAAATGAGCTTCATCCACCAGGATATCAGCCAGTTTGGCGCCCATAGCTTGGTCGCGTGTCACTTCCATCGAGGGGACACCTTCCATTACTTCGAGCAGCGTAGCCTCATCGAGGTTGTGCAGCGCGTCGGCGGTGTTGTTGCCAAAAAGAATCTTGGAGGCCTCGACGGCGGCTTCGTAATCTTCGGCCGAGTGTACCATCGTGGTCACATCCTGAGCCAGGCGCTTTTGCAGCGGACGTGCACCGGGATTTTCCTGCTGCTGACGGCATAGGTCTTCGACCTCTTCCTGCGTCAGCGAAGTGAAAATCTTGATATACTTGGCCGCATCTTCATCGCTGACATTGAGCCAGAACTGGTAGAACTTGTACGGCGAAGTGTAGCGACGGTCAAGCCATACGTTGCCGCTCTCGGTCTTGCCAAACTTTCCGCCGTCAGCCTTTGTAATCAGCGGGCAAGTGATGGCCCACGCATCCTCGGCGCCTTCGATACGGCGTATCAACTCGGTACCCGTGGTCATATTGCCCCATTGGTCCGAGCCGCCCAACTGGACTTTGCAGCCCATGGTGCGGTATAGATTCAGAAAGTCGTAGCCTTGCAGCAACTGGTACGAGAATTCGGTGAAGGACATACCCTCGCGCGATTCGCCGCTCAGGCGCTTCTTGACGCTATCCTTGGCCATCATGTAATTGACGGTGATATGCTTGCCAATGTCGCGTATAAACTCGAGGAATCCGAAGTCCTTCATCCAGTCGTAATTGTTGACCATCACCGCGGCATTGGGTGCATCGCTGTCAAAATCGAGGAAATGCGACAACTGAGCCTTGATGGCTTCCTGGTTGTGACGCAGGGTCTCTTCGTCTATAAGTTTGCGCTCCTGGCTCTTCATACTCGGGTCGCCGATCATGCCGGTTGCACCGCCTACCAGTGCCACCGGGCGGTGTCCCGAACGCTGAAAGTGGCGCAACATCATCACGCCTACAAGGTGTCCTATGTGCAGCGAATCGGCAGTCGGGTCTATACCCAGATATGCCGTGGTCATTTCTTTGTTCAGTTGGTCTTCGACGCCGGGCATCATCGTATGAATCATGCCTCGCCACGTCAATTCTTTGATAAAGTCCATTGAAGTGTATATATCTTTGTATTATATTGTTGTCCGATATTGTAATTCAACAAAAGCGATGTGTCACGCCAAACGCTCGAGTGCGGCGGCGATACGGCGCATGGCCTCGCGCAGGTTGTCGTCCGAGGTGGCGTAGCTCAGGCGTATGTACCCCGGGGCGCTGAAAGCGGCGCCGTCCACAGTGGCCACGTGCGCCTCGTGCAGCAGATACATTGCCAAAGCTCCGCTGTCGGCGATAACAGTGCCGTCAGGCGCCTTGCGACCTATGTATGCAGACACCTCGGGGAACAGGTAGAACGCACCCTGAGGCTCGTTGATGCGCAATCCGGGGATAGCACGCGCCATCTCCACCACCAAGTCGCGACGGCGGCGGAAGGCGGCGCACATCTCGGCCACGCAGTCCTGCGGCCCTTCGTAGGCGGCCTCGGCGGCCTTCTGCGCTATGGATGACGCGCCCGACGTGTATTGGCCCTGCAACTTGGTCACAGCCTTGGCCACCCACAGCGGAGCGGCGCAGTATCCTATACGCCAGCCGGTCATGGCATAAGCCTTGGACACGCCGTTGATGACTACTACGCGGTCGCGAAGCTCGTCAAAAGACGCCAGCGACGTAAAGCCGCCCGCAAAATTGATATGCTCGTAAATTTCGTCCGAGATGACGATGATGCGCTCATGGCGCGCGATGACATCCACCAGTGCCTGCAACTCGTCTCGCGTGTACACACTACCCGTGGGATTGGACGGCGAGCACAACAGCACGATGCGCGTACGATCGGTGATGGCTGCCTCCAATTGAGCCGGCGTCACCTTGAAGTCGGTGTCTATGCCGGCCGGAACCGTCACTACGGTAGCACGGGACATCTTCACCATCTCTATGTAGCTGACCCACGCCGGAGTGGGTATCACCACCTCGTCTCCGGGGTTGGCTATGGCCAGAATACTGTTGCACAACGCCTGCTTGGCGCCATTGCCCACGACTATCTGCTCGGGAGCAAAAGTCACGCCGTTTTCGCGTTCGAGCTTGGCGCTGACGGCTCGGCGCAGCGACATATAGCCCGGTACGGGCGAATAAAAACTGAAATTGGCATCCACGGCCGCCTTGGCCGCATCCTTGATATGTTGCGGGGTATAGAAGTCCGGCTCGCCGACGCTCAGGTTGATCACATCCACTCCCCGGGCACGCAATTCGGCACTCTTTTGGGACATCGCCAAAGTCTGAGACTGGGCAAGAGATTGCACCAGCAACGACGGTTCTTGCTTCATAAATCTATGTATTATATCGTGTTAGTAATCGTAATTTCTTCCTATGGTCTCTCGTGGGAAAACACTCACGCGTGCGCAGGCACACCCGCGCATACGCATATACTTCGGACAAAGGTACAAAATCTTTGCCGAACGCACAAAAGCCTATACATACATGCCTGATATTCTTGACAATTTCCGTTTCTATTCCCAAAAGTTGGCCAAATGGCCGGTTTTTGGGAATAGAAAGGCGCGCTTGCGCAACTTTGCCTTTATTTTCCGCAACTTTGCCGCGCAATTTTGGCCGAAATGTCGGCGGCTTATGCTATCTTTGTGCTCGCAAACGAGGGCATAGCCCGGACTAAGACACTGAGCCTACCCAAAAAAACAAGAACTCGCCGTCATGGCCAAACAACGTAACCCAAGCTTCGAAATACTGCGCGTGGTGGCGATGTTCCTCATCGTCGTCTGGCACTTCCTGATGCACGGCGTCGGGCAAAAACCCGTGGGCGTGAGCGCCGATGCCGCCTCGCTGTTCAACCTCTGCTCCATGGAACTGGCCGGTTGTCTCTCCAAGGTCTCCACCAACTGCTACATACTCATCACCGGATACTTCCTTATAAATTCCACCAAACCCAAATGGCCCAAGATTCCAAAGACCTGGGCACCGATATTTTTCTATTCGACAGTCATCTTTGCGCTCTTCTTTGCATTTTCGGACCGGGCACTCGGGTGGACCGACTTCGGCAAGTCGTTGATGCCGCTGTACTTTGACCGCTACTGGTTTGCAACGCGTTACGTGGCATTGGTGGCCCTCGCGCCATTCCTGGCCACACTGGCACAGACGCTGACGCGCCGACTGTACATCGTGCTGCTGGCGGTTATGGCCGTCATCAATTTCGACTTCCTGCTGGGCGATGAACTAAGCGGCAACAACTCACTGCCATGGTTTGTATTCCTGTTCTTTGTAGGCGGCTACATCCGATTGCACTTCGACCATGACGGACCCAACCATTTCGGCAAAGCCTACTTCGCGGCCGCTGCCGTCTTGGCGGCAATATTCCTGACGCGCATCTTCATACATTACTCGCCGTGGACGGCGCCCATGATGGTTGATTATCACGACAACAACGGCATACTCTTCGGCGTGGCACTGCTGCTGTTTCTTTGGACGGCTCGGCTCAAAGCGCCGAATACAACCTTCGTCCGCGCCATGGTGCGCATCGCGCCCCTCACCTTCGGCATCTACCTGATACACGACAATGTCTACGTGCGCCATGCGCTATGGAACGGCTGGATAGACGTGCACGGCGCGCTACATTCGTGGTGGTTTGTGCCGCTTTTCGTGGCCTCCACAGTCGCCATATTCATCGCCTGCATAGCCATCGATGCCATACGCGACCGCATATTCCGTCTGCTGCGCATCAACGACCGCATAGACACCCTCTCCGACCGCGTCTCCGCCATCTCGACCCGCGTAGTCACGCTTTCGGCCGCCATCATCCGACGCCTGCGCAGCCGCCACCGCCCCGACAGCTCCGACGCAAACGCCTGATTGTCGAAACATCTTGCCGCATCACGGCAATATTCATAATAATGCGGAATGTCGAATGTGGAATTTTTTCGCTGAGGACCTTAGAGACCCTAAAGACCTTAAAGTCCTTACAAAATAGGATAAGTCCGAGTCAGATGGCATTAGTCCGAAAAGCAGCTCCGACGCCGATTTTTTTCATTCACAAGCAGCTAATTCACAGCCGCTTACCTTTTGAGCGGTAGACGGGGTTCGAACCCGCGACCCTCAGCTTGGGAAGCTGATGCTCTACCAACTGAGCTACTACCGCGTGGCGTTGGTGTCGCAAAGTTAGACATTTTTTTTGAGACGGCAAACTCCCGAAAGGCCAATTCGGCAACTCAAACACAGCTATCGTCTGACAATTAAGCCATTATCGCCGACAATCGTCTCGCAACTCAAGCCCGCACAAAGCCATCCGACCGAGCTGCCGATTATCGGCCCTCTTGCATTTATATTATACCTTCCGGAGTAACTACTCCGGTATAGAGGGGCACACTGTATTCCATGCGCCAAATTTTTCCAAAAATTAATGACGCTTAACAACTTTTATATTATAAATATTTTATACCTTTGCACAGACCATGATAGCGGTGGCACGGCTTGACAACCGTCACTCCCCGATTGCTACTCTTCCATGAACCACGCTCCTGATATCTACAGAACACTAAGAACCATTAACACCATACATCGCACATGACAAAACTGAAAATGAGCCTTTTGGCTCTGCTTACGTCCTTGCCTTTTGTGTCAAAGGCCAACACAAGCCTGACACTGGACTCTTCGACAAAAGTCGACCTAACCTATGGTTCCAACGCGCAATACGCCGAGATAACGACCACCGGCACAGACCCGCACATCTGCTCGATGGCCATCCCGGCAGACATGGTGTTCAAGGACTGCCGCCTGGAATTTGACTACCAGGCGTCCGAGGACATCGACGACCTCCAGCTATTCTTCCGCGACCCCGAAAGCGAGGCCCGCTCGCTGCACGTGCGCGGCGCCATGCCCAAGACAACCGAATGGCGGCACTTCTCGCTCAACATCGCGCCCCAGCGCCAGTCCTTTGACTGGGGCAAGGCCGGCAGCAAGCTCCGCATGGACTTCGGCAACCGCAGCGGCGTCAATATCAAAATACGCAACCTCGGCATCTACGGGCACACCGTGATGTCCTCGGCCGACCGCGCAAGCTTTGCACGCGGCGTTGAGCGCTACCTCGCCGCCGACTACGCAGCCAAGGTGACATACGTTGAGGTCGGCAAAGACCAGGTCGTCATACGCGGCACCACCACCGCCTCCGGGTGCAAGCTCATAGGCGTGCGTATGGACGGCGATGTGACGCGCATGACCGGATATGCCGACGCGGCCTCAAACCTGCCCGTGGGCGATTTTGAAGTCACCGTGCCCCGCTACGCCCAGGTCTGTGGGTACAACTACGACCAGCTGCTGTCACGGTGGGCCATCACCGACGCCAACCACAACCTGCTGTCGCACGCCCGCTATGCCGACAAGGTCTACGAGATACGCCATGCCGCCCCAGGCATCCTGAAGACCAAGAAAGGCATAGGCGGCATCGGCGACGCCGTCTGCGCCGACATCGAACCCCTGGGCCTCGGCTCCGCGACATTCAACATCCTGGTCAACACCATGATGGGATGCCAGCAAGGCAGCGGGTGCACCGAGCCGTACGTATACAACGGCAAGACATACTACGTCAATGCAGGCGTCGTGGCCGGGTTTGACAACACCCTCAAGACCTGCGAAGAAAAAGGCGTGGTGGTCGCCGCCATCATCCTCGTGCACCCCAACGGCGGCGAACAGGACTACGCCTCCTCGATGGCGCACCCCGAATACAGCGGCAAGGCGCCCTACGCCATGCCCGACATGGGCAGCATCCACGGCGTCGAGGCATACGCCGCCACCATCGACTACCTGGCCAACCGCTACTCGCAGACAGGCAACGGACGCATCCACCACTGGATACTGCACAACGAAGTCGACCAAAACCTGTCGTGGACCGATATGGGCGCCGACCAGCCCCTGCTCCGCTACGTGGACACCTACGAGAAATCCATGCGCCTGGTATCCAACATCGTGCGCCAGTACGACCCCAACGCATACGTGCTGGCCTCGTTCACCTCGAGCTGGAACAAGTCGCACAGCTCCGACGGCTATTCCTCCAAGAGTATGCTGGATAACATCGTAGCCTACAGCAACGCCGAAGGCGACTACCGCTGGGGCGTGGCCGCACATCCCTATCCGCAAAACTTCTTCAAGCCAAAATTCTGGGAAGCGGACACCGAAGCAACCTATTCGGAGAACTCCGGGTACAGCACCTTCAAAAATATTGAAGTGATTTCCAACTGGATGCTACGCCGCGAGCACTACTACAACGGCGAAGAAAAACGCATACTATTCTTCTCGGAAAACGGCGTCAATTCGCTGGACAACAGCACCTACAACCTCAAAGTACAAGCCGCCGGCGCAGCCTGGGCCTGGAAAAAGACGATGCAAAACGCCGGCGTGGACGCCATCATGTGGCACAACTGGTGGGACAACCCCGCCGAGGGCCTATGCCTGGGCCTGCGCACCAAAGACCACGTGGCCAAGCCTTCCTGGTACGTCTGGCAGGCCGCCGGAACAGACAAAGAATCCTCAGTCTTCGACCAATACCTTTCCATCATAGGCATAAGCAACTGGGGACAGATACATCACGGCGTCAGCACCTCCGGCAGCGAAAATACGCGTCTCGAGCTTGACCAATCCTCGAAGTCTGATATGACCATCACCTATGACGGCACCTATCAGTATTATACGCTCAAGACCACCGGTGGCGACCCGCAGGTAAGCACACAGGCGATGTCCGCCGCCAAGTCCGACAACTCCAACACATTGGTATTTGAATACCAGTCAGCAAACGACATCCCCGACTTCCAAGTATTTATCTCACCGCTGGCTTACGAAGAACGCTCCGTCATAGTGCCCCTGAGCGCCTCCACCGACTGGAAACGCGTATACATCAATCTCGCACCCCTCGCCAAACAATACGGCTGGGGCGGCGCCGGCAGCAAACTGCGCTTCGACCCCGGCAGCGTCTCGGGACGCACCATGAAGATACGCCACATTTGCGTCAACAGCGGCGAAAAGTCGCTGATAGCCAATCTGTCGACAATTTCGGACGGCGCCAACCAATGCACCGTCAAAAAAGATGCCAACACCGGCAGTGCGACCATCGTCACCGCCGCCGGCGGCGACCCGTTCTTCTACTCGTCCAAGCTCGCGGCCAATCTGTTGCCCAAGGCCACGAAGCTTATGTTCGAATATCAAGCATCAACCTCCGTGCAGGACGCCAAGATATACTTCGTAGACTACGCCGGCGAGACACGCTCCATCAGCCTGGGCAACCTGAATGCCTCCACCAAATGGACACAGAAGACCGTGGACATCGCCGAGCTGTGCCGAATACACGGCTGGGGCTTCGAAGGCGACTATATGCGCTTCGATCCCGGCACGAAATCCGGACTGACATTCAAGATACGCAACATCTGCATCAACACCGGCGAATACACCTCCACGCTCAACCTCCAGCTGGACAACTACAATTCACACGACAACTCACTGTCTCGCGATGCCGAATGCAACCCTTCGGAAAGTGACATCCTATACGGCCAAAACCTGGCATACTCAAGCTGGACAATCAACACCACCGGCAGCGACCCGTACATTGTATCCAATCCTTTGGACAAAAACCTCAATGCCAATGCCACCAAGTTGTACTTTGAATACAAAGCCTCGGCAGACATCACGCCTCTTGTCGCTTACTTTATGTACCCCGAAACCGATACACGTTCCACAACTTATAACGACAAAATGCCGGCCACTTCGGAATGGACACCGGTAATCCTTGACATCTCACAGAAACGCAAAGAATACGGATGGGGATACGCCGGCGACCGTCTGCGCCTCACCCTGGGCAAGAAAGTCGGTGTCACCGTCAACCTTCGTCGCCTCGCCATCTACGATGGCACAAGCAATACCGTGGACGTCAACGATATCGCCACGCCCACAGACTTCAGCGTACGCGGCGTACGCGGCGGAGCCATCATCACAAGCAGCACTCCGCGCACATTCACCATCTACAACATTGCCGGCGTAATCGTCAACCGGCTTGATGTCGAAGGCGAAACACTCGTATCCCTCGACCCGGGAGTATACATCATCAACGGCGTAAAAGTCGTAGTATACTAACGCTTGACATACACCTAATACGCATAAGGCGGAAGTCGGTCAACCAAGCCGGCCTCCGCCTTTTTGCGTATATCGAAACAGATACTGCACCTAAACCGCAAATTGCGAAAAAAATGCTAACTTTGTCAAAACAAACGCCAAAACAAATCTCGATGAATAAAGCAACACCCACCATCTTCATTTCTATTTGCCTATCCCTCGTGGGCGCCATATCGGCCCGAGCTCAGCAGACGCCGACACCCGGCACCGATGCCGCATTATACTATGACAACGCCGTCAAAGGCAATGTCGAAGTCCAATTCAACCTCGCAATATGCTATTACGAAGGCACCGGGGTCGACAAAAACTACACCGAAGCCTACGCATGGATGCTCAAAGCGGCTCAGCAAGGCTACGCTCGCGCTCAGCAAAATATCGGAGCATTTCTTCAAAAGGGCATAGGCTGCACCCAAGATTATGCCGAATCAGCCAAGTGGTATCGTCTGGCCGCCGAACAGGGCAACGCCATAGCTCAATATGACCTCGGAATGTATTTCTATCAAGGTCGCGGAGTGGCCAAAGACGATAAGGAAGCCTACGCGTGGATGCTCAAAGCGGCGCAACAGGGGCACGCTCGCGCACAATGCAACCTCGGAGCGTTTCTCGGCAAAGGCATCGGCTGCACCCAAGACGATGTCGAAGCCGCCAAGTGGTACCGCCTCGCCGCCGAGCAAGGCAACGCCTACGCCCAACAGAATTTGGCATTCTTCTACCACAGCGGGAAAGGCGTTACTCGCGATTATGCCGAAGCAGCGCGGTTATACCGCCTCGCGGCCGAGCAGGGACTGGTCAACTCACAGTATAACACCGCCATAAACTATCTGAACGGCCACGGCGTCACCGAAGATCACGCCGAAGCGGCACGATGGTTCCGCCTGGCTGCCGAGCAAGGAGGCCTCGACTCGCAATACCTCCTTGCCGAGCTGTACGAGAATGGCGACGGCGTCACCCGAGACCTTGACGAAGCCGCCAAGTGGTATCGACTGGCCGCCGAGCAGGGCGATACAGATGCCAAAGCCGCATTGAAGCGCTTAGGCCGCTAAACATGCGCTTTCGGTGGCCGAAAGATCCGCGACAAGCCACATACGACAAACAACACCTCAAAAAAATGATTGAATATATCGAAGGACGCATAGACAGCCTGCAACCTGCGGCCGCAGTGATAGACACCGGCGGCATCGGATACCTGGTCAACATCTCACTCAACACCTACGAAGCCTTGCAGGGACGCGAGCGAGCCCGCGTATTGGTACACGAAAGCATACGCGAAGACGCCTGGGTTCTCTACGGCTTTGCCGACGAGCGCGAGCGCGCATTATTCCGCCTGCTCATAGGCGTCAGCGGCGTGGGCGCCGGCACGGCACGCGTGGTGCTTTCGTCTTACGACACAGCACGACTCGAGGCTATCATCGCCGGCGGCGATGCCAAGCAGCTGAAATCAGTCAAAGGCATAGGCGCAAAAACAGCCGAACGCATCATTGTAGACCTGCGTGACAAAATAAAACCGGGCGAACTTACGTTAATACAACAGACCGCTGCGCACTCCGCCGATTACGACGAAGCCCTCGGAGCTCTGGTTATGCTCGGCTTTGCCCGCGCCCAAAGCCAGAAAGCCCTCGACCGCCTGTACGATGCCGACCCGACACTGAAAGTCGAAGCCGCCATCAAACAAGCACTCAAGCTGCTGTAACGTCCACGAGGGCGCGGCGCAAATATTGTTGTAATTGAAGCACATAGACCGCATAATATCGCCGATACGACACATCGGGGCATTGTATGGCGGGCGGCGGAGATGGTATGCCATAGCCGTTGCCACCATTGTTGTGTGCGCCTTGGCGCTGCTGCCGGCTATGGCTCAAACGCCGGGCAACACGTCCGCGCAACTGACGCCGCCTCCGACATTCCGTGCCACAGACCCCAAGGCCGCCAAGGACACCTCATCCATGCCCTTTGCGACACGCTCCGTAATTCCGCACAGCTACGAAGACCTTATCGCCGACGAGCAGGCCTATGACCTTACGACTCCCTCCAACATCAAGACCGAAGCCGAGTACGACCCCGAAACACGCTGTTACATAGTGCGCACCAAGCTGGGCAACACCGAAATCACCACGCCGTTTATGCTCAGTGAAGCCCAGTACAACGACTGGCAACTGCGCCGCTCGATGCAGCAGTACTACAAACAGCGCAACCTCGAGCAAGTCACCGAGAAGGAGAAGAAGCCCTTCAACATCTTCGACATGAACTTTGCCCTCGGCCCCCTCGAAAAAATCTTCGGACCCGGCGGCGTGCAACTGCGCACCCAAGGCTCGGTACAGATTTCCATGGGCATCAAGTCCAATAAGACCGACAACCCCTCGCTGTCGCTGCAAAGTCGCCGCAAGACATACTTCGACTTCGACCAAAAAATTCAGGCCACCATCAACGCCGGCGTCGGCGACCGCCTGAAATTCAATATGACCTATAACACCGATGCAACCTTTGACTTCGACAGCAAGAACATCAAGCTGGCATACGAAGGCAAGGAAGACGACATCGTCAAGAGCATCGAAGCCGGCAACGTGTCCATGACCACCGGATCCTCGCTGATACGAGGCTCCACAGCCCTGTTCGGTATCAAGACCAAGCTCCAATTCGGACGTCTGACCGCCACGGCGCTTGTCTCGCAACAGAATTCGGAAAGCAAGAGCGTCAATACACGCGGCGGCAGCCAGGCCACATCCTTCACCATCAACGCCGACGAGTACGACCAAAACCGCCACTACTTCCTCGGACACTTCTTCCGCGACAACTACGACACCTGGGCCTCCAAGCTGCCGTTGGTATCCTCGGGCGTCAACATCACTCGCATCGAAGTATGGGTCACCAATAAGGGTAACCGCTACGAGCAGTCGCGCAACATCGTGTCGTTCATGGACTTGGGCGAAGAAAAGCGCATAGCCTCCGGCCATTGGACGCCCAACCCGGCATATCCCAACCCCAGCAACAACTCCAACGACCTGCTGCGCACCATCAAAGACCAATACCCCGATGCCCGAGACATCTCGCAAGTGACGCAGGTGCTGGCGCCGCTGCAAGCCTACGACATAGAAGGCGGCAAGGACTACGAAAAAATCGAGAGCGCACGCCTGCTCTCCTCCAACGAGTACACCCTCAACTCCAGCCTGGGCTACATATCCATCAAGAGCGCACTCAACGCCGACGAAGTACTCGCCGTGGCCTACGAATACACCTATCACGGACAAGTATATCAGGTGGGCGAATTCAGCGGCGACATCACCGAGACAGACAAAGCACTGTACGTCAAGATGCTCAAAGGCACTACCGTCAATCCGCGCCTGCCCATGTGGGACCTGATGATGAAGAACGTCTACAACCTCGGCGGATACCAAATCCAAAAAGAGAAATTCAAGTTCAACATCAAGTACCTGAGCGACACCACAGGCACCAAAATCAACTATCTGCCCATACCCGGGCTCAACGACAAATCGCTGCTGCAAGTCATGAACCTCGACCGCCTGGACTCGCAGCAAGACAGCAACCCCGACGGCTTCTTTGACTTTGTAGAGGGCTACACCATACTCTCGGCCACCGGTAAGGTCATATTCCCCGTAGTCGAGCCCTTCGGCAGCCACCTCGAATCGGTCATCACCGACCCGGTGCAGCGCGAACACTACTGCTATCCCCAACTATACGATTCCACCCTGGTTGTAGCCCGCCAATTTGCGGACAAAAACAAGTTTATCATGGACGGCGAATACCAAGCCTCCTCCGGGTCGCAGATACGACTCAACGCCATGAACGTCCCACGAGGCAGCGTTGTGGTCACCGCCGGCGGCGTCACCCTCACCGAAAACGCTGACTATACCGTCGACTACGCCATGGGCATAGTCACCATCACCAACCAGTCCATCATCGACTCGGGACAAAGCATCAGCGTCAGCCTCGAAAACCAGTCACTATTCTCGACCCAACGCAAAACATTACTCGGCCTCGACCTGCAATACGAGTTCAGCAAGGATTTCAATATAGGAGCCACCGTCATGCATTTCGGAGAGAAATCGCTCACCGAAAAAGTCAATATCGGCGACGAGGTGGTCAACAACACCATGCTCGGCTTCAACCTCAGCTACAACAAGGAGTTTATGTGGCTTACCAATCTGCTCAACAAGATACCCACCGTCAACGCCACAGCCCCCTCGCGTCTAAGCCTCTCCGCCGAATATGCACGCATCATCCCCCACAGCCAGAAGTCAGGCTCGAACAAGGGGTCATCGTACGTGGACGACTTCGAGAGTTCGCAGACCGGTATAGACCTGCGCAGCCCCTACTCGTGGTTCCTGGCCTCCACGCCCTACGACCCGTCATCCGATGCCCTGTTCCCCGAGGCGGCACTAAGCAACGATGTCAGCTACGGCAAAAACCGCGCATTGCTCAACTGGTACTACATTGACCGACTGTTCACTCAGCGCAACTCTTCGCTCATTCCCGGTTATCTCAAGAGTGATGTAGCCCAACTCTCCAACCCCTATGTGCGCGAAGTCACCACGCGCGAAATCTTTCCCGGCCGACAGCTGCAATACGGCGAGAGTAATTCCATACAGACGCTCAACCTCTCATTCTACCCCTCGGAACGCGGCCCGTACAACGTCGATGCCGACAACGTCGATGCCGACGGCAACCTGCTCAACCCCGAAAAACGCTGGGGCGGCATCATGCGCCGTATGGACAATACCAACTTCGAGCAGTCCAACATCGCATACATCCAATTCTGGATGCTCAATCCCTTCCTCGACCCGGACAACCCCAATTACGACGGCGGCGACCTTTACTTCAACTTCGGCGAAGTCTCCGAGGACATCCTCAAAGACGGCCTCAAAAGCTACGAAAACGGCGTCCCCGCCGACGGCAACAACCAATACATGGCCGAAACCGTATGGGGTCGCGTATCGCGCCAAAACTCGTTGACCTACGCCTTTGACACCTCCAACGACGCACGCCGCCGCCAGGATGTCGGCCTCGACGGACTGTCCAACGAAGACGAGTACACCTTCGGCACCTACAGCGACTACATCCAACGGCTGCGCACACGCATCAGCGCCGCCACTGCCGACGCCATGACCGAGGACAAATTTTCGCCCCTGAACGACCCCGCGGGCGACAACTACCACTTCTACCTCGGCGACGACTACGACCAACAACGACTGGGCGTACTCGAACGATACAAGCGCTACAACGGCGTCGATGGCAACTCCCTGTCGCCCGAGGATGCCGATGACCCGCGCTACCAGTCATCACGTTCGGTCCCCGACGTCGAGGACATCAACCAAGACAATACGCTCAACGAGTACGAACGTTACTTCCAGTATCGCGTATCCATACGTCCGCAAGACCTTGTCGTGGGTCAAAACTACATCACCGACAAGCAGACATCCATGGTGCGCGGCCGCGACGGCAAAGACTACGAAACCGAGTGGTATCAGTTCAAGATACCCTTGGCCGACTACGAAAAAGTCGTGGGCAGCATCACCGACTTCTCCACCATACGCTTTGCCCGTATCTTTATGACCGGGTTCAAACGCCCCACCCACCTGCGTTTCGCCACCCTGGAGCTGGTACGCGGCGAGTGGCGCGGCTACAACTTCAACCTCAATAAGCGCGGCGATGCGCCCGCCCAAGGTCAGCTGGACATCTCCGTAGTCAACATCGAAGAAAACGCCTCGCGCGAACCCGTCAACTACGTTCTGCCTCCCGGTGTGACACGTATCGTCGACCCCGGACAAAGCCAGATAACGCAGCTCAACGAGCAAGCCATGATGCTTAAAGTCACCGACCTCGATGCCGGAGACGCCCGCGGAGTATACCGCAACACCATGCTCGACCTGCGCAACTATCGCCGCTTGCAAATGTGGACACACGCCGAAGCACTCATCAACAACGCCACACAACTGCAAAGCGGTCAACTGTCCGTATTCCTGCGCCTGGGCACTGACGTCAAGAACAACTACTACGAGTACGAAATACCGTTGCAACTGACCCCCCACGGCCACTACAACAACGACTCGCCCTCCGACCGACAAATCGTATGGCCGCGCGACAACTACCTCGATTTTAACCTCCAGGCTCTCGTAGACCTCAAGAAAGCACGCAACGCCGCCAAACGCGCCGAAGAAGAAGGCGTAGGATACAACACCCTGTACTACGGACGCGACCCCGACAACGAGCGCAACCGTATGGCCGTACTCGGCAATCCCTCGCTGTCCGACGTACGCGTCATGCTCATAGGCGTGCGCAACAACAGCTCCACCACTAAAGACGGAATTATCTGGGTCAACGAACTAAAAGTCACCGACTTCAACGAAGAAGGCGGATGGGCAGGCCAGGCCAAGGCCACCCTCAACATCAGCGATATAGCCACCGTCAACGTGGGTACGCACATCGAAACCGCCGGCTTCGGCGCCGTAGACCAAAGCCTCAACGAACGACGCCTCGACGACTATCACCAGTACAATGTAGCCGTGCAGGCCGAATTGGGACGCTTTCTCCCCGAATCGGTGAAACTGCGCGCCCCCATATACTACTCCTACTCCACCGAGAAAACCTCGCCCAAATACAATCCCCTGGACCAGGATGTCCTGCTAAAAGACGCGCTCAACGCCGCCGGCTCCAAGGCCGAACGCGACAGCATCAACGGCTATGCCGAACAACGCACTACGGTACGCAACTTCTCCATATCCGGGCTGAAATTCGATATCCAAAGCAAGAACCCCATGCCTTGGGACCCGGCCAACTTTACCATCAACTTCAGTTTCAATAAGCAGACCAAAGTCGACCCGACCACCGAGTACGAGTACACCAACGACTACCGCGGCTCGTTCCAGTACTCCTACTCACCCTTTGTCAAGGCTCTCAAGCCCTTCTCGTGGATCAAATCCAAGAACAAGAACCTCAAATTCCTCAAGGATTACGAAATACAGTGGTTGCCCAACAACATCACCTTCCTGACCAATATGAGCCGCTACTACTACGAGCAGCAGACGCGCTCGGAGACGGACGTGATGTTCCAGATGCCCGTATCCGTATCCAAAAACTTTATGTGGGACCGTCAGCTCAACGTCACGTGGAATATCGTCAAGTCGCTGTCGCTGTCCTTCAGCTCGAATACGGCCGCGCGTATCGAAGAACCCGTGGGCGCCGTCAACCGCAAGCTCTTCCCCGATGCTTATCGCGAATGGAAGCACGAGGTCTGGACCAATATCCTGTCCATGGGTACCCCGTGGAACTACAACCAAACCTTCAACGCCACCTACAAGGCGCCCTTCTCACGCATCCCGTCCATAGACTTCCTCACCGCCTCCGGCTCGTACAACGCCACCTACCGCTGGGACCGCGGCGCCACCGTCGACGACGTACGCCTGGGCAACAGCATTTCCAACCAAGCGACATGGTCCGCCGACGGACGCATCAACTTCGAAGGTCTGTGGAACAAGATACCCTTTATCAAGGACGTAAACAAGCGTTTTGCCAATACCCGCCGCAACAACGCCGACACGCGCCGCAAGCCCCGCAAATTCGAGCGCACCTACAAGCTGCAAGCCGACACCTCGCTCACCATCAAGCACAATCTGCGTTGCGCCAAGGTCAAAGTCGTAGCCACGCTCACCGACGGCACGCCCTTCCCCGTAAAGACGCAAATCAAGGACAACAATACCCTGGTGGTGCTTACGCGCGGCACACAGGACGTCAAGTTCACCATCGAGGAGATTATGAAAGACGAGAAATCGCTGTGGCGCAACATCGGCGAGTATGCCACACGTTTGGTGATTTCGCCACGAAGCTTCTCGGTACGCTATCGCAACACCCATACGATGAATATTCCGTTGTTCAATCCCGACATCGGAAACGTCTTCGGACAAAGCAATTCCTACGGTCCTATGGCTCCGGGTCTGGACTTCGCCTTCGGATTTGCAGGCGATGACTACCTCGACAAGGCTCTCAACCGCGGGTGGCTGGTCACCGACGACGGTCAAACCTCGCCGGCCGTGATGGCGCATACCAACGAGTTGAACCTCGAATTGAACCTCGAACCGGTCAAAGGACTACGCATACAGCTAACCGCCAACCGCACGGACAACCGTACCACTCAGGTACAATTTATGTACGCCGATATGCCCACCACCTATGCCGGATCGTATACCAAGACACACTGTGCCATCTCCACGGCCCTGCGCAGCGCAAGTGCCGACAACGGATACGCCAGCGAAGCCTTCTCATCATTCCTGTCCAACATCCCGGTGGTGCGCGAGCGCATCGAGGGACAATACGCCGGAGTGACCTACCCCAACGCCGGATTTATCAAAGGCACTCCGCAAGCCGGAGCACCCTTCGACCCCAACGTCGGCGGCGTCAGCGCCACATCCTCGGACGTACTCGTCCCGGCATTCGTGGCCGCTTACACCGGCACCGATGCGCGTCACACCTGGCTTGACCCGTTCCCCTCATTCAGTTCGGTACTGCCCAACTGGCGCGTAACCTACGACGGCCTTATCAACCTGGGCAATATGCGCAACATCTTCAAGACCTTCACCGTCAGCCACGTCTACCAATGCACCTACAGCGTCGGCAACTACTCCTCGTACCTCAACTGGGTAGCCGCCGGTGGCGAAAATATGGGCTTCACTCTTGACGAACTCACCGGAATGCCCGTACCATCCTCGCCTTACAATATCTCCTCGGTGGCCATCACCGAGAAATTTGCACCGCTGATAGGCTTCAACGCCACGCTCAAAAACGACCTGCAATTCTCCGCCGAGTACCGCGACAGCCGTACGCTGACACTCAATACCTCTGCCGGACAAGTTGTCGAAGCATCCACACGCGGCCTCAAAATCGGCGCCGGATACAAGATTGTCAACTTCAACTCCTTCCTCAAAATCAAAGGAAGCCAGCACGGCGTCTCCAACGACTTGACACTCAATGCCGACTTCAGTATCGACAACAATCAAGCCCTCATACGACGTATCGACAACGGCACCGCCCAACCCACCAACGGCGCCAAGTCCTTCAGTATCAATTTCACCGCCTCGTACGTTATGTCCAAGCGCCTGACGCTCTCGGCATACTTTGACCACCGCGTCAATACCCCGCTGGTGACCACCTCCTCCTACCCCACCACCAACACCTCTTACGGCATCTCGCTCAACCTCTCGCTGGCACGCTGACGCCGCCGCAAACGGCATTGCAAACCAACGTCATAAAAAACTTTTGGCGAGAATTGTTTGTTAAAGAAAATATTAGTTGTAACTTTGCACCATAATACGGGGCACAAATGGCTAAGCCCCACCTCGCACCTCCCTCCACCCATATCCTAAAATCGCTACACAACAGCATCCCACGCCACAGCGATGGCCAATTGTCTATGGTTCGTCGCACGTCTACGGACGCACGCCGAGGCTTCGGCTATATACCCGGTCACGGCGCACATATACAAAGCAAGGGATGACGGTCTGATTAAGACACCGAAGATACTATAATTTCCACACGAACAACTTTTTTACGAGGAAGTAGACAGCGGCGCACAGCATCCGCATCACGCGGCACACGCGCCCGGCGACACACCGATACGGCGACAATGACGCCTCCAAACGCCCTCATGACTTCCATCCTCAACACATAATATATGTACAATATTACAGATCTTGAGAACATGCCGGACGCCGAACTGCGTAAGGCAGCCGAAGACCTTGGCATTAAAAAAATCAACCTCGAGCAGCGCCAGGAATTGGTGTACAACATCTTGGATCAGCAGGCCATAAACAAGGCCGCCGAAGATGCTCAGAAGCCCGTAAAGCCACGCCGCGGACGCCGCCCCAATGCCGAAAAGGCAGCCGAGGCTGCGGCTCAGACTGACGAAAAACCCGCGCCCAAGAAACGCGGACGCAAAAAGAAATCCGAGATAGCAGCTGCGCAAGCCGCCGAAGCTGCCGCCGAGACCGCGGCTCAATCCGTGGCTCAACCTACGAAGCAACAGCTTGTCATGGAGATGCCTGCGGCCACCGAAGCCACAGCAGCGGACGCCGCACAAGTCGACGAAAAGCCCACGCCCAAGAAACGCGGACGCAAGAAAAAGTCCGAGATAGCAGCAGCACAAGCCGCCGAAGCAGCCGCCGCTGCAGCCGAAACGCCGGCCCAACCCGAAGCACAAGCGCCCGAGCAGCCTGCGCCCGAGGCCACGCCCGAAGCGGCACAACACGCCACAGACGACACCGCCGCGGCTCAGCCCTCCGAAGCAGCGCCAAATGCCGAACAGCAAAATGACACCGACAACGCACAGCAAGGAAAGACGGACGGCTCCTTTGCTACATTCTTCCCGCAATTCGGCGGCGGACGTACCTTCACTCCGCGGTCGCAGCGCGAACGCGAAGCCGACGAACAGCGCCGCCGGCAGATGCAGCAACAGCAGATGCAGCAACAGGCACAGCAGTTCTACAACCGCCCCGTATTGACGCCCGAGCAAAGCGCCGCCAACCCCATCACCGTCGGCGACCCGCAGCCCAACACCCAAGTACAGCCGGCGCCTCCCGGACAGGGCAAGAAAAACAAGAAAAACCGCAACAAGAACAACGCCAATATGGGATTTGTCGACAGTCGCTTCGACTTCACCGACATCATCGAAACATGCGGCGTTCTCGAGATAGAAAGTCAGGGCTACGGATACCTCCGCTCGGCGGATTACAACTACATGCCCTCGCCCGATGACATCTACCTGACACAACAGCAAATCAAGCAATACGCGCTCAAAACCGGTGATGTGGTCGAATGTACCATACGTCCGCCGCGCGAAAACGAGAAGTACTTTCCCCTGAGCCAAGTGCTGCGTGTCAACGGCCGCACACCGCGCTTCATCCGCGACCGCATAGCCTTCGAGCACCTCACACCGCTGTTCCCCAACGAAAAATTCGATCTCACCTCCGGCAAGACCTGCAACCTGTCGACACGAGTCGTCGATATGTTCGCCCCCATCGGCAAGGGTCAACGCGGCCTTATCGTGGCGCCGCCCAAGACCGGTAAAACCATACTTCTCAAGGACATCGCCAACGCCATAGCCGAAAACCACCCGGAGACATACATTATGATTCTCCTGATCGACGAACGACCCGAGGAAGTCACCGATATGCGCCGGACCGTGCGTGCCGAGGTCATTGCCTCGACATTTGACGAGCCCGCCGACCGCCATGTACGCATCGCCGGCATCGTCCTCGAAAAAGCCAAGCGCATGGTCGAGTGCGGCCACGATGTAGTCATCCTGCTGGATTCAATCACCCGTCTGGCCCGCGCATACAACACCTGCGCCCCCGGCTCGGGCAAGATTCTCAGCGGCGGTGTGGACGCCAACGCCTTGCAGAAGCCCAAACGATTCTTCGGCGCTGCCCGTAACATCGAAAACGGCGGCTCGCTCACCATCATTGCCACAGCCCTCACCGAGACATCTTCCAAGATGGACGAAGTCATCTTCGAGGAATTCAAGGGAACCGGCAATATGGAACTCCAACTGGACCGCAAGCTCTCCAACAAGCGCATATTCCCGGCCGTAGACATCATCGCTTCGTCCACACGCCGCGACGACCTGCTGATACGCGCCGAGAACCTCAACCGAATGTGGATTTTGCGCAACTTCCTCAGCGACCGCAACAGCATCGAAGCCATGGAGTTCATCAAGGAACGCATGGAACGCACACGCGACAACGACGAGCTGCTGCGCATCATGAATCAGTAATGACTGCCGCCGCGTGCCTTGCGCCTCAGCGGCGGCCCAATTATAAGACACAATGAAATACGCAATCTTCCCTCCCGAAGAGATACTGCAGACTACCGTAACACTGCCGTTGAGCAAGAGCGAAAGCGCACGCCGACTTGTCATAGATGCCGTCGGCGGATATGCCACGGCTGCCGAAGACGTTGCCGACTGCGACGACACTCGGGCGCTGATGCAAGCTTTGAAGATGCGCACGGGACACGCCGATATAGGCGCCGCCGGCACGGCCATGCGTTTTGCCACAGCATTTTTTGCCGCCACCGAGGGTACGGATATAGTCATCGACGGCATCGAACGTATGCGCCACCGCCCCATAGCGCCGCTGGTAGAAGCCCTGCGCAGTCTCGGCGCCGACATCGAATACACTGATGCGGACGGCGACCCGTCCAAGGGTACGGAAGGATATGCACCGCTACATATACGCGGGCGGCAGCTCGAAGGAGGCACGGTGAGCATCGATGCCACTGTCAGCTCGCAATTTATCAGCGCCCTGGCACTGGTTGCTCCACTGATGCGTCAACCGTTGCGCATCGTCCTCGAAGGCGACGTCACCTCGGCTCCATACCTGCGTATGACCCTGGAGATGCTGCGCCTGCGCGGCATAGATGCAGCCCTCGAAGGCAACGATGTCTGCATACAAGGCAACGCCGCCGACATCAAGGAGGCTTCCGCACCGGTGGGCCGCGATTGGAGCGCCGCATCATATTGGTACGCCATCGCCGCCCTCTCGTCCGGATGGGTCACCCTCCCCGGGCTGCAACTCGGATACCGATTGCAGGGCGACAGCGTTGCCGCCGAAATTTTCGAGCGCTTGGGCGTAATCTCGGAGCAAGACCCGGAGGATGAAGACTCGGGCGAACGCATCTCCGGCGTGGGCCTGTCGGCCTCGCCAGAAGTTTACAGCCGCCTGGATCTTGATATGTCTGCCACTCCCGACCTCGTCCCGGCTTTGGCCGTGGCCGCCACCATGCTCGGTGTCCCCTTCCAGTTCCACGGAGTGCACACACTGCGCGACAAGGAGACCGACCGTCTGGAAGCACTGTCAGCCGAGGCCCTGAAAATCGGCGCTATCTACGAAATCGACGGTGACGACTCGATAGGCTGGGAAGGACGCCGCGTACCCATACGCACCCTACCCGTAATCGAGACCTACGGCGACCACCGCATGGCCATGGCTTTTGCTCCCGCAGCGCTGTATCTTCCCGGGCTGGTGATAGACTCCCCGGAAGTGGTGACCAAATCCTATTCGGGATTTTGGGACGACCTGCGCAACGCCGGATTTACCATCACCGAGGTGGATGAGGCGGCCGTCAATGCCACCGTACCCTCCGAGGATGAAAACCCCGTCGAAGAACAAATGTCCGAGAAACAAGATCCCGGACTGGCTTCCAACATCTTCCCAACATAATTACGTCCTCTCATGACCGCCATCCTTATTCTGGCAGGCATCATAGTCGTCTTAGGCCTTGCCGCCTACATCCTCCAGCGTCACTTTCACGGAGACTCGAAAAACTCGGAAACCGTAGAGAAAACAGAGGCCGTAGAAAGCTCCGATGGCTCGAAATGCTGCGGTTTGCATGCCGTATGCGAAAAGCTCGCCGACACAGACGGCGACATCGTCTATTTCGATGACGAGGAGCTGGATGCCATGGCCGGCACAGATGCTGCGGCATATACGCCACAACAGGTCGAGCAATTCCGCGAAGTACTCACCACCTTAGCCGACGGCGAAGCCCCGGAATGGTTGCGCAGCCTGCGCCGACGCAACATTGCCCTGCCCGAAGCCTTACGCGACGAGGCTATGATGCTCGTCGAAGATGCGGCACTCGACAACGCTGTCCGGCGACAAAAGACTTAAAATACATGTTTTCCGAACTGCTGACATATCCGTTTTTCAAACTGGCACTAATAGGCGTGGCCATCATTTCCGTGGCTGCCGCCATCATCGGGTCGTATATCATCACCCGGCGCATGGTGGCTATTTGCGGCGGCGTCACCCATGCCTGTTTCGGCGGACTTGGCCTGGGGTACTATTTGGGCATCAGCCCCGTGCTTATGGCCGGCGTCTTTGCCGTGGGGTCGTCGCTGTGCGTCGACTGGCTATCGGCACGGCTGCGCGTGCGCCAAGACAGCGCCATAGCCGTCATCTGGGCTCTGGGTATGGCCATAGGCGTACTCTTTGTATTCCTATCGCCGGGATATGTGCCCGAACTCAACAGCTTCCTCTTCGGTAATATCCTCACCATCAACACCACGGACATCACGTCCTTTGCCATATACACCGCCGTGCTCATCGCATTTGTGTCGTGGCAATGGCGGCGCATCATTGTCTGTGCCTTCGACCCCGACTTTGCACGCGTGGCCGGGCTGCCTGTGCGCTTCGTCACTACAGCTATGACCGTGCTGGTGGCCGTATGTATTGTACTGACAATACGTCTTGTAGGCGTAATGCTGCTGATGTCCATGCTTTCACTGCCGATGATGGTGGCCGAGATTTTCTGCCACCGCATGGGGCCGCTGATGGTGGCCAGCGCCATAGTGTCTCTGCTGACATGCCTGGGCGGACTCTTTATCAGCTCAATGATGGACATACCTTGTTCGGCAGTCATAGTCATACTTATGGCCGCCATATTTATTTTGGCCAAAACCGCCACAACTTTTATTGCACTTATTAATAACACACGTACTTCGTCATGAAAATCTGTGACAACATTCTCGAGACCATCGGTTCGACACCGATGGTACGCATCCACGCCCTCAATCCCAATCCCCGTGTCAACATCCTGGCCAAGGTAGAGGGCTTCAATCCCACCGGAAGCATCAAGGACCGCATAGCCCTGAATATGATAGAGCAGGCCGAAAGCGAGGGCCGCCTACACCCCGGGCAAACCATCATAGAACCTACCAGCGGCAACACCGGCATAGGTCTCGCCGTCGTGGGCATCATCAAAGGCTATCACGTAGTCATCGTCATGAGTGCCGGCGTCAGCATCGAGCGCCGACGCATGATACGTTCTTACGGCGCCGAAGTCATACTCACCCCCGCCCAAGACGGTACCGACGGAGCCATACGACTGGCCCGCAAAATGGTAGCCGAGCAACCGGAAAAATATTTCATGCCCGACCAATTCAGCAATGCAGCCAACTATCAGGCACACTACCGCGTGACAGCCAACGAAATATGGGCTCAGACAGGCGGGCATGTCGACTATCTGGTCAGCGCCATCGGCACTTCGGGCACCATTATGGGTATAGGGCGCTACCTGAAGGCTCTCAACCCCAAAGTACAGATTGTGTGCGCCCAACCCGTACGCAACCACTATATTCAGGGTCTCAAGAATCTTGAAGAGGCCATAGTCCCGGCCATTTACGACCCCAAGCGCATCGACCGACAGGAAATGATCGAGTCGGAAGAGGCTATTGATATGGCTCGCCAAATCATTGCGCACGAGGGCATCTTTGCCGGCATGTCCAGCGGCGCGGCCATGATTGCCGCTCGCCGTACAGCCTTGGACGCCCCTGACGGCAGCAATATCGTGGTCATCTTCCCCGACCGCGCCGAGAAATACTTGTCTACCGTTATGTTTGAGCCTTTCGCAGACAAATAAACACCTGACGCAGACCATAATGAACCCACTCCGCGCATTCCTTGCAGTCTCGGCCGCATTTATCGGCACCTTCGCGGCACTTGCCGACGCCGAAATCACGTGGATAGGCGGCACCGAATATGACTTCGGCGCTTTTGCCGAAAGCCCGGAGCCTACCAAGTGCGTATTCCGTTATGTCAATACCGGCGACGAGGACTTGGTCATCACCGGGGCACGGGCTTCGTGCGGATGCACCACGCCGCGATACGACACACGGCCTCTGGCGCCGGGCGACACGGCCTTGATAGCTGTGGCCTACGACTCGCAGGGACGCCCGGGACGCTTCTCCAAAGCGGTGTTTATCAACACCAATACTAAACCGGTGCGCTCGGTGCTCATCATCAAAGGTGTTGTAGTAGGTGCGCCGCAGACCATTGCACGCCGCTTTCCCGTGGACTTCGGTCCGTTGAAAATGGCTCATTCCTCGGTGATACTGGGACAGATTATGCGCCGCCACGTCAAGAGTGTCTTTGCCGACGGATACAACGGCAGCACCGACACCATCTCTCCGGTCGTAGCTTATGCGCCTAAGTGGCTGGAAGTGACACCCACACCGCGTGACGTGCCGCCGGGCGAACGCCTCAGCCTCAGCTTCTACATCAATGGCGACCGAGTGCCGCTATATGGTGCCAATCTCGATTCGGTGGTACTCATCCCCGACAATCGGCATCCCGAAATGCGTTACACGCTCGGGGTCTCGGTGGACGTACACGAGGATTTCTCGAAAATGGAGTCGAGGGCACTGGCACGCGCACCGCAGGCCGCTGTAGACTCGGAATTGATCAATATTGCCTGCGATGGCGACGGATATGCCGTATTACGTCTGTCCAACCGCGGCAAAGGCGACCCGCTGATTGTACGGCGCATATACACACAATCATCAGCACTGGAGATTTCCGCGCCCAAGGGCGGAAAAGTCAAGAAGGGGCGTACTGCAGACATTTCCATACGCTTGGTGCGCGAGGCTATGCCTTCGGACGGACAGCCGTTGGATGCTCGTGTATTTGTAATCACCAACGACCCGGTGACGCCGGTCATCACCGTACGCGTCACCGCCGTATGTCCCTAATGCCGACATGAAACGTCCGAGTATACATACAGCCACTGCCGTCATGGCCGCGCTTATAGCGGCGATAGCCGTGGCCGTATGCATACGTATGTATGCGCACTACCCCGCCGGTGACGAGTTGCGCTATTTCTATTGTTTTGACAATGCACAAGGACGCGACTATTTTGCCTTTGCATCCATGCGTCCCGTTGAGGATTGGGGCGACATCGTCCACTCAATGGGCTACCATTATGTCGGGGTCAACGGCCGCGTACTCATACATAGCTTCGAGATGGCTATCTCGGCTATGGCCGGACCCGAATGGTTCTATCCGCTGAATATGGCGGTGCTGGTATTGGCGGTCATCGGCTGCGGACGGTTGTGCGGACGACGGCTGAGGCACAATGCCTTATGGTGGGCCGTGGTGGTGACGCTATGGCTGCACGCCTTCCCCGACCCAAACCGGCTATGGCTATCTATCAATCTCGCGCTCAACTACTTGTGGCCGTCATTAGGAACCATGGCTTTACTTTGGGCCATCTACGGCCGACGCAAAGCGTGGCTGCAATGCACCTTGGCCTTCCTGGTGGGCGCGTCAAACGAGGGATTTGCGCTACCCCTATGCGGCGCATTGTGGTGCGTAGCTCTGTGGGGAAGCGACGACAAGCGTCCGCCGTTGTCTACGATGATCGCCCTGTCGGTCGGATGCCTCGTACTGGTTTGGGCTCCCGGCAATTGGCAGCGCATGGCCGCCAATGATGCCTCGGGCGGAGGACTGCTTACCGGTCTGGAAATGCTGGGACGCCTACCGGCCTTATGGTTCTTTGCAGCTATGGCTGTGGTCACCGCCGTGCGCAACGGTATGCACGGACTGTGGCGTTCGATATGCTCTATGCCGGTGATTTCCACGGCATTGCTGATGTCTCTACTGATGTCGGTGGCCGTACATACCGGCCAGCGGTCGCTCACGCCGGTAGCCCTGTTTGCGGTGATGGCCGGTCTGCGATTGCTCGAACCGATAATTCCGACGCGCAACACTCGAGGTACACTCCTGACTGCCATCGCATTACTGGTTATGGTGACGGCGCATCAGGCTTGGGCCACCGTCGAACACGTGCGCCGTTACGAGCAAATAGGCGATGTCATCGAATGTGCTCGTCAGGCCCAACGCGGCAAGGCGCCGGCACCGACAAAAAACCTTCGCATACATTTCTATTGGAGCGAGCCGCCACGGCTGCTACGCCGATACGTGTACGACCAGCCGCCCACGCGCTTCGGCACCGAATACCAATGGCGCCTCCAAGGTCGCTATTACGCCGGAATTCAGATATATACGTATTAGGCTTTAGGCTTTTGATTTTAGTCGGTAGTCAGTCATGCGTGCACTCGGCAAAACGCGGGACGTTGCGGCCGTCGGGAGTGATAACTCGTTCAAAGAACATGCGCTCGGGCCGCACCCAGCACAATCGATTGCCGTACAACGCCTGATAGACAACCATGCGCTCGAGAGTCTCGCTCGAACGGGCACGACACAGCATCCGGTAGCGATTGCCCTTGTAATGGACAAACGTCCGCGACGGCGCACACGGATACAAGTCGAGGATACGTCGCGCCGCCGGGACGAGCGTCTGCAATACATTGTCCCTGAGCATAGTATGCGGACCATCGTAGTCTATGACCGTCGAATAATATCGTCCGAATTCATCGCGCGTATCGGCAAGAGTGTCCTTCGAGCCATAGAATCCCCAAACACGGTCGCGGTAAAACTCATCGTAACAATCAAACCGGCGAGCCTCCATACGGCGGAATTCATCGACGACAGCCGGTGTAACTTCGTATGACACAGCTCCGTCACGACGTGCCGATTTGTAGGTATGCACACAGAGGCGTCGTGATACATACTCGGACATATGCAGCATCGGGCTGCACAACAACGCCGGACATCCGACCACCTTCACCAATTGCTGCCCCAGAAAAGCGCCGTAGCTGCTGCCCACCACCAAGTCAGGCTGCACACGGTCGCAGACATCAAGCACAATGGACATGGCAGCCTCAGGGCTCACCGGCAAGTCGGGAGCCTCCACTTCGGCCTCAGCGGCCAAGCCCTCGGTCAAAGCCCGGGCCATATCACACGAGCCGCTCCAATTGAGCCCGTGCAAAAAGACTATCTTCTTCACAATACGAATACGACCATACGGGACGCGGCATCAGCGCCACGCCCGCATCAGTCCGAATGATGAGGTTATCAATGCTTTACCGGAATCTTGGCGATACGGCGTTCGTGGCGGCCGCCCTCGAAAGGTGTCGTCAGGAACATATCCACGATAGCCAAAGCATCCGAAGGCTCGATGAAGCGCGCCGGGAGCACCAAGACATTGGCATCATTATGCGCACGTGCCAAACGAGCCAATTCCACCGTCCAGCACAATGCCGCACGTATGCCCTGATGCTTGTTCAGCGTCATATTGATGCCGTTGCCGCTACCGCACATCGCGATGCCGGGGTAGCATTCGCCCGACTCGACAGCCTCGGCGCACGGGTGCGCAAAATCGGCATAGTCGCACGACTCCGACGAATGAGTGCCGAAATCCTTGTAGGCAATACCCTTTGACTCGAGATAGCCCTCGATGATACTTTTCAGTTCGTAACCGGCGTGGTCGCTGGCCATAGCCACGACCTTGCCCTCTTTCAAGATACTGTATTTCTGTTCCATAATTTTCTGTCTGTAAATAGATTATATGATATGTCACTGTGGCACGGCAGGTCGCGAAAAGCACTTTCGCACAACGCCCGAGCCACCGATGACCGTCTCGAAGTGCAAAATAATAAAAAAAATCCGAGATAATCGCTTGCCATATCAAAAAATCTTTCTACCTTTGCACCACCAAAGCCCAGGTGGCGGAATGGTAGACGCGCTCGTTTCAGGTGCGAGTGTTGAGAGACGTGCAGGTTCGAGTCCTGTTCTGGGCACCATCCGCAGTAAGGTCGACACCCCCCGTGTCGACCTTATTTATTTTCGGCGCATAGATCAAAACGGGTGCTAAGAATCTACAAAGGAAAATTAAAATCAATAATTAGAATGATTTGAGCTGATTTGCCGGACGTAGACAGACATTGTCCTAAAATAATTAGGCGACGGCGTAATGTGCGACGCCATATGGTATTTCAAAAAATATCGCATAGGGGGAAAACCTAAGCTAATAATCATCGTCCGGAGGAAGTGTAAAGCGTTCGTCAAGTCACTTAAAGGGTCGATCTTGGCAAAAGTGCTCAGTCGCAGCGAAACCACGAGATTTTCGAGCGCTCATTTATTTAAATGTGTATGGACTGATACAAGAGCAGTAGTCAACCAGTCCATATTTGGATCTCAACGAAAAAAGATACTAATTTTCACGATATAAGCCGTATGTTGCCGAGAATGTGTAACTTTGTGTATGGATCAGGGTCAAAATAATATTTTACGTTTTGCATTACTGCTAATGTTATGCAGCTTGCATTATTCATTGTATTCACAGAATGTTTTCTCGGTGGAACGCATATCTGTATCTGAATTCGAGAACGCTAAGTCGGAGTTTGATCAAAATAATGCAGCTATTGTAACTCCAAGTGAGTACAACGACGTAGTTAATCAGGTGCTACAAAATGCACGACAAAGTTTTGAGTCGCTGCCACCCCTCCGCAAAACCGAGATTTTAGAAGAGATTGGAGAGGATTTGGGCTTCGATATGGATCATATGCTGTTTATTCCCGATTGGAATATGTATGGATTCCTTTTGCCTACCATTTTCGATGCTATTATATGGTGGTACGATGGTACCAGCGGGAAACGCATAGGAGATACCGAATCAACCCCGATAGCAGCCAATGTAAACGGGATTTATGTATCCCAAATAAGTCATGACTGTGATTGGACATTGGATTTGCATTTTTGCCGAAGAGGTGCGGAATATTTATATGAGTTTGCCACTTTCTGCGATAAGAGGTTCAACGGAGAATATCAGTTATTAATCGAGAATACCTTTTGGGGTAATGACAATACGCTATATCTACATACATACGATTACGATGCGAGTCAAGATTGCTATTTGAGAATAAGGCTTAGTATTGAGTAGGTGCAGTACGATTACACCTAAGGGTATGAAATCAGAAGTTAAGTGTTTTCTATAGGTGTTCTAAAGGAGAACCGGGGAATAGAAAGGAGGATAGCTCCGGTTTATTTGGGGAATTATGGGAGGCATTGGTCGATATTCTCGCCATTGGCTCTGATTTGAGCCGATTTTCGTTGATGGTAAAAAAAACGGGGTGACGAAGCGATGCTTCGTCACCCCGTTTAGGGAGTATTGTCTTCGGACTATTAGCCGTTGATCTTAACCATAGTAGCGATGAGGTCAAGCACCTTGTTGGAGTAGCCGATCTCGTTGTCGTACCACGAAACAACCTTTACGAAGTTGTCTGTCAGGTATACGCCGGCGTTGGCGTCGAAGATGGATGTGCGGGTGTCACCGAGGAAGTCGGAGCTGACAACTGCGTCTTCGGTGTAGCCGAGTACGCCTTTGAGTTCGCCTTCGGAAGCTTCCTTCATGGCCTTGCAGATGTCCTCTTTGGTAGCGGGTTTTGCGAGGTTGACGGTGAGGTCAACTACGGAAACGTCGAGGGTGGGGACACGCATGGAGATGCCGGTGAGTTTGCCGTTGAGTTCGGGGATAACTTTGCCTACAGCCTTGGCAGCGCCGGTGCTGGAGGGGATGATGTTGCCGGAAGCAGCACGGCCGCCGCGCCAGTCCTTCATCGAGGGACCGTCAACAGTCTTCTGTGTAGCGGTGGTGGAGTGTACTGTGGTCATAAGGCCGGTAACGATGCCGAATTTGTCGTTGAGAACCTTAGCGATGGGGGCAAGGCAGTTGGTGGTGCAAGAAGCGTTGGATACGAACTGGGTGCCTTTCTTGTAGGTGTCAGCATTTACGCCGCAAACGAACATAGGGGTGTCGTCTTTGGAGGGTGCGGACATTACAACGTACTTGGCGCCGGCTTCGATGTGGCCCTGTGCTTTTTCTTTGGTCAGGAAAAGACCGGTGGATTCTACGACGTACTCTGCGCCGACTGCACCCCAGTTGATTTCTTTGGGGTCACGGCAAGCGGTAACGCGGATGGCTTTGCCATTGACGATAAGGAGGGATTTTTCGAGGTCGAAGTCTACGGTGCCTTCGAATGCGCCGTGCATTGTGTCGTACTTGAGCATGTAAGCCATGTAGTCAACGGGGAGAAGGTCGTTGATAGCGACTACTTCGATGTCGTTACGTTTGGTGGAAGCGCGGAAGACGAAGCGACCGATGCGTCCAAAGCCATTGATACCAATCTTAGTCATAGTGGTTTGTTGTTTTGAAATTAATCGTATATGTTGTTTGTGTATATTCTCTCAAAATATGTGTGGCCGAGAAGGGTCTCGCCGTCCTATTGGAACCAAATGCGGCGGTCGTTAGGCGGCCCTCCGCTTTTTAGCGCCACAAAATTACGCATTTTTTTCCGTAATTGGATGGTTCCACTATTATTTTTATGTGAAATTTTGTATTTAAGGCTTTAGGCGCCACCGTAACGGCTTTTTTCGTGGCATCCGACCGATTTATTTGTGCTCGGATGTGTCGGCGTTGTCGCTGTGTTCGGTCTTGTTGTTGTTTTTGCGGATGTTTTCGGATACTTCAATCATTTTGTTGAAAACCGGGTCTTCGCCGGCAAATATTTTTTCAAGGATGTCTTCGTCCGAGGCCATGTCTTCATCGTCATAGTATGTATCGTCGTATGCCGTTTTTTCATCGAGGTCGCCATAGTCACGGCCTGTGCCGCCGGCGTCAAGGATATATTCGAATCGGTCGCCCAAACGCTCACTGAGCATCTTGACATACCTGCGCTCGATATGGCTCGGCCCTTCGATGAGCAGGTACTTGCCATCGTGCCCCATGGGATATTCCTTGAGGGGAATGTCGTCGGTGTCTTCTTCGAGGATATACTCGGCCACATTCGTGAAGTCGGGATGCGGGTCAATGCCGGCTTCGTCGGCAAATTCGAGCGCCGAGTATATCAGGTTGTGCGCGTCTTCGTACGGACACTCAATATAGCCGTCGAAGTTCGCAAAAACTTTTTCGACGAATTGGTCAAACTCTTCGGGGGCGTAATCGTGATGATACATCACATTTTTGACGCCGAGACAATAGGTGTCAAGCAGGTAACAGCCGAAAAGGATATTGCCATTAGGCCTTAGGCGAGCCACGATGACTTCGCTCATGCCCCGGTGGGATACCTCCTGCGGCATGTAGCACTTGTATATCGGCAGTAGGCGTGCGCGTTGGCGTATGTATTTTTCGGGCGAGATTGGCGCCGTCCCTTGTTTGGTCACGTTCTTTTTCTTTTTAGCCATCGTAGTTGTATTTTTAGTGTTGTCTTATTTCAGATGCAGCGTGATTGCCATGCCGCCGAGGTAGTATTCCAGTGGGCTGATAATGGGGCGGAACGGAGCTTTGTCTTTTTCGACAAACATTCGCAATCCGCCGTGAATACACTCCACGTCAAGTCGCCCGCCCAGGTCGCCCACCGGCTCGCCGTCGAGGTGCGCCGGGCCGGGATCGCGTCTAATGGTCAGGCGCGGCACGCGCAGGGTCTCCACCAGACGGTTATGCCCCAGCAACCCCGTCATCATATCCACACCCAACAGCATAGTACGCAACGCGTCCGCCTTATGCACAATCACCACGTCCAACAGCCCGTCCGTAATCGAAGCATGCGGCGCGATGAAAGCATTATTGCCATACTGCGAAGCATTGCACACCGCCACCAGAAAAGCATCGCGATGCAACGTCGCGTCCGTGGTTTCAATGACATAATGCACAGGCTGATACCGAGCAAACTCGACAAGTGTACTGCGTACATAAGACATACGACCACGCTTACCCGAAGCCGCAAAGCGGTCGGACACGGCGGCGTCGAAGCCCATACCGAAGGTACAGAAAAACGGGCGGCCGTTGACCGTGGCATAATCGCACTCGCACACCTGCCCGGCGATGATAGCATCCAGTGCGCGCATCGGGTCCACCGGGATGACAATATGTCGTGCAAGGCCGTTGCCGCTACCGGCCGGGATAATGCCCATAGGTATAGGAGCGTGACACATAGCGCGTGCCACCTCATTGACCGTTCCGTCGCCGCCACAAGCCAATACGGCGTCATACTCGCCCGAATCGACTGCCGTGCGTACACGCCGTGTCGCATCACCCGGCCCGGTGGTGACGTAAGTATCCACGTCAATACCGGCCTCGGCCAATCGCGAAGAAATACGCTCGGCCAGTCCGCGCTTGCTATGCGTCCCCGATATGGGATTGACTATGAGTAAGTGTCTTGGCATAATTCGTCCGCAAAGATACGCCTTTTTCGCCAAATAGCGTCCAAATCACCCATCACAACCTCATTTTTTCACGGCGAGACATGACCGTTCATCCTAAATTTTGGGCTTATATGCCAAAATATGCCAAAAAGAGAGATAAAATAGGGGTAAAATTTTGTTTAATCCCGAAGTCAACTTATTTTAGGACAAGACTCCGATTATCGTATAAGCTGTGGCCCTAAGCTGTCGCGTGATCCGATGCGGCACCTTGATCCCCCAAAAAAGCTTTTTCGAGAAATACAAGCCGTGTTAAATGGAAGAGCCGTGTTTTGTGACGAAAATTCCGGGTATAATCGGTAATTTCTGCAATTTCAGCTTGCTTTTCCGCGTGTAGATTCTTAAACGAAGTGCAAAAACATTAGCCTCTCACTACGGGGCTAGCC